>NZ_AFUR01000007.1:0-286340 GCF_000223355.1 Actinomyces sp. oral taxon 175 str. F0384
GGACGAACCGGGCCCGCCCCCGCGCCGCGCGCTCAGTCGCGGAAGTAGCTCAGCAGGCGGAGGAACTCCACGTAGAGCCACACGAGGGTGACGACCAGACCGAAGGCCCCCGCCCAGGCGTAGCGCTGGGGCAGCCCGTTGCGGACCCCGTTCTCAATGGACTCGAAGTCGATCGCCAGGAAGAAGGAGGCCAGGATGACCGCGAGGATTCCCAGCGGGACTCCCAGCGGGATCCCCATGATGGTCAGGGAGCGCAGGCCCCAGGCGCCGGTGGTCATGCCGGTCATCATGAGGGCGAAGTTGATGAGGCTGAAGATCATGTAGCCGAAGGTGGCCACGACCACAACTCGACGGAACCTGCCCTGGACCCGGAAGCCGCCGAAGGAGTAGGCCGCGAGCATGGCACCGAAGGTGGCCAGCGTCGCGAGCACGGCCTGGACGACGATGCCCTCGTAGCGGGCCTCCATGATGCCGGAGAAGCCACCCAGCAGCAGTCCCTCGAAGGCCGCGTAGGCCAGGATGAGGGCCGGGGAGGGCTCCCGCTTGAAGCTGTTGACCAGGCCCAGGACGAAGGCACCGATGGCACCGGCGAACACCGCCATGGCACCCAGAGCGAAAGTCGCCTCATTGGTCACCAGGTTCCAGCACAGGGCGCCCGTGGCCAGGATGACGGCGAACATGCCGGCGGTGCGGATGATGACGTCGTCGTAGGTCATGCGGCGCATGTCCGCGTTGGTGGCCGACGGCGCCTGGTACTGGGCCTCCAGACCGGCCATCTGCTCGGGACTCACCTGGCCGTAGCCGGCAGCCTGCTGACCGTACTGGTTGGCGTACTGGTTGCCGTACTGACCGTACTGCTGGCCGTAGCCGGCGGCCTGCTGGCCGTACTGGCCGGCCTGGTAGCCGGGCATCGTGGGGTAGCCGTTGGGCGTCTGGGCCGGGGCGGCCCCGGGCGCATGGCCACCTTCCTGGAAGGCGGTGCTTCGGCTGAAGAAGGGGTTGGACATGTTCCTCTCATCCTCTCTGAGGGGGCTGGGACCGTCGGCCCGGGGAGGCCGCCGCTCGCAGTCCGGTCCGGCCGTCGAGGACCGGCACCCGAAACTGCGCATATTATGCGCAGCCCCCACACGGTCAGGGGAACCCTTTTCCCTCACAACGTAGCCCTCTGGGGAGAGATCCCCACTGGCGCGTCGGGCGCCGTCGACTCCTCGGTGGCCTCCGGCGGCTCGCATCGACCGATCGGTTCTCATCCTCCAGGAGGACCCCCTCCCCCTGACGGACCCGCCCCGGCCGGCCCCGGGTTCGTCACCTCGGCCGATTCACCGACGACGGCGCACTCCTAGGCTGGAGCCATCCGGTTGCTCCGTGGGAGCAGCCCCCGGAAGAACCACGGCGAACCACCCATCCCCTGGCCAGAGGCCCACGTCGAAGAGAGAACATCATGATCGAGGCAGTCAATCTCACCAAGCGCTATGGCAAGAAGACAGCGGTGGACAACATCTCCTTCACCGTCGAGCCCGGCACCGTCACCGGCTTCCTGGGCCCCAACGGGGCGGGCAAGTCCACCACGATGCGCATGATTATGGGCCTGGACAAGCCCACCAGCGGCAAGGTCACGATCAACGGGCGCCCCTACCGGCAGCTGTCGGCCCCCCTGTGCGAGGTCGGTGCCCTGCTGGACGCCAAGGGCCTGCACGGCTCGCGCAGCGCCCGCAGCCACCTGCGCCAGCTGGCCGCCTCCAACGGCATCCCCGCCAAGCGGGTCGACGAGGTCCTGGACATCACCGGCCTGACCTCGGTGGCCAAGAAGCGCGTCAAGGGCTTCTCCCTGGGCATGGGCCAGCGCCTGGGCATCGCGGCGGCTCTGCTGGGCGACCCCGGTGTGCTCCTGTTCGACGAGCCCGTCAACGGCCTGGACCCCGAGGGCGTCAAGTGGGTGCGTGAGACCTGCCGCCGTCTGGCCGGCGAGGGCCGCACCGTGTTCATCTCCTCCCACCTCATGAGCGAGATGGCCCAGACCGCCGACCACCTCCTGGTCATCGGCCGCGGCCGGATCCTGACGGCCGGCCCAGTCAACGACGTCATCGCCTCGGCCACCACCGACCGGGTGCGCGTGGCCTCCCCTCAGGCCACCCAGCTCGCCGAGCTCATGGCCTCCCGCAACCTGGCCGCCCAGCCCGTGGCCCCCAACGTCCTGGAGACCACCGCGACCACCGCCGCCACCATCGGCGAGCTGGCCGCCCAGGGCGGCATCGTTCTGCACGAGCTCACCACCATCCGCGCCAGCCTCGAAGAGGCCTACATGACTCTGACCAGCGACTCCGTGGAGTACCGCACCGACCCCGCCTCCCAGGCCCAGATGCAGCAGGCCCAGGTGCGCCAGGCCGTGCCGCAGGGCTCCGCCCGGGGCTGAGGCCCGCACGCCAGCGCGCCACGCCCGCCATCAGAAGCTCCATCCGTCTCACTCCAGAAGGTCAGCCATGAGTACCCACACCCCCGCCCACGCCTCCGCCGCCCCAGCCGGCCCCGCCCCGGTGCGCACCGCCGCCGGGACCGCCCCCGCAGGCCCCGCACCGCGCCCAGCGCGCTCCCGCATCCAGGGCCGCCAGACCCTCCTGCGCTCCGTGCGCGCCGAGTGGATCAAGTTCTGGTCCCTGCGCTCGACCTGGATCACCTCCTTCATCACCATCGCCCTGACCGTTCTGTTCGGCGCCGGCCTCACCGCCGTCCTCGGACGAACCGAGGAGTACCAGGACACGGCGAAGAACCTCATCACTCAAGGCCTGACATTCGGGCAGGTCGTGGTCGCGGTCCTGGGAGCCCTCATCATCACCGGGGAGTACTCCTCCGGACAGATCCGCTCCTCCCTGGCCGCCGTCCCCAAGCGCGGGCAGCTCTTGGTGTCCAAGGCAGTGGTCCTGGCCATCGTCTCCTTCCTCCTGGGATCGGTGTCCGTGTTCCTGTCCTGGGCGATCTCCAAGCCCTTCATCGGCGAGCACGCCGGCTCCCTCACCGACTCGCACTACATCGGCTACATCTGGGGCTCGGGCCTGGTCTTCGCCACCATCGCCCTCCTGGCCCTGGGACTCGGCTTCCTGCTGCGCTCCACCGCCGGCACCATCACCGTCATCGTCTCTCTCCTGTTCATCATCAGCGGCCCCCTCCAGCTCGCGGCCAGCAAGTGGCCATGGATCTTCAAGATCATCGGCTGCCTGCCCAGCACCGTCGCCGAGGCCGTCTCCGACCCGTTCCAGCGCACCACCGAGTGGGGCGGGCAGGGAGCCCAGTTCCTCACCCACGGCCAGGCCATCGCGGTCTTCGCCGCCTGGGCGCTCATCCCGCTCATCACCGCCTGGATCGTCTTCTCCCGGCGCGACGCCTGAGCCCGCCGGCCCCCGCCTCCGACAGGCACGGGAAGAATCCCATCGTCGGAGGTGGGTGCCTCAGCCGCACAGGTCGACGTCGATCACGACCCCCTGGAATGACACACTGAGCCCTATGTCCAGCCAGCTGCCAGCCCCTCAGCCCGGCCGTCCAGCCACCGACACGCCCACCGAGGACGACGTCGAGCTCCCGCCCGAGCCGCGGGGCCTGCTGCGCACACTCAGCCGGTGGTACCACCGCCATCCGACGATCATCGACATCTCGATCGCTGCCGGCGTCGGCGTCTACAGCCTCGTCGTGGCTGTCCCGATTCTCCTGCGCCCAAGCAGCCCGGCGAGAACCTATCCCATCCTGCCTCTGGCGTTGATCGTGATCGCACTGATGGGGGTCGCGCTGTCACTTCGCCGGCGCTTCCCCCTGTGGTGCTGGGCCGCCATCCTCTTGATCCCGGAGACGTATCAGTTCGCGGTGCTGCATGCCTTCCACCTCACTGCGGAGCAGCTGCTGTACGCGGCCATCGGCGTCAGCGGCATGGAGCTGATATCAGTTCCCTTCGCCCTGGGCGCCATCGCCTCGCACCGCAGGCCGGCCGCCGCATGGACCGCGGGGGGCATCTCCCTGGTGGTTCTCATGGTGGACCTCAGCCTGACAACTCCTGGTTTGTCGATTGGGGAGCTCCTGCGCACCACCGTCATCCTCGTTCTCCTCATCCTGGTCGGCATCCTGCTCGGTTTCAACGCCCGCTCCGCCCGGCTGCGGCTCAAGGCCATGGAGCTCCGCTCGGCCCGAATGGCCCTGGCGAGCGAGCAGGCGGTGCTGCTGGCGGCCGCCGAGGAGCGCAGCCGCATCGCCCGGGAGATGCACGACGTCGTCGCCCACTCCCTGGCCGTCATGATTACGATGGCCGACGGCGCCGCCGCCATCGTGGAGCGCGATCCAGCCACGGCCAAGCAGGCCATCGAGACCCTGGCCGAGGCCGGACGCAGCGCCCTGGCCGACACTCGCCGCCTGGTGGGGGTCCTGCGGGAGGACCCCTCGGTGGCAGCAGAACAGGCCCCGCAGTCCCCGGAGCCGCCTGCACCCTCGGGAGAATCGCCGTCGTCGGCCCGCCAGCACGAGGTCCGCGACCTGCCGGTGCCTGAGTTCGCCCCCCTGGGGACGGTGACGCCGGTCGAGCCCAGCGTCCCCATCGCCAACCTGCGCCAGCAGGCCACCGACGGCGCGGGCGACCGCTCCCGCGGAGACCTGCCCCTGGCCCCCTCCCCCGAACAGGCTGACATCACCGAGCTCGTCAAGCGCTTCGTGGCGGCGGGGGTGCCGGTCACCTACCGGTGGGTGGGTGCGGCGCTCCCAGCGGACAAGGCCCTCCAGCTCACCGTGTTCCGCATCGCCCAGGAGGCCCTGACCAACGTGCTGCGCTATGCCCCGACGACGCCGGCCGTCAGCGTCGACGTCGAGCGCCACATCGGCACCGTGGTCCTCACCGTGGACAACGAGGCCGCCCCGGGCACGCGCCCGATGCACGGATCCGGTAAGGGGCTGATCGGCATGCGGGAACGCGCTTCGGTCTATGGTGGGACCGTACAGGCCGGCCCGACGCCCACGGGTTGGCGAGTCCGTGCGGTCCTGCGCTGGGACGAGCATGACGAAGGGACTTTCTCATGGCAGACGCCCCTGTGAGCAGCGGTGATCCTCTCCAGCCCGACGAGCCTGAGCGCCCCGGCGAGGTCCGCGGCCCGGTCAGCGTCGTGCTCGCCGACGACCAGGCGCTCATGCGCATGGGCTTCCGCATGGTGCTGGAGGCCGAGGAGGACATCACCGTCGTCGGCGAGGCCTCCGACGGCACCTCCGCCCTGGCCCAGGCCAAAGCCCTGCACCCCGACGTCATCCTCATGGACGTGCGCATGCCGGGGATGAACGGCATCGAGGCCACCGAGCGCATCGCCCAGGAGTGCCCGAGCACGCGCGTGCTCATCCTGACCACCTTCGACCTGGATGAGTACGCCTTCGCCGGGCTGCGCGCTGGGGCCTCCGGCTTCCTGCTCAAGGACACCCGGCCCACCGAGCTCGCCGAGGCGATCCGCACCGTGGCCTCCGGGGAGGCGGTCGTCTCGCCGCGCATCACTCAGCGGATGCTGGAGATGTTCGCCGGCTCGCTGCCGAGCTCGGAGGCGCCGGCCCAGTCCTCCTCGGATCCGCGGATCGACTCACTGACCCCGCGCGAGAAGGAGATCCTCGTGCTCATGAGTCAGGGCATGTCGAACGCGGAGATCGCCGCGCGCCTGGTCGTCTCGGCCACCACCGTCAAGACCCACGTGGGCAACGTGCTCGCCAAGCTCGACGTGCGAGACCGGGTCCAGGCCGTCGTCGTCGCCTACGAGACCGGCCTCATGGCCTGAGCCCAGCAGCATCGCTGAGCCGGTTCGCGGTGAGGCGGACGGGACAGGCGCTCTTGGCAACCATCCGCACCGCTCGTTCCTCACGGTGCTCCCGCCAGGCCCGTCCATGCTTTCGAGCACCTGCCCCACCCGCCCAGATCGGGCGACCGCACGTCAGCGGGGGGCGTGAAGGCGCTGCTGGGCGTCGTCGAAGCCGACCGTGACGACCTGTTCAACGGCGTCGGCGGCCTGCTCCAGGGTGACGCCGAGGTCGGCGCGCTCACGGCCGGGGAAGTCGGACAGGACGAAGTCGGAGGGGTCCTGGCGGCCCGGCGGGCGGCCGATGCCTACGCGCAGGCGCGCGTAGTCCTTGGTGGAGACGGACTTGCTGATGGAGCGCAGGCCGTTGTGACCGCCTTCGCCGCCGCCGCGCTTGAGGCGCAGCTCGTGGGCGGGCAGGTCGAGCTCGTCGTGGATGACGAGCAGGCGGCTGGCGGGGTCGATCCCGTAGTAGGAGACGAGCCCGGCCACGGGGCCGCCGGAGAGGTTCATGAGCACTGAGGGCTCGGCCAAGATGACGCGGGGGCCGGGGGCTCCGCCGGGCATCATGCCCAGCCTGCCCTCGGCCACGCGGGCGCGAGCCTTCTTGTGCTGGGTGAACCGGGACCCGGTGCGCTCGGCCAGGACGTCGAGCACCATGTAGCCGAGGTTGTGGCGGTTGCGGGCGTACCGGGCCCCGGGGTTCCCCAGCCCGACGACGAGCCAGGCCTCACTCATGCGCCCCGCCCCGGGGTGAGCCCGGCGCGGGCGGCACGGGTGGTGCGGGAGGCGCCTGCCGGCGCGTCGTCATGGCTGGACATGTCAGTCACGCGCGATTCACTCGGCCTCGGCCTCGGCGTCACCCTCAGCGGGGGCGTCCTCGGGGACCTCGGAGGCGACGGCGTGCTCGTTGGCCACGTTGACCACGGCGGTCTCGGCGTCGGCGACGGCCTCGACCCCCTTGGGCAGGGTGATGTCGGCAAGGGTCAGGACGGTGCCGGCGGCGACGCCGGTGACATCGACCTCGATGGCCTCGGGCACGGAGACGGCCGGGGCGGAGACCATGACGGTGGCGGCCTCGATCATGTGGATGGTGCCGGGGGCGGCCTCACCGATGACGGTGACCGGGACCTCGACGTCGACGCGCTCGTTGCGGTCCACCAGGAGGAAGTCGACGTGCTGCACGCCGGGGCGGATGGGGTGGCGCTGCACGTCCTTGGCCAGGGCCAGGAGGGTCTCGCCGCCGGCGATGTCCAGCTCGACCAGGGCGTTGTCGTTGCTGCGCAGGGCCAGGCGGGTGGCGTGCTCCTCGAGCAGGAGGTGGCGGGGCTCGGTGCCGTGGCCGTAGACGACGGCGGGGACCTGGCCGGCGCGGCGGGCCTGGCGGGCCGAGCCCTTGCCGAACTCGGTGCGGTCCTGGGCCTTGAGGGTGATGGCGTTGTTGGCCATGTGGCTCTCCTTGCGGATGAGGCGGGGCCCGGTGCCCCGCGGCTGATGGTGGTCCGGCTGGGCGCGACGACGCGCAGTACCGCCAGGTACCACCACGTCGATCACGGATGCGCGCCGTGCTGGCGCGTCCCTCGCCGGGGCAACGTGGGCAAGACTACGGCATGGGCGGGGCGCGCGAACAGCCGCGCAGCCGGTGAGGCGCCCCACCTGGCGCTACGAGTCGCGGTGGCCTCGATGACGTTGACACAACCTCTTACGATCGCGGCCGCACGGACGGCGGCCGCTACCCAGGACGGAGGGCGGCGGTGAGCTTGCGCATCGCGGAGGCCGCGGACTCGCTGGCGCTCGGTCCGAGGGCGGCGAGGCTCGCCATGAGGGCGGCGATCTCCGGAAGATCCAGCTCAACGCGCCCTGACGGGGTGGCGCGCTCGATGCTGACACCACCGCCTCGGCCGGGGACGACCGTGATCGGCACACCGGAGTGGCGCAGTCGTTCGACATCGCGGGCAACGGTCCGCTCCGTCACACCCAGCTCGTTGGCGAGACGACCGAGGGTGAGCCGGCTCGAGCTGGTATGCAGTCGCTCAATGAGGTGCTGCTGACGCTCCACCCGTCGCAGGGTCAGGTACGGGTCACGTGAGGCTGCGGACGCCCGTCCTGCAGGCGAGTTCATGGACTCATCGTAACCATGACATTGGCCTGTCCGGGTTTGTGCGTAGCGTGGACGCCATGACCAACAGCACTATCGCGCAGCAGTTCTTCGACTCCTACACCCGCACCCTGCTCGACCGAGACGCCAAGGCCATCGCCGAGCACTACGCCGTGCCCGCGCTGATCGAGTTCCCCGATCACCCCATCGCTGTCTCCGAGGCCTCACAGACCGAGCAGTTCTTCTCCGGGGCGTTCGGCCAGTACGATGGCGTCTCCACCACTCACGCAACCATCAAGGTCGTTGCTGAGACCGGGCACAGCATCTGGGCCGATGTCACCTGGACCCACGACGCTGGCGTGCCGAGTGAGCGACTCCTCTACCAGCTCGTCCGCGACAGTGAGAGCTGGAAGATCGCCGTTCTGACCCCGCTGGACACCTGACATACCAACTACGACACACCGACCAGATCTGGCCCCTCTGCACCAGAGCCAGCGACCGGCTCGCGCGATCGATCCTTAGGTCGCGCGGTCGAGGGTTGAAGGCACGACCTCGCGACCTACCCTACGATGGCGCGGGCCGCCGGTTTGCAGCAGCTCAGCCCCGTCACGTATGCCATTCCCTCGCGATGAAGATCAGGAGGTTGGCGTCAGCGCAGATGGCAACCTGCTCGGTGTCAAAGTAGGACGACTCAAAACGACTCGGGTCATCCTGCATCGCGTGCTCGATGTCGAGAATCCCATCAGCCTTCTCCTTCGGGACCGTGGTGAAGACCTTTCCCTCGGGGACGTACTGGCGCAGGTCGGGGTAGATCCCCGGGAGCGGATCGGCTTTCCCACTTGAGGCCTCGGCGAGGGCCCGACTGCCGGCGGGATCGAGGGTCATCACCCCGTGCACCCATAGCGGGCGGTCCGGCGCAGGCAGGACCTCACGTTTCTCCTGCCAGTACTGCATGACCCAGTGAGCCGAGGAGATGGTGACGCCCGGCATGCGTCTGTCGAGGCGCCCCAGGTCGGTGCGGATCTCCAGCGTCACGGGGACGTATTCAGTGAAGCTCGCGAAACGACCATCCGATGTCGGCGTCGCACTCGGCCGCGACCGGCCGGCCTGCGCTGGGGCGCATCCACCCAGCGCCAGTGCCGCCCCGCCGGCGAGCCCCATGCCGACGACGCCGCGCCGCCCATGCTCGGCCATGCCCGCCCTCCTTCGCTCCCGCCTGCGACCAGGCCCGTCGCAAGACACCGCGGGTGCAGCGAAGACTACTCGCGCCGTGCAGCCGGAGGCCCGTGCTCGCGGCGGCCGGAGGCGGGCACTTGTCCCCATATCCCAGCCATGTGGACACTCAACGGTGGGGAACTGAGATCATCCGCAGGACAACGGCCCCGAGCCCGCCAGCGCCTCACAACGCCGGCAGCACTCCCGCACCCGACTACCAGAGAGCAGACCATGAGGTACTTCGCCGAGTACATCGTCGGCAGGAACGGTCCCATCGACGTCTTCCTGCAGCCCCAGACCCCGCAGCTCATCGCCGATGAGGTCGCCCGCAAACTCACTTCACCCGCCTACCTGGACGGCGCAAGGCACTTCGCCGTCGTGGTGTGGGCACTGCCCGAGGGAACGTCGCACATCGACGAGGTTCCGGAGTCCTCCCCGGCGCGAGCCACCTTCATCCAGTGCGGCGGCTCGGCGGCCGCCATGAGCGTTGAGATCCGCGTGACCCACGAGGACGACTCCTACGAGCACTACGCCGTGGCCCGCGAGCCCGTCGCCGACCCCGGAGCGTGGACCACGATCACCTGGGACAACGGGGGTCCCGAGCCCTTCTCGCTGCGTCTGCACCCCGAGGAGGTCTTCACCGGCGAGCAGGCAGCCCCCGTCTTCCGCGCCTACATCGAGGACGGGGCCCTTCCACCCGCAGAGCTCCTGCGCAGGCTCGACGTCTAACTCGCACCGGCTCCGCGCGTTCGTACCGTAGGTGCCGGGATCGTACCCTTACCCCTCGACAGCGCGACCTACCCTACGAACGCGCGGGTGCGGACCATCGTTCAGGCCCGCAGCAGCTCCAGGCAGCGGCGCACGTCCTGGATCGGCAGCTGGCCAGGAGCGGAGGCCCGGGCCTGCCCCTGCTCGTCGGGGACGACGGCGAAGGTCAGCGCCGTCCCGAAGGCCGGCGCCACACGGCTGACCGCCCCGAGCGCCCCCATGGACATGGCCGCCACGGGCACACCCAGGCCGCTGCGCTCCCCCGCACCTGCCGTGGCCCGCGCGCACACACCCAGGAGGCGGGCGACATCATCGGCACTGGTGGGCCACACGGCGATCTTGGCCAGGTCCGCACCCCCGCGGGCCATGCGGGCCAGGACCTCCTCGAGAACCTCATCGGCAGGGGTGACTTCGAAGTCGTGGAAGGAGGCGACGACGTCGATACCCAGTTCGTGGGCCTGTGCGCAGACCTGAGGCAGGCAGCCGCGCTGAACCTCGACGTCGATGGCGGCCGGGCGGCGCTCGGGCGCCCAGTCGGCGAGCCCGTCGAGGACGGAGCGCAGAAGGGCGCCGTAGGCGGCGTCGTCCAGACGGGCCCGGCCCCCCTCGGCGGCGGTGCGGCAGGTGAGCAGCACCGGGGCGCCGGCAACGGCGTCAGCACCGTCGGCGGCAATGGCCTCCCCCAGCTCCCGCAGGCACTCCAGGACCTGGGCGGCGCCCGTGGCCGCGTCCAGCGGGTCGGGGGCGGCCAGGGTGCCGGCCTCCTCCAGCAGGTCCACGCGCAGCTCGAGGACATCGGCACCGGCGTCGATGGCGCTGCGGGCCTGGGTCCGCGCCTGGGCAAGGCTCGGCCCGGTCAGGGAGACGGCCACCGCGGGCAGGCCACCGGGGCCAGGGATGCTGCGTCCGCCCCAGGTCAGCGACGTCGCGCTCACGCCGGGGTCCCTTCGATCGGCCCCGACTCGGGCACGAGCGACAGGGCGATGCCGTCGAGGATGTCGTAGAGGCTGGTGGTGACCCGCGCCAGCGGGCGCCCGGCGGCGGCGGTCCGCTCCACGACGCGGGTGACGACCTCGCTCCACACGAGGGCCCCGGCGGCGATGACGTCGCGGCGGCCGGGGGCCAGGTAGCCCCAGGAGGCGCGCTGCTCGGGCGTGGAGTGGATGATCGCCTCACAGGAGGCCAGAACCGCCTGCGGCCTCAGCTCAGCACCGTTCAGGGCCTGCGGGTCGAAGACCTGAAGATCCAGGGCATGGGCGGTGACGGTGGTGATGGTGCCGGCCAGGCCGACCAGCCGCCCCGGGGCGGACAGGTCGACGACCCGCTCGGCCTCATCGAGCAGGCCACGCACCTCGGCCCGAGCGGCGGCCTCGGCCTCGGGGGTGACACCGCCTGCGAGGAAGCGCTCGGTGATGCGCACGCTGCCGGTGTCCAGGCTGATGGCGGCGCTAGGGGCATCCACACCCAGGACCAGCTCGGTGGAACCGCCCCCGAGGTCGACGACGAGCCGCGGCGCGGGCGCGTGCTCCCCCGGCCCTGACGCGCCCTCGTCTTCACCGGCGCCCAGGAGCGAGCCGGTGAAGGACAGGCGGGCCTCCTCCTGGCCGCTGACGACCTCGGGCTCAATGCCCAGCAGGCGCCTGACCCCGGCCACGAAGTCCTCGCGGTTGCGGGCATCGCGGGTGGCGGAGGTGGCCACGAAGCGCCGCACGTCGCTCCCGGGGGCGACGCCCAGCTCGGCGCAGTCGGCGGCGTAGGAGGCCACGGCGGCCAGGGTGCGCTCCAGGGCCTCGGGGTCGAGCAGGCCGGTGCGATCCACGCCCTGGCCCAGGCGCACGATCTCGTTGCGGCGGCGCAGCACCTCCAGGTGGGGGCGCCCGGAGTCGTCACGGTGGGCCTCGGCGATGAGGAGGCGGATGGTGTTGGTGCCGCAGTCGATTGCGGCGACGCGGGTCATGGTGGCGGCCTCCTGGGCTCGGTCGGGAAGGGAGAGAGCAGGGCGTCCCTGCCGCTCAGCAGAAGCAGCGCTCAGGATCCCACAGTCCGCGCTCGCGCAGGGCCTCCAGCGTGCGGTCACCGATGGGGTTGACGCCGGCTCCGGCGGCCAGGGTGTGCCCGAGCAGGGCATGGAGGCACTTGACGCGCGTGGGCATGCCGCCGGCGGAGACCCCCTCGATCTCAGAAACCTGCCCGAGCTCGGCACGACGGGCCAGGTAGTCGTCGTGGGCGGAGGCGTAGGCGGTGGCCAGCTCGGCGTCGTCGGCCAGCTCGGCGTTGAAGGTCTCCATGAGGTGCTCGGCCTCCAGGGTGGAGCAGCCCTTCACGGCGGCCGGGTGGGTGAGGTAGTAGCTGGTCGGGAAGGGGGTGCCGTCGTCGAGGCGCGGGGCGGTGCGCACCACGGTGGGGCGCCCGCACACGCAGCGGGCCGCAATGGCGACGACTCCGCGCGGCACCCTCCCCAGCTGCTCGGCCAGGGCCTCGAGGTCGGCCGACGACACCGGCTCCTGCGTCTGGGGCGTGGGGCTCACGGGGTCTCCTTCGTCTGCGGGGTGACGGCCGGTTTCGGCGTGGTCTTGGGCGGATCCGACGGCGCCTGGTTGGGCTCCCCGGTCGGCAGCTCCTTCTCGGCGGGGTTGAGGGTCTTGCCGTCCGTCCCACCCTTCGATCCTGCTGGCGCGGTGCTGTTGGCCTGGCCGGCGGCCCGCGAGGAGTCCCGGAGCTCCTCGTACCAGGGGGCGTCCGGGGAGCCCGGGGTGGCCCCGCCGCCGGCCTCGTTCTCCTTCATGGAGTCGGCGCCGACGACGACGTAGCTGGTGTCGCCGGGCATGACGTAGCCGAGGCGCTCACGGACCTGGGAGCGCACGTAGGTGTCGTCCTTCCACTGGGCCAGCTCGTTCTCCAGGGTGGTGGAGGTGTCGGAGGCCTCCTTGATCCTGTCGACGACGGCGTCGTACTGGGCCTGCTGGGACAGGTAGGCGCGCAGGGAGGTGAAGATGACGACGAAGGCCAGCAGGCACACGACCGCCAGGATGACGACCCGGGGCGGCAGGGTCCGCTCGGGCACCGCCGTCGGCAGGCCCCGCTGCCGGGAGCCGGACGAGCCGGATCCCGACCCGGCCGCGGAGGCCGCCCTCTCGGCCGGTACCTGGCGGGGCCGGGCGCCGCCGGCGACGCGGCGCGTCCCGGACTGGCTGGAGGAGGGGCGGCGTGGAGTCATACCGGCATCCTGCCTCACCAGGGCACAGGAGACAGCGCACCCCACCGGGCGCGTTGCTCACGCTTCGGTCATGGCCCGCCCCTGCCGGGCGCACATACAGGACTGCCATAGACGACGCTTCGGGGCAGGCGGGAGAACCCGTCTGCCCCGAAGCGGTGGGGTGCGTCGTCGTCGAGTCGCGGCTGAGGCGTCGCGTCAGTCAGCGGCTCGACGTCGGCAGGTCGCTGTCAGGCTCAGGCCTGGAAGCGGGGGAAGGCGCCGGCGCCGGCGTAGACCGCGGCGTCGCCGAGGGCCTCCTCGATGCGCAGGAGCTGGTTGTACTTGTTGACGCGCTCGCCGCGGGCGGGGGCGCCGGTCTTGATCTGACCGGAGTTGGTGGCCACGGCCAGGTCGGCGATGGTGACGTCCTCGGTCTCACCGGAGCGGTGGGAGGTCATGGACTTGTAGCCGGCGCGGTGGGCCATCTCCACGGCCTCGAGGGTCTCGGTCAGGGAGCCGATCTGGTTGACCTTGACCAGCAGGGCGTTGGCGGCGCCGAGCTTGATGCCCTTGGCGAGGCGCTCGGGGTTGGTGACGAAGAAGTCGTCGCCGACGAGCTGGACCCGGTCGCCGATCTTGTCGGTCAGGGCCTTCCAGTCGTCCCACTCGTCCTCGGAGAGCGGGTCCTCGATGGAGACGATCGGGAAGTCGGTGATGAGCTTCTCGTAGTAGTCGACCATGAAGGCGTTGTCGCGGGCCTCGCCCTCGAACTGGTAGGTCTTGGTCTTCTCGTCGAAGAACTCCGAGGAGGCGACGTCCATGGCCAGGGCCACGTCCTTGCCGGGCTTGTAGCCGGCCTTCTCGATGGCCTCGACGATGAGCTCAAGGGCCTCGCGGTTGGAGTCGAGGTTGGGGGCGAAGCCACCTTCGTCGCCCAGGCCGGTGGACAGGCCGCGGTCCTTCACGACCGCCTTGAGGGCGTGGTAGACCTCGGCGCCCATGCGCAGGGCCTCACGGAAGGTGGGGGCGCCGATGGGGGCGATCATGAACTCCTGGATGTCCACGTTGGAGTCGGCGTGAGAGCCACCGTTGAGGATGTTCATCATGGGCACGGGCAGGACGTGGGCGTTGGGGCCGCCGACGTACTGGAACAGGTCCAGACCGGCGGACTCGGCGGAGGCCTGGGCGGCGGCCAGGGAGACGCCGAGGATGGCGTTGGCGCCGAGCTTGCCCTTGTTGGGGGTGCCGTCGAGCTCGATCATGAGCTGGTCGAGGCCACGCTGGTCGGCGGCGTCGAAGCCGATGATCTCGGGGGCGATGATGTCGTTGACGTTGTCGACGGCCTTCTCCACGCCCTTGCCGCCGTAGCGGCCCTTGTCGCCGTCGCGCAGCTCAACGGCCTCGAAGGCACCGGTGGAGGCGCCCGAGGGGACGGCGGCGCGAGCGGAAGCACCGTCCTCCAGAAGGATCTCGACCTCGAGGGTCGGGTTGCCACGGGAGTCGAGGATCTCGCGGGCGTGAACGTTCTCGATGAGGGCCACTTGGTGCTCCTTGCTGAGGGGATCGTGATGCGGTCGTCGGCGTCGGGCACGCTCGCGCGCGACTGCCGAATGCAGGATCAGCCTAGCGGGCCGACTCCCCCACCACGAGGGCCATGGTCCTGAGGATTGCACAGTGTTCACGCCCGGCGAGAAACACTGGACGACGGCGGTCTCTCGGTTCCGCCGTCGTCCTGGGGGCTCTGTGCGGCCCTACTGGCCGCTGGTCTCGGACTGCTCGGCGCCCTGGCCGGCCTCTCTCGCAGCACCGTCGGCCTGACCGGTCTGGCCCTGCCCGTCGGTCTGACCGGAGTCGGCGGGCTGCTGTCCGCCCTGCTGAGGAGCCTGTTGCTGAGGCTGCTGCTGTTGCTGCGGGGCCTGCTGCTGGGGAGCCTGTTGCTGGCCGCCCTGCTGCGGGGCTTGCTGTTGTGGGTCCTGCTGCTGTTGCTGGGGAGCCTGCTGCAGGCCACCGCCGAAGGGGCTGTTGCCGGCTTCCAGACGGGGATCGGTTCGGGTCAACCAGGTCTGAGCCTTATTCGAGTAGCGCGGGGAGATGTCACCGTCCAGCGTGCCGCGAACCTTGTCCAGGTCGGCGAGCGCGACCTGCCCCTGCTGTCCCTGCTGCCCCTGCTGAGAAAGCTGCTGGAAGTGGCCGGACAGCACAGTCGCCCGCAGGTAAGTGAGCGTTTCCGGCTTGCGGGGCTCGAAGCCCACCTGCTTCTTGACCATCTCCACGATCTGCGCATCGGTGACGGTCAGTCCGTGGGCCTGACCGACCTCTACCAGGATGGGCGCCTCAACGAGGAAACCAGCGATCTGAGGCCGATTCACACCCTGACGCTCCAGGTTCTCCCAACCGAGCGCGGAGTCCAGCTCCTTGACGACGACGTCGACGTCCTTCTCACTGACAACCACGGAGTGGCGGGCCCCGTCCAGGCCGGTGTAGTGCATGTCGGCCACCTGCCCGGGGTGGTCGGAGCAGCCGGCGAGCGCCCCGACGGCGAGGAGGAGTGCAGCGCTGGCGGCGAGGATGCGCGTGCGTGCGGCAAGGCTTCGGGTCACGGTCTGCTCCTGGAAGGGGACGACGCCGGAGGGCGACATGGTGTCACAACATTTCTGCCCCAGACCCTACCGTTCCGCCTGCGACGACGCACGCAGCCGGTCCGCCGCCGCCCACCGTCAGCGGCGTTTGCGGTAGGTGGTGGCCTCGGTCTCGTAGGTAGTGTCGCCCTGGACGACGGCGCGCAGGAGCACCTCGGCCCACCGCACGACCTCCTCGCCGGACAGCGCCGCCCCGCCCATGCGGTTGGTGCCCGGGGCGGGCACCACGATGGTGCGCGTGGCCGGCTTCAGCACGGTGCCCGGGTAGAGGCGGGTGACCTTCATGCGCGCCGACTCGGGCAGGTCCACCGGGGCGAAGCGCACCGACTTGCCCTGGGCGACGATCTCGCGCACCCCCAGCTCGGCGGCCAGGGCCCGCAGCCGCGCCAGCGCCGCCAGGAGGGCGGTCGCCTCGGGCACGGGCCCGTAGCGGTCGGTCAGCTCCTCCAGGACGTCGTCGACCTGCTCCCCCGAGCGCGCCGCCGCGAACTTGGTGTAGGCCTCCAGGCGCAGGCGCTCGTGGGGGATGTAGTCCTCGGGGACGGTGGCGTCCACGGGCAGCTCGATGCGCAGCTCGACGTCCTCCTCGTCGCCCTCCTCGAAGCCGATCGCGTCGGCCCCGGCCTTCCCGGAGCGGGCCAGGGCCTTCTTGTAGGCGGCCACGGCCTCGGAGACCATCCGCACGTACAGGTCGAAGCCGACCCCGGCGATGTGCCCGGACTGCTCGCCGCCGAGCAGGTTGCCCGAGCCGCGGATCTCCAGGTCCTTCATGGCCACCTGCATCCCGGCCCCCAGATCCGTGTTGGTGGCGATGGTGCGCAGGCGCTCCAGGGCCGTCTCGGTCAGCGGCTTGTCCGAGGGGTAGAGGAAGTAGGCGTAGGCCCGCTCCCGGCCGCGCCCCACGCGCCCGCGCAGCTGGTGGAGCTGGGACAGGCCCATGCGGTCGGCGCGGTCCACGATGAGGGTGTTGGCGTTGGACACGTCCAGCCCGGTCTCCACGATCGTGGTGCACACGAGCACGTCGGTCTCCTTACGCCAGAAGGAGTCGATGACGGCCTCGAGCTGGTGCTCGTTCATCTGCCCGTGGGCGGTGGCCACGCGCGCCTCGGGCACCAGCTCGGCCAGGCGCGCGGCGGTGGCGTCAATGTCCTCGACCCGGTTGTGGACGAAGAACACCTGCCCCTCGCGCAGCAGCTCACGGCGGATCGCGGCGGAGACCTGCTTGGTCTCGTAGGCGCCCACGTAGGTCAGGATCGGGTGGCGGTCCTCGGGCGGGGTCGCCAGGGTGGACATCTCGCGCAGGCCGGTGACCGCCATCTCCAGGGTCCGTGGGATCGGGGTGGCGGACATGGACAGGACGTCCACGTTGGTGCGCAGCGCCTTGAGGGTCTCCTTGTGCTCCACCCCGAAGCGCTGCTCCTCGTCAATGATGACCAGGCCCAGGTCCTTGAACTTCACCTGGCCGGTGATGAGGCGGTGGGTGCCGACGACGACGTCCACGCTCCCCTTCTCCAGGCCCTCGAGCACCTTGGCGGACTCGGTGGCGTCCTGGAAGCGGGACAGGGCCGCCACGGTCACCGGGAAGCCGGCGTAGCGCTCGGTGAAGGTCTCGGCGTGCTGGCTCACCAGGAGCGTGGTGGGCACCAGGACCGCGACCTGCTTTCCGTCCTGGACGGCCTTGAAGGCGGCACGCACGGCGATCTCGGTCTTGCCGTAGCCGACGTCGCCGCACACGAGCCGGTCCATCGGCTGGGCCTTCTCCATGTCGGCCTTGACCTCGTCGATGGTGGAGAGCTGGTCGGGGGTCTCGGTGTAGGGGAAGGCCTCCTCCAGCTCGGTCTGCCAGGGGGTGTCGGGGCTGAAGGCGTGACCGGTGGTGGCGGCGCGGGCGGCGTAGAGGCGCACGAGCTCGCCGGCGATCTCGCGCACGGCCTTGCGGGCCTTGGACTTGGTCTTGGCCCAGTCGGCGCCGCCCATCTTGCTCAGGGCGGGGCTGTCGCCGCCGACGTACTTGGTGACCTGGTCCAGGGCGTCGGTGGGTACCAGGAGGCGGTCGCCGGGCTGGCCGCGCTTGGAGGGGGCGTACTCGATGACGAGGTACTCGCGGGTGGCCGAGGAGCGGGCCCCGCCCACGGTGCGCCGGCTCAGCTCGATGAAGCGCCCCACCCCGTGCTGGGCGTGGACCACGAGGTCCCCGGCGTGCAGGGACAGGGGGTCCACGGAGCGGCGGGCGCGGCGGGCCGGCAGGCTGCGGCGCTCGCGCGGGCCGGCGCTGGCCCGGCCGGTGAGGTCGGACTCGGCGATGAGGGCCAGGCGCAGGCCCTCGGCGAGGAAGCCGTGGCCGGCACTGGCCTGGGTGACGCGCACGACGCCGTCGCCGGGGCCCGCCGTCGGGGCGCCGGCCGAGCCGTCGGCATCGGTCTCGTCGGCGACGGCGGCCGGGGCGGGGACCCAGTCACTGTCGCGGCCGAGCTCGCCGACCTCCGAGAGCTGGTCGACGATGCGGGCGGGGACGTCGCCGTCGCCCAGGAGTTGGGCCATGCGCCGGCCGGGTCCGGGCCCGTCGGTGGCCACGACGACGGTCCAGCCCTGGCGGGCCAGCCGGCCCAGGTCGGCCACGGCTCGCTCGAGCTCGCCGCGGTAGGTGTGGGGGTCGCTGAGGTCCAGGCGGGTGGTCTCGGGGCCGGCGGCCAGGGCGGTGAAGGACCACCAGCCGCGGTTGGAGGACAGGGCCAGGGCCCGGGCCTCGGCCAGGTGGGCGAAGGCGGCGGCGGACAGGTCGACGGGGACTGTGCCGCCGGAGGCCGCCGAGGTCCAGGCGGCGGCGAGGAACTCGGTGGTGGTGGCGGTCAGGTCCTCGGCGCGCTTGCGCACCCGCTCGGGCTCCAGCAGCACCGTGAGGCGGTCGCCGACGAGGTCCAGCAGCGGGACCATCTTCTCAACCAGCACCGGGGCGAGGGACTCCATGCCCTCCACGGCGATGCCCTGGCTGATCTTCTCCAGCATGTCGGCGGCGCCGGGGACGGCGTCGGCCAGGGCGGCGGCGCGCTCGCGCACCGCGTCGGTGAGGACCAGCTCGCGGCAGGCGGTGGCGGTGACGGCGCCCAGCGTCTCGATGGTGCGCTGGTCGGCGACGGCGAAGGAGGAGACCTCGTCGATCTCGTCGCCGAAGAAGTCCACGCGCACCGGCCGGGGCTCGGAGGGCGGGAAGACGTCGAGGATGCCGCCGCGCACGGCGTACTCGCCGCGGGACTCGACCATGTCGACGCGCGTGTAGGCGGCGGCCTCCAGGCGGCGGGCGGTCTCCTCCAGACCGACGGTCAGACCGGGGGCCAGCTGGACGGGCTCGAGCTCGCCGAGCCCGGCGATGACGGGGGCCAGCAGGGCGCGCACGGGGACGATGAGGACGCGGATCGCCCCGCCCTCCTCGGGGTGGGCCAGGCGGCGCAGGACGGACAGGCGCTGGGCGACGGTGTCGGCGCGCGGCGAGAGGCGCTCGTGGGGCAGGGTCTCCCAGGCGGGCATGACGGCGACGTTCTCCGCCGGCAGGTAGCTGCGCAGCGCCAGGGCCGTCTCCTCGGCCTCGCGGCCGGTGGCGGTGACGACCAGCAGGGGCGTGCCAGACGCCTCGGCGGAGCCGGCCGTCGGCGCGTCGCCGCCGGCGACCCGTTGGACGCCCTCCTCGCCCAGGGCCATGGCGGCCAGGACAGCGGGTCGGGCGCCCGGCGCCACCACGAGGCTGCGGTCGGTGCGCGAGCGGGAGGAGGAGGCGCGAACGGTGCGGGCGATGTCGGCGTCGGCGAGCAGCGGAGGCAGGAGCGCAGTCAGGAGCACGGCCGCGAGTCTAGTGACTCCCCGCCCCGGAACCACCGGCGGGCCGGACCGGTCGGCCGGTGAAGGCCCGGCGGACCCAGTCCCCGCTGCGGACCTGGTTCCAGGGGTTGGCGTGCCCGGCGACGACGCCGACGCCCCCGCCCGTGGTCTTGTTGCGGCTCTCCAGCAGGACGGAGACCTGCGCCGAGGCGGCCATTCCGGCGATGAGCCACACAACGGTGCCGATCTGGGTGATGAAGGCAACCGTGCCGTAGGCCGGGATGAGGCTGAGCAGCGCGATCTGCGCGGGGTTGGAGCGCTGGACGACGGCCCTGGCGGCGTAGACCAGCAGCCCCACCATGACGAGCACCACGGGGATCCACCCGAAGCGCAACGCGGTCAGGAGCAGGTGGTTGTCAATGGAGCTGTAGCCGCCCCAGGCCACTGAGTCCCCTACCTTCTGATAAGAAGAGGACAGTCCCAGCGGCTTGAGCTGGCGCACCAGGACGAGGATGTCGCCGCGGTAGCCGGCGGAGTCCTCCTGCTCGCGGCCGGCCGAGTCGAAGACGCCCAGGACGTAGGGCAGCAGCACGCTGCCCACACCGACCAGCACCATGAGGAAGCTCATCCTCCACAGGGCGGGGATGTTGATGTGCACCTGCATGAGGCTGAGGATGACGGCGATGACGGCGCAGGCGATCGCCGAGCGGGAGAAGGTCGGTATGGTCGCCCCCAGGACGAGGGCACCGGCCGCGATCCGGTAGCCGGGCCTCCACCGCGCAGCCAGGATGAGCGGGATCCCGGCAGCCAGGCACACCCCCAGAGCGATGGGGTGACCGAAGGCCCCCTCGACACGGGTGAAGCTGCCCCGGGCCAAGGGCGGGGCCCACTCCTCGTAGAGGTTGTTCTCAATGGCGATGTAGCTGAAGGGGTTGATGGTGGTGAGGGCCTCGAACAGCGCCAGCACGGCCACCACGATCCACACGATGGCCAGGACCTCGGCCACTCGCCGCAGCCCGAGCCGCTCCACGAGCAGCCGTCCGGCGAGGTAGGCGGGCAGGGCGCCGAAGACGACGTCGGACAGGACGTAGTTGAGCGGCGAGCCCGCGGCGACGGACAGGCCCACCAGGCACCAGGCGGTGGCGACCATGAAGTCACCGCTGGTCAGCCGCCACGAGAAGCCGGGCAGGAGGGAGAGAACCACCAGGAAGCAGGCCAGGGTGGCCGGAGGCACATTGGGCTCGAAGGGGATCATCACCCACACCGGCACGAAACCGATGGCGCCCATGACCAGTGCGGCCCCGGCGATGGGGCGGCGGTGGATGCGGTCGGCCACAAAGATGAGGACCGCCAGGGCGACGCCCACCATAGGGAGGACGATGAACAGGGTCCTGGCGAAGGACATCGTTCCTCCCTTGTTGTGTCATGACCGCGGTGATGTCACGGCGGTCGAGTCGGTGGTCGGTCGGTGGTCGATAGGTGGTTTGTCGGCGGCCGGCCGGCGGGGCGGCAAGCCGCGACAGGACTGCTGTGAGAAATGCCCGGGAAGATGCTGGGAGGGCCTCGGCGGCCCTGACCAAGGTCAGGGCCGACCGGAAGAAATCCGTCGACGTCGTCCCGATTGGGCCGACCCCGACGCCTTCTTCACTGTGGGGACGGGGGTCCTCAGGACCCTCACCCATCACACGATTCCAGTGAAAGACTCACCACATCGCCCGCTCCCCCACGTCTGAGGATTCCAGGCGTGGCCGGGGGCGCAGCGAAGGCTACTACAGTCACCGAGACCTGAGCGTGATCTTACAGTTAGGGTTGGGCCGTAGCCTTTCAGCCTCCGCCGGGCCACACGGCCCGCGGTGCCCGACGGGCCGCCGGTATCGACCAGATCCAGATCTTCCCCAGACCAGATGAGGAGCAGCGTGCAGCCGTCGCAGATCCTTCACGCCATCCGCAGGAACCTAGTCGCCTGCCTCGTCATCCTGCTCGTATGCATCCTGGCCGGGCTGGGAGTGGCCCTGTCGACGAAGCCGGTGGCCATGGCCACCACGACTCTGGGCATCCAGCCCAAGTCCAAGGAGACCCCCTCCTTCTCCACCCAGGCCAAGGACCTCATGCCGACCCTCGTGGAGCTCTCCACGAGCCCGAAGGTCCTCGAGCCGGCGGCAGCCGACCTGAACATGGAGACCACCGACCTGTCGGACGCGCTGACGGTCACCAACCCGCCCGAGACCCTGGTCCTGTCCATCACCGCCAAGGCCGGCAGCAAGCAGAAGGCCGTCGACATGGCCCAGGCGACGGCCGACTCGCTCAACAAGGAGCTCACCTCCGGCGAGCTGCTGGGCAAGCAGGCCCTGGGTATGACGACGAGCACCACCTCGCCCGCCACGACGGCCAACACCACCATGGAGCGCCCCGGCGCCCGGGCCGCGGCGATCTCCGGACTGCTGCTGGGGCTTCTGGCCTCCGTCTCCTACGCGATGTTCCGTCACCGGCGCGACAGCGGCCACGGCGCCGACAGGGGCGCAGAGATCCGCCCCGGGCGCACCGCGACCACGCTGAGCGCTCTGAGGCAGAAGACCTCGGACCTGCTGCGACCGAGCCAGCCGCCCGCGCAGCCTCAGGTGCAGGCGCAGCCGCCCTACCAGTATCAGCAGCTCCCGGCCCAGTCTCCGGTCCCGGCCTCCCCCGAGGCCTCCGTCATCCCGGCCTCCCCCGAGGCCTCCGTCATCCCGGCCCCCGGCGCCATGGCCCCGCAGGCGGCTCCGGCCTCGATGCCGTCGCCCGCTTCCGCGCCCATGCTGCCGGGCTCGACGTCGGCCCCAGTACCGGCCTCTCAGCCGACGGCCTCATCAGCACCGGCCCCGACTTTCTCAGCCCCGCAGTCGCCCCAGTCGCCCCAGCAGACGACCGCGATGCCTGCGATCTCCGACTCCGCGAACCCGGCAGCCCAGCCGGCGCCCTCCGCCCAGGAGCCGGCCCACGCCCCGGCGCCGATGCCGTCGCCGGCCTCCCCGGTGCCGACGTCCCCCGCCTCGCAGAGCCCCGTCTCCATGAGCGCGGCGCCGCTGTCGTCACCCTCGGCGGCCTCCGTCTCCGCTCAGTCCTCAGCACAGCCGTCCGTCCAGCCCTCCACCCCGGACCCGGCGCACAGCTTCACCTCCGGCATCACCTCCGCCATGCAGCGTCAGCAGGCCGACCTGTCGGCGCCAAGCGCCTCGGCCGACACCATCTCGGCCGGGACCGACTCGTCCCAGTCGGCCTCCGAGGCCAGCGCCCCTTACAGGCACGCACCGTTGCCCCCTCCGCTGCCCACCCCCGCCGACCTGACGGTGCCGGCCTCCCCGTCGATCGCGGTGCAGCCTTACACGGCCGCCCCGACGTCCGGGAGCCACCGTTTCCCGGGCGCACCCGACGGTCCCACCCGCCGCAGCACCGCCCTGCCCACCGGGCAGACCGTCTCGGGCTCCTCAGCCTCCCCGGCCTCCTCCGTCCCCTCGGTGGGACCCTCCTACCAGTACCCGCCGGCTCCGACGTCGGCCCCGGCACCGATCACCTCGTCCGCCGGCTCCCCGGCCTCCGCCACGCCGGCCACCGGGCGCCGGCGCGTCTCGGGACCGACGTCGAGCTCCGCGCCGAGCACGCCCGTCCGACGGCGCATCACCTCGCCCTCAGCGGACCGCTCGGTGACATCGGCCGGCTGGCAGGATGCCTCTGCCCTGCCGACGACGACGGGCCGACGCCGGGCCCAGCCGACTCCCTCAGCCCCCGAGTCTCCGGCCGCCGCTGAGGTCTCACGCGTCGCGGCGCGCACGCAGGACTCGGCCTCTGAGACCGGCTCCCCCTCCCCTTCGACGTCGATGCGTCAGCAGGCACCCTCACGCCGGCAGACCCTGGCTCGACGCCGGCGGATGTCCAAGCCGCGGCTGACTCTCGTGACGCCGCTGTCCGAGGAGTCCTCCATCGAGCAGACCCGCCATCTCACGCCGGTGTCGGCGTCAGCGGGTGGACGCCACCGCAGTCCTGATCGGCCGGACGCCCCGCCCCCGCCTCCTCCGCCGTCGATCCAGCCCGGTCAGCAGATGGCCTCGGCGTCGTCGGCCTCCTCGGCCCGGCACACAGCCTCCGCCTCGGCTGCCTCTGCGGCCTCGGCCGGTCGCCGCAGGCAACCGACGCGCCGCTCCTGGTGAGCCGGCTGCCGACACCAGCGTCAGGGCGGGTCCGATGCTCAAAGCATCGGACCCGCCCTTCATATCTGCACCGGACCAGGCAGGTTCCCGGCCAGGACCCGCCTGGCCGGAGCGCTCAGTTGTCGTCCTCCTCATCGGTGGCCTGGTCCTCGTCGGCGGCCTGCTGGTTGCCGTCCTGGTCCGGGTCCGCGTTCTTGGCGGCATCCTTCGCCTCAGCGGCGGGCTTGGCCTTCTTGCCCTTCTCCTTGTTGTTCTGCGCCGTCTTGGGGACCGTGAGGCTCGGGATCTGGGCGGTGATGGTGTTGCCGCTGGGGTCGGAGACCACCAGGCGGTAGGTGTGATCGCCGGGCGAGCAGGTGGTGTCCTCCAGACTGTGGCTCTTGAGGGCCCAGCGGGTGTCGCTGATCTTCTCGGTGGCCACCGGCGTGGTCTCGTCATCCCGGTAGAGGCTGTAGGTCAGGGTCGGGTCGTCGCGGTCCCAGGTGGCGGTGAAGGAGACCTTGACAGTGCCCGACGTCGTCACCTCCGCCTTGGCCGCCAGGGTCTCGGCCTTGCCCTCGGGGGGCAGCGTGGGCTGGCCCGCGCGCCTGGGGTAGCGCACAATCCCCTGCTGGACCTTGCCGTCGGCCTCGATGAACTCGCCCACCATAAGGATGTAGGAGTCGGTGACGTCGACCTTGAAGGCGGCCTGGGACGTCTTCGTGAACTTCCCCGCTTCCAGGTCCGGGTACCAGCCGATGATCGTGGGGCTCTTAAGACCCGAGGTCGACCAGTCCTGGTACCCGTCGACCACCCCCTGGTGGCGGATGGTGATATCGGGGCTGTTAGTGAAGGCCATGGCCCGCACGTACAGGGGGTGCTGACCGTCCTTGCGCACCTCGGGCATGTTGGGGAACCCGTAGATGGTCTCGCAGGAGTGGGCATGCCCCACCGTGTAGACGGTGTCCTTGGTGGGGGCGATCCCATAAGTGTCACCGTGGCAGGGCTCGAGCCAGACAAGGTTGCCGTTCCAGTCGGCCTTGAAGCTCCCTTCGAGGTTGGCCTCGTCGAGGCGCCCGACAGCGGAGTAGGCAGTGCCGTAGAAACCGTCCTCGTCGACGGCGATGTCGAAGATGGCGGCCTTCTCACCGGCCGTGCGCACGGTGTCGTTGACCGGCATGGGCAGCACCTCACCGGTGGAGGCGCTCAGAAGCGCCATCCCGTATCCGGGCTTGCTCGAGCCGTTGACCGTGGAGAAGGAGCCACCGATGACGACCTTGGAATGGTCCGGGGAGACCTCGATCGCGTAGACCTGGGCGTTGGGGCCCTCGGCGGAGGCGGTCCAGTCCAGGAGCTCACCGGTGGAGGCCTTGAGGGCGGCCAGACGGGTCCGCTGCTGATTGTTCACCTTGGTGAAGTAGCCCCCGACGTAGAGGGTGTCGCCGGCCACCGCGATGTCCTTGACGGTGGTGCTGAACACGGGCTGGAAGGAGGAGATGAGGGTGCCGTGCCCGTGGGAGATGTCGAAGGCGGCCAGACGGCTGTGCCACTCGTTGTTGACCTTGTCGAACTCCCCGGCGACATAGAGGGTCTTGCCGTCCTCGGAGAGGGCCAGGCTTCGTCCCGCGCCGTTGAGGGTGGGGGCGAAGTCCTCGATGAGCTTCCCGGTGTTGAGGTCGTAGGCCAGGATGTTGGAGCGCGGGACCTCTTGCTGTCCGGCACGGGCCCCGGCCGGGCGGGCGTTATTGAAGTTGCCGACGACGTAGACCACGTCACCGACGACGAGCTGCCCCCAGGCGACGCCGTCGATCTGCACCGTGGGCAAGGGTGCGGCCGTGTAGGCGGGCTCCCGGGAGGACTGGCCGGAGGGGTCAGTACCAGCGGCAGCGGCGGCCTCATTGTCACCGACGTCGCCGGAGCCGTCGCCCCGGTCGCCTCCGTCGGCATCGGCCTCGGCCTCCTGAGCCGTGGCCACCGGGGCGGCGGGGGTCAGGACAACCATCGAGGCGAGCAGGAGCGGCAGGAGGGAGACAATGATGGCAAGACGGGGGATGGTAGAGAGACGACGCACGAAAACCTCCGGTACATATGGCGAGCAACGCGCAAGCGGATCACAGATCATCGCTGGTACCGGGTCGGATGAGGCCCACATGAGTCGCCGGTTGAATGTCTGCGATAACGATTAATTTAACTGGTAGCGCCTGTTGGTTCGGGGAGCGCCTCCGACCAAGCGGAACACGAAGAGGCAACGAAAGGAACACAGTTCGATGACGGCGCCACGCTACGTGACCGTGAGGTCGGTTTGCAACGAAATCGTTATCTGAAGGTTACTGCACGCCCCGAGCGCGACTCGCCGTCATGGGGAGCCCGCCCCATGACAGACGCCCTCGTCGGGCCCGGTGAGGGGCCCGACGAGGGCGGGAGTGCACAGGCCTCAGCCGGTGCGCGACGGCTCATGGGGGTCCTGCGAGGAGCGGACCCGACTGTCTCAGTCGCCGGCGACGCCGACGGTGTCGAAGAGCTCCGCCACTGAGCCGTCGTCGAAGACGGCCTTGATGGCCCGCGCCAGCAGCGGCGCGATCGGCAGAACCGTCAGCTGCTCGAAGCGCTTGCCGGCGGGGATCGGCAGGGTGTCGGTGACGATGACCTCGCGGGCCCCGCAGGTGGAGAGCCGGTCCACGGCCGGCCCGGAGAGCACCCCGTGGGTCGCGGCGACGATGACGTCCTTGGCCCCGGAGTCCAGGAGCACCTGGACGGCCTTGGCGATGGTGCCTCCGGTGTCGATCATGTCATCGACCAGGACGCAGGAGCGTCCCTCGACATCTCCGACGACGCGGTTGGCCACCGACTCGTTGGGGCGGGTGACGTCGCGGGTCTTGTGGACGAAGGCCAGCGGGGTGCCGCCGAGCTGGTTGGCCCAGCGCTCGGCCACCCGGATGCGGCCGGCGTCGGGGGAGACGACGGCGGCGTTGGCGGGGTCGACGCGGGTGCGCACGTAGTCCACGAGCACCGGCTGGGCCCACAGGTGGTCCCAGGGGCCATCGAAGAAGCCCTGCTCCTGGGAGGTGTGCAGGTCCACGCTCATGAGGCGGTCGGCGCCGGCGGTCTTGTAGAGGTCGGCCACGAGGCGGGCGCTGATGGGCTCACGCCCCAGGTGCTTCTTGTCCTGACGGGCGTAGGGGAAGAAGGGGGCGACCACGGTGATGCGCTTGGCGGAGGCGCGCTTGAGGGCGTCAACCATGATGAGCTGCTCCATGAGCCAGTCGTTGACGCGGTCGCCGTGGGACTGGACGACGAACACGTCGCAGCCGCGCACCGACTCGTTGAAGCGGACGTAGGTCTCCCCGTTGGCGAAGTCGTAGGCCGTGGAGGACAGCACCTCGGTGCCGAGCTCGCTGGCCACGTCCCGGGCGAGCTCGGGATGGGCGCGTCCGGAGACGACGACCAGCCGTTTCTCACCCTTGGTAATGATGCCCGTCATGACGTGGTTCCCTTCTCACGGCCGGTGCGGCCCTCGATGTGACTGTTGGAGACGGAGGTGAAGGTCAGTGATCGCCCCGGCCGGCACGCCCCGGACGGCCGGACCGGTCGGGGCCGAAGCTGCGCTGCGCTCATGCGTCAGGCCTGGGCGGCGTCGGCGTCAAGCTGGCTGAAGGGGGCCACGACGCAGCCGGCCGGGATGACGGCGTCGGTGAGGATCGCGTAGGCGCCCACGCGGGCACCCTGGCCGATCCGGGTGGTTCCGCGCACGAGGACGCCCTGCTCGAGGGTGACGTCCTGGGCGAGCTCGGCGGTGACGTCCACCCAGGTGGAGGAGGGGTCGACGACGCCGACGCCCTGGGCCATCCAGTCGGCCAGGACGCGGCGGTTGAGCTCGGCGCCGAGTTCGGCGAGCTGGGCGCGGTCGTTGCAGCCCTCGACGAGCCAGTGGTCGGTGGCGACCAGCGCGCTGGTGGACCGCCCGGCCCGGTGGGCGTGGGCGACGACGTCGGTGAGGTAGACCTCGCCCTGGTCGTTGTCCGTGCCCAGGGTCGCCAGAGCGGTGCGCAGGTGGGCGGCGTCGAAGACGTAGACGCCGGCGTTGATCTCGCGGATCGCGCGCTGGGCCTCGCTGGCGTCGCGCTGCTCGACGACGGCCGAGACCGTGCCGTCGGCCTCGCGCACGACGCGCCCGTAGCCGGTGGGGTCCTCGAGCTCGGTGGTCAGCAGGGTGACGGCATCCCCGCGCTCATGGTGCTGAGCCAGGAGATCCTTCAGGGTGGCGGTGTCCAGCAGCGGGACGTCCCCGCTGGTGACGACGACGGGCCCGGTGAGGTCCTCGGGGATGGCGGCCAGCCCGCAGGCGACGGCCCGCCCGGTGCCGGGGACCTCGTCCTGGTCGGCCGGGACGGCGTCGGGGGCGACCTCGGCGAGATGGGCGATGACGGCGTCGCGCTCGTGGCGTACGACGACGACGAGGTGCTGGGGCTCCAGCCCCCTGGCCGCGGTGACGGCGTGGTCCACCAGGCTGCGACCGCCGATCCGGTGCAGGACCTTGGGGGTGACCGATCGCATACGAGTTCCCTTGCCTGCGGCCATGACGATGACGGCGGCGGGTGCGGTTGGCGTCACGTGTCCTCTTCTCACAGGTTCGCGCCCGGGCTCCCGACGTCTCCGGCCGCGACCGGGCGGAGGCCGGGGACGGACTCCAACGGTTTCTGAAATCAGGTACGGATGGACGGTTGGCGCGTATACCGCCGGCGGCCGGGTGACCGCCGTCGGGCGTGAGAGCGAGGGAACCCCAACGCCGCTCATGCTACGCCGCTCCGCCCCCAGGATTCGAACCCGGGCCTCAAGGCTCCAAAGGCCTGCGTGCTGCCGCTACACCAGGGCGGAAGGACACATCCCGACCCGGGCCCGACGGCGAGGGGCGAGACGCCGGGACAGTCTCTCATGTCCCGGTCGCACTCGGCACCTTACGCGGCGGTTCAGCGCGCCCCGGTCGCGCCCGGTTGCGTCCCGGTCGCCTCCAGGACCGGACCTGGCACCGAGCCTCCCACCTGCGCGGGGCGTATGCCACACTCCTTGGGCTTCGCGGTCGGCTGGGAGGACAGGGCAGGATGGGGGCATGTCCAGTTCCCCCTCCGCTCCCCCTCCCTCCTCCGGCAAGCCGGCAGCGGTGCGACTCATCGAGCTCGACGGGCTGCGCGGGCTGGCCGCCGTCATCGTGCTCATCCATCACGCCCTGGAGACCGTCCCCGCGCTGGCGGAGGTCGGGGCGCGGCCCGGCACCGTCCCCACCGGCACCTTCAACCGGATCCTCACCCAGAGCCCCCTCCACCTGCTGTGGGCGGGCCACGAGGCCGTCCTCATCTTCTTCGTCCTGTCCGGCGTGGCCCTGACCTACCCGGTGGCCCGCCGCCACGCCCAGGGGCGGCGCTTCGACTGGGTCGACTACGCCCCGAGGCGCTTCGTGCGCCTGTGGCTGCCGGCGGCGGCCTCCACCACCTTCGCAGTCATCGCGATGCTGCTCGTGCCGCGCTCGGAGGATCCGGCGCTGGGACACTGGATGACCGTCACCCACCCCGTGGGGCTCGGGGCACGCCAGATGCTCATGGAGTACCTGCTCATCCCCAAGCACGCCTACCGCAACACCGTCCTGTGGTCGTTGCACGCCGAGGCGATCTTCTCCTTCGTACTGCCCCTGATGATCCTCGGGGTGGCCCTGTGCGCCCGCTGGCGGATCTCCTGGCTGCCGGTGGTGGCGGCCCTGGCGGTGCCCGTCATCACCGCCAGCCCCGGCTCGGGCAGCTACCTGCCGGTCTTCACCGTCGGCGCGGTCATGGGCTGGGCCTGGGGGCACAACCCCGCCCCGGTCCCCGAGCGCCCCCGCCCCTGGGCGACGGCGCAGGCCCTGGTGTGCCTGCTGCTCATCACCCTGGCCTGGTGGCCGGGGATGGAGAGCCACACGGCCCAGCGCCTGGCCAACGCGGTCACCCTGGCGGCAGCGGCCTACCTGGTCCACCTCGTGGTGAGGGCCGGGGCGCTGCGCGGCCTGCTGCGCTCGCGCACCGTGCAGTACCTGGGGCTCATGTCCTTCTCCCTGTACCTGGTGCACGAGCCGGTCGTGGTCTCGCTGCGGCTGCTGACGCACTCGATCTCGCCGTGGTGGGTGCTCAGCCTCCTCTCCCCGGTGGCACTGCTTGGTCTCCACCTGGTGGAAGGACTTGCCATCGTTCCACAGGGACTGCTCGCGCAGCCAATGTCTCCGTGGTGGGTGCTCATCCTGGCGCCGGTGGTCTCGGCGCCGCTGACCTGGTTGTTCCAGCGCTTCATCGAGGCCCCCAGCCACCGGCTGGCCCGCCGCACCGGGGCCCTGGCCTCGGAGCGCTTCGCCCAGTGGTCCGAGCGTCGTCGCCCCACCCGGCCGGCGGACCACAGCGAGAGGGGCTAGGGCCATGGCGGCCAAGCGCACCCGCATGAGCGCCAGCGAGCGGCGCGAGCAGCTCATCGCCGTGGCCCGCGGGCTGTTCGCCGAGCGCGGCTTCGACGCCACGAGTGTGGAGGAGGTGGCGGCCCGCGCCCAGGTGTCCAAACCGGTGGTCTACGAGCACTTCGGCGGCAAGGAGGGCCTGTACGCCGTCGTCGTCGACCGGGAGATCACCACGATCTCGGCCGCAATCTCCTCGGCGATCGCAGACCCGGCCTCGGACGCCGCAACGGCGCCCGAGGCCGAGCGTCACGCAACAGGAGGATCCGGCGCCTCCGGCTCGGCCTCACGGGTCGCCGAGCGGGCCGCCCTGGCCCTGCTGACCTATATCGAGGACTCCCCCGACGGTTTCCGCATCCTCTCGGCCGGCTCGGACCGCGCCGCCGGCACCTACTCCACGCTGCTGGCCGACGTCGCCATCGAGGTCTCCGGGATCCTCGCCTCGCAGTTCGCCGCTCACGACCTGGACCCGCGCACGGCCCCGTTGTACGCCCAGATGCTGGTGGGTATCGTGGCCATGCCGGCTCAGTGGTGGTTGGAGAACCGATCGATGAGCAAGGAGGAGGTGGCCGCCCACATGGTCAACCTCGCCTGGAACGGTCTGCGCGGCATGAAGGCCGAGCCCACCCTCCACTCCGGCCCCGCAGACAACTCAAACGGCTCCGAGGACGCCTCGGGGCAGGGAGCCGACTCGCGCACCGAGAGCGCCGTCCACCGCCACAGCGCCACCGAGCCCCCCGGCGCCCCCTGAGCGCCGCCGAGGAGTCATTCACACCTGCGTCGTCGTGGGCCCTACTCCGCCTGGCGCAGTCCCGTCGCATTGGTCACTACCCGACCGGTCGATCATCCTGCACGTGCCTGCAATCCTCGAGCCCCAACGCCCCGACGAGTTCTGAGAACTGCCCGGGAAGGAGGTGATTCACTTCCCGTGCCCGGCTCTCGCCCCAAACGGCGCGCTATTCTGTTGCTCCCGCAATCACCGAAACGGAACCCATGGACCCGGAAACCCTCATCATCGCGCTGCGCAAGAACGCAGTCCTGGTGGTCATGCACGTTGTGCTGGGCACCATCATCGGCACTGTCTTCGGCCTGTTGACGCCGGCGCAGTACACCTCCACTGCCAACGCGAACCTGTACGTGGAGAACGGTGAGGCCAACCTCCCCAACACCTTCAACTACCTGACCTCCGTCATGCCGACGCTGGTGGAGATCGGAACCTCGGAGAGCACCTTCGCGGAGGTCTCCAAGAACACAGGAATCAGCCAGGAGGAGCTACGCAAGTCCGTGTCGGTGACCAGCAAGACCGGCACCACGCTGGTGGAGATCCGGGGCACCAGCACGGATCCCGAGCGCGCTCACAGGATCGCCGAGGCCGAGCTGAGCGCCCTGGACTCGGTGGCCCGCGACCTGTCCAGCTCCGGGCAGGCGGGGAACACCACCGCATCCCTCAAGGTGGTCGACTCCCCCACGACCCCCTCCTCCCCCTCGAGCCTGTCGGCCGTGTCCACCGCGCTCATCGGGACCGCCATCGGACTGGCCGCCGGCGCCATCATGGCGATCCTGCTGTACTTCCTGAGTCAGAAGAACCCGCAGGACAAGGTCGAGGACCCGCTGCTCATCATCGGGCGTCGTCGCTCTCGGGAAGACGCCTGACCGGCCGTGGCCCAGACATGGTCGCAGGGCACCTCCCACCAGGACTCACGGACGCCGTCGGACGCTGATCCTGAATCGAGCCGCGAACCGGGGACGACATGGCGGCGGCTGGAGATGGCGATCGCCGTCGTCCTGCTGGTCTGCGTGGGTGTGCGCCGGGAACTGGCGGCAGCCCTGAGTGTCGGGGACTGTGTCGCACTCGCCTCGGTCCCCATCACCTGGACGGCCGTGCGCAAGGCGCGCCGCTTCTCGCTACTGCTCGTGCTGTCCATCCTGGCGTCGGGCACGGCCTACATCATGTCCCTGCTGGCCGAGAGCAGCTTCGTCGTCGAGGCCTGGGCCCGCCGGGTCACCACCTTGAGCCTGCTGGCGGTGCCCTGCGCGGTGGCCGTCTTCGTGTGGGGGGCCCGCCGGCTGGGCGCGAGACGCGCGGCCCTGGCAGTCGGCTTCGGCATGTTCCTGGACGCGCTGCCCCTGCTGCAGACCAGCTCCAACCCGTGGAAGTTCGGGATCGGTGCGGCGGTGACGATCATGGTCCTCAGCCTGGTGGCCGACCAGCGCCGGCTGGTGCAGATCGTGGCCCTGCTGGTACTCAGCGGCGTCTTCCTCGTCTCCGACTCGCGCTCCACCCTGGCCTTCCTGGCCATCATCCTGGGCACAGTCATCTGGCAGGCCCTGGCGTCCTGGGCCCGCTGGCACGTGCCCACTCCCCGGCGCCTGGCGATCTCCCAGATCCTCGTTCTGGCGGTCGTGGGGATCGTGGCGATGGTTGGGGTGGTCATGGCCTCGGAGTCCGGGACCCTGGGCGAGGACGCCCAGAACCGGACCATTGCCCAGTCCTCCAGCTCGGCGGGCCTGCTCCTGTCCGCCCGCCCCGAGCTGGGGGCCTCCTGGGCGCTGTTCCAGAACCGGCCCTGGGGGTACGGCGCCGGCGTCAAGCCCCGTTTCGAGGATCTATGGGTGGCCAAGCAAGGCATGGCCGCCCTGGGCTACGACCCGGAGAACGGTTACGTCGAGAACTTCATGTTCGGCGGCCGCATCGAACTGCACTCGGGTCTCATGGACATGTGGGCGGCGGCCTCGATCCCGGGCGGCCTGTTGCTGCTGCTCATTGCGGGAATGGCGCTGGCGGCGATGATGCGCGACCTGGGGCGCCTCAAGGCCACGCCCTGGCTGTTCTTCGCGGCCCTGACCGTGGTGCAGAACGTGTTCGTGGGGCCCTGGACGGTGCTGCCCGCCTACCTACCGATCGTGCTGGGGGCCGCCGTCCTGCAACCTCCCCTGCGCGAGGCCGCCCAGCTGGGCATCGACGACGAGCCGGCCGCCCCACCGCGGGATGAGCCCACCGACTCCGCTGCGGCGCCCGCCCAGCAGGCGTGATCCCGACCGCGAGCCCTCAGTGATCGTACTCGCGGTGGACGCAGCCACCGTGGCGCACATGTATGCCGCGCACAGTGAACGACGAGGTAGTCGCCACCCCTTCACGGGAGATTCGCTAGCTCGCCTATCGACGCCCGGGATTGATCCCACATCCGCACGGCTTTATTGTTCCAAGGAGGACACCTCAAGGATGCCGATGCGTCGGTCCGGAACATGCCGGACCTACCAAATTCTATCGCTGTATGGATGGACGGGCAGTACCAGGTATTTGAATACGCAAGGAATTAGTCTCATGAGCGCACGAACCTTAGTACGCGGGCCGATTGTGCGGCTCGCCGCAGTGTCTCTGGGGTCGAACATCGTCGACGGGATCCGAGTCGCTGCCTTCGCCGTGCTGACCACCGCATATGCCGACTCGGCGCTGGAGGTCGCACTAGTTGCCACCGTAGCAACGTTACCTAAGGCGTTCCTCTCCATACCGATCGGCGTCATGCTCGATCGATGGAGCAAGTTGCGCACCCTGTACCTGGTCAACCTAGCCCGCGCACTCATTCTAGCGGGGCTCGCCGTGGCGCTCCACCTTGGCGCCGGGTCAATCCTGCTGCTCTGTGCATTCGCCTTATTCTTCGGCACGTTAGAAGAATTCTATGACGCAGCGTCAGTACTGATTGTCCCGGATTTAACAGAACCTAACGAATATCTGAAATCAAATGCCACCGTTCGGTGGGTGCAAGAGCTTGGCAACGGAGCTATCGGGCCGTTTGTTGGCGCCACCTTGGTAGGATGGTCCACGACAACGCCATTTACTTTGAGTGCGGGAATATTGCTCATCATTGCGCTCGCACTACACTCTCTTCAGCGCTCACACGTACTGATGCCCGACCAGTCGTCAGCCGAGGGACAACACGACGAGAGCAGGCAGGAGAACGCGCGGGAAGAATGCGCAGCGAAAGTTAACAACCAACCGAAGGCCGCAACTATTGAGACTCGCACGCGCACCTTCATGAAGGAATTGCGGGACGGCCTTGTTGTGACTTGGCGAAATCCTTTCGCGCGCAACATTGTGGCGGTATTCGGGATCTGGAACCTCTTCGGTTGGATGCCGGAGTCTATTCTCGTCGTTTACGTCATAGAGGCGTTGGAAGGTGGCGGCGACACCTACGGCCTTCTGCTAGCCATCACGTCCGTCGGCGCACTGGTCGGTGGACTTGCACTGCTAGTAACCCCCGACACAGTGAGCGTTCGTTGGGTGACCGTCCTGGCTCTTGGAGTCTACGCACTGACTCTTGCTGTTCCGGGAATCTGGCCCAGTTTCTGGGTCGCTGCGGTGGCCTTCTTCGTTCAAGGAATCCCGCTGGTGCTGCTGAGCGGCGCGCTGGCAGCTCAGATACAGTTGACGATCGATCGACGCTTCCTCGGCAGGGTCTATGCGGTCATCGGTACGGTTGTCAGCCTCGGCACGACGGTGGGCCTGGCCCTGGGAGGCGTGGTCGCCGATCTTACTTCAACGCCTTTCGTTTTTGTGCTCGGCGGAGTTGGTATTGGCTTTGCGGCGTTGATATCTGCCTTGACCTTTTCCTCAACCACAGCAAGCATCAAAGACGATTAAGTCCGACGCCCGGCTTGTTGACCAGACTGGAACCATCTACCGCCTGACGCCCACCGTGCACATCCCGGCCGAAGTCGCCCAAGAGTTGGTGCTCGAAGGATGGCTGGAGCGGATCGTCCGGGAAACGAAGGTCGAGCCTTTGGTGCTGCCCGATGTGGGCCCTTCAGCCAGCACCGCGCCGAGCTCGGGCCCCGGCCTTCAGTGGTCGTACTCGCGGTGGACGCCGCCTCCGACGCTGGCCGCCAGGATGCCGCGGCCCCGGGCCAGCAGCCGAGCCCCCTTAGCCGCATGCTGAGGACTCCTGATGAGGGTTCCACCGGCGGTTCGCAGGCCGCCGACGACGATGCGCACCAGGCCACCGGCAGCGGCCCGAGCCCGGATGGCCGGCTGAGCCCCACCACCGGCCAGGGCCAGCTCCACGCGCACCGAGGTGGCGGCGTGGGAGCGCTGTCGCCGCAGAATCCAAGGACGAGTGAGGCGCGAGGCCGGCACGTGGTCGCGCACGCGCGCCTCATCGCACCAGCGGATGACGCCGCCGGCAGCGCTCAGCCGGCGGGTGAAGAGCGTGTCCTCTCCCCCGGTGGCGCCGAAGGCCTCATCGAAGCGCAGCCCGGCCCGGCGCACGAAACCCAGGTCCAGCAGCAGGCAGTTGGAGGCCGCCACCGGGCGGACCGTGCCAGTGGGCCAGGTCCTGCGCACGAAGAACTCGCCCTGACGCACCCACGTCTCGGGCTCGACCTCGTAGACGGGGATGACGGGTCCGGCCACCGCCTGGCAGCCGGTCGAGGCCCACAGCCCGACGAGGGCGGCGAGCCAGCCGGGCTCGGGCTCCTCGTCGTCGTCGATGAAGACGAGCAGGTCACGCCCGCCGGTCTCATCCAGGGCACGGTTGCGCACCGCCGCCACCCCGGGCCTCTCCTCGACGACATAGCGCAGGCCCACGCCCCCGGGCTCCTCCGGCGCCTCCGCTGAGGAACGCACCGGTACCCCGGCGTCGGCTGCTGCGGCGAGGGCGGCCTCGCGCCCGGTGCTCTGGGCGTCGTTGTCGATGACGAGGACCTCGACGTCGCTCACGCCCCTCCCGGTTCCCCCGTCCCCGTCGGCCGCACCCGTGGCATCACCCTCGGATTCCCGGGCCTCGACGCTCGAGCCGCCGACCAGCTCCCCGGCCTGCTCCAGAACCCCACGGACGGCCCGCTTGAGGTCCTGCGGGCGACGGAAGGTGGGGATGGCGATCGTCAGCCGGTTCATGCGTTCCTCCTGCCGGGGCGTGCTGTGCTCCTCCGGCGCCGGGGGCGTCCGTACTCGCGCACGTGGACGCCCAGAGCGCCCACGACCATGCCCAGTCCCCCGCGCGAGGAGACCTCGTAGCGGGCCTGGGCGGGCACGTCACCGCGGATGCGGGCCACGCCGGCGCGCGCCCCGTCGATTCCGGCCTTGGCCAGTCCCTTGGCGCCGTAGCCCAGGCGCAGCCTGAGGCGCGCGAGCCTGCCGGAGGCACCGCCGTCGGCGGGCCCGGCCGTGTCGATGCGCACCCGGGCCCAGGACGAGCCCGAACGCAGGGAACGCTCCAGCACCCAGGTGCGCCGGGCGCGGGCCGCGGGCACGCGCTTGGTGACCACCGCCCCGGCCGCGAAGCGGATGACGCCGCCGGCGCGGGTGAGCTGGCGGGTGAACAGGGAGTCCTCGCCACCGGTGAGCCCGTAGCGCGGGTCGAAACGCAGCCCCAGGTTTTCGACGACGGCCAGGTCCAGGAGCAGGTTGCCGGTGTCGGCACTGCGGACCTGGGCGCCGTCGGCGGCCTCCCAGGAATCGAAGGCACCTGAAGCGACCACCCACGCTGAGGGGGCGACCTCGAAGGTCGGCGGGGTGGGGCCGGTGACGGCGGCGCAGCCCTGGGCGCGCCAGGTGCTCACGAGGGCCTTGAGCCAGCCCGGTGAGGGGATCTCGTCGTCGTCGATGAAGATGAGGGCGTCAGAGCCGTGGGCCTGGCTCAGGGCCCGGTTGCGGCCGGCCACGATGCCCGGCTCGGGCTCGTGAACGTAGACCAGCCGCGACGCCGCCACCGCGTCCGAGTCAGCTGACCCGGAGGGCCCTGCCTGCCCGGACGATTCCGCCGCCTCCAACTGCCCGCCGGCCAGCGCCGCCCGGGCGGCCTCGACGACGGCCCTCGCCCCGGCCTGCGGGTCGTTGTCCACAATGAGCACGCTTGCCGTCGTCTGCGCGTCACAGACGTCGTCGGCCTGCGCCAGCAGCTCGGGGATCACCTGCGCGAGGTAGTCGTTGCGGCGGTAGGTGAGCATCGCGATGGTCAGGTGCACGTCCAGCCCCGTCCTTCCTCCCGCCTGCCGGCGGATCGCGGCCTGATATCAGGGTCTAACGGTACTATCACGAAGCGGGTGCGCCCCACGGTGGGAGCACCCGAGCCACGACGTCGCCCCGCACCCGGAAGGCTCCTGCTCCGATGACCTCCACCCCTGACCCCGCCCAGGGCGCCGAGACCCCCGAGGCCGCCGATCCGATCGGTCCCGCCACCGGCGCCCCCGCCCAGGCCATTGAGATCACCGAGGCCTCCGAGGCTCTCTCCGGCGGCGAGCTGCTCTCACGCACGGCGGTCATCGTCGTCAGCTACGACTCGGCGGCGCTGCTGGAGCGCACGCTGGCGCGTGTGGCCGAGGAATCCCCCGAGGCCCGCATCATCGTCGTCGACAACTACTCCACGCCCGCCGCCCGCGAGGAGCTGGTGGCGCTGGCCTCCTCGCGGGGCTGGGAGGCGGTCCTGCCGGAGACGAACACCGGCTTCGGCGGCGGCATGAACCTGGGGGTGGCCCGGGCGCGCGAGCTCGGCGCCGACCTGCTGGTCCTGCTCAATCCCGACGCCGTCATCGCCCGGGCCGACCTCATCCGCCTGGCGGCCAGGGCACACGCGGACCGGCTCGCCCTGGTGGCGCCGGTGCTCAAGGACTCCAGTGGCCGCATCGTCTCCGACGGGATCGTCGTGTGCCTGGCCGACGGCTCGATGCGCTCGCGCCGCTCACCGCGCCCGATTCCCCCCGGCGGCACCCAGCCGTGGCTCTCGGGGGCCTGCCTGGCGCTGTCGGCGGACCTGTTCGAGGCTGCCGGCGGCCTGGACGCGCGCTACTTCCTGTACTGGGAGGACGTGGACTTCTCGGCCCGGGTGCTGGCGGCCGGGGGCAGCCTGGCCCTGGTGCGCGACGCCGTGGCCGTCCACGATGAGGGCGGCACCCACTCCGAGGACGACCAGTCCGACCGTGCCAAGTCGGACATCTACTACTACTACAACGTGCGCAACCGGCTGCTGTACGCGGGGCTGCACCTGGATCGGGCCACACAGCGCCGGTGGGTGGCCACGGCGGGCCGGGCCGCCCGCGAGATCGTCCTGCGCGGCGGCAGGCGCCAGCTGCTGAGCACTCGCCGCCCGCTCATCACGGCGGCGCAGGCCACCCGTGACGGGATGAGGCTCCTGCGTGCCGCCCGCCGCGGCGAGCTGCCCGACGTCGACGTCCCCCTCATCCGCGACTGACTCAGCCGGAGGCGAGGCGTCCCGCCACCGGCGCGGTGCCGGCGGCGGGACGCCTCGGGCTGTCCGCCCGCCTCACAGGTAGTGGGCGCGCAGCTCCTCGGGGCTCGTCGGGGACAGGTCGGCGAGCGTCACGTCGAAGACGGTGCGCGCACCGGTCTCACCGCGGGCGGCCAGCCTGGCCACCGCTCGTGCCGTGGCGACCAGGACCGAGCCGGTGAACTCCGGGTTGGAGTCGAGCTGGAGCTCGAAGCTCACGGTCTCGGCCACGCCCTCGGAGGTGTGCCCGCGACGGATGACGGAGCCGCCGTGCGGGATCCCGGCGTGCTCGGCGGCCAGCTCCTCGGCGGTGATGAAGGTGACGGTGGTGTCGTAGTCGGCGAAGTAGTTGGGCATCTCCACGATCTCCCGCTCGATGCGGGCCAGGTCGGCTCCCTCCTCGGCCACCACGTAGCAGTCGCGCGTGTGCATGGAGCGGGTGGTCAGCTCGACGTCGTCACCGGCCTTGACGGCGGCGACGGTGGCCTCCACCGGGCGGGTGTACTGCTTGGCGTCGACGACGCCCTCGATGCGGCGCAGGGCGTCGGAGTGCCCCTGGGAGACGCCGGGCCCCCAGAAGGTGGTGGTGGCGCCGTCGGGCAGGACGGCCTCGCCCAGGACCCGCAGCATGGAGAACAGGCCCGGGTCCCAGCCGGCGGAGATCAGGGCGACGTGGCCGGAGGCCTTGGCGGCGGCGTCGACGGCGGCGAAGTGCTCGGGGATGCGGGCGTGGGTGTCGAAGGAGTCGACCGTGTTGAACAGGGTGGCGGCGGCCGGGGTCTGCTCGATCAGGTCGGTGGCCGAGCCTCCGCAGTTCAGGCAGACATCGACCTTGTCGGCCCAGGCGGCCATGTCGTCGACGTGGGCGACGGGCGCCCCCTGGGTGGTGACGGTGGCCGGGTCGCGCCGGGTGAAGACGACGGCGACCTCCATGTCCGCGTTCTTGGTGATGGCCTGCTCGACACCGCGGCCGAGGTTGCCGTATCCGTTGATCGCTACCCTGAGCATGGTTCCTCCTAGTGGGTTCTCACTACAAGGATGATCCTAGGGACGCCCCGTGTTGCCTGCGTGTGACATGTCGGGGAGTGACCGTCTGACCGACAGGGCTACACGTGCCTGTCGGGGTCCATGCGTTGGTGGAGCACACGGATCACGTCAACGCCACCATCACTGATGACGTAGAAGACGACATGGCTTCCGACGGCGCGGCTTCGGTAGCCGGGACGTACCTCGTCTCTGGTGTGCTGTCTCTGGGATGCTCTCGACAAGGATCGTCTGCGAGTCTTTCCAGACACGTCTGAAGATCACGCAGATAGACCTCGGCCTGCTGCAGCCCCCAGCGCTCTTCGCTGTAGTCCCAGATACGTGACAGATCGCGGCGCGCAGCCGGGGTCAGACGGTAGGTGCTCACGACGTCCTTGCCGACTTGGCGGCGATGAAGGCGTCGAAGTCGAAGGGCTCCGCCTGTCCGCTCGCCTCACCGGATGCGAGCGCCTCGCACAGCGCCGACATCTCTGTCTCCCGGTCCTCCAGAAGGCGCAGGCCGGCGCGGATGACCTCGCTCGCGGACCGGTACCGTCCGGACCCGACTTGGCTCGCGATGAATCCGACGAAGTGGTCATCGAGGCTGACGGAGGTGTTCACCGACATGCCCTTAACCTACCAGTTTTTGGTATGACACGAGCGGTATCGCACCTCGGCGACACCCACTCGAGGCACGCGAGCAGAACGGGGCGGGCCGGGAAGATCAGCTCTTCCCGGCCCGCCCCGTATGCGCGCTGCGCTCGACGGCGTCAGTGCTGCTTGATGGTGACCTTGTCGACTGACAGGGTGACGGTCTCCGGTCCGGCCGAACCGGACATGTAGGTGGTCAGCCCGACGGTTCCGGCCTCGTTGAGGGTCTTGTCGTTGTCGACGGCCTCGATCCCCCACTCGGCGGGCTCGGCGTCTCCGGCCCAGAGCTTGGTCTGGATGTTGGTCGACTCCGCGCCGTCAACCACCATGCGCAGGTGGAGCGGCTGACCGGCCGTGTAGGGCTGCTTCATCACGTAGGAGCCCAGGGAGGTCTCCTTGCCCTTGACCACGCGCGAGACCGTGACCACCGGGTTGCCGGTGCTGCCGATGCGGACCGTGGCCTGGTACTGGCCGGCCTTGGTGGTGCGGGCGGCGTAGGAGATGAAGGCTCCGTTTCCAGTGGGCACCGCGTCCAGGGAGAAGTCCACGACGGCGTCGGTGGAGGTCGACTTGACCGGGTCGGAGATGATGGAGGCCGAGGAGCGCGGACCGGCCATGGCGATCCGGCCGCTGGTGCCGTCGACGGAGAATGCCGCGGCGTTCCAGGTGGTCTTCCACTCACCGCCGGCCTGGGCCTTGCCCCAGCCGCCGTTCACACTGCGCTCGAAGGTGTCGTCCAGCAGGGCCTTGCCCTCGGGCTGCTTGCCCTTGTCCTTGCCGTTGTCCTTGTCCTTGCCGGCGTTGTCCTTGCCGGCGTTGTCCTTGCCCTTGTCGTCGCCCTTGTCCGGCTCGACCTGCTTGCCGGTGGCGGCGGTGTAGTGCTCACCGATCTGGCGCGCCGACAGCGGGGTGCTGTAGACGGCGGCCTCGTCGATGTCGGCCTGGATGTTGGTGTTGGAGGGCTGGCCGTTGACACCGCTGAGGGCGTCCCCGCCGATGCGCCAGTAACCGGAGTAGCTCTGCCCCGCAGTCATGGCGCCGTCGAAGGCGGCGAGGTTGCCATCCACGTAGAGCATGGCGCCGGCGGTCGGGCTCAAGGAGGCCACGATGTGGTGCCACTGCCCGTCGTTGTAGCTCTTGGGAGTGGTGATGGTGGTCAGCTTGCCCGGGTAGAGCATAAAGCTGAGCGTGCCGTCATTGCGCATGTACACCATGCGGTCACGGCTCCACGACTGGTTGGCCGCGGAGGAGCCGTAGCCCATGATCTCGCCGCCCGAGGTCGAGGTCGTGCGGACCCAGGCCTCCATGGAGAAGGCGGTGGGGGCCTGGGAGGCGACGCGCGTCGCGGCGTGCGACTTGTTGGCGCTGTCCGAGGTCAGGCCGAGCGAGGCGCCCGAGCCCAGGACGGACCCGGCTCCGCGCTTGTAGGCCTTGCCGCGAATCGTCAGGTTGCGCTGGGCCACGAAGTCCTCGGCCTTGTCGCCGCTGGTCTCGTCGAAGGACCAGTAGTGGGCGGCGCCGTCGGCCAGGACACGGGCGCCGTACTTGCTCAGGCCCTGGCCCTCAGCGGCCTTGACCGTCACCCAGTCCGAGACCGTGGAGGCCCCCCACTGGTCGGTTACCTGGACCCGGTAGCGGTGCGTGCTTCCAGGCTCGACGACGTCGGTGGCGCTCAGATCGGGGCGCTCCCAGAAGCCGGCGGTCGCGGTCTGACTGGTGACCGGCTGACCGTTCATGGCGTCACGGTAGACGTTGTAGGTCAGGGTCTTGTCGTCCCGGTCCCAGTTGGCCTTGAAGGACAGGGAGACGACCCCGGCGCGCGGCGAGCTGCCGGAGACCTTGAAGGCACCGCCCTTGTCCATGGGCCCCTGCTTGTTCGGGGCGATGTCGCGGCGGGCGAAGCGCACCAGTCCCTGCTGGGCGGTGCCATTGACGGCCAGGAACTCGCCGCCGTAGACGACGTACTTGTCGTTGCCCTCAACGGTCCAGGTCGCCTGGATGGCGCCGGAGATCTTGCCCGGCGTGAAGTCGGGGTAGAAGTTGAGGTTCGTGGTGGCGTTCTGGCCGGCGTAGTTCTTGTAGCCCGCGCCGTGGTTCTCCTCCACCGTTCCGGTGGCGGCATTCGTATAGGCCACCGCGTTGTGGTAGTGATACGAGACGTCCGGGAAGCCACCGATGTTGGAGCAGTCGTGGGAGTGGCTGGCGGCGTAGACGACGTCGCCGGCGGGCAGGACGTCATAGGAGTCGCCGTGGCAGTCGGCCATGTAGTCGATGTCGCCGGTGACCCAGTTCAGGCGCATGACGCCCTCGAAGGTGCCCAGTCGGGAGTAGCTCGCCGCGTACAGGCCGTGCTCGTCGGCCTTGACGCTCATGACGGAGGCCTCGGCGCCGGCACCGCGAACCACGCTGGAGGCGTTGTTCTTGCGCAGGCTGCCGTCCTTCTCGAAGATGGCGATGCCGTGCCCGGGCTTGTCGCTGCCACCGACGGACTCGAAGGCGCCGCCGATGGCCACGGCCGAACCGTCCACGGCCTCGACGATGCTGCGCACGTAGTAGTTGTCGATCTTCGGCGCGAAGTTTGTCAGCTGCTGGCTGCCCAGGTTGAGCGCCGCGACGCGCTGACGGGCCGAGGAGTTGATCTGGGTGAAGGCGCCACCGATGTAGAGGGTCTGTCCGTCGGGGGAGACGCTCAGGGCCTTGACACTGCCGTTGGCCGCGGCGCCCAGCGGGGCCCGCTGACCGTCGGAGGCCCTGACCGCGCCGACGCGCCAGGCGGTCTGGTTGTTCAGCGTGGTGAACTCCCCTCCCAGGTAGAGGGTCTGGCCGTCGGCGGAGGCGGCGATGGAGTTGATGGTGCCGTTGGTGGTGGGCGCCCAGTTGAGGATCTCACCGGTGTTGATGTTGTAGGCCATCGCGTTGCCGCGCGGGGACTCGTTCTGGCCGGCCGGCGATCCTGCCGGCCTGACCGCGGAGAACTTCCCGACGGCGTAGACGATGTCGCCGACCACGACCTGGTCCCAGACAATGCCATTGATCTGGGCGGTGGGCAGGGCATCGGCGGAGACGGTGCTGGGAGTACCGGCGGCGCCGGCTGGGGCAGGGGCCGGGTCCGCGGCGGCAGGGGAGGCCGGAGCGAGCGTGACGGCACCGAGGGGAACGAGAGCCGCGGCCAGCAGGCCGCTCAGGAGTCGGCGGGGGAGCTTCACAGGTATTCCATTCAGAACATACTCAGATCACGGACACGCAACCTTACGAATGGCTGGTATTCCGCGCCCGGCACAGGTCGACGGGCGCGCTCATCGTACACCGTCGACAACTTGCGCGCCCCCGTTTTGGTGCACACCACAGAGCAGAACAAATCCGCCAGACACTGACCCTTCGTTCAAATCCCGCCACACTCCAAGCGTTTCAAGGACTGCGGGACACTCATAAGTACCCGACATTGGTGCCGCCTTCTATATAGACGCGACTCAGGTTGCCTTCGGCACCGGCTCGTCTCATGTCACAGCGAAGCAACGACACAGACCCCCGAGCCGAGCCGCCCGAGCGGATCACCCCGCACGCCAAGGCGCCGTCCGACACTCACTTTCATGAGTACCGGACGGCGCCTGGAACAGACCCGTCGAAGAGGGGTCGAGCCCTGGAAGGCTCGCCCCGGATCAGCCGGCAGACCCCCGGAAGGTGGCGGCCCCACGGCCCGCCCCCAGGTCCACGACGACCTTGACGTTTCCTCGCCCCTCCGCCGGAATGACGAAGGCTCGATTGACAGTCACCGTCTGACCGGCCGCGAGCGTGGCAGGAACCGCGTCCGAGGCCGAGACGATCTCGCTGGCGGGCGTACCAGCACCCTCACCGTAGTTGACGGTGGTGGACAGCACGCTGGCCAGCGGCAGGTCCTGGCTGGACTTGTTCGTCACCGTCACCGGAACCAGGACTCCAGCACCCCCCACCTCGCCGGGCCCACTGGCGAAGTCCTTCGCCTGCATCTGGCCCAGGGAGATCACCAGGTCCCCGTCAACGCGGACGGACTTGTCCAGGCCCACCTCGGGGTACTCATCCTTCGACAGATCACCGGTCTCGACGGCCTTGGGGTCGAGCGAGGAGGCGTCCGGAGTGGAGACATCCTCCGAGGGGGACGCAGGCGCGGCCGTCGGCTTCGCGGTCTGGACCGTCGGGGTGGCGACGTTCGAGGGGACGGCCTGAGCGGAGGCCGAGCCACTGGCAGAGGCTGCAGTAGAAGCGGAGGGACTGGCGGTGCTCTGAGACTTTCCGCCTCCGCAGGCGGCCAGCCCCAGACCCAGCACCAGGACAGCGGGGAGGATCAGCATTCGAGTTCGTGACACGTGCCGAAGCGTACGACCTCCGTCGCGCGCCGCACCGTCCTCAGCGATCACTGAGTCGGGAAGCACACCACCACTGCCGATAGAACCGGAGGATTCAGGAGATACGCCGTGCAGGTCCGCAGACCGAACGGTTCTCATGGCCATCATCACCACTCATCGTCCTGGTTGTCCCAGCCGCCCCGGCCCCAGCCATCCTGGCCCCAGCCGCCCTGGCCCCAGCCATCCTGGTTGTCCCAGTCGTCCTGGTTGTCCCAGTCGTCCTGCTTCTTCTTGTTCTTCTTCTTGTTCTTCTTGTCCTTCTTATCCTTGTTCTTCTTGTCCTTGCCGTTGTCGCCGTTGTCCTTGCCGTTGTCGCCATTGTCGTTGCCACCCTCGTCACCGGGCGCAGCGGCGTTGGCGTCGCCCCCACTAGCGGCGAAGCGCACGAGCCCCTGCTGCTTGGTGCCGTTGACCGCGAGGAACTCACCGCCGTAGACGATGTACTGGCTGTTGCCCTCAACGGTCCACACGGCCTGGCTCAGGCCGCTGTACTCGCCGATCTGGAACCCGGGCAGGAAGCCGCTGTACTGCGTGGGGGCGGGCATTCCCGAGTAGTCGCTGTAGCCGCGAGCCGTGTTGGAGCGCACGGTGCCCGTCGCCGTGCTTGAGAAGCCGACGGCGTGATGGTAGGTACCGCTCTGCTCCCCATCGGAGAAGCCACCGATGTTGCTGCAGTCGTGCGTGTGGCTGGCGATGTAGACGACGTCGTTGGTGGGCAGCACGTCATAGGTGTCGCCGTGGCAGTCGGCCATGAGGTCGATGTCCCCGGTGGTCCAGCTGGCGCGGAACATCCCCTCGAAGGTCCCCTCCTGGGAGTATCCGGTGCCGTAAAGGCCTCGGGAGTCCGACTTGAGGCTCATGATGCCGGAGTTCGTGCCCGCGTTGCGGATGACGCTGGAGATGTTGGTGTGCCGCAGCGAACCATCCTTCTCCAGAACGGCGATTCCATAGGCGTCGGACGATCCGTCCACCGAGGTGAAGGACCCGCCGATCGCCACAGCGGAGTTGTCAGCGGCCACCGTGATGGAACGAACCAGGGAGTCGTCGACCTGAGGGGCGAAGCTGGTGACCTTGTTCGTCTTGAGATCCACAGCACCGGCGCGCTGCCTCGCGGAGGAGTTGATCTGGGTGAAGGAACCACCCAGGTACAGGGTGGAGCCGTCGGGCGAGAGCTCCAGATCCATCACCGCGCCGTTGGCCGAGGCCCCCAGCGGCTTGCGCTTGCCTGCAGCGTCCACCGCCGCCACCCGGTAGACGGTCTCATCGTTGACCGAGGTGAAGTTGCCGCCGAGGTAGATGGTGGAGCCGTCGGCCGACGCCTCGACCGCATTGATCTTGCCATTGACCTTGGGGGCCCAGTCCAGCAGCGCACCGGTCGTGATGTCGAAGGCCATGGCGTTGTAACGAGGAGACTCGTTCTCGCCGGCGGCCGCCCCTGCCGGGCGGGCGTTCTTGAACTCTCCGACGACGTAGACGGTATTGCCCACCACCGCCTGGTCCAGAACGATGCCGTCCATCTGAGCAGTGGGCAGAGGCTGCGGGGAGGCGAGAGCGACCTGCCCCGGGGCGGCGGCGGCCGGGGGCGCAACAGTAGGGGCGACGAGCGCACCGAGGGCGAGGGGGAGGGCGGTCAGGACCGCCCCCACACTGGAGGCAGCACGGAAAGGATGCACGAGTGCTCCGTTCTTAAGACGTGAGGGAACGTGGGTAAGTGGCGCGGTATGACGGGACGGCCCTGCCTCAGCAAGACCGGCGCCGGTCACGAGAGTATTACAGCGATAACGCTTTGATAACGACTCCAGGGGCCTTTGTTCCAGCTCCTGTTGTGCAATCAATCACTTCTCATGCGACAGGGTTCACCCCACCCACTTTTCTCACAGATAGACTCTCATTAACCGCCGCGCAGTTCCACACCCGATTCTTGGCTGGAATGCTCAGCGCACGCCCAGGTGGTGTGGACCAGTCGGACGCCATCCCTCCACCATAGTTCTGGCGCATCACCAGTGCGGCACCCCGAGCCCACGCTCCAGTGCACCGGAGATATTCACGTGACGCTCCCTTCGGCACATGCCCGCGGTCGACTGCCCCTAGACTGCTGACCGGGTGTACCGGGCAGGCGCGGTACCACGAGCTCGTAGGCGCTCCGCGGGAACCTGCGACCTCAAGGGCAAGAGCCCAAGCCTCCACCTCCTCGCCCGTTGCCTCATCGCCATGATCACCACCATCATCACTGCCTCCCCATCCGCCTCGTCGATGATCCTCCGCCGTCACCGTGACTGGCAGTCGCATCGAAGAGGACCTTTGGTTCCCATCCCTGAGCGGCCCCGCCGCCCTTCGAAAGGACTCCGTTGACTGCTGTGAACCCGGACAGGCTCCGTATCGCCATGATCGGGACGCGAGGCGTCCCCGCCCGCTACGGAGGTTTCGAGACCGCCATCGAGGAGGTCGGCCGGCGCCTGGCCGACCGCGGCCACCAGGTCCTCGTCTACTGCCGCAACCCTGAGCCGGGCACCCCGCTGCCCCACACCTACCTGGGGATGCGACTGGTTGAGCTGCCCTCAGTGAAGAACCGCAGCCTGGAGACCCTGTCACACACAGCCCTGTCAGTGGCCCACCTGCTGCGCCGCACCCACCCGGACGCGGCCTTCGTCTTCAACGCCGCCAACTCCCCCTTCCTGCCGGCCCTGCGCGCCGCACGCATTCCGGTGGCCACGCACGTCGACGGCCTGGAGTGGCGTCGCGGAAAGTGGGGCCCCACCGGCAAGCGCTACTACCGCGCCGCCGAGGCCCTGGCCGTGCGCTACTCCGACGCACTCATCGCCGACGCCCAGGGCATCGCCGACTACTACACCGAGGAGTTCAACGCCCCCACCGACCTTCTCGCCTACGGGGCGCCCCGCATCAGCGCCGACACCTCGCGCCTGGCCGAGCTGGACCTGAGCCCCAAGGGCTTCCACCTGGTGGTGGCCCGCTTCGAGGTGGAGAACCACGTCGACGTCATCGTGGAGGGCTACGTGCGCTCCGGGGCGACGCTTCCCCTGGTCGTCGTCGGATCGGCCCCCTACGCCGACGACTACACCGCCCGCATCGAGTCCCTGGCCGACGGCCGGGTCCGCCTGCTCGGCGGCCTGTGGGACCAGGATTTGCTCGACGCCCTCTACTCCGGCGCCCTGGTCTACTTCCACGGCCACTCCGTGGGCGGTACGAACCCCTCCCTGCTGCGCGCCATCGGTGCCGGGGCCGCGGTGGACGCCTTCGACGTCTCCTTCAACCGGGAGGTCCTGGGCGAGGCCGGCCGCTACTGGACCACGCCCAACGAGGTGGCCGCCCTGGTCGTCTCCGCCGAGTCCGACGTGGAGGCCCAGACCGCGCGCGGCGAGGAGTCCCGCAAGCGTGCGGCCCTCTACGACTGGGACGAGGTGGCCTCCGGCTATGAGGCCCTGGCCCGACGCCTCGCGCTCGAGGGCCCGGTCCGCCGTCGTCCCTCCGGACGCCGCACCGGGAAGGCGGGCTGGTGAGCCGGGGCGGGGCGGCCGGCGCCCGCACCGGTGCCGCCCGAGTCCTCGTGGCCCACCCCTCCCCCGACCTGTACGGCTCGGACTGGCAGCTGGTGGAGACCATTCACGGACTCACCGAGACCGGCCACGAGGTCCTCGTAGCCCTGCCCCAGGACGGCCCCCTGGTGGCGGTGCTGCGCAACGCCGGCGCCCGCGTGGCCGTCATGCCCTTCACGGTCCTGCGCAAGGCCCTGCTCAGCCCCTCCGGCCTGGCGAGGCTCTCCGCTCAGGCCGCCCCGGAGATCGCCCGCCTGCGGTCGGTCATCCGTGCCAGCCGCGCCGACGTGGTTCTCAGCAACACGGTGACCATCCCCTGGTGGCCAGTGGCCGCGAGCGCGGCCGGCGTCCCGGTGCTGGCCCACGTGCACGAGGCCGAGGACACCCAGCGCCGGATCATCCGCGCCGGACTCAACGCCCCACTGCTGACGGCCTCCCGGATCGTGGCGAACTCCGGGGCGGCCCGCGACGCGCTCCTGGACGCCCAGCCGCGACTGGCCTCACGCACGGAGGTGGTCCACAACGGGGTCGCCGGACCGGACCGGCCTATGGAGCCCCTGCGCTCCAGGCGGCCCGGGGACTCCTTCCGGATCGCCATGGTGGGGCGACTGTCCCCGCGCAAGGGTGTGGACGTGGCCCTCGACGCCGTCGGGCTGCTGCGCCGCTCGGGGGTGGATGCCTCCTTAAGCGTGTGCGGCTCGGTCTTCCCCGGTTACGAGTGGTACGAGGCCGAGCTGCGTGAGCGCGCCGGTCGGCCGGACCTGGAGGGGCACGTCGAGCTGCTGGGTTACGTGCACCCCACCTGGCCGGTGCTAGAGACCGCCGACGCCGTCGTCGTGCCCTCCCGGGCCGAGCCCTTCGGGAACACGGCGATCGAGGCGATGCACGCGGCCCGGCCGCTGGTGGCCTCCCGGGTCCAGGGGCTGGCCGAGGTCGTCACCGATTCGGCCACCGGCCTGCTCGTGCCCGCCGACGACGCGCAGGCCCTGGCCGACGCCCTGGGATCCCTGGCGGCCGACCCAGACCTGGCAGCCCGACTCGCCGCGCAGGGTGAGCGCGAGGCCGCCGAGCGCTTCTCCGTGGCCGGGTACCGCGCCACCATGACCCGCATCATCGACGAGCTCGTCAGGCCCTGAGGCCCCCGCTCCACCGGGTCGGGCGGGAGCACCCCTCCCGCCCGGCCCCGCCGGCAGGCGTCCTGCCGGCTGATCGAGGTGCGGGGCGGCGTCAGCGCTGGGCGGGGCGCAGCGGGTCCTCGGCCAGCCCCAGGGAGAGGCTGAACTCGCCGTCGAGGGGCTGGTCGGGCCGTTCGAAGGGGACGACGCCGTCGCACAGGAAGACGGCCATCTCCACGAAGCTGGAGAAGGAGGCCCCGATGAGGTGCTGGGAGCTGGCCAGCAGGTAAAGGTCGACCAGGCCCGAGCGCACACCTTTGACGGTGTTGTAACCACCTTTGTCCGTCAGGAAGACGCAGCCGTCGAACTCCCCGGCCAGATGCTCCTGGGCCTCGGGGGTGTCGCAGGACAGGAAGAAGGGGACGTCGGGGTGGTCGGCGCGGATCTGGCGCATCCGGTTGGCGAACCACTCCACCGGTGAGGACTCGATGGTCTTAGCGTGGGAGACCGCGTGGGTGCGTACCTGGATGCCGACGTAGGGGCGTCCCCGCAGGTGGGCGTCGTAGAGGGAGCGGACCTCATCGGCGATCTCGTCAACCGGGGTCAGCTCGCGCAGCCGCTCGGTCCAGGGGCGCGGCCCAGCGGGCGCCGTCCCCTCCGCGGCGCCCCCCTTCCAGGCCGGGTCCTCCCAGGTGACGGGCAGGCCGTGGGAGTGAATCTGCCACAGGTGGCGGCGGCGCAGATCGGAGGTGATCCGGACCCCCTTGGGCTGACGGTACCGGGCCACGGGCAGGAGCGCCCGGGAGGTCAGGCGCGATACGGCACTGCCCCCTTCGAATCGCCAGAGCTCATCCATCCGGGGGCCGAAGTACTCGTCGGTGCTCCACACGTAGTAGAGGTCGCGGTCCTCGACCCGAGCGAGTTCCTGGGCGGACAGCAGCGCACGCACACGGTTGCCCAACCCGTCCTTGCGTCCCGTATAGACCAGTAGCGCCTTGCGTCCGGTTAGCAGAGCCATAAGATTCCTTAACAGATATGAGGGGGAATAGAGGGAGATCTCAGCGGGAGTGCCGGTGATCGGTTCGCCGCAGCCCGTCACGGGTCGGCCTCCCCAGGCCCGATGAGGGCCGACGACGAGGGCCTACTGGAGGTCGTTGCGCAGGTCGCGGTACCACTTGGGCAGAGCCAGCGCCACGTAACCCGCGTAGCCCAGGAGCATGATGCCGTACACCCACAGGAAGACCGTGGGCGCGAAACGGGTCATGAGCACGAAGCACATGAGCCCGTAGTCCGTGGGGGCCGACAGAACCGACTTGAGAATGCCCGGTCGGGACTCGTCCTTAGCCAAAGGCGTCCCACCGTGATAACGCAGCTGATACGTCAGGATGTAACTGAAGAAGTGAATATTCTGAACCGCTCCGAAAGCCAGCGGAATAAGCAGGACCGGGGACGGTAATTCCGTAAAACGGAACAGTGAGATCGCAATGGACCCGTGAATTGTCGAGAGCTTGATGACGTCGGCAACGTGATCGAGCCATTCACCGGCTTTGGAACCACCGTTTCGCAATCTCGCCAGCTGTCCGTCAGCGGCGTCGAGGGCGTAACCGAACATGAGCAGCAGGGCGGTGGCGACGGCGGACACGACTGTGGGACGCCACAGGGCGATGAGGGCGATGCCGCTGTAGGTGCACAGTGCCGACAGGACCGTTACCTGGTCCGGGGTCGCGCCCAGCCGGTGGGCGATCGCGGCCAGGACCCGGCCTGCGGGGCGGTTGATGATGCGGGAGTAGAGGGGGGCACCGGCCTTGGACTTCTGAGCCCGGGACAGGGCCCTGATGTTCTCGGCGATGGTGGGGGAACCAGCAGGGGAGCTCATGAGGCTTCTCCTTGAGCGGGGCCCGGGGAACCGGGCCGGGTGTTGGACAGATGAGGAACGGCGAGATGAGGGAGTCGGGGGACGTGGGGCAGCGGTCGGGCGTGGGGGCGCGGCGTCGGCTCCCGGGCTGCGTGAGCCGGCTCAGCACCGACGGCCGACGAGGAGGGGCTCACTGCTGGGCCAGTTCTCGACGACGCCTGGCCACGTCCCGGCGCACCCACCAGGCATACGGGAGGATCTGGCACAGGACCACCGAGATCACCGATCCCAGGATAGGCCCGGCGGCGTCGAAGGGCCCAATGAGGACCCAGGAGATGGCGAGATTCATCGGCACCAGGATGAGCACCGGAATGACCTGGAACTGCAGGCCGCGCGGGTCGGTCATGTACATGCCCAGCGGCTGCTTGCCGGCCTCGACGGCGACGTAGGCGGCGAAGGCCCACACGAGCGCGGCCGGCAGGACGATCTTGCCGTGGGACATGACTCGGGCGGCCCAGGGGGTGATGGCCACCAGGGCCAGGGCCAGGAGGAGACCGCCCCCGCTGAAGGCGATGGCCGGCTTGAAGGGGCTCTCGATGCGCTTGTCGGCCCGAGCCCTGGCGAACATGGGCCACATGGCGACGCCGGCCGCCATGACGGTCTGGGTGAGCATGTTGAACAGGTTGTTGGCCAGGTTGTACTCGGCCAGGGCCTGAGACTGCCCCAGGTGGGACAGGAGGAGGCGGTCGGTCTGGAAGGCGATCGGGATGGCCAGGGACTGCAGCAGCTGGGGGCCCGCGGTGTTGACGATGCGCACGCCGCGCACACTGCGCAGCCGCGGTACGTCCCTCAGGGCACCCTTGAACAGGGGGCGGGTGGCGCGCCAGGCGACGACGATGCAGATGACCGACACCAGGGCGTTGGCGATGTAGGAGTAGATGGACACGGCGTTGCCACGCCCCAGCCCGGTGACGATGGCCAGCAGCAGGAAGCAGGACATGGCCGGGGAGACGACCCCCTGACTGATGACCTGGGTGGTCGAACGCCCCAGCCCGATGATGACCCGCTGCCCCACGGACAGTGGCAGGGCCGTGGCGTAGATGATGAGGCAGACGGTGGCGGTGAGTCCGCCGCCCTCCATGAGCTTGCCCCCCAGCAGCCCGGGCCAGGCGCCCAGCAGCAGGATGACGACGCCGACGGTGCTGATGACCAGGGCGGAGCCGAGCAGCACCCGGACGGCGGTCGTGATCGTGCGCCGCACGGTCGAGTCGTGGGCCGGGTCGTTCGAGCTCGCCACCGTGTTGAGGATGACCGCGCCGATCCCCAGGTCGGTGAAGGGCATGAGGGTGGGGAAGGTGGCCAGCAGGCCGTACTGGGCGAAGGCATCGGCCCCGAAGTGCCTGATGATGAGGCTGGTGTTGACCAGACCGAAGACGCCGGACACCCCCATGACCACCACCTTGGCCACGGCTGTGGTTCCCACAGACGACCAGCTGGCGCCTGACGACGACCCCCGCCTGAGGACCCCGCCGAGCCGCCGCAGCGGAGAACGTCGAGAGCCCTGGGACGCGGCCGCCCCATCACTCACCTCAACCGCCGAGAGGCTTGCGGCAACTGAGCTATCGGCAGGTCGCCCACACTCAACGGCGCCCGTCGGGGCAGCGCCGTCCGCCGACTGCGCCTCGGCCGGCCCGGAAGCCGACCGGGACGCCGAAGAACTCGACTGGGTCACGTAGCACTCCTGATGTTGTAGGAAGGTCACAATCCGGCATCGGAAAGACACCTGAAGACAGGCACGAGAGTAGACGCATCAAGGCCGGCGACCTGGTATCTTTTGTTTATCGTCTTGTGACATAGACGGTCCCCCACCCACCCTCCTTGGCACAACCCCAGCAAACCGGCCCTGACCTGCAACAATGCCGCCTGCTGGAAGAACCCTGAAAGGTCCCTCAGAGGCGCATTGACACCCCCATATCGTTGTGCACCTGTAACATACGGACATCTCAGAAACCTCTCGACTCCTCATCTTGCCCCTGCGATCTTGGCCACTTCCCACAAATAACGTCCGCAAGACTTAGTAGCATTCTAAAACGCTGCTGTTCACGACGTCCCGTCAGCACTAGCCGACCAGTTATTGCCCACCCACGATCATCCCTGCGGAGTCCACCTTGTCTAGTTCGACCCTGACACTGCCCCAGCGCGAGCAGCACCGGCGTCCCTCGACAGCAGCAGCCGACGCCACCTCCCCCACCGCTCCGCGCAGTCCTTGGGCACGCACGCGCCATGACCTCGTCATCTGGCTCGTCCTGTCCGACCTCTTCGCCGTCGCCGTCCCCTTCTGGCTCGCCCTCCTGGGCGGCCACCTGCCACTGGTCTGGTCCGCGACCACCGTGGGCATCACGATGGTGCTCATCGCCTGGTTCCTGGGAGCGCTCGGTATCGACGCCGTCGAGCAGGCCGGCCCCGGTACGGGCCGCTTCGTCGCCGCGGCCGCCGTGAGCGTCCCGGTGGCCCTGCTGCTGGCCGACCTGTCCGGAGTCGCCCGGACCACCCTGCTGGCCACTCTGGCGGCCCAGCTCCTCCTGGCCGTCACCGGACGCTCCATCGAGGCCGGGTGGCTGCGTCGCCGCCGCCTCGAGGGGCACGCCCTGCGTCGCACCCTCATCGTCATGGGCTCGGGCTCCCAGCCCATGCTCACCCAGCTGCGCCGCCACCCCATGGACGGCTTCCTCATCGTGGGCTACCTGTCCTCCGGGCAGGACCGGGCCTTCCACTCGGCTGAGCCCGTGCGCAGCCCCCAGCACATCGCCCAGACCCTGCACGCCGAGCGCATCGACGCCGTCATGACGGTCGGCTCGGTCATCCCCGAGGACCTGGTCACCCTCATGCGCGGACTGGAGGGCACCCAGGTGCGCCTCGTCGTCGCCCCCGGGCTGCAGGACGTCGTGCCCGGGCGCATGCGGGCCCTGACCGTCACGCACGGCTGGACCGGTCTCATCGCCGTCAAGACCCGCCGCACCCGCGCCGCGGGCAAGGCCCTGTTCGACCGGCTCGCCGGCGCCATCGGGCTGACCCTCATCTCGCCGCTGCTGGCGGCCACCGCGCTCGCCATCCGCATCGACTCCCCCGGCCCGGTCTTCTACACCCAGACCCGCGTGGGCCAGGACGGCAAGCCCTTCACCATGTGGAAGTTCCGCTCCATGTACATCGACTCCGACGCGCGCCGCGCCTCGGTGGTCAAGGCCGGCGGCGACGCCGGCAACGAGGTCATGTTCAAGGACCGTCAGGACCCGCGCATCACCCGCGTGGGCCGCTGGATCCGCCGCCTGTCGATTGACGAGCTCCCCCAGCTCATCAACGTCGTGCGCGGGGACATGAGCCTGGTGGGGCCCCGCCCCGCACTTCCCGTCGAGGTCGCCAAGTACGACGCCGAGGCGCTGCGTCGTCTCCTGGTCAAGCCCGGGCTGACCGGCCTGTGGCAGATCTCCGGACGCTCGGACCTGTCCTGGGCCTCGACCGTGGCCCTGGACCGTCACTACGTGGAGAACCGGGGCGGAGCCCTGGACGCGAAGATCTTCGCCGGAACGCTGCGCGCGGTCATCGGCGGAAAGGGAGCCTACTGATGATTACCGGCTACGTCCCCGGCGGCTTCGACATGCTGCACGTGGGGCACCTCAACATCCTCACCGAGGCGGCCAAGCGCTGCGACCACCTCATCGCGGGGGTCGCCACCGACGAGTCGCTGGAGCGGATGAAGGGACGCGGTCCCATCGTGCCCCTGGCCGAGCGCATGGCCATGGTGGCCGCCCTGCGCATGGTGGACTCCGTGGTCCCCGACTATGACCAGGACAAGCGCCTGGCCTGGAAGCGCTCCCCCTTCGACGTGCTGTTCAAGGGCACCGACTGGGAGGGCACCGACAAGGGCCGCCGTCTGGAGGCCGAGATGGCCGAGGTCGGGGCCTCGGTGATCTACCTGCCCTACACACCCACCACCTCCTCGACGATGCTGCGCCGCACCCTCGTCCAGGAGGTCGCATCCCGTAGTCCCCAAGGGGCCAAGTGACCACTTCACGTAACGACTTCGAGACGCCCGACACCCCGTCGAGCAGCATCGACTCCGCCGCAGCCACCTCCGGTGCCGGTGACGGCGGAAGCAACCGATCCGACTCCGGCACCGCTCAGACCGAACTGTCCGCCGCGGACCGTCCCGGTCTGCTCACCCGTGCCGCCGGCGCCCTGCGCCCCCGGCGGCGCAGCCGGACCTCCCGGTCCGACGACGTTCAGGACGTCGACTCGGGTCTGACCTCCGGCACCACCACCTCCCGGCTGGCCGCGACCTTCCGCATCCCCCAGTCGCGCGCCCAGCGCGTGAGGCTGCGCAAGCGCCTGTCGACCCTGGCCGCCGTCGTCTGCGTCACCGCCCTGGGAACGGCCGCCTGGCTCCACGAGGGCGTGGCCCAGGCCGACCTGCACCTCAATGACGGCGGCGTGTGGGTCACCTCCACCTCCAAGCACCTGGTGGCCCGCCTCAACTACCCCTCCCGCGAGGTCGACGGCGCGATCCGCACCTCCTCGTCCTCCTTCGACGTCACCCAGAACGCCGAGGACGTCCTAGTCCCCGACTCCGGCGACGCCTCCGTCTCCTCGGTCGACCCCTCCCAGGTCGCCTTCTCCGGGCGCACCCAGCTCACCAAGGGCGTGACCATCGCCCAGGGCGGGGACCGGGTCATGGCGGTCGACAAGGTCCAGGGCACCATCCGCGCCGCCAAGGCCAAGGAGGCCGGCTCCCTGACCGCAGCCGCGCCCGTGGTCACCGGCATGCCCGACGTCGTGGCCGCCATCGGCAAGGACGGCGCCATCCACGCCGTCTCGGCCACCAGCAAGTCGCTGGTCTCCCTGGAGACCAGCGACAAGGGCTGGAAGGAGGCCACGAACACCTCCCTGAAGCTGACCGCCGGCACCGATCTGGCGATCACCGCCGTCGGTGACCAGCCCGTGGTCCTGGAGCGCGGCACCGGCATCCTCCACCTGCCCGAGGGCAAGTCCGTCAGCCTGGGGACCTCCGGTCTGGTGCTCCAGCAGCCCGGCCCCGATGCCGACTCGGTCCTGGTCGCCTCCCGCAACGAGCTCATCTCCGTCCCCATGGACGGGGGCAAGGTCACCAGGACGCCGTCGGCCAAGGAGGGCTCCGCCCCCGAGGGCGTGCCCGCTCAGCCGGTGCGCCTGGGCAAGTGCGTCTACGCGGCCTGGTCCGGCTCGGGCCAGTTCGTGCGCAGCTGCTCGGGGCTGTTCGGCGGCGGCACCGACACCGCCCATGACGACAAGCTCGCCGCCTCCTCCGCCCCGGTCTTCCGGGTCAACCGCGACGCCATCGTGCTCAACGACCTGGACACGGGCTCGGTGTGGCTGCCCAACGAGGACCTCGTCCTCATCGACGACTGGACGGACAAGACCGCCCAGACCGACGACAACGCCGATCAGAAGGACGACTCAGCCAACACCTCGGACTCCCAGACCCCGCCGGAGCGCACCGAGGAGAACCATCCCCCCAAGGCGGCCGATGACAGCTTCGGCGTGCGCCCGGGCCGTTCCGCGCTCCTGCCGGTGCTGGCCAACGACTCCGATCCCGACGGCGACGTCCTCACCGCCACCCCCCAGGACAACGGAGGCTCGCTCAAGGCCACCAAGGCCCAGGGCGGACTGGCCCTGCGCATGGACGTTCCGGACAACGCCTCCGGCAGCTTCTCCGTGCCCTACACGGCCGACGACGGCCGCGGGATGAGCGACTCCGCCGTCGCCACCGTTGACGTCCACGGCTGGGACGTCAACGGCGCCCCGAAGCAGATCACCACCCCCACTCTCACCGTCGCCGAGAAGGCCTCCGGCTCCCTGGACGTGCTGGGCCACTGGCTGGACCCCGACGGGGACGACCTCTACCTGGTCTCCGCCCAGGGCGAGGGCCTGGACACCAAGGTCTCCAACGAGGGCACCGTCACGGTGCGCGAGCTGGGCGCCGGCACCGGCACCCGCGACCTGACCGTCACCGTCTCCGACGGCCGGGAGACCACCTCCGGCGTGGTCAAGGTCGACGTGCAGCCGGCCCAGTCGGCCAAGCCGATCGCCAACGCCGACCACGTGCGCGTCGTCGCCGGCTCCAAGGCCGTCGTCTCGCCCCTGGACAACGACACCTCCCCCTCCGGGGGGACCCTGCGCCTGGCCGCGGTGCAGGAGGCCCCGGCCGGGACCTCGATCAGCGTCGACCAGCAGGCCGGTGTCTTCACCTTCTCCACCGAGCCCAACGCCCAGGCCCAGACCTACTACCTCACCTACGACGTCATGGACGGCGCCAACACGGCCCAGGGCATCGTGCGCGTGGACGTCACGCCCAAGGCCGACGCCACCGTGCCCCCCGAGGTCGAGAACGACACCGCCCTGCTGCGCAACGGCGGCTCGACGACCATCGCCCCGCTCACCAACGACTTCGACCCCTCCGGGGGGATCCTGGTCCTGCAGTCGGTCAAGACCCCGCCGGACTCCGGGGTCACCGTCACGGTCGTGGACCACTCCCTGCTGCAGATCAGTGCGGCCAGCACCGTGCCAGCCAACCTGACGGTGGAGTACACGGTCACCAACGGCACCTCCAGCGCCACGGGGAAGGTCGCCATCGTCCCGGTGACCCAGTCCCAGCCCCAGCCGCCGGTGGTCACCAATGACACCGCCGTCGTGCGTGCCGGCGACGTCGTCACCGCCTCCGTCCTGGACAACGACTCCTCCCCCGCCGGTCTCAACCTGTCGGTGGACTCCCAGGTCAGCCTGGTGGGCGACGAGCTGGGCACCGCCTGGGTCAGCGAGAACACCGTCCGCTTCCGCGCCGGCAACCAGCCCGGCCGCACCTCCTACGCCTACACGGCCAAGGACGACCAGGGCCAGACCGCCTCGGGGGTCCTCACCGTGGAGGTGCGCGCCCAGGACGCCGAGCACAACTCCGCTCCCTCACCGCGCAACCTGGAGGCCCGCACCCTGGCCGGCTCGGCCACGAACATCACCGTGCCGCTGGACGGCATCGACCCCGACGGCGACTCGGTGAGCCTCGTGGGCCTCAACCAGGCCCCCTCCCTGGGCTCGGTGGAGATCAACTCCTCGTGGCTGACCTACACGCCCTCCGAGGGGGCCACCGGCACCGACACCTTCACCTACGTCGTCGAGGACCGCTTCGGGGCCCAGGCCACCGGCACGGTCCGGGTGGGCGTGGCCCAGGCCTCACCGCTCAACGTGGCCCCGGTGGCCACTGACGACCTGGTCGTGGCCAAGCCCGGGCGCACCGTGGCCGTGGACGTGCTGTCCAACGACCTGGACACCGACGGCGACAACCTGTCCCTGGAGGGCGACCCGGTCTCCAGCGACCCCTCCCTGGGCGTGTCCACCCGCGCCGGCCGCCTGGTGCTCGACCTGCCGGAGAAGGAGGGCAACCACTCGGTCACCTACACCGTCTCCGATGGACGCGGCGGCACCGACACCGGCACCGTCACCGTCCAGGTCTCGAGCAACGCCCCCCTGGCCAACCCGGTGGGCGTGGACGACTACGTCACCGTCGACCAGGTCGACGCCAACGGCCATGTCACCGTCCCGGTCCTGGACAACGACAAGGACACCGACGGCTCGCCGTGGGACCTCAAGCTGTCCTCCTCCGACCCCGATGTCGAGGTGGGCAAGGACTCGCTGAGCCTGACGGTGGGCGAGACCCAGCGGCTCGTGCTCTACACGATCACCGACGCCGACGGGCTGACCGGCCACGCCGTCGTCGTGGTGCCGGCCCGCTCGGCCCTGCGGCCCCGCATCAACCCCTCGGCCGTGCCCGCCCGGGTGCTGGCGGACAAGACCACGGACATCAACCTGTCCTCCTACATCCTCACCCGTGAGGGCACCAAGCCCGTCATCACGGACACCTCCTCCATCCACATGGCCAAGGGCACCAAGGACGCCAAGGTCGCCTCGGGCGGGTCGGCGCTGTCCTTCACCCCCGACTCGGGCTTCACCGGGCAGACCTCGGTGACCTTCACCGTGGCCGACGGCACCGGCTCCGACGCCCTGAGCTCGACACTCACGCTGCCGATCATCGTGGAGTCCTCGACAAACCGGCCGCCGACCTTCACCCCCACCGAGATGACGGTGGCCCCCGGCGAGGGGGCCGTGACGGCCAACCTGGCGGCCATGGCCACCGACCCCGACCCGAATGACAAGCTCTCCTTCCAGGCCGGTCCCGCCCCCGCGGGATTCGAGATCTCCCTGAGCGGCTCGACGCTGTCGGTCAAGGCCTCCGACAAGACCGCCGAGGGCACCACGGGCTCCATCCCGATCACGGTCTCCGACGGCGTCAACCCGCCGGTGAGCGCCTCCCTGCCCGTGCGGGTCAGCGCCTCCAACAAGCCCCTCATGACCACGGCTCCGATCAACCTGGAGTCCCGCAACGGCGAGGCGGTCAGCACCGACGTGTCCAAGGCGGTGAGCAACCCCTTCCCGGACAAGCCGATCACCCTGTCCGGCACCCCGACGATCACCTCCGGCCAGGGCTCGATCAGCGCCTCGGGAACGACTGTGACGATCACGCCCAACAACGGGTTCCACGGCACCATCACCGCGCAGTACAAGGTGCTGGACTCCACCGGCTCGGAGTCCCGGGCCGTCACCGGCACCATCACCGTCCAGGTCGGTGGGGTGGCGCCCGCAGCCCCCTCCGGGGTGAGCGTGGCCCCCGTGGACGCCGACTCGGCGCGCGTGTCCTGGACCGACGGCTCCGCCAACGGCTCCCCCATCACCGGCTACAAGGTCAGTGTCAACGGCTCCGAGCAGTCCTGCTCGACCTCGAACTGCCTCATCAGTGGTCTGGCGCCCGGTCAGAGCTACAGCATCCAGGTCGTGTCCACCAACAAGTACGGCGACTCCGAGGCCGCGACGGTGTCCTACCAGCACAACGCCACCGCCAAGACCCCGGCCGCGCCCACGCTGACGGCCGGCTCGGGCAAGGTCACCGCCGCCTGGACCCAGGTGGACGACCCCTTCGGGGGCACGGCGACCTATGACGTGCGCCTGTCCGACGGCACCGTGCAGTCGGGCATCTCCGGGGACTCGGCCTCCTTCGACGTCTCCCCGGGACGCGCCTACACCGCTCAGGTGCGCGCCAGGTCCAGCCAGGGGACGGTCTCGGAGTGGTCCTCCTCTTCCAACTCGGTGACGCCCTACGGCGAGCCCGGCACCCCCGGGACCCCCGTCATCACCCCCAACGGGGACACGGTCACCATCGGCTGGCAAGCCGCCAACGGCAACGGCAGCCCCGTGAGCTACACGCTGCACTACTCCAACGGGCACACCAGCGACTCCAAGAACGTGGGAGGGGCCACCTCCGCCACGGTCTCGGTCTCGCGCGGAACCTGGACCTTCTGGGTCGAGGCCGAAAACGGTCACGGCTCCAAGACCTCGGGCCAGGCCAGCTACACCTACAAGCCGACCCCGCTGACGCCGTCGACCCCCGCCGTCAAGGCCACCGGCAACAGCGGCGAGCTGTCCGTGAGCTCCTCGCCCCGGGCCGGCAACGGCTGGAGCGTGGGCGAGCTGACGGTGGAGTACTCCGTGGACCAGGTCACCTGGACCAGCTCCTCGACCATCCGGGGACTGAACGACGGGCAGGCCTACACCGTCTACGCCCGCGCCAACGGCGGCGGGCAGTACTCCGACGTCGTCGCCTCCTCACCGGTGGCGCCCTACGGTCCGCCGTCGGCCCCCTCGGTCAGCTGCGAGCTCACCGGCAAGAAGCAGAAGAAGGTCTCCTGCTCCTGGAGCCCCGGTGCCAACAACGGCGCCGGCGCCGAGTACGAGCAGACCGACGACGGCGGCAAGTCCGTCGAGGACATCGAGATCGGTGACACCTATGACGGCAAGCTCAAGCGCGGCGAGTCGCTCACCTGGTGCGTGCGGGCCAGGACCAACGCCGGCACCTCCGAGTGGGGCTGCGACACCGTCACCCGGCCGTCCAAGCACGACAACGATGACGACGATGACGACGACAAGAAGCAGGCCTACCCGGTCGGCACCGAGCAGCAGTTCTACGTGGACTACACGCAGAGGTGCCACCCCTTCGGCCCCTGGGGCACCTGCTACCAGATGGTCTTCGACATCACCGGGAACCCCAACAGCACCGTGTCCTGCGGCTACTGGTACTGGGACACCTGGAACTGGCAGCCCGCCTGGAACGAGGAGGAGATCGCCCTGGATAAGAACGGCTACGCCCGGCACAAGTTCCCCCACCGGACACCGAACTGGGACCAGACCATCACCTGCACCCAGCAATAACCGGTTCATTAACCGGATCGATGCCCAGTACGCAACAAGTCACACACCCACCTCTCTCCACCCGAAGGATCATTGATTCCATGCCGATGACTCCCGAGAACGCGACATGGTTCGCTGACGCCTTCTCCACCATTGTCAACAACGTCGGTCAGGCGCTGCTCGACAAGGAGGACGTAATCAAGCTGGCCCTGACCACCATGCTCTCCGAGGGCCACCTCCTGCTCGAGGACGCCCCCGGCACCGGCAAGACCGCCCTGGCCCGGGCCCTGGCGGCCTCGGTGCAGGGGACGCACTCGCGCATCCAGTTCACCCCCGACCTGCTGCCCAGCGACATCACGGGCGTGACGATCTACGACCAGAAGACCGGCACCTGGGACTTCCACGCCGGCCCGATCTTCTCCTCCATCGTCCTGGCCGACGAGATCAACCGGGCCAGCCCCAAGACCCAGTCGGCCCTCCTGGAGGTCATGGAGGAGTCCCAGGTGACGGTCGACGGCGTGCGCCACACCACCGAGCGCCCCTTCATGGTCATCGCCACCCAGAACCCCATCGAGCAGGCCGGCACCTACCGCCTGCCCGAGGCCCAGCTCGACCGCTTCCTCATGAAGACCTCCGTGGGCTACCCCAACCGGGAGGCGCTCACCCGGATCCTGTCGAGCTCGGCCCACCCGGACCGCTCCAAGAGCCTGTCCGCGGTCGTGGCCTCCTCCGTGGTGGCCTCCATGGCCGACCTCGCCGCCGAGAACCACATCGAGAACTCGGTGCTGGACTACATCGGGGCGCTGGTGGAGGCCACGCGTGCAGCCGACGAGACCCGCATGGGCGTGTCCACCCGCGGCGCCATCGGCATGGCTCGGGCCGCCCGGGTGTGGGCGGCCTCCCAGGGCCGCAGCTACGTCCTGCCCGATGACGTCAAGGACCTCGCCGAGGTCGTGTGGGCCCACCGCCTGGTCATGGACCCCGACGCCGAGTTCACCGGCGCCACCGCCTCCGGCGTCATCACCGCCGCGCTGGCCCAGGTCCCCGCCCCCACGACCCGCGACTGAGCCGTATGACGCCTCAGACGACGTCGCAGAAACCTGCCCTCCAGGCCCGTCCGGGCTCGGCGGGCGGGACCGGCGCATCCGCCTCCTCCGCCGCAGCCCCCACTTCCTCGGGGGCTCCGGCCTCCGCGCAGCCCGCGGCATCGGCTGCGTCGTCGACCTCCACGAACGAGGCCCTGACCGCCAGGCCCTCGCAGTCCCGACTGGCCGCAGCGGCCGCGGTGGCGCTGCGACCGCTGCGCTGGCTGCTGCACACCGTGACCCCCATCGGATGGGGCAGCCTGGTGCTGCTGGCGGCCTGCGGACTGACCGGGGCCGTCATGGGCTGGCAGGAGGCGTGGAGCGCCGCGGCCGCCGTCGGCATCGTCTCGGTGAGCGCCTGGCTGTGGCTCATCCCCCGCCGCGGCTACTCGGTCAACCACAACCTGCTCGAGTCCCGCGTCACCGTGGGCGACCACGCCCTCATCCGTCTGACCGTCACCAACCCCCGTACCCGGCCGCTGCTGCCCTCGCGCATGGAGATGCCGGTGGGGCCGGGGCGTGCCGTCTTCGTCGTGCCCACCCTGACCCCCGGGGCCGTCCACGAGCGCGGCTTCGTCCTGCCCACGCAGCGCCGCGGCATCGTCACCGTCGGTCCGGTCCTGGCGGTCCAGCGCGACCCGGTGGGGCTGCTTCAGCGCGAGCGCTCCCTGAGCACCCCGCAGCACATCCACATCCACCCGCGCACCGTGCGCCTGGGCACGGTCCTGCACGGCGTCCTGCGAGACATCGAGGGCGCCGTCACCCAGGACCTGTCCAGCTCCGACGTCGCCTTCCACGCCCTGCGCGAGTACGTCCCCGGCGATGACCGGCGCAACGTCCACTGGCGCACCACGGCCCGCACCGGCCGGCTCATGGTGCGTCAGTTCGAGGAGACCCGCCGCTCCAGCCTGCTCGTCCTGCTGTCCACCCGTCAGGACGACTACGCCGGCGAGGAGGACTTCGAGACCGCGGTGTCCATCGCCTGCTCACTGGCCATGGACGCGATCCAGGACGGGCGCGAGGTCCGCTTCATCACCCAGATCGGGGCTCTGCCCACCTCCTCCGCCCTGCGGATGCTGGACACGTCCTGCCTGCTGAGCACCGGTGAGGACGACTACGGCTGCGACCTGCTGGTGCGACACGCCTGCACGGCACACCCCGATGCCTCTATCGTCGTCCTCGTCACCGGCCAGCAGGTCGACCGCGCCGTGCTGGCCCGGGCCCGCGGCTTCGCACCGCTGCCCATGGTGACCGTTGCCCTGCGCGCCGGCCAGCGCGGCCTGTCGCGCCACCACGCCGGAACGATGCCGGTCGTGGACATGGACCGTCTTGAGCAGCTGCCCACCGCCCTGAGGCGAGCACTATGACCCCCACGACAACCCTCACCACCGCATCCCCCCGCACCGCGGGCTCCCCGATCTCGGGCGCCTCGCCGGCCGGGGCGCCCTCTCCGGCCGAGGTCCCCTCGCAGGTCACCGCCGCACCCTCCGGAGGCTCGGGCGAGTCGCCCTCCTCCTGGTCGACGGCGACGTCGTCGCGCACGCGCAGCCTCTACAGCAACGAGACGACTCGTCAGGCCCGTTCGATCACCGGCGCCGGACCGCTCCTGTCGCGTCCCTCCCGGCCGGCGCTCTCCGCCCGCCGCTTCCTGCCTCCCCGGCGCGGCGCCAAGCCGCCCACGCCGGCCGCCGCCGCCCTCGAGCTGGTCCTCATGGCCGGGATCCTCGCCATCGGCGCGGTCCCCTTCCTACCGATCTTCGCCTCCGTGGTGGGTTGCCTCGCCGTCGGCTACGGCGCGCTCATCGGCGCCCTGACCTCCATGCTCTGCTCGCGCCTGCGTCTGTCGGTGCTGCCGAGCATGGCGGCCCTGGCGCTGGTCCACGTCCTGGTGGCCCCGTGGCTGCTGACCGACGTCGGCTCCGGGACCGCGGCGATCAAGACGGTGCTGGGCTCCACGATCACCGTGTGGCGCGACGCCTTGACCGTGCCGATGCCGCTGAGCTCCTTCAGCGGCATGACGGTGCTGCCCTGGATGACCGGGCTGGTGGTCTCGGCGCTGGCGACCCGCCTCATCCTGGCGGGCCGTGAGGTCCTGGCCGGCCTGACCCTGACCTGCCTGCCCGCCGTCGGCATCGGCTGGGGCGGGCAGGAGACCGTGCGCCCCACCGTGCTGGGCGTCCTGTTCGTCGTCGGGATCCTGGCCCTGTGGACCTGCGGCTCCCTGCGACAGCGGCGCAGCCACGTCGTCGAGGCCCTGGACCTGAGCTCCTTCTCGACCACCTCGGGCGCCACGAGCGCCCGCTCCACCGGAGACCTGGGGCGGGCGGCCCTGCGCGGAACGGTCATCGCCGCCGTGCTGCTGCTGGTCACCTCCCTGGCCGCCATGGTCCTCACCCCCGCCGCCCCCGCCTCCCGGACGGTGGTGCGCGACCTGTTCCAGCCGCCGCTGGACGTGACCGAGTACGCCAGCCCCCTGTCCCTGGTGCGCACCCTGGAGACGGACAAGGCCCACACCCGGCTCATGAAGCCGATCAACCTGCCCTCGGGCGGACGCATCCGCATCGCCGCCCTGGACTCCTACGACGGCCTGTCGGCCCACATCGGTCAGAACGAGAACGGCCAGTCGCGCTTCGAGCGCATCGGCGACAAGACCCAGCTGACGGCCAACCGGCTCGACGGACGCAAGCAGACCTCCTCCCTGACCATCGAGGACTACAGCTTCCCCTGGGTGCCCACCATGCCCGAGACGATCCGCATCGAGTCCTCCGGGCCGCGTCAGTCGGCCCTGCGCGAGGGCATGTACTACGACAAGTTCTCCTCCACCGGGATCGCCACCAGCGGCCTGGCCTCGGGTGACGTCCTCACCGAGCGGGTCGCCCCCTACACCGCACCCTCCGAGGCCGCCCTCAACAAGGCCTCGCTGGCGCAGACCTCGCTGGGACCGGTCGAGCAGGTACCGTCGTCAGTGGCCTCCCTGGCCAAGGAGATCGTCGGGGCCGAGTCCAACCCCATCGCGCAGGTCCGGGCGCTTCAGCAGCGCCTGCGCACGAGCTACTACTCCGACGGCACCAAGAGCCCCTCCCAGCCCGGGCACGGGGCCGCCCGTATCGCCTCCATGGTGGAGGCCGACTCCCTCATCGGCGACGACGAGCAGTACTCGGTGCTCATGATGCTCATGTGCCGCTCGCTCAACATCCCGGCCCGCGTCGTCATGGGCTTCGACCCGGCCACTGACGGCGATGCCAAGACCGTCACCGGCGAGGATGTCAAGGCCTGGGTGGAGATCCCCTTCGAGGGGCTGGGCTGGGTGTCCTTCGACGTCACGCCGGACCGCGACCAGGTTCCCCAGCAGCAGACCACCCAGAAGGTCTCCAACCCCGAGCCCAACGTCCTCCAGCCCCCGCTGCCCAATGAGGACCCGGCCCAGCTGCCCCCCAACTACGAGGACCCGCAGCGCGACGACCCCCAGGACAAGGACAAGGGCGGTCTGCCGACGGCGGTCATCGCCGTCGGAGGCTCCGTCCTGGCGATCGCGATGATCGTGGGCTCGGTCCTGGGGTGGAAGGCCTGGCGGCGCCGACGCCGGCGCGCACGCACCGGCGTCGGCAAGGCCCTGGGAGCCTGGGAGGAGATCCTCGACCGGGCCCGCGACCTGGGGCGCTACCCCGGGTGGGGGGCCACTCGGAGGGAGGCGGCCGCGCAGCTGGCCCCTCACTTCCCGCAGGTCGATCTGCCTCGATTCGCCGGAGCAGTTGACACCCAGGTCTTCAGCTCCGGGGAGCCGCCATCGTACGCTCTAGGGGAGTTGTGGGAATCCTCAGATGCGATCGTCCGCTGCATGGGGGCGGACCGCTCGCGCCTGGGACGGGTATGGGCCCGTTTGTCCCCGCGCTCCCTCGTCCATCCCGCCGACAGGCGGTCACGTCGACCCAGGAGGTTGCGGTCATGACGATCACTGCTGACGCCCGTAGCAGCGCCTCGACCGCTGCGGGCCGACCGACGTCCTCCCGTCCGTCCGATAACGCGCCGCGCACCGACGTCGTCAGTCCGTACGGCACGGCGCCGAGCGCCCCCAGTGATCCGCACGGCGGAGCGCAGACGGCCGACTCCCGGGGCCCGGAGCCCGACGCTGCCCGGGCCGGCGCGCACACGCCCTCAGCTGCGCATCGCCGCCTCCCCCCGGCCCCGGTGCGGGCACGCGTGGTTGCAGGGGTCATCGACCTCGTCATCGGCTCGCTTCTGGTCGGGGGCCTGACCACGGTCATCTGGCAGGTGGGCGGCCGCCCGGCCCTGACCAGCGGGCTCATCGCCTTCGGTCTGGTCGTCGGGGCACGCTGGCTGGCCATCGCCGCCACCGGCTGGTCCCTGGGAGGACGCCTGCTCAGGATCCGCATGCTGGGGGCCCGCAACCAGACCCCCTCACCACTGGGCTCGTTCCTCCACGCCGATCTCATCCTGGCCGTCAGCATCACCACGCTCGGCCTGGGCACCATCGCGCTCATGCGCACGGCGGCCGCCGACCCCGAGGGGCGCGGCTGGCACGACAAGCTCTCCGGGATGGCACTGCTCAACGCCCGCAGGCCGAGGCGTCCCGCACGACCTGCTCCCTCAGAGGCCGGGTCGGCACACCGCCCAGTCACCGAGCCCGCCTCCCTCGGCCCCCGGGCCGACGCCGGTGCCGTGGTGCCGGAGGAGCCCGAGACGTCCTCCGCTCAGGACATCGGTGAGGCCTGGGACGCCGCCAGGCGCGCGTCTCTCTCCTCCCCCGCCGAGCGCAGCGCCGCGGGCCAGGAACCCGCCGCGGAACCGTCCACTCAGGCCCCCGAGAAGTCAGGCGAGTCCGCCCCCGCACTCGGCCCTCCGAGCGAGCCGAGCGCAAGACCGAGAAGAAGGCGGGCAAGACGGCACGGGGCAAGAAGCCCAGGAAACGCGGCCCCCGTCCGGGCTCGACGCGCGCCAGGGCCGGCCAGGAGACGGCACAGGAGACCCAGCAGGCCGCCACCGCGGGCGCCCAGAGCGCCACCGAGGCCGGCATCACCGACTCCTCCGGCAGGAACGCGCACCCGACGACGTCGGATCCGGTCTCCTCCTCGATCCGTCGGCCCCGTCCGGCCCGGCCCGCGCGCCATGCCGGTCGCGCCCTGAAGGCCGGTTCCCCCGACGGCTACGCGCCTGCGGTCTCAGGAGGCTCCGCCGCAGGCCAGGCCGCGAGCACGGATGCCGCAACGATCGCAGCCGCGCCTCAGGTCACCGTCAAGGCCACCAAGGCGGCGACCGTGTCATCGTCCGCCTCCGCGAAGTCGGCGGCGGAGGCCGGTCCGGCCATTGTGGACACCGACGCCGAGGCCGTCGCCGTCGCTTCGGCCACCCCCATGGACCCTCAGGCATCCGCTGCCATGGCCGCGGCCCGGGCCGACTCCCGGCCGGCCGTGGCAGGAGCATCGAAGCCCTCGACGGGCCCGGCCGACGAGGACACCGTCGCAACCGCCCCCGAGGCCGCGGAGGATGCTGCTCCCCCGGCTCACCAGGACACGGAGCCGGCACCGCTCGCCCCCGCCGGGGCCACCGAACCGGAGGCGGACGACGCCGCCCCGGCCGCATCATCGCAGCCGGCCGGCCCAGCACCGACCGAAAAGACGATCGAAGAAACGGCAGGGGAAGCTGAGGAGGCGGTTGACGAGCACGCCGTGGAACCGGTCGATGAACCGGCTGCGGACGTCGAGGAACCGTCCGACGAGCCGTCTGAGGCGGACGCCGAGGAGCCGCCGGTGGCCGCATCGTCCGACTCCGACGACGCCCCGACGCAGCAGCCCTCGCAGACGGATTCCGAAACGGCTACGCTCGACGTCGTGGAGGACGCGCCGTCTCAGTCCACGGATGCCGCCGACGGTCAGGGTGACGAGGGAGAGAAGCCCTCGTCCCACGCGCCGCCCTCACCTGAGCACCCAGCCGATCAGCAACAGTCCGAAGCGACGACGCCCTCAGCGGAATCCTCCAAAACTGCTGACGATTCCGAGGCAACGGAGTCCTCCACGTCGCACGATGCGACTTCCACACCACAAGTCCCGCGCTCGAAAGCCACAAAACCCGTAACATCACAAACGATGGAACCACGACACGCCCACGCCCAGCGCTGGAGGATTCAGCCCGGTCACACCGGCAAGAAGACCTCCGGCTCGTCTGCTGCACCTGCCGAGGATCAGCGAGAGTCGGTGTCACAGCCCGGCGTTCCTCGTCGCGAGAGCCTCTTCGCCTCCGATCGGCAGCGCTTCGCTGCCGGAGCAGGCCCCGTCCCGGAGGTGGCGCACACCTTCGACACCTCCAGCATCCTGCCCTCAGGGGACCGCAACACGCAGGCCCTCATCGACTCGGTGCCCTGGTCCTCGGTTCCCACCTCGGTCGATGCCGCCACGGTGGACTCCCTGCCGGAAGGAGCCATCGTCTCCGACGACGGCCTGCCGCAGCAGCCGAAGACGGTTTCGGCGCCTGCGCAGCACGCGTCCCCGATGGATCTGACCAACCCGGCCACCGTGCCCGGTGGTGTGCCGGCCTCCTCTGAGGGGAACACGCACCCGACCGTGCGCAGTCACCGCAGCCACGCGCGGACCTCCGCCGGCAGCGCGGCGAGCACGGCCGCTGCCGAGGCGAGCTCCGCGCGCCGGTCCCACGCCTCGCACCGCTTCTCGGGGCCGGGTATCCCCTCGCCCGCGGATGAGCACGCCGTCCCCGGCGAGTCCCGCAGCGATGCCCCCGCCGCGGAAGCCGGCGCCGCTCGTCACGAGCGCTCCGCCTCCGTCCAGGCGTCGGCGCAGCCCCAGTCCGGAGTGTCCAGGCACGGTGCCGGCAGCATGCCGGAGGCGGCCGCGCCTGCCTCCGCCCCCGCTGCAGGCGTCTCTCTGCCCCCGCTCACCCCGGTGCCCGCCGCAAGCGCCCAGACCGCCACACCGTCGCTGCCGTCGGCCTCCTCAGCCGCCCCGGCCCTGTCGGTGCGTCTTGTTCCACTGCTGGGCGGCAACCCGATCGTCATCCATGAGCCCACGGTGGTGGGCCGCGACCCCGACAACATCTCTGCCTACCCCGGGGCGGAGCGCGTGGCTCTCGACGATCCCACGCGCTCGGTGTCCAAGACGCACGCGGCGATCTTCCCGCTGCTGGACGGGGTGTGGGTCACCGACCTGCACTCCACCAACGGGACGCGGGTGGAGTACCGCGACGGGCGCACCGTCGAGGCCGTACCGGACAAGGCGCTGTCCGCCCTGGAGGGCAGCACGATCTTCTTCGGCCGCATCGCCTTCAAGGTGGAGGTCGTCTGAGTTCCGCACCGGTTCCCTCAAGCACTGGGGCCCGCACTCCTGTCCGGGAGTGCGGGCCCCAGTGGCTATGTCTCGACGGCGCTCACTTCAACGATGTCTCGGGCGTGATCGCCCCGGGGAGGCGACCTCAGGGAGTGTCGATGCAGGCGGTCTTGGCCGGCGAGGCCTTACCGTCCGCGCGCACCGCGGTGACCTCCAGGCAGGTGCGCGCCGGCTGGGCGTTGACGGTGACCTCGTTGGTGCGGGTGGAGTCCAGCTCGGTCTCCTCATCGGGCAGCTTGACCCGGTAGAGGTAGCTGCCGGACCAGTTCGTCTCCGGCTCACCCCAGGTGAACTTCACCGTGCCGTCGCCCTGTGCCTCGCCGACGATATCTCCCACCATGGGCACTGAGGCCTGTAGGGGGTTGGCGTCGGGCTGCGGGGCGATTGTGGCAATGGGGTTGTTGGGCTTCTTCTGCTTGTCCTGGTTCTGGGAGACGACGATCGCGGCGATGACGGCGGCGACCATGGCCACGACCAGCAGACCGGTCAGTACGGCCCGCATGCGGTTGGGGCGGCTCGACTCAGCGGCCTCCGAGTCCGACGACGAGCCCTTGTCCTCACTGTCGGGCTCCACCCGCATGGCGATGTGCTCGCTGGTGACGTCGACCTGGTTGAAGACCCCCATCTTCGTGGCGGTGTCGGCCTCGTCGGGGTTGGGGCGCCGGGCGGACTTCGCGGCCTTGTCCGGCTCCTGGAACAGGTCGACCGTCGTGATGGGCAGGTCGAGCTCGGCCTGGACCTGCTGGAGCGCCCGGGCGAAGGCCAGCGCCGTCGGGTAGCGCGAGTCCGGGTTCTTGTCCATCGCCACCGACAGCACACGGTGCAACGACGGCGGGGCGTCCTGACGCCCCAGCGGCGGCAGGGGGTCCTTGACGATACGGCGGGAGAGCTCGTAGACGTCCGGAATGCCGTCGGTCTCGAAGGGGCTGCGCCCCGTGAGCATCGCGAAGGTGGTCGCGCCCAGGGAGTAGATGTCGGAGGCGGGGTTGGCCGAGCGCATCCCCACCAGCTGCTCGGGGGGAGCCCAGGGCACGCTCATCCCCCGCAGCTCCTCGGCCCCCTCCGGGCCGCTCATGGCGGAGATGCCGAAGTCGGAGAGCACCGGGCGGCGGTAGGTGGTGAACAGAATGTTGGCGGGCTTGATGTCCCGGTGGACGATGCCGGCCCGGTGAGCGGTCTCCACCGCTCCGGCGATCTGAATCGCCGTCGACAGGGTCTCAGCGACATTGAGGGGACCCTGGCGCAAGATGGCGCCCAGCTGCGGCGGCGGGCAGTACTCCATGACCAGGAAGGGGTGGCCGTCGGCGGAGACGCCCGCGCCGTAGATGGACAGGATGGCCGGGTGGGAGGAGACCCGCGCCATGAGATTCGCCTCCGACTCGAAGCGGGAGGCGGTCTTGTCCTCCACGTCAGCGTTCATGACCTTGACCGCGACCTCGCGGCGGGGCATGTGCTGCTCGAAGAGGTAGACCGTGGAGTAGCCTCCCGCTCCGAGTCTCTCCAGGTACGTGAACCCGGAGATGACCGGAGGCGGTCCCTTGTGATCCAGCATCAGGGGAGGTTCTCAAAGGCGAGGGTCTGACCATCGCCGAGGTCGAGGACGTCTCCACTGCGCAGGAGCACCGGATTCGCCGAGGACAGGCGCACGGGCGCCTCGTTCTGGCGGTTGAGAACGGTGCCATTGCAGTTGCCCAGGTCCTGGGCCAGAACGCTCCACGCATCCAGGTCGATGAGGATGTGGTTGCGGGAGACGAGCTGGTTGGGGCTGGCGACAGTCAGCGGACGGAGGGGGACCTCCGCGACGCTGCTGATGTCGTCGGCCACAGGGTTGCGACCCACCAGGAGGGGACGGTTGAGCTCGATGCTCTCGCCGCCGGAGGTGACCACGCGCCCCAGAGGGGGGCAGGCCACCGACTTGGCCGGACGGTTGAGCTCAGCTCCGCAGACGCGGCACACGGTGTAGTTCGTGGGGTTGGGGTGGCCCTGGGGGCACACCGCCGACAGCACGATCCGGATGGCGTCGGGTTCACTGGGAGAGCTCGCCGAGACCGGGGACGCCGGGCTGGAGGGCCCGGTTCCCACGAGGGAGACGAGCTCGCCGACCAGGTCCTCGGGCAGACCGTTGATGGTCTGTCCGTCGTGGTCCCCGCGACCGAGCTCGGCAGTCGCCGGCTCGCCGACGGAGGGCTGCACGAGCTCGACCATTGCGGCATCCACGGCCGCGGATCCGGGAGACTCGACAACCTCCGCCGACTGGCTCGGCTCCAGGGGACCGAGCCCCTGGTTGAGCAGCTCGGCGCGCAGCTCCTGGGAGAGGTCCTCGGGCAGACTGTTGATGGTCTGTCCGTCGTGGTCCCCGGAGCGTACGGGCTCTTCCTCGGCGTGCGCCTGCGCGGCGGCCTCGGCAACAGCAGTGGCCTCCGCGACCACGGCGGCCTCGGCGGCCTCAACGGGCACGAAGTCGGCCGGGGTCTGGGCGACCTCGGTGACCTCGGCGGCAGCGTCCTTGATACCAGCAGCCTCAAGATCCTCGCTCGACGGGGGCGGAGGGGGCGGGATCATGGCCTCTGCCTCCTGAGCGGAGGGGATCGGCAGGGCCGGGATATCGAAGACGGGGGCGATCAGCAGATCCTCATCGGAGGTCTCCGGTGAGGACTCAGTGGCGGCCTCGGCGGCCTCAGGGGTCTGGGCTTCCGGGGTCTCGTCGGGAGTCTCTGAGGACTCGGGCAGCTCGGGCGACGGCGTCGCCTCGGTCGCCTCAGCGGCCTCGGAGATGCCGGCCACGACGGCCAGCAGGTCAGCGGGTCCCTCGGAGTCGGAGATCAGGCCCGACTCCTCAGCAGCATCGGAGTCCTCAGCGGAGTCCTCCGGCTGACCGGCGGCTTCAGCGGCCTCAGCGCTCTCGAGGGACGCGGCGAGCTCAGCACCATCGAGGGCCTGCTGCTCGGCGTTGTCCTGCGCGATCTCGATGAGGTCGTCGACGACGTCGGCGGATTCGGCGGTCTCGGCAGGCGCCCCTTCAGACGAGTCGTCCTGCTCCGAGTGGTCCGACGAGGTGGACTGACGGCGCGAGGCGCGACGCGATGCCCGACGGGAGGACCGAGAGGTCCTCACGGCAGCAGCAGGGGTTCCGGCGGAGCCGGCAGAAGCGGTGGAGTAGTCAGGACCAGCCGGGTCAGGGTCATCGTCGTCGGAGTCACCGGACCCCTTCGACGATGCACGGCTGGGGGACGGGGTCCCGCTCGACTTCTCCGATCCGCGCAGCACCAGGTGACCGGTGCTCACGACGGCGTCAACCGCCGGGCGGCGCACCTGTCCGGCGCCGTCGGGCGCGCTGACGATGACCGAGTTGGGGGCGGTCACCGTCGTCTCGAACCAGGTGGTGACCGCGGAGGCGTCCAGCGCCTTACCGTCGACCTCCATCTGCGGGGCACCGCGCAGCGCCACGTGGAAGACGTCCTCGGGCGCCGAGACGGCGAGCACGAAGTCCGGGATCGCACCCAGACGTCCGCCCATCCCCATCACCAGCTCATCCAGGGCCCGCGTCAGCGAGGCCTCCTCACTGCGCAGCAGCCGCCACAGGCGCTCGGTGAGGTCCTGCGGCACCGACGGGGGCAGGATCATCACAGCACGTGGCGTGACCACGCCTGTCCACGAACCCTCGGTCCACCAGACCTCGTTGTTCGCGCTGCTGTTCGGGCTGTTTGTCATCATTTTTCTCCTCAACGGACGATACAGACACCGTCACCCAAGTATGCCTGCCGTCCCCGGTGCACGTACTCCGGTCGGCCGGGTGAGAGTCGGTGAACGCCCTCCTCGTCCTCGATGTGGGTTCCGTTCGTCGAACCCAGATCTGTGACGAGTACCCCATCCGAAGCGGGTACGAACAGGGCGTGCGTCTTGGACACGGAGTCCTCCGAACGGAGCACCGCGACGAGCTGCGCATCGGGGTGGGACTCGATCGGGGCCGGCCGGCGCCCGAGAACAATCGGCCCCAGAACTGGGATTACTGAGCCCTCAACCACCAGGGAACAGGCCGACACCGAGGTCGGCCTGGCGCTGAGAAGAACTGTTCCAGCCAGTCGGTCGAACCAGGTGCGCTGTTCAGCACGCCATAGTGAGAGGATCCACAACACCAGGGGGGCCAGACCTGCGGTTGCCACCAAAGAGAGGCCCAAAAATGCGACGTAAATCACCGCAGAGCGCCCAGGGGGACTGCTTGTGTCCGCCACCCTCCGCAGCCGTACCCCCGTCACCAGCCCGCCGGGTGTGGCGCCTGTCATCGCCATCATGGCAGTCATCACAGCAATAAGCAGCACAACCGCCCCGACAGCGAATAAGATTCCACAGCAGCGCTCCGTGACGGCACACAGTGCGATGATGAGCCCCGCATCCACCAGCACGCGGACCACACGTCGGCGTGCGGATGCAGGCATAATTGTCGTATGTCGCTCTCGGGTCCTCATAGGACAGACATGGTAGGCGCCCAGCCCACTGCCTCGCAGTCGGACGAGGTCTCGGAAGGAACACACAGTGCAGATCGCGGTCACTCCTGATCCCCAGCGATGGGTGATCATCCCGCCCTTCCCACCGCCGGGATGGGCGCGGGAGGAGGCCAGGCACCGCAGCGCCCACCTGGGAGTGACCGGGCCGCAGTGGCGCTCCGAGCTGGAGTCCCTGCTCAACGAGTTGCAGGCCATGGAGCGCCAGGGCCGCTTCGCCCGCCTCATGCATATCGACGACGTCGCCCACCCGCCCTTCGTCATCGACCTCAGCCTGGAGATCGCCAAGGATGACGGCTCCAAGGAGGGACGCCGCGCCACCCAGCGCCAGATCGTCGCCGCGCTCCTGCCCGAGGCCGAGCTGGTGCGCCTGCGGCCGGGCCCGGACATGGTGGGGTTCTCCGCCTTCTACGAGTCCAACGGCCCCACCCAGGGCGTCGTCGTGCTGAGGTTGGCGGGACTGCCCACGGTCCCGGTGGACCTGGTCATGCGCCTGTGGGGCGCCGCCGCTGAGGACATCGCCCCCAACTTGGATCATCTCGTCGAGCTGGCCCGCCAGGTCGCCCCCGTCGTCTGATCGGCGCAGACGGCCCGGGTGTCCGTGAGCAGCGACGTCGCCACTGACCTCCCCGATCCCTCTCCCCGAGCCCCGTTCCCTCCCCACCGCTTCCAGCGACGAGGCCCCGCCAGGGCGCGGGGGCAGCGCTCCTCAGGTCTCCAGCACCTCCGCCGCCTCGAGCCACTGCTCCTCCAGATCGGCGTGGGTCGCCTCAGCGGCCACGAGCTCACGGCCGAGCTCGGCCAGCTCCCCCACCCGATTCGGATCGGCCGAGACCTCCTCCATGCGCGCGTGCAGAGCGGCAAGCGACTGAGCCGCCCGCTCCATCTTCCGCTCAATGCGCCCCAGGGCCTTGCGGGCCTCGTGCCGACGGGCCCCGCTGGAAGCACTGCGCTCAGAAGAGGCCTCCGCTGAGGCTCTGGGGCTCCCGGCGCCGCCCATGGCCTCGCGGCGCATCTGGAGATACTGCTCGACCCCGCCGGGCAGATCACGCACACTGCCGTCGCCCAGCAGCGCCACCTGGTGGTCGGTCACCCGTTCCAGGAGGTAGCGGTCGTGGGAGACGACCACGAGGGTACCGGGGAAGGAGTCGAGGATGTCCTCGACGGCGGCCAGGGTGTCGGTGTCCAGGTCGTTAGTGGGCTCGTCGAGCAGGAGCACATTGGGCTCGGTCATGAGCAGGCGCAGGAGCTGGAGCCGGCGGCGCTCCCCGCCGCTGACCTCCCCCACCCGGGTCCAGGCCCGCTGACGGGTGAAGCCCAGGCGCTCCACGAGCTGGGCCGCGGTCATCTCCTTGTCCCCGACGACGACCCTCTCCCCCACCATGGCCACGGCCTCGACGACGCGCAGGTCCGCGAGCGCATCGAGCTCGTGGGTGGACTGGGACAGGGTGGCCACCTGAACGGTCTTACCGCGGGCGACACGGCCCTCAGTGGGCTCCTGGACGCCTTCGAGCAGGCGCAGCAGAGTGGTCTTGCCGGCACCGTTGACGCCGACGACACCGACGCGCTCACCGGGGGCGAGCCGCCAGGTGACTCGGCGCAGGACCTCCCGCTGGGTCGCCTCGCCGGTGTCAGTGGGCGGCCCGGGGTAGCGCACGGTGACGTCCTCGAGGTCGAGGACCTTCTTGCCCAGGCGGGCCGTGGCCATGGCGGTCAGGGCCACGGTGTCGCGCGGGGGCGGCACGTCGGCGATGAGGGCCTCGGCGGCATCGATGCGGAAGCGGGGCTTGGAGGTGCGGGCGGGGGCGCCGCGGCGCAGCCAGGCCAGCTCCTTACGCAGGAGGTTCTCCCGCTTGACGGCGGCCACGGCGGCCTGGCGGGCTCGCTCGGCCCGGGCCAGGACGTAGGCGGCGTACCCGCCGTCGTAGGTCTCGATGCGGCCGGCCACCTGGGGGCGCCCGCCGCCGGGGTCGATGCCGGGGACGACCTCCCAGACGTCGGTGCAGATGGCGTCCAGGAACCAGCGGTCGTGGGTGACGGTGACCAGGGCGCCGGAGGCCCGGCCGCCCGGGCCGTTGAAGCGGGCCCGCAGGTGGCGGGCGAGCCAGTCCACGCCCTCGACGTCGAGGTGGTTGGTGGGCTCGTCGAGAATGACGACGTCGGCACGGCGGGTGAGGACCGCGGCCAGGGCGACGCGGCGGCGCTGGCCCCCGGAGAGGGTGGCGACGTCGGCGGACAGGTCGAGGTCGGCGATGAGCCCGGCGTGGATGTCGCGGACGGCCGGATCGGAGGCCCACTCGTGCTCGGGGGCCTGGCCGTGGATGGCGGTGCGCACGGTGGCGCCCGGCGGCAGGTCGTCGGCCTGGCTCAGGACCGCCACGCTCACGCCGCCGGTGCGGGTGACACGGCCGCCGTCGGGCTCGCGCCGACCGGCCAGGGCCGCCAGCAAGGTGGACTTGCCGGCGCCGTTGGGGCCCAGGACGCCGACGCGGGTGCCGTCCTCCAGCCCCAGGGTGACCTCGTCCAGGAGCAGGCGGGAGCCAACGGTCAGGCGCAGGTTCTCCACGCCGAGCAGGTGAGCCATCAGCCCACCACCCGGGCGCCGGCCACAGGGGCGTCGGCGCGCAGGACCTCGGCGACCAGGCCCGAGGCCTTCAGTGCGCGCGAGACCCGTTGGGCGCTGCCGGGGTCCTCGACGAGGGCGGCGATGGTGGGGCCGGAGCCGGAGACGATGGCGCGCAGGGCACCGGCCTCCTCGGCCACGGCGATGACCTCGGCCAGCTCGGGGCGCAGGTCGAGGGCGGCGGCCTGGAGGTCGTTGTGGAGGGAGCCGGCCAGGGCGCGGGCATCCCCGGCGCGCAGGGCGGCGGTGAGGGCCTCGGGCACGTCGCGCACGGCGGGCTGCCCGCCACCGGTCAGCTCATCGAAGCGCCGGAAGACCGCCGGGGTGGACAGGCCCTCCTCGGCCAGGGCGAAGACCCAGTGGTAGGCGCCCCGGGTCATGATCGGGGTGACCAGGTCGCCGCGGCCGCTCCCGACGGCGGTGGCCCCGGTCAGGGGGAAGGGGACGTCGGCCCCCAGGCGCGCGGCCAGGGCGGAGAGCTCGGGCAGGGACAGGCCCGTGCCCCACAGGGCGTTGCAGGCCACGAGGGCGGCGGCGGCGTCGGCGGATCCTCCGGCCATCCCGCCGGCGACGGGGACGCGCTTGCGCAGCAGGAGGTCGACGCCCTCGCTCACGCCGGTGGTCTGCGCCAGGAGCGTGGCGGCCCGCACGGCCAGGTTGGACTCGTCCACCGGCACGTCGGCGTCGGCCTCCTCGAGGGTGAGGGTGACGGTGCCGTGGTCCTGGGCGGACTGCCTGCGGGCGGTGACGGTCTCGATGAGGCGGACCGCCTGGAAGACCGTGGTGAGCGGGTGGTAGCCGTCGGGACCGGGGGCGCCGACGGACAGGAAGAGGTTGACCTTGCCGGGGGCCTCGACGCGCACCGAGCTGGCCGAGCCGCTGCGGGGCGGCACGGTGGACTCGCGCGGACCGGTGGGGCCGTCGGGGACGGCACGCAGATGGCTCATGACTGCTCCTGTGAGGTGGGAGGCGTTGGCGCAGCGGTCTCATCGGCGGCGACGGGCTGCAGCACCTCGGCCAGGGCGGCGAAGGCGGTGATGTCGAGGGTCTCGCCGCGCCGGGCCGGGTCGATGCCGGCGGCGCGCAGGGCGGACTCGGCGGCGTCGGCCCCTCCGGCGAGCCTGGCCAGGGCCTTGCGCAGGGTCTTGCGGCGCTGGGCGAAGGCGGCGTCGACCACGGCGAAGACCTGCTCACGGGTGGCGCGCGTGGTGGGGGGACGACGGCGCACGAGCTCGACGAGGGCGGAGTCGACGTTGGGCACGGGCCAGAAGACGTGGCGGGAGATGGTCAGGGTGCGGCGGGCCGCGGCGTACCAGGCGGCCTTGACGCTGGGGACCCCGTAGGTCCGCGAGCCGGGTTCGGCGGCGAGGCGGTCGGCGACCTCGGCCTGGACCATGACGGTGACGCTCTCCAGGCTGGGCAGGGCCTCCAGCGCGGTGAGCAGGACGGGGACGGCCACGTTGTAGGGCAGGTTCGCCACGAGGCGGGTGGGAGGGGGCCCGGCCTCGCCCAGCGAGTCCGGGCCAGTAATGCTCAGCGCGTCGGCCTGGATGAGGGTCAGGCGGCCGGCGGCCGGCGGCATGCGGTCGGCGACGGTGACGGGCAGTGCCCGGGCCAGGGCGGGGTCGATCTCGACGGCGATCACTCGCGCCCCGGTCTCCAGGAGGGCCAGGGTCAGGGAGCCCAGGCCTGGCCCGATCTCCAGGACCGTGTCCTGGGGGCGCACGCCCGCGCTCTTGACGATACGGCGCACCGTGCCGGCGTCGTGGACGAAGTTCTGCCCCAACGTCTTGGTGGGGCGGATGCCCAGCGCCTGGGACAGGCCGCGGACCTCCGTGGGGCCCAGGAGGCCGGCGGCACGGGAACTCGGGGAGGCGCCATGATCCTCAGGATCCCGGGGGCCCGGGTGGGGGTGCTCCGCGAGGGCGGCATCGGCGGGGGGCTCGGAGGTGGCCTCACAGGATCCTGCAGGGTCGGGCCCGTCGGTGGGGGCGGCTCCTGCCGGGGGCACCTGTGAATCGGGGGCCGGCAACGTCATGAGGACACAGTAACCGGCGCCCGCCTTTTGTCACTGTGAGATATCTGGGAACATGCCGCATGCTCTCTGCATCATTCACTCCGGGGTCTGCGCGGCACCCCGGTGCGGCTCGGGCCGCTCAGCGCAGGCCGAGCTTGTCGGCGCAGCCGGGCCACTGTCCCCAGCCGGCCTGGGCCTGGAGCTTCTTGGCCATGGCGGTCTGGGTGGCGGCGTCGGCCTCGTGGGGGTAGCCGGTTCCGCCCAGTGACTGCCAGGTCTCCAGGGTGAACTGGTACATGCCATAGAAGCCGTTGCCGGTGTTGGTCTCTGGCCTGCCGCCTGACTCGCACTGGGCGAGCTGGGCCCAGACGTCGTCGCCAACCTCGCCTCCGGTCGTGCCTGCACTGCCGCCGGACGCCGAACCACCAGAGCCTCCGGAGGACTCCGAGGGTGCCTGAGTCTGACCCTGCCCCTGGGACTGAGCCTGCCCCTGAGACTGGGACTGTCCCTGAGACTGATCCGGCTTGCTCTCCTGCTTCTTGGCCGCGCCAGTGCCGACGAGGACGACCTCATCAACCTTCTGGGTGACGACGACCTGAGCGACGGGGGTGCGGGAGACCTCCTTGCCGCCCACGGTGGTGACCTCGTAGGTGGTGCGCACGACGCCGTCGACACCGGCCGTGGCCACCTTGGTCTCACCTTCGGACAGATCGCCGCTCTCCTGCTGGACCGAGCCGTGGGGGTCGGTGGCGTCGACCGTCTCGGTGGTCACCTTCTGGGTGCTCGGCGTGACCGAGACCCGGCTGCGACCGCCTTCAGCCCCCAGGCCATCGGTGCCCTTCGCGGCCGCCTCGACACCGGAGGTGCGTGAGGGCTCCCCCGCGCGGACAGCGGCGTACGCGGCCCCGGAGACCGCGACCGACAGGGCCAGGGCCGCCAGACCGGCGCGCAGCGCGATAGCGCGCATGCTGTGTTGCCCATGTTGCCCATACTCCCCATGGGCCGTCTCCTGCGGGACCGGCGCCTGCGGCTCCTCCGGCAGGGCGTGGGCGTGGGAACGGGCGAGGGGAGTCATGGGGAGACGTCCTTCCAGTTGACGGCGAGTGCCACGGTAGTGGAAGCGTCACGGCGGCGACAATTAGCCACCTCACGCCGGCGTGACCTGCGTCCCATGACAATGGCGACGGCGCCAGTCTCACTGGGAGACGGGCGCCGTCGACGACGTTCCGGGCGGCTGCTTCGGCTCAGTACCAGCCGACGGACTCGGAGTGGGCCCAGGCCGAGCAGGGGGTGCCGTAGCGGCCGGAGATGTAGTTCAGGCCCCAGGTGATCTGGGTGGTGGGGTTGGTGGCCCAGTCGTCGGCGACCTCGCTCATCTTGGTGCCGGGCAGCGCCTGGGGGATGCCGTAGGCGCCCGAGGAGGCGTTCTCGGCCTGGTAGTTCCAGCTGGACTCACGGGTCCACAGGCTCTCCAGGCAGGAGAACTCCGAGTCCCCCCAGCCGTGGCTGGCCATCATGGAGCGGGCAATGGCCTTGGCGCTGTCGGGGTCGGTCCCCGCGCCGGGGTTGGCCGCGGGAGCCGGAGTGCTGCCGTTGGAGCTCTCACTGCCCCCGTTGGCCTGGGCGGCCTGCCCGTCACCGGCGGACTGGGCCTGCTGGGCGGCCTGCTGCTGAGCCTGCTGCGCCTGCTGATCCTGCTGCTCTCCAGTACCCACCAGGACGACCTCGTCCACCTTCTTGGTGACGACGACCTGGGCGACGGGGGTGCGGGAGACCTCCTTGCCGTCCTGGGTGGTGACCTCGTAGGTGGTGCGCACGAGACCGTCAACGCCGGCGGTCTCAACCTTGGTCTCACCCTTGGGCAGGGAGTCGGTCTCCTTCTTCACCGTGCTGTGAACCTGCGGCTCGTCGACGGTGGTGGTGGAGGTCTGGGCGCTGGCGATCTTGCCGGCGCCGGCCTTCGGGGTGGCAGCGGCCTTGGCCTGTCCGTCCGACTCGCCACCGATCAGCCCGAAGGAACCGCCCGAGGAGGAACGCCCCTCGTCATCCCCCGCGGAGATGGCCGCGTAGGCGGCACCGGAGACCGCCAGGGAGAAGGCCGCAGCAGCACCCCCCGCCTTGAAGAGCATGGGGGTCAGGGAGGTCTTGGCAGGCCCCTCGGCGCGACGACGGCCGTGGCTTGCGGAGGCGGCCCGCTTCTTGGAGGCCAAGGACCCGAGGCCGGCGAGTGTAGTACTCAGGGAGCTGGTCTGGGAGTGACGACCCACGATAGAACTTCCTTCGTTTTGACGACTGCGTGTCACCGTAACCGATGACCCAGGGGCGTGCCAATGCACCTGCTCACACCCTGTGGGCTTGTGATGGAACCGTGCAGATAGGCCCTGATTCCAACCTGTCTCCCACCTGGGACACTCCTGAACGAACGGTGGCAACCTGGGAGGCAACGTCCGGACAAAATCGGCCGTACCGGGACGGTCGCGGGGTCTTTTCCTTTCCCTCTGATGGCGGGCTTCCTCCCCGCAGGACGTCAGGGTCCATAGGTCTGAGTCTCAGACGGATCCCGTCGCCCCTCGGCGGCCGACGGCGATCACCAGGTCCCGTAGACCGTCTCGGTGGTGGCCTGCAGACGCCGGCAGAGGTCTTCCTCACTCAGGCCCCGCTGCTCGGCCAGGAAGCGGACCGTGTCGCCCAGCAGGTAGGAGGCGTTGGGACGGCCGCGCCAGCGCTTGGGCGGGAGGTAGGGGGCGTCGGTCTCCACCAGGAGCAGCGACTCGGGCAGCGCGGCGACTGCCTCCCGCAGGGTGTCGTTGGCCGGGTAGGTGAGCGGGCCGGCGATGGAGGCGTACCAGCCGTGCTCGGCGCAGGCGGCGGCCAGCTGCGGCCCGCCTGAGAAGCAGTGGAAGACGGTGCGAGCGGGAGCGCCATCGGCCTTGAGGACCTCCACGCAGGCGGCGTGCGCATCACGGTCGTGGATCTGCAGGGGCAGGTCGAGGTCCTTGGCCAGGGCGATGTGCGCCCGGAAGGCCTCGCGCTGGGCGACGGCCCCCTTTTCACCGGTGCGGAAGAAATCCAGGCCGCTCTCCCCGACGGCGACGACGACGTCGGCGTTCGCCCTGAGCGTCTCCTCCAGGCGGACCATGACCTCCTCGAGCGGCTCGGCATGGTGCTCCTGAGCCCGGGGCTCGAGCCCGTCGGGGCCGGTCTCGCGCACCCCGGCGTGGAGGACGGCCTCGTTGGGGTGCACGGCCAGGGCCACGCGCACGCCGGGCAGCCGGCGGGCCAGGGCCAGGCTCTCCTGCCAGGTGGTGACCTCGCAGGCGGAGGTCACCACGCGGGTCACACCGACGGCGGCGGCGCGCTCGACCAGCTCAGCGGCACTCAGCGGCGCCTCGGAGCCGGGGCCGCCGGCGTCCGCCGCGACCGGCAGGTGCGTGTGGTTGTCTGTGACCGGGGCCGCCAGGGGGGCGACGGCGTCGGCCGGCGGCCAGGAGCGGTCTCGCTTCCTCGAGCCCATGCGCCCTCAGGAGCCGGTGACGTCGTCGGGCACGGAGCCGGCGTAACGGGCCAGCTCGGCCTCGACGATCGACTCGTCCAGCTTGGTGAACACCGGGGTCGGCTTGGCCACGGGAGTGCCGACGGTCACCGGGTGGCGTCCCCAGGTGGGGGCGTCCTTGTAGTCGCCGGTGATGATCGGGTAGCCGGTGCGGCCGTCGAAGGCCTCGGGCAGGTGCTCGGGGTCGAGCTCGGCGACCTCCTCGATGCGGGGCATCGGGGCGATCCGGCCGGACCCGCCCAGGACCCGGTCGACGTCGTTGGCGGCGTGCGGCAGGAAGGGCGAGAGCATGAGGTTGAGGTCGGTGACCGCCTGGGCCAGTGTGTGCAGGACCGTGGCCAGGCGGGCCTGGGTGGCGGGGTCCTCGCCCTTGAGCTTGAAGGGCTGGGTGTCGGCGACGTACTTGTTGGCCTCGCCGACCAGGCGCATCGCCTCCCCCAGAGCGGCTTTCTGGCGGTGCTGGGAGATGAGGTCGCCCACGGAGGCGAAGCCGGCCTCGACGGCGTCGAGCAGGGCCCGGTCGATGTCCTCCAGCTCGGCGGGCTCGGGGATCTGCCCGAAGCGCTTGTGGATCATGGAGGCGGTGCGGTTGACCAGGTTGCCCCAGCCGGCCACGAGCTCGCCGTTGGTGCGCCGCACGAACTCCGCCCAGGTGAAGTCCGCGTCCGCGGTCTCCGGGCCGGCCGCGCAGATGAAGTAGCGCAGGGCGTCGGCCTGGTAGCGCTCGAGGAAGTCGCGCACGTAGATGACGATGCCGTGGGAGGAGGAGAACTTCTTGCCCTCCATGGTGAGGAACTCGCTGGAGACGACCTCGGTGGGCAGGTTGAGCACGCCCAGGCGCCCGGGCTCTCCGCCGGCCGCGCCCTGACCGTTGTAGCCCAGGAGCTCGGCGGGCCAGATCTGGGAGTGGAAGACGATGTTGTCCTTGCCCATGAAGTAGTAGGACAGGGCCTGGGGGTCGTTCCACCAGGCGCGCCACGCCTCGGGGTCGCCGCTGCGGCGCGCCCACTCCACGGAGGCGGACAGGTAGCCGATGACGGCGTCGAACCAGACGTAGAGGCGCTTGGTGGGCTGGTCCTCCCAGCCGGGCACCGGGATGCCCCAGTCGATGTCCCGGGTCATGGCGCGCGGGCGGATGTCCCCCAGGAGGTTCTGGGAGAACTTGATGACGTTGGGCCGCCAGGTGCCGGAGGCCTCGCGCTCGTCGAGCCAGGCGCCCAGGGCCTGAGCCAGGGCGGGCAGGTCCAGGAACCAGTGGGTGGTCTCCACGAACTCGGGGGTCTCGCCGTTGATCCGCGAGCGCGGGCTGATGAGGTCGGTGGGGTCGAGCTGGTTGCCGCAGGTGTCGCACTGGTCCCCGCGGGCGCCCTCGGCGCCACAGATCGGGCAGGTGCCCTCGATGTAGCGGTCGGGCAGGGTGCGCCCGGTGGAGGGGGAGATCGCCGAGCGGGTCACCTGCTGGACCATGTAGCCGTTGTCCCGCACGGTGGTGAACATGTCCTGGACCACGTGGTAGTGGTTGCCGGCGGTGGTGCGGGTGAACAGGTCGTAGGACAACCCCAGGGCCACGAGGTCCTCGACAATGAGCCGGTTGTTGCGGTCGGCGAGCTCCCGGGCGCTGAGGCCCTCCTCGTCGGCGGCGACGAGGATCGGGGTGCCGTGCTCATCGGTGCCCGAGACCATGAGGACGTCATGACCGGCCATGCGCATGTAGCGTGAGAAGACGTCAGAGGGAACACCGAAGCCGGCGACGTGGCCGATGTGACGCGGGCCGTTGGCGTACGGCCAGGCGACTGCGGACAGGATGTGGGTCATGGAGGTCAGCCTATCGGGTTCCGCGGCCGCTTCAGTCCAGGGCCACGGATCTGGTCCACGGCCTGCGGGGGTGCACCGCCACCCGGTAGTCTGTCCGAGTCGTGCGGCTCCCGCCCGGTAATTGTTCCGACATATCGACGCCTCCTGTGAGGTCTCGGGTGCGCTGCGGGCTTCCGGCATCACCATGCTGCCGTGCACGCCGTCATGACGTGTTCCCACGCGCCTCTCACACGGACACGATGGACCAGAAAGGCCAGTTATGTCCCAGTACCCCGGCTCCCAGTACCCAGCGAGCCCAGCCGGCTGGTCGGCCAACGGCTACGACCCGGCTCTCGCCGGCGCTCAGTCTTCGCAGTACCCGCCGGCCGCACCATTCCAGACGCCTCAGGGCGGTTACTCAGGTGCCGCGAGCCAGCCGGCGACGTCCAAGAGCCTGGCCGCCCCGACGGCCTTGGCGGTGGCCGGCCTGGCCATCCTCCTCATCGCCATCATCGGCGGAATCGGCTCGGCGGTCACCCGCGGCCAGTTCAACGCCACCGTCACCAACCTGCCGGATGACCAGGCCGCCACGGTGGAGCTGGACAAGGGCAGCACCTACGGGCTGTTCTACAGCGACGGCGACGACGCGCCGGAGTGCTCGGTGACCTCTCCTGATGGCGACGACGTCGACACGAAGTCCAGCTCGTCGTCCACGAAGGTCAAGGGCGGCAAGCTCTTCTCGACCTTCTCCTCCAAGAAGTCGGGCGCCTACACCGTTGACTGCAACAGCACTGCGGGGGTCTCCGTCGGTGAGATCATCGCCCCCTCGTCGGCGACGGCCACCCTGCTGTCACTGTTCGGGGCCGTCGGCGCGATCATCATGGCGGTCGTAGGGCTGGCGATGGGCGCCGGCGGCATGGCCTGGCGCTCCAAGCTGGCCGCCGCCGGCACGGCCCCGGCTGCGGCAGGTGAGGCCTTCAGCACAACGGCCGGTGCGACGCCCGGGACTCCGACCGTCTACACCCAGGGGGCCTGGCAGTCCGACCAGCAGCCGCAGGCGGCGCAGTACGCCCAGCAGCCCCAGTACCAGCAGCCGGAGCCGGCCCCCAGCAGGCCCCTTACGCGGCTTCGGCTGCGGGGGCGGGAGCCCAGCCCCAGTACTCGCAGGTGGCCCCGACCGCCCAGTTCGGGTGGACGGGTCAGCAATCGGCTCAGCAACCTGCGCAGCAGGCTCAGCCCGCACAGCCCTCGGTGTTCACCCAGCCCGTGCAGCAGGGGCAGCAGCAGGCTCAGCCCGGGCAGCCGGGCCCGTACCAGCAGCCCGGCGGCTGGCCGGCCCAGTAGCCCACCTCTGGCAACGCATGGGTGCCCTCACCGAGACAATCGGTGAGGGCACCCATGGTGTTCGGGGCGATTCGGGGCCCGACCCCGGCGACCGGCCCCGGTGGCCGGTGCGGGCAGTCCTTCAGTGGGAGGGCACCAGCTCGATGCCGGCAGCACTCATGTCGGCGCGGGCGTCGCGCCCCAGCTCGGGGCTGACCGGTTCGGTCAGATCGGTCAGGACCCGCACCCGGTAGCCCTGCCGGACCGCGTCCAGGGCGGTGTCCTTGACGCAGTGGGACTCGGCCAGGCCGACGACGTCGACGGCCTCGATACCGGCGGCGCTGAGGATGTCGGCCAGGGTGCGCCCGTCCTCGTCAACGCCCTCGAAGCCGGAGTAGGCGGCGGCGTACTGGCCCTTCTTCACGGCGGCGTCGGCCTCCAGGCCGCTCAGGGCGGGGTGGAGCTGGGCCTCGGCGGAGTCGGCCACGCCGTGAACGGGCCAGGTGTCGATGAAGTCGGGTTCGCTGGAGAAGTGCTCACCGGGGTCGATGTGCCAGTCCTGGGTGGTGACCACCAGGTCATAGTCCCCCCGGTGGGAGGACAGGTGGGCGGCGATGCGCTCGGCGACGGCGTTACCGCCGGTCACCGGCAGGGCGCCTCCTTCGCAGAAGGTGGGCTGGACGTCGACGATGATGAGGGCCCGTCGAGCGGGGGCCTGGGAACCGGTGCGGTGCTCGGTGTTCATGACACGACCATAGCGGGATCGGCCCCGACAGGAGCCCGGTCGGCTCAGTCTGCGGTGTCACGCAGCGCCAGGGACGCGCGGTAGACCTCGTTGGGGCGCAGACCGGCCTCACCGGCCGCCTGGGCCGCGGCCGCCTTGAGGCGCATGCCGGCCTCGGCCAGCGCCAGGGCCTTGTGCGCGGCGGCCTCGGGGCTGGCGGCGACAGGCTCGGCTCCGGCGACCACGAGGACCACCTCCCCCAGGACGCCGTCGGCCGTGGCCCGGGCCAGCTCGGACAAGGGGGCCCGCAGCACCTGCTCATGGGTCTTGGTCAGCTCCCGGCACAGTGCCGCAGGACGTTCGGCGCCGAGAGCCTCGGCCATGGCGACCAGGGAGTCGTGGACGCGGCGGGGGGACTCCAGGAAGATCATGGTGCGCTCCTGGGTGGCCAGGGACTCCAGGGCCCGGCGCCGCTCCCCCGGCCTGCGCGGCAGGAATCCCTCGAAGCAGAAGCGGTCGGAGGCCAGTCCGGACAGGGCCAGGGCGGTCAGCACCGCAGAGGGGCCCGGTGCGACCGTGACGGGCACCTGCTCGCGCACCGCCGCCTGGACGAGCCGGTACCCGGGGTCGGAGACCGAGGGCATGCCGGCATCGGAGACGACCAGGACGCGCAGGCCGGCGCGGGCGGCCTCGAGCAGCTCGGCGGCGCGCTCGCGCTCGTTGTGCTCGTGGAAGGCGATGACGCGCCCTCGGGGCTCGATGTCGAGGCGCTGGGCCAGGGACCGCAGCCGGCGGGTGTCCTCGGCGGCGATGAGGTCGGCCTGCTCCAGGGCGCGACGCAGACGCAGTGAGGCGTCAGAGACATTGCCGATCGGGGTGGCAGCCAGGGTGATCGTCCCGCCGCGCAGGTCCGGGCTGTGGGCGGCGGGAGCATCGACGTTGTCGTCGGCGGCGGCAGGTGGGGGCGGGCTGCTCTCAGTCATAGGACACAGTATGTCGGTGCGCCCTCGATGTAGCCTCCGCCTACACTCGGGGTGTGACGACTCCGAGCGCGCTGTCTCCCGAACAGTCCCCCGAGCAGTCCCGCGACGGTTCCCCCGGCCCGGACGCGGAGCAGGAACGAGCACAGGAAGCCGCCCCGGCGCGGGACGAGGCCACGAGCCCCGCGCCGGTCGAGGTCGCCGTCGCCGAGCCGGTCATCGCCGAGCGCGACACCGAGCCCGCCGCCGAGCGCACCGAGGCCGAGCTGCGCACCATGCTCGGGCTGGGCCCGGTCGACCATGAGATGGTCATCGCCACGAGATTCGTCAACTCTTTCGTGAGCGGTAAGGAGGGCCCTCCTCGAGTCTCAAGGCTCCGCCGGTTGCTCACCTCCGTCATCACGAGGATCCTTGCCGGGTTGATACGCCTACCGGGGCTGTTTTGGGACATGCCCCTCGGCGTGAGGGCCCGCGGGTGGATCGTCACCGGCGTCGTCGGCGTCATCGCCGCCCTGCTGCGCCTCATCGGACTGAACCACCCCAAGACGCTCATGTTCGATGAGATCTACTACGTCAAGGACGCCTACTCCCTGTGGCACCTGGGCTATGAGGCCACTTGGAATGACAAGGCCGTCTCGATCGGCTCGACCGACCCGACCGTCACGACCGACACGGCCTTCGCCATGGGGGACTTCTCCAGGCTGACCGACACCGCCTCCTACGTCGTCCACCCCCAGCTGGGCAAGTGGCTCATCGGCGCCGGCATGGAGATCTTCGGGCCGGAGTCGCCCTTCGGTTGGCGGTTCATGCCGGCCGTCGCCGGGATCCTCACGGTGATACTGCTGGCGCGCCTGACGATGCGCCTGACGCGCTCACCGTTGCTGGCGGGCCTGGCCGGACTGCTCCTGGCGATCGACGGCGTGGCCTTGACCGAGTCCCGCATCGGGCTGCTGGACGTGTTCATCGGTTTCTTCGCCACCTTGTCCCTGTACTGCCTGGTCCGCGACCGGGAGTGGTCGCGGACGAGACTGGCCCGCAGGATGGCGGGGACCACGCCCGGGGCGCGCGCCCCGCACGCCACCATCCGTCCCTGGCTGCTGGCCGCGGGCATCGCACTGGGGCTGACCTGCTCCATCAAGTGGTCAGGGCTCTACCTCGTCGCGGTGTGCGGCATCGCCGTCGTCACCTGGGACACTCTGGCGCTACGGCGAGTGCGCGCACGGGCCTGGTTCCTGGAGGGGACGGTCGCCCAGGGCGTGAGCGACTTCCTGCAGGCGATTCCGGTGGTCATCGTGGTCTACGTCGGCTGCTGGTGGTCCTGGTTCACCCACCTGGGTGCCTTCAAGCACGGCTGGACGGCCGAGCAGATCAAGCAGGGGCTGCCGGTTCCCGCCCCCTGGCTGTCCGGTTACGTCGACAACTCGGTGTTCGAGAAGATCAACGACTTCATCGCCTACCACCAGCAGATGTACGAGTTCCACGTGGGCCTGGACGCCCCGCACACGTACCAGTCGAAGCCCTCGGGCTGGCTGCTGCAGACCCGCCCGACCTCCTTCTTCTGGGAGGACAAGGCTCAGGTGCCGCAGACCTGCGGGGGTGGGGACTGCATTCAGGCCATCACCTCGATCGGGAACATCGTCATCTGGTGGTCGGCCGTGGTGGCGCTGGTGGCCGTGGTCATCATCGGGGTCAAGAACCGCGACTGGCGGGCCTGGGTGCCGCTCATCGGCTACCTGGGCCTGTACGTGCCCTGGTTCCAGTACCGGGATCGCACCATCTTCACCTTCTACACGGTGGCCTTCGTGCCCTGCGTTGTGCTCGTCCTCGTGCTGGCGCTGGGCATGGCCTCCGGGCTGCTGCCACCGCTGCCGGGCTCGGCGAGCGCCGACACCCAGATGGAGGCTCTCCTCAGGCGGCAGATCGGCCCGGACATCCGGCCGTGGCGCGGCATGGGCGCCAGATTCCTGGGATTCGGTCCCCAGTTCGCGCGCACACCCGTGTGGACACCGCCGGTGGAGGAAACCGACCCCGGCATCTACCGCATCAACCCGGCTCTGGTCGACGTCGACGACGACCTCGAGCCCGGCGTCCCCTTCAGCGACCCGCGGACCGATGCGGCCCTGGCGCGCAGCTACGACGAGCTGACCGGCTACCCGGCCCCGTCGACGTCGTGGGACGCCACCAAGCCGGCGTGGTCCGACGGCGGAGTGCCACGGCTGGCCGGCCGCCGCAGCCCGTGGGCCTCCTTGGCGAAGTGGACGATGGCCCCCACGTGGCAGATCCGCACCGAGGGCATCGGCCTCATCATCGTGGTCACGCTCCTGGCCTGTGCGGCAACAGCCTTCTGGTGGCCGATCTGGACCGGGCAGACGGTCTCACGCTCCTTCTGGGTCTCCCACATGTTCCTGTCGTCCTGGATCTAAGTCCCCTGCCTCCGCGGCAATGACGGTGATGTGCTGCTCTCCGCCGGGGTGCTCCAGCTCGTCGACGACGGCGAGCGCCAGGTCCTCGGGGCTGATGCGGGACTGCCCGCGGGCGTCCCGCAGAAGCGTGGTGGTTCCGCGGCTGTAGGAGCCGGTGGCATCTCCTGGAGCGAAGATCGCCGGAGGGCTGAGATAGACCCAGCCCTTATAGCTGTGCGCCTGGCACGCCCGGAACTGATCGAGGCTTGCCTGGGCCACGTCTCTCCATGCCGGCGGCACAATGGTGGGGTCGTCAATGGCGAGGGTGCCGGGATTGCCGGGCGAGCTCAGCGGAGCTGCGCCCCCGATGATGAGCAGGGGCGTTCGGCCCCTGGAGGCGGCGTCCAGGACGGCCGTCGTCAGTTGAGCCAGGTCGCTCTCGTGACCGGCGGGCGGGCGCAGTGCGACCACAGCGGCGTCACTGTCTTTCAGGAGACCGGCCACGCCCTCAACGTCGGTGGCGTCCAGCAGGCGCGAGGTGAGGCGGGCACCAGCCCGATGGCGACGCCGTCGGGATACGGCGGTCACCTCGTGACCGCGGCTGAGCGCTTCGTTGACGACGGCGGTCCCGGCCATGCCGGTGGCACCAAGGACGGTGATTCTCATGAGGGGTCCTTTCGAGAGGAGGAGCGGGAGGAGTGCGGGGCGAGCTGTCCTGCGCTCATCGCAGTGAGAGCGAGCGCGAATCCCAGGAACTGGATGGATGTGAGTGCCTCGCCGGCGATGACGTGCCCGAGGAGCGCCGCGTTCAGAGGTGAGAGCAGGCCCAGCAGTGCCGTTGGCGTGACCGGCAGCCTGCGGATACCCTCGAACCACAGGACGTAGGCGGCCAGCCCTCCTACGAGCCCGAGCCAGGCGTATCCCGCCACAGCCGCCGTATGGATGCCGGTCGGAACGCCGTCGATGATGAGGGCGGGCACGATGAGCAGAAGGCCGCCTCCGGTGAGCTGCCATCCGGCCAGGGCAAGGGCGCTGACGCCGTCGGGCCTGCCCCACCGTTTGGTGAGCACGACTCCCAGGCCCATCGAGACGGCCCCGCCCAGGCCGGCTGCCACCCCGAGGGCGTCGAGCTGCGCCTGCGGTCCCAGGACGACGAGAGCGATGCCGACGACGCCGGCCACGCCCCATATCAGCCTCCGTGCCGATAGGCGCTCACCAAGGACGGTGACGGCGAGGCCTGCGACGATGATCGGTTGCGCAGCCCCAAGTGTCGCGGCCACACCTCCGGGCAGGCGCTGCGCGGCGACGAAGAGGAGGGGGAAGAAACAGGCCATGTTGAGGGCCCCGAGGACGATGCTCTTCCACCACCACGTTCCGCGTGGCAGCTGCCGGGAGGCGAGGAGGGCGAGGACGCCCGCAGGGAGTGTCCGCATCAGTGCCGCGAAGACCGGATGCCCCGGAGGAAGGGCGTGGGTGGTGACGATGTACGTCGTCCCCCACACAGCCGGTGCCAGGGATGTCAGAGCAATCCAGGCGATTCTCGATCGGCGGCCTGACGGACCGGCGCCGGGCGCGGCCGACCTGCAGTCGCTCGAGGCTTGGGAGGGCGCGACATGAGTCGTCATGCGTCCAGCCTGAGGTGCTCACATCGATTCGTCGATGACATAGATGAGACGGGAGCGATGCACACATAAGATTGATGGATGGAGTTGCAGCAGTTGAGGTACGCCGTGGCCATCGCCGAGGAACAGAGCTTCACGCGCGCGGCTGAGAGGTGCTTCGTGGTGCAGTCGGCCCTGAGCCGGCAGATCAAGTCCTTGGAGGGCGAACTCGGGGTGAGGCTGTTCGCGCGCACGAGCCGCAAGGTGGAGGCGACGCCCGCCGGCGAGGCGTTCGTGGAGCATGCCCGGTTGTGCCTCCGGGCAGCGGAGCGCGCGAAGGTTGCGGCGGCAGCTGCGCACGGAGACATCCGGGGGTCACTGACCATCGGGGTGATCCCGACCGTGACAGCAGTGGATGTTGCGGCGGTGCTGGGCGCATTCCGTCGCAGCTACCCCGAAGTGGGCGTGAACGTGCGCACTGGTGGCAGTGATGAGTTCCTGCGTCGTATTGCGGCTGGGGAGCTCGACGTGGGCTTCCTCGGCCTGGCGGAAGGCGTGACGCCGCAGGGCGTGCAGACGCGAGAGCTCTCACGGGAGCGCCTGGTGGCGGTGCTGGCGGAGGGGCACCGATTGGCGGGGCGCCGCCGACTCCGCCTGGAGGACCTGGCAGACGAGCCGTTCGTGGACTTTCCCGAGGGTTCGTCGGGACGCGAGCAGTCCGATCTGGCCTTTGACAGGGCTGGGCTCCGCCGTGAGGTGAGCTTCGAGGTGAACACGGCCGACCTACTCACCGGATTGGTGCGTCAGGGACTGGGGGCCGCTCTTGTCGCTCCCAGCGTGGCCCGAGAGGCGCCCGGCTGCGTGTGCATCCCCGTCAGCGACGGTCCGGTGCGGGTGGAGTACCTGGCGTGGGACTCATTCAACCCGAGCCCGGCTGCACAGGCCTTCGTTGACTCCATTCTCATGCCCCAGCCGAAGTCACCGTCACCCACCGCGGCGACGGCGTAGATACGGGGAGAGAAGCATGGCACCGTACGCAGCCACCAAGAAGAACGCTCAGAACAGTTACTCCTGCACCAACGATGGATCCCGCGGCAGGAGGGATGAGAGTCATCGTGATACGTGCACCTGCATCGCGGCGTGGGGTGGTGTTGAGCGCCCTATGAGTAAAAACCGAACTGGCCCGGAGCCGCTCGTGGCGGTTCCGGGCCAGCTGTGTGGTGTGTGCTCGGTGGTGTCCTACTCTCCCGCACCCTGGCGGGTGCAGTACCATCGGCGCTGTCAGGCTTAGCTTCCGGGTTCGGGATGGATACCGGGCGTTTCCCTGTCGCTGTGACCACCGAGACGACTACATGGGCAGTGCGTCAGTGTGTTCCTTGATTCTGTTATCGGGCCGCCTGCCGACCCGCACTCACGCATGCTTGCGCGTGAGTGCGTGTGGTTGGTGGTTGGGTTGGGTGTGGACCGTATAGTGGACGCTTCGCTTTACTGTGGTTGCTCACCCCCCGGGCTGCACGCGGTGTGCGTGTGTTGGGGGGTGTTGTTGTTTGTGTTGGCCTATTAGTACCAGTCAGCTCACAGACCGTTGCCGGTCTTCCACTTCTGGCCTATCAACCCAGTAGTCTGCTGGGGGCCTACCAGAACACCAAAGGTGTTCTGCGGAGACCTTATCTTGAAGATGGTTTCCCGCTTAGATGCTTTCAGCGGTTACCCTTCCCGAACGTAGCCAACCAGCCGTGCCCCGGGCGGGACAACTGGCACACCAGAGGTTCGTCCGTCCCGGTCCTCTCGTACTAGGGACAGGCCTTCTCAAGTCTCCTGCGCGCGCAGAGGATAGGGACCGAACTGTCTCACGACGTTCTAAACCCAGCTCGCGTACCGCTTTAATGGGCGAACAGCCCAACCCTTGGGACCTGCTCCAGCCCCAGGATGCGACGAGCCGACATCGAGGTGCCAAACCATGCCGTCGATATGGACTCTTGGGCAGGATCAGCCTGTTATCCCCGGGGTACCTTTTATCCGTTGAGCGACGACCCACCCACACGGGATCGCCGGATCACTAGTTCCTACTTTCGTACCTGCTCGACCCGTCGGTCTCACAGTCAAGCTCCCTTGTGCACTTGCACTCAACACCTGGTTGCCGACCAGGCTGAGGGAACCTTTGAGCGCCTCCGTTACACTTTAGGAGGCAACCGCCCCAGTTAAACTACCCACCAGGCACTGTCCCTAACCCGGATCACGGGCCCAGGTTCAGGCGCACGCCATAACCAGAGTGGTATTTCAAGGACGACTCCACCGCCACTGGCGTAACGGCTTCACAGTCTCCCACCTATCCTGCACAAGCTATAGCGGGCGCCAATACCAAGCTGTAGTAAAGGTCCCGGGGTCTTTCCGTCCTTCTGCGCGAAACGAGCATCTTTACTCGTACTGCAATTTCGCCGAGCTCATGGTTGAGACAGCGGGGAAGTCGTTACGCCATTCGTGCAGGTCGGAACTTACCCGACAAGGAATTTCGCTACCTTAGGATGGTTATAGTTACCACCGCCGTTTACTGGGGCTTAAATTCACCACTTCACCCGAGGGTTGATGGTTCCTCTTAACCTTCCAGCACCGGGCAGGCGTCAGTCCGTATACATCGCCTTACGGCTTCGCACGGACCTGTGTTTTTAGTAAACAGTCGCTTCCCCCTGGCCTCTGCGACCCTCCCCCCTAGCCCGCATGGGGCTTCAGGGATCAGGCCCCCCTTCTCCCGAAGTTACGGGGGCATTTTGCCGAGTTCCTTAACCATGATTCACTCGTGCGCCTAGGCATACTCTGCCCGACCACCTGTGTCGGTTTAGGGTACGGGCGGCTGGCACCATCGCGTCGAGGCTTTTCTCGGCACCCCAGGATCACCCTGTTATCCCCCACCAGTGTGAGGTCACCATCACGCCTCACCCCCGTCATCAAAGACAGTCCCCCGGATTTACCTGGGAAACGGGCTGCGCGCTTGAACGGACCAAGCCATCAGGTCCGCCGGGCTACCACTGTGCGTCACCCCTGTTAACACGCTTGCCTACCTGCACGGAGGATCCCCAGACCCCACCACCACAACCACACCACCCCCCGAAAGGAGTAGGCGCAGCTAACATGGTGGTTGGGCGTGGGTTAGCACCCGCGCGTCAGCATGGGCGGTGCTTCGCCGGTACGGGAATATCAACCCGTCATCCATCGACTACGCCTGTCGGCCTCGCCTTAGGTCCCGACTCACCCAGGGCGGACTAGCCTGGCCCTGGAACCCTTGGTCATTCGGCGCTAGGGCTTCTCACCCTAGTATCGCTACTCATGCCTGCATTCTCACTCCCGCACCGTCCACCAGCAGTCACCCACAGGCTTCCCCCGGTGCAGGACGCTCCCCTACCACCCACAACCCCTGCCACCACCCCGACAAAACGGGATGATGAAGGGAATGATGTCATGGGTCCGCGGCTTCGGCGGTGTGCTTGAGCCCCGCTACATTGTCGGCGCACGATCACTTGACCAGTGAGCTATTACGCACTCTTTCAAGGATGGCTGCTTCTAAGCCAACCTCCTGGTTGTCTGCGCGACCGCACATCCTTTCCCACTTAGCACACGCTTAGGGGCCTTAGCCGGCGATCTGGGCTGTTTCCCTCTCGACCACGGAGCTTATCCCCCGCGGTCTCACTGCCACGCTACAACCCGACGGCATTCGGAGTTTGGTTGACGTCAGTAACCCTGTGGGGCCCATCAGCCACCCAGTAGCTCTACCTCCGCCGGGCAACACGCGACGCTGCACCTAAATGCATTTCGGGGAGAACCAGCTATCACGGAGTTTGATTGGCCTTTCACCCCTACCCACAGCTCATCCCCCCAGTTTTCAACCTAGGTGGGTTCGGTCCTCCACACGCTCTTACACGTGCTTCAACCTGGCCATGGGTAGATCACCCCGCTTCGGGTCCAGAACGCGCCACTACAATCGCCCTATTCGGACTCGCTCTCGCTACGGCTACCCCACACGGGTTAACCTCGCGACACGCCACTGACTCGCAGGCTCATTCTTCAAAAGGCACGCCACCACCCCCACACACCAAAAGCGCATGAAGGCTCTGACGGCTTGTAAGCGCCCGGTTTCAGGTACTATTTCACTCCCCTCCCGGGGTACTTTTCACCATTCCCTCACGGTACTATCCACTATCGGTCATCAGGAGGTATTCAGGCAGCCAAGTGGTCTTGGCAGATTCACACAGGATTCCACGAGCCCCGTGCTACTCGGGCAACACTGTCCCAGACACGCACCAACCAGTTCCGCCTACGGGGGTATCACCCACTACGCCACGCCTTCCCAGACGATTCAGCTACCGGCCAGCACACGCGCCCCCTCTCCGGCAGAAGAGAAAACAGGACAGCCCCACAACCCCGCACACGCAACCCCTGCCGAGTATCACACGCACACGGTTTAACCATCATCCGCTTTCGCTCGCCACTACTCACGGAATATCTTCTCCTACGGGTACTGAGATGTTTCACTTCCCCGCGTCACCCCCCACACCCTATACAATTCAGATGCAGGTGACACGACATAACTCGTGCCGGGTCCCCCCATTCGGAAACCCTCGGATCACAGCCCGCCAGCCGGCTCCCCGAGGAATATCGCAGGCCACCACGTCCTTCATCGGCCCCTGATGCCAAGGCATCCACCGAACGCTCAAAAAAACAAACAACAAAGACACACGAACAAAACAAGAAACACTTTGTCGCAGAAATCTTACAGTAAGATGCTCGCGTCCACTATACAGTTCACAACCAACCCACCCACACCCACCCACAACCCCCAACAACAAATCAGGAGCCCAGACGGGTCAGGCAACCAGGGCGCACTGCCCCAGAACCCCGACAGCATGCCACCCCCACACACGCGAGGGCACCCACCACCAGCAGACCACCACGACCACAAGGCCGCAGCAGCCCACCACAGCGGGCGTGTTTCCTACACCAAACACACCAGGCAACCAACCACCCCGCACAACAGTGCACGACAGCACAGTCACCCAGCCTTCCGCGAGAGCAAGCACCCCGGCCGGCCCAGACCCACACGGCCCAGACAAACAGACAGCCAGGAAGCCACCCCCACACAAATACCTATCCTTAGAAAGGAGGTGATCCAGCCGCACCTTCCGGTACGGCTACCTTGTTACGACTTCGTCCCAATCACCAGCCCCACCTTCGACCGCTCCCCGTAGGGCCACGGGCTTCGGGTGTTGCCGACTTTCATGACGTGACGGGCGGTGTGTACAAGGCCCGAGAACGTATTCACCGCAGCGTTGCTGATCTGCGATTACTAGCGACTCCAACTTCACGGTGTCGAGTTGCAGACACCGATCCGAACTGAGACCGGCTTTAAGGGATTCGCTCCACCTCACGGTATCGCAGCCCTCTGTACCGGCCATTGTAGCATGCGTGAAGCCCAAGACATAAGGGGCATGATGATTTGACGTCATCCCCACCTTCCTCCGAGTTGACCCCGGCAGTCTCCCGCGAGTCCCCACCACAACGTGCTGGCAACACGGGACAAGGGTTGCGCTCGTTGCGGGACTTAACCCAACATCTCACGACACGAGCTGACGACAACCATGCACCACCTGTGAACCGGCCCCACAAGGAGGAAACCCCGTCTCCGGAGCCGACCGGCACATGTCAAGCCTTGGTAAGGTTCTTCGCGTTGCATCGAATTAATCCGCATGCTCCGCCGCTTGTGCGGGCCCCCGTCAATTCCTTTGAGTTTTAGCCTTGCGGCCGTACTCCCCAGGCGGGGCACTTAATGCGTTAGCTACGGCGCGGAAGACCCGGAAAAGGCCCCCCACACCTAGTGCCCAACGTTTACGGCGTGGACTACCAGGGTATCTAATCCTGTTCGCTCCCCACGCTTTCGCTCCTCAGCGTCAGTAACGGCCCAGAGACCCGCCTTCGCCACCGGTGTTCTTCCTGATATCTGCGCATTCCACCGCTACACCAGGAGTTCCAGTCTCCCCTACCGCACTCAAGCCGGCCCGTACCCACCGCAAGCCCCCAGTTAAGCCAGAGGATTTCACGACAGACGCGACCAGCCGCCTACGAGCTCTTTACGCCCAATAATTCCGGACAACGCTCGCGCCCTACGTATTACCGCGGCTGCTGGCACGTAGTTAGCCGGCGCTTCTTATCCAGCTACCGTCAACCCACCCACAAGGGACAGGCCTGCTTCACTGGCGAAAGAGGTTTACAACCCGAAGGCCTCCATCCCTCACGCGGCGTCGCTGCATCAGGCTTGCGCCCATTGTGCAATATTCCCCACTGCTGCCTCCCGTAGGAGTCTGGGCCGTGTCTCAGTCCCAGTGTGACCGTCCACCCTCTCAGGCCGGCTACCCGTCACCGCCTTGGTAGGCCATCACCCCACCAACAAGCTGATAGGCCGCGAGCCCATCCCCCACCGAAGCAATATCTTTCCCACACCCACCATGCAGCAGGCGCAGAATATCCCGTATTAGCCACACTTTCATGCGGTTATCCAGAAGAAGGGGGCAGGTTACTCACGTGTTACTCACCCGTTCGCCACTCATCCACACCCACCAAAAGGAAGGCGCTTCACCGTTCGACTTGCATGTGTTAAGCACGCCGCCAGCGTTCGTCCTGAGCCAGGATCAAACTCTCCAAACAAAACCAACAAAATCAAGCCCCAACCAACCACAAACACAGCCAGCCAGAACCCAAAGTCAGTACAACAGTCCAGAAAACCAGACCAGGCCCAACCCAACCCCAAACCAAGGAGCCAGGCAAACCAAAACAAAACAACCCCAAAAACCACACAAACACGCGCAGCCCCCAGGGCCATGGCATAAAAAACATGACACACTATCGAGTTCTCAAACAACACACCCACCGAGATTTAAGATCAGGAAGAGTTCCTTACTTGCCTCTCGAAGGCGACCGGGCTAGCATAAGCAGGTTGTCGTTCGGGAATCAAATTCGGATCGCGTGACCCTGATCTCTGAACTTTTCTGCTTCTTCCGTACCGGTAGGATTGCTCCTTCCGGTTCGGCGTTTCCGCCGCCCGGTACCGCCGTCGAACCGTGCGGTTGCGTCGGCAGCGAGGAGTACTATAGCCAGACCAGACGGCCTCCTGTCAAACGACTTTCGCGCGACCTGCATCACATCTATGTTCCCAGGGTGTCAGGTCTGTTCTCCCCGCTCCGACGCCTGGCTTCACCACTGCTCAGCTCGGCATTGCGGGGCGCCGAACCACGCGGCCCCTCAGGAGGCGCGGGCGCGGGAGGCCTGGTAGGCGGCGCCCACGATGCCGGCCGTGTTGAGCAGCTGAGCCGGGACGATCGGGGTCTTGAGGTCGAGCAGCGGCAGGTACTTCTCGTGCTTGCGGGAGACTCCACCACCGACGACGAACAAGTCCGGGGAGAAGAGCATCTCCACGTGGGAGTAGTAGCGCTGGAGACGCTTGGCCCACTTCTTCCAGGACAACTCCTGTACGGTGCGCTGTCCGGCGGAGGCCCGGCTCTCGGCGTCGTAGCCGTCAATCTCCAGGTGCCCGAGCTCGGTGTTGGGGACCAGGGTTCCGTCAACAATGACAGCCGAGCCGATCCCGGTGCCCAGGGTGGTGACGATGATGGTCCCGGGCACATCTTTAGCGGCACCGAAGGCGACCTCCGCCAGGCCTGCGGCGTCGGCATCGTTGAGTCCGGTCACCGGCCGGCCCAGATGCTCGTGCATGAGCTCGGTGAGGTTGACGCCCGTCCAGGACTTGTCGAGATTGGCGATGAAGGGGACGGTGCCGTGCACGATCGGAGCGGGCAGCGCCACGCCAACCGGAACGTCGTCGCCCACCTCGAGCTGTTCGAGGAGTTCGCGGCAGACCTCGGCAACAGCTGCGGGAGTGGACTCCTCAGGGGTGTCGATGCGGACGCGCTCACCAATGAACGTGCCCGTGGCCAGGTCGACCAGTGCGCTCTTGACGCCCGATCCGCCGATGTCGATCCCGCATGCCACGGAAACTGCTGGTGCTGTCGAAGTCATGAGGTCCTCCTGGTACTACGCGTCCTCGCGGCCGCTGCCCAGCCTAGTGCAGGGACGGCGACCGCGAGGACGGTCGGAGGAACCAATGGCGGCCACAGGCCGCAGCAGCAGTGCTCAGTCGCGAGTGCTCTCCTGGCGGGCGCCCCGGTAGAGGTACCACAGAGTGCCGACGAACAGCACCACGCCGACCCAGGGGGCGATGCCTGCGAAACCCTCGGGCATGATGGCCAGCGGGTCCGCCTTGCCGCCGAAGGCCACGACGATCCCGGCGTAGACCACCCCGGCGAGGCTCTCGCCGACGATGAGGCCGGTCGCCATGAGCGTGCCCATGCGCTTGGCCCGCTCCGGGTTGGTGGTGCGCTCGGCCCAACGGTCGTAGAGGTGACCGAGAGCGGCACCGATCGGGATCATGACGGTGACGGCCGTGGGCAGGTACATGCCCATGCCGACGGCGAGCGGCGGCAGGGAGTACTTGCTGGTGCGGCGCAGGATCTCGTCGATGGCGATGACGACGGCGCCGATGAGAGCGCCCAGCCCCAGCAGGCTCCAGTTGAGGTCCCCGCCGAGGACGCCCTGGACCAGGTGCTTGATGAGGTTCGCCTGGGGTGCGGCCAGAGCGTCGTCACCGGCGTCGGGTGCTCCGGCGAAGCCGAAGGCGCCCTGCATAAGGCTGAGCACCGGCGGGATGACGATGGCGCCGAAGACGACACCGATGACGAGGGCCACCTGCTGCTTCCACGGGGTGGAGTCGACGAGCTGGCCGGTCTTGAGGTCCTGGAGGTTGTCGTTCGAGATGGTGGCCACGCCGAAGACGACCGCGGTGACGAACAGGGTGTAGGCCACCAGGGTGCGGACGTCGTCGGGCGAGGAGGTGGTGGCGATGGTACGCACGAGCGCGGCCGCGGTGACCGCCACGAGGATGCCGACGCCGGAGATCGGCGAGTTGGACGAACCGATGAGGCCGGCCATGTAGCCGCACACCGAGGCGACGACCAGGCCGGTCAGCAGGATGAAGAGGATGGAGACGATGATGAGGCCCGTGGCGTGGTGAGCCATGGAGGTCCCATGCAGGAACAGCCACAGGAGCACACCGATGGGCAGCATGGAGCCGACGGTGACACCGATGACCGTCTTCATCGACAGGTCGCGCTCGGTCAGTGGGATCTCCTCACCGGCGTCGCGCTTGGCGCTGGAGGCCAGGGACTCGCGGATGCCGGTGACGATGGGGCCGAGGATCTTCAGGAAGGTCCAGATGGCGGCGATAGCGATGGCGCCGGCGCCGACGATCCGCACCTCGCTGGCGAAGGTGGCGCCCACGAAGTCGGCGAGGTCCTTGTCGGCGACCGCCGTGCCCCAGGTGCGCATCGGGAGCAGCACCCCGTAGGAGATGAGCAGGCCGACGATCATGGCGATGCCGACGCCGACGCCGACCAGGTGGCCCACGCCGGCCAGCGCCAGGGACAGGGAGGTGCCCATCATCGTGGCGCCGGCACCGACTCGGAAGACCCCGGAGATGTCGACGCTGATGGCCTTGAGGGCGTTGAGGAAGTACAGGGCCGCCGAGGCGATGGAGCCCCGCACGATGACACCCAGTCCACGGCTGGACTCCTCGGCCCCTTCGCTGGTGTCGCCCACGCGCAGGACCTCGGCGCCGGCCACGCCCTCGGGGTAGGGCAGGTCGGAGTTGGTCACGAGCGCGCGCCGCAGCGGGATGGAGTAGGTGACGCCGAGGATGCCGCCCAGGATAATGACCAGGACGGTCTGGAGGTAGGGGAATCCGGTCCACCAGCCCACGATGATGAGCCCGGGCAGCACGAAGATGATGGCGGACAGCGTCCCGGCCGCCGAGGCGATCGTCTGGACGATGTTGTTCTCCTGGATCGTGTGATCGGAGAAGCGGCGCAGGATCGCCATGGAGATGACGGCGGCCGGGATCGAGGTGGCGAAGGTGAGTCCCACCTTGAGGCCAAGGTAGACGTTCGCCGCGGTGAAGATGAGCGTGATGATGCCGCCGATGATGATGCCGCGAGCAGTCAGCTCCTTGACCGGGCCGGAGCCGGCACTGGACGGCTTCGCCGCAGTGGAGCCGCGTGAGGTTGTTGTGGACATGGTGAGATCTCTCGATGTCGGGATGATTCCGGGGCGAGAGTAGCACTGTGTCCGAAAACGATCGTTAACAGCCCATTCGATGCACAACGGATCAGGGCGGCCGTCGTCGTCCTCAACACTTCGACCGAATCTTCAGAATCGACGCGGCTCCGGGTCTTTTCTGAAGATTCGGTCGAAGTGTTAGTGGGGCACGGATCGAAGTGAGCGGCGGGCGCGGCCGGCTCACTCGGAAGCCAGGGCGCCGGCGATCCGGTACAGCGCAATCGCCAGGATGAATGCGAAGGCAGTCATGAGGCTGGGGCCCCAGAAGCCGGGGAGTCGGATGAGAAGGTCCCCGCCGACGGCGCCGGCAACCGTGGCGCCGAGGTACATCGCCGTGTTCGACAGTGAGGAGACGGTTCCTCGCGCCTGGCCGGCGTGGGCCTGCAGCTGCCCCATGAGAACCGGCAGGAGGAAGCCGGCGACCACCAGAGCCGCGGCGAAGGCGATGACGGCACCCCACATGGTGTGCGCAATGAGCGGCATCGCCGCGGCCAGGAGGTAGAAGGCGCCCTGGGCGAGAATGCCGGCCCACAGCGACCGCCGCTCACCGACCCTTGCAACGAGCCTCGGACCGAGGATCGACCCCAGCGCAGTTCCCAGTCCGATCATCATCATGGCCTTCCCGATAGCAGTCTGCGAGGCACCGAAGTCCTTGGCCAGCCAAGAGCCGATGAAGGAGAACGACGCGTAGTTACCGGTCTGGAACACGAGGTAGGCAAGGAGCGACCACCGCAGCACCCGAGAGCCGAGGACCTTTCGGTAGGAGCCGACGACGTCGATGGACTCCCCCACCGGCCGCACATGCGGGAACGCGAGGAAGAGAAGTCCCCACAGGACGACACTGACCGCCGCGACCACGAAAAACGGCAGCTGCCACCCTCTGACTGATAGGTAGGAGCCGATCGGCACGCCGGCCACCTGAGCAACCGCCAGCCCCGCAGTCGCGTAGCCCATGACCGTGATGATGGACGGCCGGGGCACCGTCATTGGGATGGAGGCCCAGATCTGGGAGCTGACGAAGGCGGCACTCACGCCAGCTAGGAAGCGGGCGGCGACCATGCTCCAGAAGCTCCAGGCCAGACCGCACGCGCAGGTGAGAACGGCGAAGGCCGCCAGGCCGGAGAGGATGACCCGACGTCGGTCGTGGCGGTCAGAGACGGGGCCAGCCACGAGGGCGAACAGCGCGTATCCCAAGGCGTAGGCGGAGACCAACCAGCCTGCGCGGGACAGAGGGACGTCGAGCTCACGCTGAAGCAGGGGCAGCAGGGGCGCGACGAGGAAAGTGTCGGTCCCGATGGCGAACATGGTGAAGAAGGACAGCCACCCCATGGTGGAGACGCGAGCACTCTTCGACGGCACCCTCTCGTCATCCGCGGACGCACGCGTTGAGACACGAGCTTCTTCAGTCATCTCAAACCTCCTTAGTTCGATGTTTGACGTACTAAGAATTATTCGGGACGCTATCGTTGACAACCCTGTTTCGGCGCGCGCCAGGACGGCGGTCGGGACAGACAGGACAGAAAGGCAGGGATGATCCGTGAAAGACAGGGAACTCTTCCACCCCGAGGCGGCCGACATCTCCTTGGACGCGATCCTGGGCGCCCTGTCAGACCCCATCCGCCGCGACGTCCTGCGCCGGATTGCCAGCGAAGGCGCCCTGTACTGCGGTGACCTGAGCTACGACGTCGTCAAGTCCACGATGTCGCACCACTTCCGGGTGCTGCGCGAGTCTGGGCTCATGCACACCGAACGAGAGGGCAAGCACCGGCGCATCACCCGGCGCGACGACGTCATCGAGCAACGCTTTCCGGGACTGCTGGCCGCCGTCGGCCTGCCCGCGGGCAAGGGACAGTGGCCGGACTGACGACCGCCTGGGCGAGCACTCTCACGGCGCCAGGACAAGCCGCCGTCGTCGCCCTCAACACTTCGACCGAATCTTCAGAATCGACGCGGCTCCGGGTCTTTTCTGAAGATTCGGTCGAAGTGTTAGTGGGGCACGGGTCGAAGTCAGAGTCAGACGTGAACGGCGGGCGCGGCGGCCTCACTGCGAGGTCACCTCGACCTGCTGGCGGGTGTTCCACCCCATCTTGGCGCTGGTGACCATCCCCCAGACCCGCAGGGGACGCAGAATCAGCGCGGACCACAGCGTCGCCACCGGGGACAGGAGGAGGCTGGCGTACCTCTGGGGGCCGGTGGTGTCCGAGCGCCACACGGAGATGTACCGCGAGCCCTGTGCCAGCCCGATCGCCAGAGGCACCAGCACCACCGTCGGCGGCACACCCCCGCCCAGGACGAGCGGACGCCACAGCAACAGGTAGACGAAGACCGAGATCACCAGCCAGATCTGCATCCACCCGGTGGCCTGGCGCCACCAGCCCCACGAGAGGACCGGCAGGAAGCGGATGCGCCAGAACCCGCGGATGAAGGAGCCGCGGAACCAGCGCTCCTGCTGGCGGTAGTGGTGGCTCCAGCGGTCGGGCATCCAGGCGAAGGCGAAGGCCGAGGGCTGCTGGACGGTCCTGCCGTGCAGCAGGGCGAAGAGGGTCAGCAAGGAGTCGTCGGAGAACTCCACATGCCGCCCCAGGTAACTCTCGTTCAGGTAGGTATCGATGTTCTCGGCCAGGATGGAGCACCGGTAGGCGGCCAGGCCGCCGGAGTTGACCATGACCGAGCCGAGCTGCGACATGAAGGAGCGGTCGATGAGCTGCTGGCCGACGAAGATCACGTCGGTAACCCGGGCGAGCAGGTTCTCCCGGTTGTTGATCGCCAGGATGACACCGGCGACCGACATGACCCGGGGGTCGCTGAAGGGCTGGACGATCTCATGGAGGGCCTCGGCGTCGAGCATGGAGTCGGAGTCGACGGTCACGAACAGGTCGGCGTCACGGATCTTCCTGAAACCGTGCACCTGCGCGTGGCGCTTGCCCTCATTGGGGGTGCGCTGCCAGCTGGCGTAGATGCCGGCCAGCGCCGCCTGCCGGATGAACCAGTCCCGCTCTGCCACATAGGCGCCCTGGGTGGAGCCGTCGTCGACGACGTGGATCTCGGCCGGCGGCGAGCTCTGGTGCAGCAGGGCGGAGAGCATCCGCACCACGACGTCGGGATCCTCGTTGTAGAGCGGCACGAGCACGGCGACCCGATGCGTCTCGCCGCGGCCGATGACGCGCCCCTCGAAACCGGCCACCACGAGCTGCACGGCCACGATCACGAAGAGGACATCGAAGGTCCACACGATCCACGCGTCCAGGACATGGTGCCGGCTGACCAGCACCCGCCAGCACATCCACCCCACCACACCGAGGGCCACGACGACGGCGGGCAGGGGCCCACCGGCCCGCATGAGTGCTCGGGGCAGCCCGGTGGCGTCGGCCGATCGCTGAGCCTCATCCGGCGTTGTCACCGGGGTGCGCACGGTGACCACCCCACCGCGCCCTGCGCCCCGCTTCTCGCCGTATCCCTCTCTGTGGACCGCCCGGACCACCCGGAGCCGTGTCCTGCGCTTGAACAGCAGCTTGACCGCGAAGCAGGCCAACAGGATGACCAGGCAGACGAGCAGCACGAGCAGGCCGAAGGACCAGGTCATAGCGTCAGTCTTTCCGTGTCGGGGTGCCGGTTCCGCTCCAGGAGGCGACGGCGCCTCAGGCCAGGGCGGGCGACTGGCTGCGCATGACCTCCGGAACCGTTTTGACGGGCAGGCCGGAGTCCGCCACTCGCCTCATGAAGCGCTCGAAGCTGTCCGCCCTGATCGACTCGGGGGCGCCGTCGGTCTGCTCGTCGATGCGGTGGAAGACCATGTGGGTCCAGCAGCGGTGCTCCCGGCAGCGGGCCAGCGCCTTCTCAACCTGGGACTCGGTGGTGTAGGAGCCGCAGTAGAAGACGCGCAGCCGGAACGGGTCCCCCGGCGCGAGGGTCTCCGGGGCGTTCTCGATGGTGCGCATCGAGGTGAAGTAGTCCTGGGAGGTGCGCAGCACGAGGTCGTTGTACCGCCCCATGGGCAGCGCGAAGTGGGCGGCGCCCTCGGGGTAGCCGTGCTCGAGGAGGAAGGATCTGATCGTCTCGAACTCCTGGCGCACCCCCGCCTCGTCGAGGGTGGTGAGGTCGGTGGAGGCGTGAGCGGCGATGTCCCAGCCGTGACGCTCGCGCATCTCGGCGAGCTGGGCGGTGCTCATGCGGCCGGGCAGTCCGACCTTGTCAGCGATGACGTAAGAGGTCGCCGCACCGATGCCGCAGTCCTGCAGAATCGCCCGGGCCGTCTTGTAGTCGCTGTCGTAGCCGTCGTCGAAGGAGATGGAGACGATGCCACTGGCGGCCGAGGTCAGGGTGGCCAGGTATCCGAGCCACAGGCGACTCGGCGCCGAGTCGGAGGCGGATACCACTTTCAGGCGCACCCGCGTCACCCGGTCCAGCCGAGGATGGCCGACGACGGAGCGCTCGGCAGCCCGGTTGACGGTCACCCGGCACCAGGTACCGGTGCGCAGCGTGCGCATGTCGGGAGCCACGTCCAGGCGCAGGCAGTCCTCCCCTTCCCCTCCGAGCTCGAGCTGGATGCTCTCGATCTGACGGTAGTCCTCGGCGCGCAGCCACAGGTCCCATTGGCAGTCGGTCATGTCGATGCCCGACAGGGCCAGATCCGCGCTGGTGGGACGGCGGGAGTCACCGGTGGTGGCGATCTCAAGCGACTGGTTGCCATGGGAGTGGGTGGAGGTGTCGGGACGGATGGAGCCATCCCGGGAGGAGAGGACCCAGGCGCGCGGGTCCTGCATATCCGACAGCACCTGCGAGGGCGCCGCGGGAGGGCCGGCAGCAGGGGCCGGGGAGGCGTGAGCCGCCGTCTGCAGCTCAGGTAGAAGAGTGCTCGAGGCGGCCAGGGCGAGACCGCCCATGAGAAAGCTGCGACGCCTCATCCGTTCATGTTGCGGCAAGGTTCTTCTCCAGTTAACAGTCCACTCGGTTGGTTTCCTGTCCAGGATACGCACGAGATCGCCGCCACCGCAGACAAAAGTCGAGGACACCCGCCCGCAACGGCCTGCCACATCGTGCTACCAGCCCACCACATCCCCGCAATTCCGCGCACCTCCGCCACCTGACACCTGACGTCCGTGACAGAGATCACTTTCGCACCGCCTTCGCCCACGTCAGCCACGACAAAAGGTCTGCCCCGCCAGCTTCCTGGCGGGGCAGACCTTGGAGGTGGTGGAGCTAGGGGGATTCGAACCCCCGACCTTCTCATTGCGAACGAGACGCGCTACCAACTGCGCCATAGCCCCAAGTGCGGACCGATCCTAGCATCGCCGCCGGGAGTCCTGGCAAGTTCGGTGGCGGTGAGCCCGCCCACCGCACCCGGGTCGCCCGGCGACGTGCCGCGGGAGCCCGGCGCTACTCGCCGGCTGCGCGCCGCCCCTCGAGGATGGCATCGAGGTCGATGGGATGGAAGAGCTCCTCCTCATCCTCCACGGGAGCCGGGATGTAGGCGCGGGCCGACTGCGGGCGCGCGGGCACCGGTGCGGAGGTGCCCGGGTCGACCACCGGGTCGGCGTAGGAGCGCCGGGGCGCGCGGGCCGCCAGCGTGTAGGTCGGGGCGGGGACGTGGACCGGTCGCCAGCCCTGGGGCGGCGTCGACGTCGTCGCCTCCTCCTTGACGACTCCCTCCGCCGCAGCCGGGGCAGCGGCAGGGGCCTGTGGGCGGACAACCGGGCGGGCCGGCTCGGAGGCAGTCTGGGGGGTGGGCTGGGCGGAGGCCGTGGCGGTGCGCCGGGCCGACTCGGCGGCGACCTGCGGGGAGGGGGCCGCAGCGGCGCGCTCCTGAGCCTCCTGCTCAATGGCGGTCGCCTCGGCGAAGAGCTTGCCCCAACCGGGCAGGCCGCGGGAGGCCGAGGCAGGCAGGGAGGCGACGAAGTCCTTGGTGCGCGGCGAGCTCTCCTCGTCGCCGTCGCGGGAGACCGCCTCGCGCACACCCATGTCCCGGGTGACCCTGCCGGCGTGGCGGGAGGGTACGTAGACCGAGGCGCGGCGGGCCGCCTCGCGCTCGGCGGCCACTGCTGCAGCGGTCTCGTCATCGAGGTCGGCGTCGAGCTCGGCCAGGCGCTCCTCCTCGGAGTCGACGGCTCGGGAGGGACGGACGGCAGCGGTGCCGGTTGCCTCGGCGGGGCTACCGGCGACGGTCTCAGCGGACACCGCGGACTCGGCGGACGCAGAGCGCGCGGCCGACCGCTGGGCGCCCTCGCGGGCGAGGCGCTCGATGAAGGAGTCCTGCGCGCCTGAGTCGCCGGCGGCCTCGACAGACTCGGCCGACACCGCGGACACGGCCGGCGACGCCGCACTGGCGCTGACAGCACTGACCGCACCGCTGGAGGCGCTGCGAGGGCCGTCGACGACGGAGCGGGGCGCGGCCACGACCGAGGCCGAGGAGCGCCGGCCGGTCAGGGTCACCAGGGTCTGCTCGAGCTCGGCGATGCGGCGGCGCTCACGGCGGTCCGCCGCGGCCGAGGCCAGAGCGGCGCGACGCCCGGCCACCATCGAGGCTCCCAGCAGGGCGGAGGGCAGCAGGGCGGGCCACCACGGCAGCGCGGTCACCAGGCCCAGCACCCAGGCGCCGAGCGAGACTCCGAGCAGGACGCTGGCGACGATCCCGCGGTGCGAGGCGGCGACCCGACGGCGCTCACGCCCCTGGGCGTGAACCTGGCGGGCACGGTCGAGCTCACGCTCGGTACGCAGGGCGCGCACATTCCTCACGGCGGGCCTGTTCATCACCCTCACCTCCGGTCGACGTCGAAAGATCTCCGCATGCCCACTGTTCGCGCAGGTGTCGTCGCGTTCGACGGCGGCCGCACCCGTGGCCAGGACCCGCAGCTCAGCCGAGTAGCGGTCCTGGACGTTGGAGCGGCGAGCCATCTCGCGGCGCCCCACTAAAAGCGGAAGGAGGTACACGGAGAGAACCGTGATGAGGGCGATGACTGCCCAGATCTCGATTCCCACACCGCAACCGTAAGTGCGCCCACCCTCGTCCCCTCGCAGGAACACTCCGACTTTCCTTCGAAATACCTGGGATTCACGATGTCACAGCGTCAGCATGACACCTCTGTCACCACATGAGTCACACCCGTTTCTTCCGCCTCCCTGACCACGTCGTGACCGACCGGCAGACAGCCTGCGTGAACGCGCCGTCAGCACCCCCGTCACTCCCCCCGCGAGCGCTCGCCCTCACCTCAGGGGGTGCCGTGAAAAACCGTCACCCGCGCGCGAGTCGCTGCTCGAATCCGGCGCCTTCGGGCCCGTGGACCTCCTCGGCGAGGGCCGCGAAGGAGACATGGTCGGCCCAGGCGCCGTTGATGTGCATGTAACCGCGACGCAGCCCCTCCTCGCGCAGCCCGAGACCGCGGCACAGGGCCAGGCTGCGCTCGTTGTCGGGGCGCACGTTGATCTCCACGCGGTGCAGCCCCACCGGCCCCAGCAGGTGGTCCAGGACGAGGGCCACAGCCAAGCGCATGATCCCGCGTCCCTGCCAGGGCGAGCCGATCCAGTAGCCGACCTGGGCGCTGCGCGTGGCCCCCCAGATGATCGGGTCGACGGCGATCTGCCCGGCGAAGGCTCCGTCGACCTCGACGACGAAGGGCATCGCCTCGGCAAGCCTGGCCCGGCGCGTCTGGCGGCGCAGGAAGACGGGGAAGGTGCTCAGCGTCTCCCCACCACCGGCCGGCAGGGTCGCCTCCCAGGGGGCGAGTCGGTCGTTGTCCGCCAGCCGCAGCTCCTTCCAGGGCTTCTCATCCTCGGCTCGCAGCTCGCGCACGGCGACCCGGGGGCGCCCGGGCGACCTCGCGGCACCGGACGCCGGCCCCTCCTGGGATCCTTCGGGCTCAAGGCGCACTGGCCACGTGAAGCGCGCCGGCGTCCCGGCCCCGAGCAGCAGGCCGGCGACGGCCCGCCGCAGCTCCCCGCCGAGGGAGTCGGCTGGCGTCGTCGGGGCCGAGTCGGACATCAGGCGTCCAGTAGAAGGCAGTGGAGGGTGTCGCCGGCCACTACGGTGCTCGTGTCCTCGGGCACGACGGCGATGGCGTTGGCCTCGGACAGGCCGTGCAGTCGGACCGTGCCCGGCGGCGTCGTCGGCTCGGCGCGGTATCCGCGGGAGGGCGATCCGCTGACGTGCACGGGGACGAACTCGCGCTTGCCGCTCGGGGAGTGCCAGCCCTCGGAGATGGTGGCCGGCAGGCTGGAGCGGTGCAGGGAGGTGCGTCCGGCGATCTGGCGCAGGACTGGGCGCACGAAGGTCTCGAAGGCGATCTGGGCGCTGACCGGGTCGCCGGGCAGGCAGAAGATCGGGGTGCCCTCGACAGTCCCGACTCCGAGCTGGCGGCCCGGGGACATGGCGACGGCGTCGAAGCGCACCGAGCCCAGGGGGGCCAGAACGTCTTTGACGGTGTCCCCCTGACCGACGCTGAGCCCCCCGGTGGTGATGAGGACGTCGGCGCGAACGAGCTGGTCCTCGATGGTGTCGGCCAGGGCGCGCAGCTCGTCGGGGACGGCGGCCACCCGGAAGGCCTGGCCGCCGGCGTCGGTGACCGCGCAGGCCAGGGCGTGGCCGTTGGCGTCGAAGACGTCCCCGGCCTCGCGGGACTGGCCGGGTTCGACGAGCTCGTCCCCGATGGAGACCACGACGACGCGTGGGGCGGGGCGCACGCGCACCCGGTGCATCCCGAGGCCCGCCAGGAGGGCCACATGGCGGGCGCTGATGCGCGAGCCCCGGGTGAGGACGGTCGTTCCGGACTTCACGTCCTCGGCGCGGCGACGGACGTTGTCGCCGGCCGCGGCGGCGTGGTGGATGGTGACCCGGGACTCACCACGGTCGGTGTCGGTCCAGGGGATGACGGCGTCGGCTCCCAGCGGCATGGGGGCGCCGGAGTCGATGAGGACGGCGGCCCCGGAGACGAGGTGGCAGGGGCGCATGTCACCGGCGCGCACCGCATCGACGACGTCGAGCACGAGCGGGTTGTGGCGATCGGCCTCGGCGACATCCTTGGCGATGACCGCATAGCCGTCCTGTCCGGCCAGGTCCACGGCCGGCAGGTCGATTCCGGAGACGACGTCCTGGGCCAGGACGCATCCGACGGCGTCGGGCAGGACCACGTCGAGGGGCGCTGCCGCCTGGGCGATCTCCAGGCAGGCGGCCAGGTGCTCGGCCACTGTTCTCATGACACTCAGGTTACCGTCAGGTTGACGACACGCGCCGTGCCCCGCCGGGACGAACGATTCAGGTGCAAGGTGTCATCACCTGCGAGGATGGGGCCATGACGACCGGCGCGCTGGACCTTCCCGATACGAGCCGACTCGAGGACGACGATGCCAAGGACGAGCTGCGCAAGGTGCTGCGGGCTCACCGTCGCGCCCATCATCACCACCCGACCCAGGGGCACACGGCGGACTGCGAGGCGTTGACCGAGCACGCTCTGGAGGCGGTGGCCGGCGCGCAGAGGGTGGCGGCCTTCGTGTCGGTGGGGGCCGAGCCCTGCACCCGGCTGCTGCTGGAGCGGCTTCACGAGGGCGGCGTCCAGGTCCTGCTGCCGGTGCTCGGCCCTCGCCTGGCGCGCTGCTGGGGACTGTTCCAGGGCAGTGCGGACCTGGCGGAGCGGGCCCCGAGGCGTCCTCCGGAGCCCAGTGGCCCCAGCCTGCCGGCCGACGCGGTCGGCCAGGTCGACGCCCTCATCATTCCGGCACTGGCCGTGGACAGTGCCGGGCGCCGTCTGGGACAGGGCGGCGGCTGGTACGACCGGATGCTGCCGCTGCGCTCCCCGGAGGCCCATACCTTCGCCATCCTCCACCCCGAGGAGCTGGTGCCCGGGCCGCTGCCGATGGAGGAGCATGACGAGCCCGTGGACGCCGTCATCACGGCCCAGGAGTGGTTCCTGCTGGCTGCCGGCTCGCCGGCGCACGCCATGTCACCGGAGTCCTGAGCCCACCGACGCCGCCGGCCTCCGGGGGCCACAGGCTCACCGGAGGCGACCCCTGTCCACAGCGCCGAGGAGCGGGCGTGCCAGGCCGCCGCCGGCCGCCGACCCTGGTGGCATGAGAGCTCGCCATGGACTGCCCCATCGCCCCTCCCTCAGCACCTCGCGGGAGCCTCACGATCCCCGAGGAGGGTCGTCTCGCTCCTTCGCACCCGACTCCCGTCCGGCCCGTCCAGGCAGGCCGGCCAGGTGGGTCGGGGGCCGCCCCTCGCTCCTGCTGTGGCGACATCGCCACCTCGTGGTGGCCCTCTGCCTGGGAACCGCGGTCCTGGTGGCCCTCAGCGTGCTGCGACCCGGCCCCCAACGCGGGCAGCAGGTTCTTGTCGCCTCGCGCACGATCAGTGCCGGGGCGCTTCTCACCGACCGGGACGTCTCGATCAGCACACTTCCGATCGGAGCTCTCCCCCAGTCCCCGTTGACCTCCACGGAGCAGGCGGTGGGAAGCCGGGCGGCCATCTCCCTGGAGAAGGGCACGGTACTGACGGCCTCGATGACCAGCGGCTCCCTGGCCCAGCAGCTGGGAGACGACGAGCGACTGGTCCAGGTGGCCATCGACGTCGGCGCCGAGCTGGCCCGCCCCGGCGCACGGGTGGACATCATCGGACAGGCCTCCGAAGGATGGATACCGCCGGGGCAGAACGACGCCTCTCAGGGCGGGACGACGCAGAGTCCCGGAGAGCAGTCCGAGTCCCCCACCGCACCGAAAGACCCGGGGAACACCTCGACAACGAGTCCCACTGGAAGCCCCGACGCGCCTTCTTCACCAACCGACCAGGGATCACCAGGATTTCAGGAGTCTTCTCTGAGCATTTCCCAAGGAATACCTGTCGCGCCTTTCGAAACTCGCAGCACAGTTCTCTGTTCTGGAGCCCGAGTAGTGATGATTCAGCAGGTCGGAGAGGGTGGGCAATGGACAGGACACAAGAAAGTAACACTTATCACACTGGCTATTCCTGCAAGTAGCGCTACTCTGGTAGTTGGCGCGGCTACGAATAGCACGCTCGGCATTGCGCTGAGCCCGTAATGCCGCTGCGACGTCTTACGCGAATGATAAGACGCTCTCAATTCCAGCCCCCGATGGCGCACCCCCGGCAGACGTCTGCCCGCGCCGCTAGAAAGGATCGCCATGATTAAGGGATTCAAGGAGTTCATTGCCCAGGGCAACGCCCTCGAGCTCGCCGTCGCCGTTATCATCGGTGCCGCGTTCAAGCCGATCGTCGACGCCATTACCGACGTCATCATGACCATCCTCGGTCAGATCATCGGCCAGCCGAACTTCGACTCCGTCGGTCAGTTCAAGATCACCGCGAGTGCCACCGAGTACGTCCAGCCCGGCACGATCGTTACTGCACTGGTGAACTTCCTGCTCGTGGCCGCGGCCGTCTACTTCGCCATCGTTCTGCCGATGAACAAGCTCAAGGAGCGCCTGGCCAAGCAGAAGGCCGCCGACGAGGCCAACGAGGTCACCGACGTCGAGCTGCTCACCGAGATCCGCGACCTGCTCGCCACCAAGCGCTGAGGCCCGCAGCGATCTGAGCATCGCATCACCGGAAGGCCCCGCCGATCATGAAGATCGGCGGGGCCCTCCGCTTTCCTGCACCGCAGCATCATGTGCTGCTCATGACTACTGGAGCTTTCGGGCGTCACGACATCTGAGACAGAGGCCGGACGCGCACTCCTGAGATCGCTTGCTCGCCTCAGCCCGAGCGGACGTGGTCGTTCATCGATACTTCGGTGGTGTTCTGCGTGTACTGCACGAGGGCGGGGTGCTACTGGAGGAGGGTCGGGAGTACTGCAGGTAGGTGGGGCCCTCGTGCAGTACGCACAACCTTCGGCCAGTAGACCCCGACCCTCGTGGAGTAGACCGACTCGGGGCAGGATGAGGGGCCGGACCGGGAACTGGGCGTCGAACCATGACCTTCCAGTCCCACGCAGGCATCAGAAGGGGCTAGGCAGGAAAGGCGAGGCCGGCCCCGAGATGAGGACATCCGGCCCCGCCCCCAACCCCACGGAGTCAGTCCCGACGCAGTCCAGTGTCCACAGCGCTGACATCAACGATCCCGCCATCGAAACGCCCAGTGAGAATCGTTGGAATGCTGCGGTTTGTCTTCGGCGTGCAGCGCCGATGCAGGGTTGATGTCAGCACCATGGACACCGGCGAGCCGACAGGCCTCCCCCATCGGCCCACCATCACCTCCAGGACGATCAGCCCCAGTGAGGGGGCACGTCGCGTCGGAGGCGGGCGTCATTGGAGCCCGCACCGCCGGGAGCAGGGGCGTCGAGGCCCTCTGCGGGGCCGCTGAGGGCGTCATGCTCGTAGTCCGCCCGCGCCAGGTCCTCCGGCCTCTGACCTCGGGCCACACGTTCCTGGTCCCGGGGCGAGAGGGCCACCACCCGACGACGACGCCGCGTACTGCCCCGCTCAGACGTCACGCCTCCGTCTGCGGCGGGTTCCGTCTCCGCGGCCCGCACGCGGCCCGATCCACCGGTCACGGCGGCGTCATTCACGATGTCGTTAACACCGTCACTCACGGCATCACTCGCGGCATCACTCACAGCAATACGGTCGTTCACTGCGTCATCCAGTACCGCTCGGGCGGCTTCAGCGGGTGCGTCGCACGGCGTTGGCCAGGACCGCGTCGATCCCCGAGCCGCGACGGCGCAGAGCCAGTGCGCTTCTCAGCTCCTCGACCTCGCCGGCCTCGGAGCGATTGACGCCGTCGGAGCGGATCCAGGCCATGAGGTCATCGAGCTGGTCGTCGGAGTAGGCCTGCAGCGGCAGCCCCTGGGCGATGCGGGGGCGCTCGGTGCGCTCGTGGGCCTCGGCGGCCTGCGGCTCGGGCGCCTCGGGGACGGCACGCACTGAGTCGTCGACTCGCTCGGGCACGGCCTCCATGTCCGGGGCAGCCTCGCCCTGACGCTCCACCAGGACGGCCAGGACGAGTTCCTCGACGGCCTTCGCCTCGGCCTCCGGGTCCACGAACACCCCGGCGGAGAAGGCCATGTGGACGCGCCACCCGCGCCGCTCAAGGCGCTCGACGCGGTGCCGGTCGCGCCGGCGCAGGCTGGGCTCGCTGATGTAGTCGACGTCGTCGGTCAGGACCGCCACGAGCAGCTCGTCGGGGTAGTCGGGGTGGCCGATGGCCAGTGGGATGCGCACGCCGCCATCGGTCCCGTAGCGGGGCACGACCGACAGGCCCTTGCGCCACAGGTGCTCGGCCAGGTCCACCAGGAGCCGGTCGGGCACCTTGCCGGCGGAGTTTCCGGACTGGGAGGAGTCCTCGGCCCGGGCCAGGACCTCGCGCAGCAGGCGGGCCCCCGGGGCGCGCAGCCGGTCGCGGTCGATATCTGCGGCCGCCAGGCAGGAGACCACCTGGGTGCTGCCCCGCGAGGCGCACAGGGCCTCGACGAGCCCCACCATGCCACTGTGGTCCGAGACGGGCCCGAAGTTGTGGATGGTGCGCCCGTGCGGGGTCTTGGCGTAACCCACCGAGATGATGATGTGGTCGCGCTGCAGGGCACGGGCCTCAGCCAGCTCGACGACGGTGAAGGGCTCGGCCGCCCCGGGGGCGAAGAACTCCTCCAGTGCGGGGGCGCCGGCGGCCGCCCGGGTGATGGCCGAGCGCAGGGCGTCGGCGTGCAGGCGGTTGAGGGCGATGACGGCCAGGGACTCCTCGGGCCGGGTCAGGGCCCGGTCGATGACCATGTCGACGACGCGGGAAACCTCGGCCTCCACTGTCTCGACCGCGGTCTGCCCGGGGGCCGGCATACCCCGCCCGTCCACGAGCTCCAGGGTCAGGGAGGTGTCCCCCGGCGGGGAGGGCACGGCCTCGACGACCCCCTCATAGCCGTTGGCCGCCAGGAAGGAGGCGATGCCGGCGTCGAGGCTGTTGCGGGCCGTCGGCAGGGTCCGCGAGGGCAGGAGCGGGCCGAGCTCGGCGGCCAGGCCGGTCGTGGCGCGCCGGGAGTCGCCGACGACGAGCACCTGCTCGGCGCGCACGAAGGCGGGCAGCACCTGCGGGACGGGCATGGGCGTGGAGGCGTCCAGCACGGCCAGGTCCACCACTGCGGTGGGCGAGAAGATCTGGGGCACGAGCGTGGGCGGGACGATCCAGATCGGCCGGGCCAGCAGGGCCATGGGGTGGGCGTCGATGATCTCCCGCAGCGGGACCCCGTCCTCGCGGGCCAGGGCGATGTACAGGGCGCGCGCGTCGGCCTTGTCCTGCTCGACGGCGGCCCGCACCCGCCGGGCGCAGGCCTGGGCCACAGGGCCGGACAGGGAGCGCGTGTGGGCGGCGTCGAGCTCGCGCAGCGAGACGGCCATCTGGGACAGGGCGCGCGCGTCGAGACCGCCGAGGTCGGGGTCGGCCGTGAGGATCTGCGCCAGCAGGGAGGACCACCAGCAGTAGGTGAGCTCGGGCTCGAGCTGGTCGGTCTCGACGCCGCGGGCGGCCATGTCGGCCACGAAGTCGTTCAGTCCCAGGGTCTCGAGCTCGGTGCGGATGCGGTTGACCTCGGGGAGCTTCTGAGCGGTGAGGTCGTCGGCGGCCAGGGAACGCGCCAGCTCCAGGAGATCCTCCAGGGGCATCTCCATGAGCACCGGGGAGTCCTGGGCGCGTCCCAGCAGCGGCTGCACCTCGGCCACGGCGCCGCGGGCCCGGCCGGCAGTGCGCCGCATCTCGTCCAGGCCCTGGGGCAGGCGGGGCCAGCCGCCGTCGGGGTCGTGGCGGCGCCACACCTCGCGGCGGCGCTGGACCTTGACCAGCTCGGCGTGCAGGTCGTCGACGACGCGGCCCGGACGCACCAGGTCATTGGCTTGCCGTGTGAAGCGCCGGCGCCGCGAGCCGTCCATGTGGATGCCCCGCTCGTCGCGCCAGCGCTTGGAGGCGGTGGCGATGACCATGTCGGCGGCGGAGCGCTCGAAGACCTCGGGCAGGAAGACGTCCAGGGACTCGCGCACGCCGTCGAACATGTCGAGCTGCTCGATCCACTGGCCCAGGTTGCGGGCCCGGCTCAGGCCGGTGGTGCGGGCGACCACGGCCGTGTGCTCCTGGATGGTGGGCAGCAGGTCGTTGGCCAGGGCGCGCAGGTGGACGAGCGCGTCGGTGGCCTCATCCATGTCCTCCACCGGGATCCCGTTCCAGGCGCTGGAGGAGACCTCCGGGGTGAACAGTCCCAGGGTGTGCCCGCGGCGCAGGAGGGTCAGCGCCTGCTCCCGGCCGTCCTCGTCGAGGCGACCCAGGTGCTCGGCGTCGATGCGGGCCCGGGTGGTTGCGCGGTCGCGCCGGCTGGTGAGCTCGGCGAGCTTCTGCAACGCCTCGTAGGCGGAGACCGACCAGGGCTCGCGGGGCCGGTGCAGGGCGCGCACGTAGCGGTCCAGGCGGGAGCGGACCGAGGTGAGGCGGTCGCGTGAGGCAATGATCCCGGCGACGTCGAGCTGGGGCGGCTGGACGCCCAGGCTCTCGCGGATGCCCTCGGAGGCGTGCTGGCGCCAGGCGGCGTCCTCGGTGAGGTCCAGGACCATGGATCCCAGGCCCTCCTCACGCAGGGCGGCCGCGACGGCGTGCCCGTCGGCGCTGGTGGCGGGCACGTGCAGGACGGTGCGCCCGGAGGCAGCGGCGTCGGCGAAGACGGCGGCCAGGGTGCCGGCGACGTCGGAGCCGGGGGGCGCGTCGATGAGGAAGCTCGCCCCGGTGCCCACCGCCTCGATGACGTCGAGCTGGGCGGGCTCCAGGTCGCCCACGCCGCGCTCGGCGCCGGGGACCCGGTCGGTGGGGACGGCGGGGGGAAGCTCGACGCTGAGGGCCTCGCGGGCCCCCTCGTCCCCGGCGATGGCGGCAACCAGGGCGGAGGTGCGCGAGCGCTCCAGGACGGCGTCGAAGTCCTCCACCAGGGCCTGGCCGGGGTGGACGAAGGCGCCGACGACGAGGCGCTCGTGAATCTCGAAGCCGGGCAGGAACTGCCGGCCCAGGGCACCGATGCGGGCCAGGGCCGCACGCGGCGTGAAGCCCGCCGAGGACAGGGCGGCGCGGGCGATGTCCCCGATGTCGGTGGTGCACTGGTAGCGGCGCAGGGCGCGGGTGAGGACCGGGTTGACCTCGATGGTGGGGTCCAGGGTGAGGGTGGCGTCCGCGGTGGCCGTGGTCAGGCGCACGGGGCGCAGCAGAACGGGGGCGTTGACGGTGCGCACGCGCGGGGCCGAGGGGGCCTCGGGGACGGTCAGGCCGGCGGCGGCCAGGGCGTTGCGGGCGGCGTGCTCGGCGGCGATGCGCTCGACGTGCGGGATCTGGGCGGTCAGGTCCGCCTCCGGTGAGGCGCCGTCGGCCAGGTGGATGCTGCCGTCCTCCTCGCCGTCCTCGGGGACCGTCTCATTCCAGGTGGCCACCCCGATGGCCAGGTAGACCGGGGCGACGCCGAACTGGCGGGCCAGGACATCGGTGCGCGCCGAGACCTCGCGCAGGGACTGGCGGGCCTCACCCAGGGCGTTGCGCTCGCGCACGATACTGGACAGGTTGGTGGGGCGGCCGGCGTAGAGCTGGGCCAGGCCGGAGGGGTGGGCGGCGGTGAGGTCGACGACGCCGTCGAGCAGGGAGATGTCGTCCAGGCTGGCCACGCCCCCCAGGTCCACGAGCTGGCTGCGCCAGGTGGACAGAGCCGTGTCAATGCGTTCGCGCCGCTCGACGTCCGCCGCGCTCAGCGGCGGTGCGGGCGCGGGGCGAGCAGGGGCGGGAGGCTCCGGTGCGGGAGCGGGCTCGGGCTGGCGCGGTGCGGCGGCCACAGCCCCCAGATCCGCGGCGAAACGCCTTCGGCTCGCGGTTTGATCCGAGCCGGCCGAGGATCGGGCACCCTTGCGTTCATCCTCCCGCAGGGCAGCATCGCGCCGTTTGCGGCCGAAGGAGAAGAACGAAGGCGTCATATGCTCAAGATATAGGCCGATCGACCCTTGGGCGTGGAGACGCACCGCGGCGTGGCACGCCCCATGGGCCGGCGTCGGCCGGCGCCCGCCAGCACCGGTATCTGCCGGCCGGCATCGGCCGACGCGCAGTGCGCCAGCCACCGGCGTGCAGGGACACCGGGTGGAATCGATCGGGTCCGTCGGGCGGCGAGGCCTGCCGAGCGGACCCGGTGGTGTCAGTGCCCTCGATTGGATTCGAACCAACGACACCCGCTTTAGGAGAGCGGTGCTCTATCCCCTGAGCTACGAGGGCCTGGAGGGAAGACTACCAGCGGATCGCCCCACCCATGACCACTCGGGCCGCGGGGTGGCGCCGCGGCGAGCGGAGGCGTGCTCGCCGCGGCAGGTGGGGCCTCAGGCCCGGCCCCACGGGGTGGAGGTGCGCGAGGTGCGCCGCTCCCCCTTGGCGTGGTGCGTCGGCGCGACCAGCACGGGGCAGGAGGCGTGGGACAGGACGGCCTGGCTGGTGGAGCCCAGCAGGAGACCGGAGAAGCCCCCGCGCCCACGCGAGCCGACGACGATGAGGTCCACGGCGGTGGAGAACTCGGCCAGGAGCTCGGCCGGATTGCCGTCCAGGGCGTGGCGGCGCACCGTGACGCCCTCGTGGCCCTCGAGGGCCTCGTTGATGGCGCGGTCGAGTCCGGAGCGGACGTCGGCCAGGACCTGCTCGCGGTCGACGGCGGCCGGCAGCCAGGCCAGCGCCCCGGCCCCGGAGGCCATCGGCACGGCGGCGATGGCGGTGAGCTCGGCGCCCCACGCCTCAGCCTCGGTCACGGCCCACTTGAGGGCCCGGCGGGCCGAGGAGGAGCCGTCGACCCCGACGACGATACGGCGCACCGGCGTGTAGTCGGCTCCCTCATTGTGCTGGGGCACGACGACGGCCGGGCAGTGGCTGTGCGCGGGAAGGGCCGAGGAGACGGTTCCCAGGAGCCGGTCGGCGAAGCCGCCACCGCCCCGGGTGCCGACGACGGCCAGCGTCGCCTCCTCCGAGAGGTCGACGAGGACCCCGGCCGGGTCCCCGGTCTCCAGGGAGGAGGTGACCGCAACGCCGGACTTCTTGACGCGCTCGACGGCCTCATCGATGACGGCCTGGGCACCGGACCTGATGGCCGAGTCATCGAGCGCCGCGTAGCCGCCGTCGAGAGAGGCGGTGGTGAAGGAGGGCAGGGAGTAGGCGCACAGGATGTGGACGCGCCAGCCCTGACACTCAGCGCGCGCCACGGCCCAGTCCACTGCCGCCAGGGACTCCGGTGAACCATCGACTCCAACGAGGACGACATTGTCATCAGTCATGGGATCTGCCCTTTCTCGAGATCACGGTCTACGACCCTAGGAACATTCTGCCCCGAAAAGGGGTGTGGGGACCACCACATGAAGGGCTTGTCCTCGTTTTGCTCCCTTGAGATGCCCCGTTGACCGGCAGTGACCGGCGTTGAGCGGCATCGACCGACCCCACCCTCCTGACACGCCGTGAGGGGCGAGCGCCTGATGGCGCTCACCCCTCACGGTGAAGACTTCAGCGTTGGTATCAGCCGACGCGGACGAAGCTCGGGGAGTCCCAGAGGTCGCGGTAGACCACACCGGTGTCCTCGCTGCCGGCGTCGATGACCTTGCCGTCACCAGCGTAGATGCCGACGTGGCCGGGCCAGGTGACGAGGTCGCCGGGCTGGGCCTCAGAGGCGGACACCGGGGTGCCGGACACGGCCTGCTCGGAGGAGGTACGGGGCAGGTTGATGCCGACCTGGGCGTACACGTACTGCGTGAAGCCGGAGCAGTCGAAGGCGCTCGGGCCGGAGGCGCCCCACACGTAGGGGGAACCGACGTACTGCATGGCGATGGCCACGACAGAGGAGTTGGCGGCGCCGGTCGGCGCAGCGGCCGGGGTGGCCTGAGCGGCCTGCGTGTCGGCGGCAGCGGAGTCAGTGCCCTGGTCAGCAGCAGCCGGGGCGGCGGCCTCGGAGGAGGTCTGCTCGGCCTGGGCGGCGGGGGCCTCGGGAGCGGCGGGCGCCTGAGGAGCCGCAGGGGCGGGGGCAACGGCCTCCACCTCAGGTGCGGCCTCGGTGACCCAGTTGACCTGAGACATGGTGACCTGCTGGCGGGCGGCCAGGGCCTCGCGAGCATTGGCGGCGAAGATGCCGACCCCGGGGGTCACGCCGGAAGCCTCGATGGTGCCGGAGGAGGTGACCTCGCTGTGGCCGGCGGCGTTGGCTCCCGAAGCCATCATGGTCAGGGCGAGGCCGGACGAAGCGGCGACAGCCAGACCGCGGCGCGCGGTGGGAGCAAAGTCATCCAGTGGGGTAAGGGCGCGGGTGGCTTTGCGGTGACGTGCGGTGGTGCGTGAGGACATGAATGCTTTCTCCTGTTGAGCCGACGAGGTGAGCTGTCGGGTTCGGACTGGAGACGTCCGGCCCGCAGATGCGGGCTTCACCCCAAGGCCGCTTCGGCTGTTCGCCTGGGCGACCGGTAGTTGGTTCCCCCGTTCCTGCCACTTGAGTTGTTGGTTCCACGAGCCTCAGACCGAGCGGCAGGACTAAGCCCCGATCCGAGACATCACCGAGACGGTTGTCTGCGGCAACGACCTGAACGCTACATGACAGACCCACGCTTCGTCACGGCCAGTTGTCACACACTCTTGTGAGCCGAAGCACTATGAAGCACTTCTCGCTTTTATCCATATTGCCCCAGGGACCTCAGTCCATCGGCGCACTCACAACAAGAACCGGAAAAGCGCGAGATGACGCGGAAAAATTGCATGGGCCTCGACGGAGCCCCAACATAGGCCCTCTGTCCCAGCAACTATGGGACCCCACAGCGAGGGAGTTCGGACGACTGTCACACCGTCACCGAGACGGACCCCACACATCTCACTTCCTGAGACAGATAACACCCTTGAACCCTCTGCCTGCACAGGGTGTTTTCAGGCTTCCTTGAGGGGGCTGACAGGCAGGTCGAGCGTCGGCGCTCAGCGCCGCACGAAGAGGTGGCGGGCGACGTCGTCGGCCAGGACGACGGGATCACCGGAGGACCCGACGAGGCGCACTCCGCCGGCACTGACACGCAGCTCCACCTCGGCCCCGGCGACGATCTGCGCGTCCTCGAGGCCGGCGAGGAGCTCCGCGTCGGCCTGGATCGGCTCCCCGATGCGGCTGATGACGGCCGTGACGGTGTCGCGTCCGGCGAAGCGGTCCACACTGACCTCATCGGCGGAGGGTCGCGGGTGCTCCGCGGTCCGCGGCGGGACGGGGTTGCCGAAGGGGTCGGTGGAGACGTCGTCGAGAATGTCGGCGAGGCGCTCCTCGACCTGCTCGCTCATGACGTGCTCCCAGCGGCAGGCCTCGTCGTGGACGAATCGGCGCTCGATGCCGATGACGTCCAGCAGCAGTCTTTCAGCGAGCCGGTGCTTGCGGATCACGTCGGTGGCACGCCTGCGGCCCTCATCGGTGAGCTCCAGGGAGCGGTCCTCGGCAACCTTGATGAGACCATCACGCTCCATGCGCGCCACCGTCTGGGACACCGTGGGACCCGAGTGGTCGAGACGCTCGACGATGCGGGCACGCAGCGGGGGAACGCCGTCCTCCTCAAGCTCATAGACGGTCTTGAGGTACATCTCGGTGGTGTCGATCAGCTCGGTCATGGGGTGGGCTCCTGCTTGAGGTGGGTTACCGCGGACATTCGATGCCTTCGGAAGGGCTCGCTCACCGAACCGCGTTCCTCGCCAGGATAGGCGTCACCCTGTGATGTGGGCCAGTACCACCTGAAAGCGCGCCGATCCTCGGCTGGGGAGGATTCCCCAGTGTCAGGGAGATGCGCCACGGGTAGCGTACGTATTACTCGTTCAGAGCCCGGTGCGGTCCGGTCGTGCGGTGTGAAGCGGCGTCCGGTGGGTGTCAGTCGACGCTAGTCGGCGTCGTCAGCGCGGGTCTGCTGCGGGGACTGCGGCGGCTTCGGTGGTGTCGGTGATTTCGGCGCGGCCCGGAGGTAGGGGCGGGTGGAGGAGTAGTGCAGGGACAGGTTCCAGTGCCTGTAGCTCCAGGCGGCGGCGACCAGCGCGGTGAGGACGGCGCTCAGACCGCCGACCGCTATCGCCGTGCGCGGCCCCCAGGTGTCGGCCACCCAGCCGATGAGCGGGGAGCCGAGCGGCGTCGACCCCAGGAAGAACATCATGTAGATGCTCAGGACGCGCCCGCGCATGGAGGGCTCGGTGGTCATCTGCACGGTCTGGTTGGCGCTGGTCAGGAGGGTCAGGACGCACAGACCCACCGGGATCGTCATGACCATGAAGGTCGGATAGGTGGGCATGACGGCCAGCAGGAGGGTGAACACCCCTAGGGCGAGGGCCGCCAGCACGACGGTACGGGGGCGGGGGTTGCGACGTCGGGCCGCCCACAGGGCACCGGAGAGGGAGCCGACGGCGAAGACCGAGGAGACGGTGCCGTAGGCGTCGGACTCCAGGCGGAAGACGGTGCGCACCATCGCAGCCATGGTGACCTGGAAGTTGAGGGTGAGCATGGAGACGACGGCGACCACGGCGATGATGACGACCAGATCCGTGCGGCCGCGCAGGTAGGTCAGGCCCTCGCGGAGCTGGCCGGCGGCGCGGCGGGCGCGGGGCATGTCCACCAGCTCGCTCACGCGCATGGCGACCAGCGCCACGGCCGGGAAGACGAAGGTGGCGGCGTTGACGGCGAAGACCCAGCCGGCGCCCACCCAGGTGATGACGACGCCGGCGAGGGCCGGTCCCAGGAGGCGGGCGGCGTTGAAGGAGGCCGAGTTGAGGCCCACGGCGTTGGACAGGTGCTCGGCGGGCACCATCCGGGCCACGAAGGTCTGGCGGGCGGGGGCGTCGTAGGCGGCGGCGACGCCCGTGAGGAAGGCGGCCAGGTAGACGTGCCACAGGTGGGCGGTGCCGGCGAGGACGTCGACGGCGAGGACCGCGGAGACCAGGCCCATGGCGCTCTGGGTGAGGATGAGGAACCTTCGCTGGTCGACCCGGTCGGCGACGAGGCCCGCATGGGCGGACAGCAGCAGCATCGGGAGGAACTGCAGGGCCGTGGTCAGGCCGGTGGCGGAGGCGGAGTCGTCAGTGAGGACGCGCAGCACCAGCCAGTCCTGAGCCACGCGCTGCATCCAGGTCCCGGTGTTGGCCACGAGGGCGGACAGGAACCAGATCCGGTAGTTGTGGAATCTCAAGGAGGCGAAGATGCCACCGCCGGGGCGGCGCGGTGAGGTCATGCGGGTCATGTCCTGACGTGGTGACGACGTGGGGCGGGTTGACGAGTGTCAGGGGTGGTGCCGGACGGTGCCGCCCAGGCGACGAACGCCCCATCTGAGAAGGGTAGCCCTAGAGGCACCAACGATTCCCCGCGGTGGGCGCCACCCCTGATGACGACGAAGGACATGGGATGACGGGAAAGCCGCCACACTCCCGGCCGTTTGGTAACAAACTGGTCACGCCGCTGAACGGCTCATGAGAGAGGGGTGGGCGTTGAACGATAACGGCCAGGGATATGTGCCGGGCTCATACGGCCAGGAGCCTGAGCAGGAGCGGCAGCCCCGGGGTAGGCACGCGGCTCCGGAGCGGACACGACGAGGACGACATGCAGCGCCGGCGCCGCCCGACGGGGGCGTCCCCGTCGAGGAGGCCGGCCGGTCTTCCGCCCCAGTGCCTGGGGCACAGGGTCCTGGCGGCCATGGCGGAGCGCCGGGTGCGTCGTACGGGATCATGCCGGGCTCCGGTGGCGCCCAGACCGGCCACCCGTCCGGGCCGACGGCGGCGCCCGGCTACGGTCGGGTGGCGCCGTCGGAAGGTGTTCCGGCCGGTGCCGTACCTCCTGCTCCTGCGGCGCCCCCGGCCTCGACGGGGCAGTACGGGCTGATGCCCGCGCAGGCGACGACGACGAGACCTGGGCAGCCGACGGCGGGGACAGGGCCCGCGATGCCGACGACGACGGGGCCAGTGCCGCCCTCGGGGCCCGCGCCGGTCGCCGCGCCCCAGGCGTTTCCGGCCGCGCCGGCATCGCCTTCCACTGACCGTTCGGCCGCGTCCTCGTTGAACCTGGACGGGGCGCCGGTGCGCCTGGAGTGGTGGGAGCGCCTGGGCGGCTTCCTTCTGCAGTTTCGGGCCTTCCGCGTCCTGACGCGGGTCCGGATGGTGCTGACCTGGGTGAGCCTGCTGATCGTGGCGGTGACACTGGCCGTATCCCCACTGGCCAGGACGGTGCTGGGCGCCTGGATCGGCTGCTTCTGGATCGTGGCGGTCTGCTTCTGGCTGGCGCGGGGCAAGACCGTCTCCTGGGGCATGACCTCGAGTGTCTTCGCCCTGTCCATGCCGTGGGCCGGGGCCGTTGGGTGGCTCTCCTTCCAGGTCGCCGCCGCGGCGAGAGTGCCGGTGGACCATGCGGCCTCGCAGGTCGTGATCGCCAGCGTCGTCGAGGAGCTGGCCAAGCTCGCCCCCATCTGTCTGGTGACGGTCATCGCCCCGGGGCGGGTGCGCCGGCTGCTCATTCAGGACTGGCTCGTCCTGGGGGTCGCCTGCGGGGCGGGCTTCATGGCGGTCGAGGAGGTCGCCCGGCGCCTGACGTACGTCCTCGGAAACACCCCGGGGTTGCAGCTGTCCAAGGCGGTATGTCCCGAGGACCCAGAGGGAATCATCGAGTGCATACACGCTCATACCTTCAGCCTTTGGCCGTTCGCCGACGCGTTCCCCGGCCCGGTGACCTATGCGGGGCACGCCATTGTCACCGGCCTGGTGGCCGTGAGCATCGGCTTGGCGCGGCACCTGTGGTGGCGCGCGAGGCACCATCACCCCGCCTTCGGGGTCGCCCTGCGCTGCATGGCCCTGGGGCTGCCCCTGGGTGTGCTGTGGGTGGCGATCGTCGACCACATGGCGACGAACTCCACGACCGCGAGCACCAACTGGTTCACGGGCGAGCGCGTCGTTAAGGCTTGGGGCGCTACCAAGGGTGAGGCTCCCTGGCCGATCGTCGGGACCACGAGCAGCATGGCTGGTTCTGGTCAGGGCCGGGGCTGGCTGCTCCTGGTGATGCTCGTCGTCGCGATCCTCCTGGATGCCCGGGTGATGCGCCTGGGCGGCTACGCGCGCACGCTCGCCGGGCCGGGTGGCGGGCCGGGCACGCCCCAGGGACCGCCTGGTGGGGTGGCGGGCAGGTGGGGCGCCGACGTCGTCGAGGCGGCAGCCGCCGCCAGGGCCAAGGCCCACCGGCTCAGGCTCGCCCTGGCTCAGGCGGCCACATCCCGCCGCCCCCGCCTGTTCCTGCAGGCCTGGGCCGAGCATCGCATCGCCCGCGATCTGGCCGCACGACGAGCGCTCGACGCCGGTCCCCACCGCTGGGCCACCTCGGCCCTGGCCGCGGCGGCGGCCCTGGCCGGAGCCTGGATCATCTACACCGTCGTGCCGCCTGTGGTGACCGAGCTCAATCAGCGCCTCAGCGGGCTGCCCACCTTCTGGTTCGCCGGCATCCTGGATATGCTCGCAGCGGTCTGGGAGTCCATGAGCCCCACCGAGAAGGCCGCCCTGGTCCTCTTCGGCGCCGCCGTCGTCTTCCTGTCCGGGGGCACCCTTGGCCTGGCCTTCAGCGTGGGACTCGGGATCGCCACCGCACTGGACGCCGCCCGCCCCACCGCCCAGTTCATGCGGGACCCCTGGGGCACCACCGGCCACTACCTGGACACACACAACGACCTCGAGATTGCTGCCGACGCCGGCCTGGCCGCCATGGCCATCATCCCCGGAGGCAAAGCCCTGCGCGGCGCCGGCTATGCCGCGAAAACCGCACAGGCCGCCAAACCCGTCAAACGCTTCGCCCGCGCCCAGGCCCACAGGGGCCTCAACCCCCGCGCCGGCATCCACTACCCCGGGCTGCGCACCCCCAGACCCGGACGCTCCGACGGGGGACCTGGCCTGTGGGGAGAAGGGAAGAACTACGGCTCACCGCGATCCCAAGCCTACGAGGAGCAGATCACCAGAGTCCCCATCGAACAGTCCTATATCGTCAACGGCGTCGAGTTCGACGGCTACGACGGCTTCGCCCTCATCGACGCCAAAGGCCCCGGCTACGCCAACCCCATCAAAGGAGACTGGTCGAACGAACCAAAAAGCACCTATAAGACCGACCCAGAAACAGGAGAGGTGAAACGTGTCAAGAAAGGCCTGCTTCAGATGGGAAAGGACCAGGTCAAGGCCGTGCGAGCCACCGGCACCGACACCCCCATCCAATGGCACATTGCAGAAAAAGAAACCTTCGACGAGCTCTTCAATCGACAGAAGTCAGGCGAGTTCCCTGCCGAGATCGAGCTCTTCCACACACCACCCAACTAATATCTCAGACAACCAGCACCGCAAGGAAAGGAACCACGACCATGGAATGGAGCCTACACATGAGGCGGCGAGCTCTTGGTGACCCGGTATCGGAGGGGCGTCGGGTGTGGGAGTGGATCCAGCGGGTCAGGCCCCTGCACCCCTCCCTGGACCTGTGGCGCCCCACCGCCGACAGCCCCCAGGAAGCCGAACAGGCACCACCCATCACCCAGGACTACCTCCTCCACTTAATCCACGGCGTACAAGCCATCTCCGACGATCCCGACTTCGGCCTGGCCCCAGCCTTCTCCGGACGGATCGGCCAGGGCAACAAGCTCGAACTGAGTTTCAACACCCCCACCCCAGGCAGCGCCGGTGTGAGCCTGATGATCGGCGAGGCTCTCGGGGCCGCCCTGGATACCAGCGAGGCGTTCGCCGACACCCTCATGTACACCACCGCCACCATCTTCACCCCCAACACCATCGGAGCCCTGACCCGTAAGGACCACCCACTCAACCCCACCCCAGAGCCCTACAATTACATCCCAGGTTGGAAGATGTTCTTCGCCTCAGACTCGCCCCACTACCAGCGCGCCACCCAGCTGGCCACCAACATCGCCCCTGTGGGCAACGGCGCCATCTTCACCTTCGGCACCCCCAACACCTACCCCACCATCCTCGAGCAGTGGTGATACCCAACCAGCATGCGAGGCCCCGAGGTACGGCCAGCTGGTAACGCTCCCAAACAGAACAGACACCCGGCCTGGCCTTAGTCGCCAGTCTAAGGCCATCCAGACACATCACCTCCAACAGGTACGAGGTCATGAACGCCTCTAAGACCAACAACGACCCCACATTCCGAATCTACCCAGTGGAGCAGGGGGTGGCAATCATCCGAGCCATCGCCGAGCACAGGTGGCCCATGCACCTCAACGAGGCCTTCGCCCTGCGAGACCAGTTCGGATGGAAACCAGCCCCTGACAACGGCCGATTCTTCACGACCCCAGTCAGCAACGGTGAAGAGGATGGCTTCATCGGTCTCGATACCACCAATAGCACCCTAGCATCCAAAATTAACTTCAGCATGAGCACCCGACTTCCCGAGGAGACTCCACCCGAAATACAGGCCATGACCCAGAGCGTCTATGACTCTTACGTCGAAACACTCAACGCACTGTACGGAGCAGGGGACTCCGACCCCGACCCAGAGGTTGCGTCAACGCAGTGGCTCCTACCCTCACGAGCAAGTGTGGTCATCGCCGCCACCAGCGGCCTTCTGTACGCATCCATCGACTCTCCCGCTATGACAGACCTGACCGAGGCGGAGCAGCGCTACTTCGATGAAGGCGGAGAGATATGACGACCTTCCCCAAAGCACCCGCCCACATGGCAGGAGAATCATGAACACCCCACCAAGCATTCTGGACTACAGCCGGTATGCCGATACTCCTTTCTACGCATACACCACCGAGCAGATGATCACTACCGTGAGAACCCGGACCGAGCAAATATAGTCCACCAGCAGGGTTGGACACCCTTACTCCTTGAGGATTACTCAAGGGGTGTATGTGAATACGGGGCTTATGCACAGATGCCAGCCTCGACTAGTCCTATGAATAAGCTTCGGCGACCAACACTCCCGAAACTGTGACACACCTAGGAAACAGAGCAGGAAAATCCCTCGACCCCAACATCACCTTGACTGTTTACGTAATTCCACGACACCTTGACGCAGAGGAAACCATGAGTGTTAGCTTCTTATTTCCAGAACTTAGCGCAACGGGTATGATAATAGACGCAAATAATTTCCTTCTCGAGTCCAACAAAAGATGGCCTGGGAGTAGGGTCCTGAGATGGAGAGAGTATGAGCGCGATACTGACGTCGACATCATCATCAACCCTGAGGACATGGCAGTCACCGTCAGTCATTTTCGCGACAATAAGCTTATCTCCGCTGATGGCGCATTAGATTGTGAGGAGGCTGCCGATATCGCTGCCTGGGTTCGCTCACTGAACCCCGACCCGAATCTGGTGCTGTGGTTCACTACCAGCGTCTTCGACGGACACACCATCCTCACCCCCGGCATCACACCTCAACAGGTCATCGACCAGTGGGTCAACCACGCAGAGCACGACCCCTACATCGAGTACCCCCAGCACTTCCACTAAAGGAGCAATATCCATGAGGTGGGACCTCAGTTTCAAACGGCAGGCTCTTGGTGACCCGGTATCGGAGGGACGTCGGGTGTGGGAGTGGATCCAGCGGGTCAGGCCCCTGCACCCCTCCCTGGACCTGTGGCGCCCCACCGCCGAAAGCCGTGAAGAAGCAGAACAGTCCCCACCCATCACCCAGGACTACCTCCTCCAGTACATCCACGACGCTCAAACCACCTCGCGCTACCCAGACTTCAGCCTCGCCCCAGCCTTCTCAGGACAGATCGGACAGGGCAACAAGCTCGATCTGAGCTTCAACATGCCCACCCCCGGCAACGCCGGCATCGGCCTGATGACCGGAGAGGCGCTCGGGTCTGCGCTGGACGCCAGCGAGGAACTGGCCGACACCCTCATGCACACCACCGCAAGTATATTCAGCCCCAACATCATTGGAGGCCTGTCGAGAAGCGACCACCCCATCAAGAACCTCAACAGAGATAAGCCCTACCCCTTTTTCTACGTTCCGGGCTGGAAGATGTTCTTCGCCTCCGACTCACCCCACTACCAACGCGCCACCCAACTGGCCACCAACATCGCCCCCGTAAGCAACGGCGCCATCTTCACCTTCGGCACCCCCGACACCTACCCCACCATCCTCAACCAATGGTGAACATGAAACCTCTGCAGGCCACAGCCCAGTTACGTTCCCAAACAGAACAGACGCCCGACCTAACGTTGACCGCCAGTTCCAAGGCCATCCAGACACTTCTCTTTCAACAGGTACAAGGTCATGAACACCCACCAGACCAACAACGACCCCACATTCCGAATCTACCCAGTGGAGCAGGGGGTGGCGATCATCCGAGCCATCGCCGAGCACAGGTGGCCCATGCACCTCAACGAGGCCTTCGCCCTGCGAGACCAGTTCGGATGGAAACCAGCCCCCGACGACGAAACCATCTTCACTACCCCAGTCAGCAGCGGCGACGAAGACGGCTTCATTGGCATAGATGTCGAAAACAAAAACTTAGCCGCAGAAGTTAGATTCAGATTGAGTTCTCGACTCCCACAAGATACTCCACCCGAGATACAAGTGAGGATTCAGAATGCCTACGCCTCTTACATCAGTGCATTCAACTCGTTATACGGAGCCGGGGACTCAGAGTCCGACCAGGACGTGGCAATCACGCAGTGGTATCTGCCCTCTCGAGCAAACATGGCCATCGCAGCCACCAGACGATTTCTGTCCACCACCATCGAATCCCCTGCTACGACAGACCTTGCCGAAGCACAGCAACGCTACTTCGATGAAGGAGGAGAGATGTAAAAGCTTGCCCAGAACACTCGCCCACATGGCAGGAGAATCATGAACACCCCACCGAGTATTCAGGACTACAGCCGGCATGCCGGCACTCCTTTCTACGCATACACCACCGAGCAGATGGTCACCATCGTGAAAACCTGGGCCGAGCACGCCTGGCCCATCACCCTCGCTGAGGCCTTCACACTCCGCGACCAGTACGGTTGGATCCCCGCCCCTGGCGACGGCACCTTATTCAGCACCCAGGTGAGCAATGGGGAGTTGGACGGAGCTATCACGAAAGATATTAAGAACGGCAACCTAGTAGGCAGCATCAACTCCAGAATGACCACCAGAGCCCCTATCGAGCTAAAGTCGTCGCAGATATCCTCCATCACACAGTCCATATACACAAACTATCGAAGCGCACTATCGGCGCTATATGGCACGCCCGAAGACGACACCTACAGCACCGGGCCATATTCTACATGGACGCTGCATAGTAATGTGTCGATAACCCTCTACTCTGTCGCGACTTTTATTAAGATCAAAATCTGCTCTCCCGTCGAAACAGAAAGTGAAGCGTTATGGAAATACTACGAGAACGAGTACGGCCCCGACATCCCCTAATCATCACCGAACACACGCATATGACCCCAACCCTCATGACCAACTCACACTGATTGGTTTTAGTGCAACACCTCTGTGAGGTGACAGCACCATGTCATAATGCCACACTGAGGAGACTACGGTGAACAGTGCGATAGCAATTCGAGACTACAGTAAATCGGTTGGCACTACGTTTTATGCTTACCATCCAGATCAGATGGCAGCTATCATCAAAGCGTGGACGGAGGCCCCTTGGCCTTTGACCATGCAGGAGGCTTTCACATTACGGGACCAGTGCGGATGGACTGCCTCTCCCGGCTGCTACTCCTCTTTCTGCACTCCAGTCAGCAACGGAGAGCCCGACGGTCATATCCTCATTAACTATGGCGACCAAAGCCTTACTTCAGGTGTTGACGTCATGGTCACCACACGTGCCCAGCTTAGATTTGGGGAGATAACAGCAGCGATAACAGGCTCAATCTACAGGGAGTACCTGAGTGCATTCTCATCACTTTACGGAAACCCTAAGGAAAAATACGAGGAAACTGGACTGTATGTGGACTGGATTCTCCAGAACGGATCCTCCGTCTTTCTTTCACCGGGAAGTACTTTCATCGAGGTGTACGTCCGATCACCAGAAGCAACCGTGGACGCGATACTTAGCTGATAGCCGATAGGAGGCCTGTATGGACAACCTCTCCGTCACGAGCAGCAACAGAAGTTTTATGGATCTCGAAGCCTCCGTCTACTCCGCCGACGACTTAGCCGCTTTGGTGAAGGTCTGGGCCGAACAACTCTGGCCCATCAGCAGGGAGAAAGCCCTCACTCTTTGTAGTCAATGCGACTGGGTGGTCATGCTGGGGCAAGATGAGGTATTCGGCACCCCCTTCCCTTACGGGAGCACCGACAACGGGACCGTCCGATTCGATTCATTGAATCCAACCATAATATCTGGTGTCGACGTGGAACTCACCCCCCGCGTTCCCGATGAACTATTATCAATCACAACTCCTATCGTCAATAGAATCTACAGCGACTATCTGAACGCCATATCAAACCTGTACGGAAAGCCCAATACCTTCAACAACGAAGCCGGCCAGTGTTGCACTTGGACACTTCCACATCATGCCTCGCTGGCTCTCATCCTCAATCAAACATACCTCAAGATGCGCATCCACTCTCCCGAACAAACAGAAAGAATCTTGCAGGCCATTCATGGCCTCGCAGACCATCGGCGCAACTGAAAGCAGTCCACATAATTCATGCGCAAGAATATTGATGCCCACGGAACCAATAACGACCTAGAAGCCACACTCGCACGTAATCTGTATTACAAAGAGCAGGTCACCAATGTTCCTGCAGAATACTATTACCACGTTGGGGACGTGTCCTTCGATGGATACCGGGATGGTATTCTCGTCGACGCCAAAGGTGAGGGGCTACTCAAGTTCATAGAGACGAACTGGACGGCCTCAGTTTATGGAAATGGTGGACTCGTTGACTCGGCACTGAGGAGACTTGAAGCCGTCCACAATGCGGGAGCCACAACCCCCATCCACTGGCACATCGCGGAACACGCCGCATTCAAGCACCTCAGCAACTTGCAGACAGACGGCTTCTTCCCATCGAGAATCCGCCTTGTCGACAGTCCTCCTGATTACCGCAACTACCCCACTCATCGTCCATCACCAGGTCACTTACAGCCATCAATCATGAGGTGGCGTCTCACCATGAAGCGGCAAGCTCTTGGTGATCCAATCTCAGAAGGTCGCCGAGTCTGGGAGTGGATACAGCGAATCAGATATCTGCACCCATCTCTCGCCCTGTGGCTCCCCACCTCAAACAGCCACCAGGAATCTGAGCAGGCTCCACCAGTCGACTTAGAACTCCTCCAGCATCGCATCTATCAGTCACAAACCGTTTCCAGGTTCCCTGAATTCGGTCTCACTCCTGCGTTCTGTGGACAGATCGGTCAGGGCAACAAACTCATGCTGACTTTCAACATGCCCAACCTTGGCCATGCCAGCGTGGAACTCATGATCGGCTCTGCACTCGGGAATGCTTTGGATGCCAGTGAGGACCTCGCTGATGCCCTCATGCACACAACCGCGGAATTATTCGGCCCCAACATCATTGGAGGATTGACACGAAGCAATCACCCCATCAGGAACCTCGACCGCGACGGCCCAGCCCCGTTCAACTACAGCGACGGATGGAAGATGTTCTTCGCCTCCGACTCACCCCACTACCAGCGCGCCGCCCACCTGGCCACCGCAACCGCTCCCGTGGGCAACGGCGCCATCTTCACCTTCGGCACCCCCGACACCTACCCCACCATCCTCAACCAATGGTGAACACCCAACCGCTGCGCGCGGCCCGCTTCAGTCAGCAAGCAGAACCGCCGACTCCGCCCCTCGTCGACCTCCGAAACACGTGAAACGCCCCCTTGGCCGGGGGCGTGAGGCGCGGGTTGAGAGGAGCGGAAAGTCGCCCGCAGAAACAGGAGTGTCCATAGCTGCAGCAAAGGGAACTCAACGACGCTCACCTCACCAGCAGGAACCGCGGAATCATGCGGTTTGCCTCCGAAGGAACGAGGCCGTTCGCAGCCTTTGCTGCAGATATGGACACTGACACCGTCATCACCCAATGAGGGACGGCCTCCGGCGCTTCCGTCGGAGGCCGCCGGCCCTCGTCAGGACACGCCGAGGATCGCCTTGATGGGGGCGAGGGTGAAGTAGACGACGAACATCGCGCAGGCCACCCACATGAGCGGATGGATCCTCCGCGCCCGCCCCTGCGCCACCTCGATGACCAGGTAGGCCACGAAGCCGGCCCCGATCCCGTTGGTGATCGAGTAGGAGAAGGGCATCATGATGATGGTCAGGAAGGCCGGCAGGGCGATCTCCGGGGACTTCCAGTCGATGTCGGTCACCTGCATCATCATGAGGAAACCGACCACCACCAGCGCCGGGGTGGCCGCCTCGTAGGGGACCATCTTGACCAGCGGTGCGAAGAACATGGACAGGGCGAACATGCAGCCGGTGACCACCGAGGCCAGGCCCGTGCGGGCCCCCTCCCCCACACCCGCGGCGGACTCCACGTAGGAGGTGTTGGAGGAGACGCCCCCGACACCACCGGCGATGGCGGCCAGGGAGTCGACGACGAGGATTTCGCGCGTCTTGGGCGGGTTGCCGTGCTCGTCGAGCAGGTCGCCCTCGGCGCCGATGGCGACCATGGTGCCCATCGTGTCGAAGAAGTCGGCCAGCAGCAGGGAGAAGACCAGGAGGATCACCGAGACGATCCCGACCTTGTGCACACTGCCCAGCAGACTGAAGTGGCCCAGCGTCGACAGGCTCGGCAGGTCCACCGGGAAGCCGTCCAGGCGCGGCTCGGACAGGGACCAGCCGGTGAGGTTGTCGGGACCGGGCATCGTCTCGTCGTTGTAGGGGCCCAGGTGGGTGACGGCGTCGATGATGATGGCCAGGACCGTGGCCGAGGCGATGCCGATGAGGATGGCGCCGCGGACCTTGCGCACGTGGAGCACCACCATGAGGAAGAGCCCGAAGAGGAAGACGAGGACCGGCCAGCCCTGGAGGGAGCCGCCCAGGCCCAGCTCCAGGGGTGTGCCGCCGCGGCGCACCATCTTGGCGTCCACCAGGCCGATGAGCGCGATGAACAGGCCGATGCCCACGGAGATCGCGGTCTTGAGCTGGTCGGGGACGGCTTTGAAGACGGCCTCCCGGAAACCGGTGAGCACGAGGACAAGGATGATGATGCCCTCGATGACGATGAGGCCCATGGCGTCGGCGTAGGTCATGCCCTGGGTGCCCACGAGGGTGTAGGCGACCATCGCGTTGATCCCCAGGCCCGCGGCCAGGGCCATCGGGTAGTTGGCGACGACGCCCATGAGGATCGTCATGACTGCGGCGACGAAGGCGGTGCCTGCGGCGAGCTGGGCCTCGGTTCCCGGGGGACTCGCCTTGGATAGGATCGCGGGGTTGAGGACGAGGATGTAGCTCATCGAGAAGAAGGTGACGATGCCGCCACGGATCTCTCGGGAGATGCTCGAACCGCGTTCAGTGATGTGGAAGAACCGATCCAGTCGAGAGACCTGACTGGGCGAGGACGAAGATGAGGACTTCGTCGGGGTACGTGTGCTCACGGCGGCATTCTTCCAGATCATCACGCGCTGAGCGAAACTGAGCGCTGTCGTCACCGCTCCCACCGGCGCTCGCCCCATCGCTTAGACCCCGGAATTACTGTCACACCCTCGTGGAAGGATGGTCGGTGAGACCGGACGGGAGGAGGTGATGGCCGTGACCGAGGCAGCAGAGGACCCGGCCGCCGCGGCAGGTCCGCGCGAGCCGGGCTGGGAGGGATTCTCCTCAGCCACCCGCACCTGGTTCCTCGACGCCTTCCCCACCGGTCCCACCCCGGTGCAGGAGCAGGCCTGGGCCACGATCGGCCGGGGTGAGAACGCCCTGGTCATCGCCCCCACCGGCTCGGGCAAGACGCTCGCGTCCTTCCTGTCCGCCATCGACCGCCTAGGACAGGAGCCGGCCGCGGAGGAGCAGGGGGCCGAGGCGGCAAGAGGGGGCGCGCAGGGCGGGGCCGACGGCGTGAGGGTCCTCTACATCTCCCCGCTCAAGGCGCTGGGAGCGGACGTGGAGCGCAACCTGCGCCGGCCGCTGGCGGGAATCCGCGCCGTCGGCCCCACCCGCCCGATCTCGGTGGGGGTGCGCTCGGGGGACACGCCCGCGCGGGAGCGTCGTCGGCTGCGCAGCCACCCGCCCAGCATCCTCATTACGACGCCGGAGTCGCTCTATCTCATGCTCACCAGCGCCGTGCGGGAGACGCTGCGGACGGTGGAGACGGTCATCGTCGACGAGATCCACTCCTTCGCCGGCTCCAAGCGCGGCACGCACCTGGCCGTGTCCCTGGAGCGCCTCGATGACCTCCTGGGGCGGCCGGCGCAGCGCATCGGCCTGTCCGCCACCGTCTCGCCGCCGGATGAGGTCGCCCGCTTCCTCGGAGGGCCGCACCCGGTGACGATCATCTCCGACGACGGCCGGGCGACACCGGAGGTGACAGTGTCCGTGCCGGTAGAGAACATGGCCCGCATTCCGGCGATCTCGGACCGGCGCACCCGGATGGAGCGGGCCCTGGCAGCTCCCGCGAGCGCGGGTGGCGGCCGCGGCTCCCGGCCCTCCGGGATCGGGCGGGCAGGGTCCTCGCAGGCCTGGCGCTCCGATAAGGCGCTGGGCCGGGCCATGGCGGCGGGGCGGACTGACTGGCCCGGTGCAGGGGTGCCCGCCCGGGTGTCGGCCTCGATCTGGCCGCACCTTGAGAACGCGATCCTCGACCAGGTCCTGGCCCACCGCACGACGCTGGTCTTCGTCAACTCCCGGGGCGCCTGCGAGCGGCTCACCGCGCACCTCAACGAGGCCTATGCCGCGCGTCTCGGGGCGGTGGCGCCAGCGCCGCAGGTACCGGTTCACCGGGAGTCCTGGGAGATGGGAACCGGTTCGCACACCGAGCCCCTGGCGGCGGGCGCCCCGGTGATCGCCAAGGCACACCACGGGTCAGTCTCCAAGGAGCAGCGTCTGGGCGTGGAGCGGGAGCTGGCCGCGGGCGAGCTGAGGTGCGTGGTGGCCACGGCCTCCCTCGAGCTCGGCATCGACATCGGCTCGGTCGACCTCGTGCTCCAGGTGGCGCCGCCCCGTCGGTCGCGGCGGGCCTGCAGCGGGTGGGGCGCGCCGACCACCGGGTGGGCGGGCGGCCGCGCGGCGTCATCTACCCCGTGGAGCGCACTCACCTGGTGGACGCCGTCGTCGCCGCCGAGGGGATGCGCGCCGGGGAGATCGAGCGCACCGAGCTGGTATCCAATGCTCTGGACGTGCTGGCCCAGCAGACGGTCGCCGCGGTGAGTGTGGCGGAGGGGCTGACGGCCGAGGCCTGGCTCGCCACCGTCAGGCGAGCGGCCCCCTACTCCTCGCTGCCGCGCCCAGCCTTCGACTCGGTCCTGGAGCTGCTGGCCGGCGGCTTCGCCTCGGCGGATCTGGCGGACTTCTCGCCACGGATCGTGTGGGACCGCACCACCGGTGAACTCAGTGCCCGGCCCAGCACGCAGCGGCTGGCGGTGGCCTCCTCGGGAACGATCCCGGACCGGGGCATGTTCCCCGTCGTCCTGCCCGAGGGGGCGCAGGATGCCGGGCGGCGGCGGGTCGGGGAGCTCGACGAGGAGATGGTGCACGAGTCCAGCCGGGGCGACATCATCACGCTGGGGACGTCGAGCTGGCGGATCCGCCAGATCACGGGGGACCGCGTCGTCGTCGACCCGGCTGAGGGGCGCAGCGCCCGCCTGCCGTTCTGGAGGGGCGAGGGGCTGGGCAGACCTGCGGCCACCGGGCTCGCCAAGGGCGTCTTCCTGCGTGAGGCGCAGAACTCCTTGCCGTCAGAGGCGGGAGCCGGGGAGTCGGAGGGCGAGCGGGCACTGCGGTGGCGGCTCACGGAGGCGGGGCTGGACGCTCATGCCCGCAGCAACCTGCTGGCGCTGCTGCGCGAGCAGTACCGAGCCACCAGCGCCCTGCCGACGGATGAGACCCTGGTCCTGGAGCGCTATGAGGACGAGTCCGGCAGCTGGCGGATCATCGTCCACAGCACGCTGGGTCGGTGCGTCCACGAGCCCTGGGCGATGGCGATCCGGGAGCGGGTGCACCAGCTGCTGGGGGTGCGCCCGCAGACCATCGTGGCCGACGACGGCATCGTCCTGCAGATCCCACCGGTTGAGGGCGGTCTCCCGGGGGCCGGGCTCATCACCTTCGACGCCGCGGAGATCTCCTCCCTGGTACGCAGCCGGATCGAGACGACGGCGCTGTTCGCGGCCCGGTTCCGCGAGTGCGCCGCCCGCGCCCTGCTCATGCCCGCCGCCCGCCCGGGGCGCCGCACGCCGTTGTGGCTGCAGCGGGTCAAGGCCGGACAGCTGCTCGAGGCCTCCCGCCAGTTCCGGGACTTCCCCGTCAGCGTGGAGGCGGCGCGCGAGTGCCTCCAGCAGTACTACGACCTGCCCGCGCTCACCGACCTCATGGAGCGTCTCGCCTCCGGCCGGGTGCGTATCGTCGAGGCCGTCACCAGTGAGCCGTCGCCCTTCGCCCACCCACTGCTGTTCGGGTACGCGAGCACCCTGATCTACCAGGAGGACCTGCCCCACGCCGAGCGCCGGGCCCAGTTGCTCTCCCTGGACCCCAAGGCGCTGGCTGCTTTGCTGGGCGACGGTGGCGTCGCGGAGCTGCTCGACGACGAGGTCCTGGCTCAGGTGGAGGCCGAGCTCCAGCACCTGGCCCCCGGCAGGCGGGTGCGCGCCGACGCTGAGGGGATCGCCGATCTTCTGCGTGAGCTGGGCCCATTGAGCGCGGCCGAGCTGGCTGCGCGGTGCACCGACGTCGGCGGGCGGGAGCCGGGGGAGGACGGGCAAGGCGACGGCGCGGACGGGACAGACGACGACGTCGAACGCGCGGACACGCACGCAGTCGAGCGCGAGGTCAGTCGGGCGCTCGCCGAGCTGGACGGGACGCGCCGAGCCGCCGCGGTGAGGGTCGGCGGGCGAGAGCTGTGGGCCCGGGTCGAGGACGCCCCGGCTCTGCGGCGGGCCCTGGGAGCGGAGGTCCCCGACTGGGCGCTGGAGCGGGCCACAGCCGGTGTCGCGGTCGAGCGGAAGGCAGCGGCCCGCTCGCCGCTGAACGACCTGCTTCTGCGCTACGCACGCACCCACACGACCGTGACGCCGCAGCGCGTGGCGCAGGCCTTCGGGCTGGGGACGGCAGTAGCGGAGGGAGCCCTGGCCGAGCTGGCCGGGGACGGTTCCCTGGTGGACCTGGGTGCGGCGGGATGGATGGAGTCGGCGATCCTCGCCCGGGTGCGCCGCCGCTCCCTGGACCGGGCGCGGGCCGCCGTCGCACCGGTGCCACCTGCGGCTCTCCAGCGTCTCGTACTGGAGAGGGCGGGCCTGGATGAGCCGGGCGGCGGCGTCGACGCCCTGGCGGAGGCCCTGGCGGCGCTGGAGGGCGTGTGGCTGCCGGCCGGCCTGTGGGAGTCGGTGGTGCTGCCCGCGCGCGTGATCGACTACCGGCCGGCCATGCTCGATGAGCTCATCGCCGCCGGGGAGGTCGTCTGGCAGGCGAGGCCCGTCAGCGATGCGGCGTCCCGATCCGGTGCGGCCCGGGTGAGGCCCGGGGCCGACGACATCCCCGCGCCGGGCGAGATCGCCTTCTTCCCCACCGACTCCGCCCTGGCGCCGGTCGCCGGGGAGGCGACCGCCCCGGGTGAGCCGGAGGCGCCGACGGGCAGGGAGACGGGAGTCACCGGGGAGGAGCTCTGGAGGCTGGTTCGTGAGGGGGCCGCCACGGGCCGCTCCTTCGAGCCCGTGCGCCGGGCGCTGGCGCCCGCGGCAGGGCCGCGCACTGCCCCGTCCTCACGGCGGGTGCGCAGCCGCCGGGGACGTCGCCTCATGATGGAGATGCCGCGCACCGGGGAGGCAACGGCGGCCGGGCGGCTGTCCTCCGTGGTGGCCTCCACCTCCTGGATGAGGCTGTCGTGCGCTCCGGTCGGCGATGAGGAGCGGGCGATCGCGGAGGTGGAGTCACTTCTGGACCGCTACGGGGTCGTCTGCCGCGACCTCGCCCTGGCCTTCGGCGGGACGGGAGGGCTCGGGCCCCTCATGCCGGTGCTGCGGCGCATGGAGGAGACCGGGGTGATTCTGCGTGGCAGTTTCATTGAAGGCTTGGGGCCGGCGCAGTTCGCCGAACGGGAAAGCGTCGAGCGGCTGCGGTCCCTCACCCACGGCCCCGACGGCGCGGCGGAGACACCGGTCGTCCTCGATCTCAAGGACCCGGCCTGTCTCATCGGGCGCGGGGTGCGATGGCCCGAGCCGGTGCTACCTGCTGGCCTCGGCGAGTCGGCCGGGGGCGGCGGTGGGGAGACGGGTGGCCCGCCGGTCCGGCGCCAGGGGGCGAGCGTCGTCGTGCTGGGTGGCGCCCCGGTGCTCTACGCCTCGGAGAACCTCAAGGTCCTCATCTCCTACACGTCCACGCGCGAGGAGCTGGCGCGCGCCCTGACCGCGCTGGCGGCCGACAGGCAGGCGATGTTCGCGCGCCAGGGGGCAGCGGCGGTCAGGCGCCGCACGGTAGTGGAGTCCCTCAACGGGGTCACCACGCTGGCGCCGGCCGTGAGCGACCTCCTGCGTGAGGCCGGTTTCGTGCGCGACCCCAAGGGGATGCGGCTCGCCGTCGGCACCTCCGGGGCCACCTGGCGATGAGTGGGCCAACTCCTCACCGGTAACGGAATTCAGCCTACGGAGCGCTCCACGCGCTCACAATTGAGGGCATGGCAGATCCGCACCCCGTCACCGGAGCGTTCTTCGATTCCCCGGTCCCTCCCGGGACCGGATGGCCAGACGATCCCGCTACTGCCGCAACACCTGTAGCCCGATCGGCCGCCGACGTGGCGCGCCTGGCCGGTGCATCGTCGGATCTGTCCGCGCTCGATGCCCGGGTCACGGTGTGCCGTGCCTGCGACCGCCTCGTGGCCTGGCGTGAGGAGGTGGCCCGGACCGGCCGTCGCGCCTCCTTCGCCCATGAGCCGTACTGGGGGCGACCGGTGGCGAGTGTCGGGTCGGCAGATGCCCGCATCTACGTCGTCGGGCTGGCACCCGCGGCCAATGGGGCGAACCGCACCGGCCGCATGTTCACGGGGGACCGCTCCGGGGACTGGCTGTGGGCGGCCTTCCACCGGGCGGGCCTGGCTGCGTCCCCCACCTCGACGGCGGCAGGTGACGGGCAGCGGCTCACCGGAGCGCGCATGGGCGCTGCCGTGCGGTGCGCCCCGCCGGCCAACAAGCCGACGACCGTCGAGCGGGCCACCTGCGCGCCGTGGCTCGCCCGCGAGATCGCCCTCATGCCTGAGGTCAAGGTGCTGCTGGCGCTGGGCGGGATCGGATGGGGCGCGGTGCTGCGGGTCACCCGGGAGGCCGGCTGGGTCCTCCCCCGCCCCCAGCCGCGCTTCGGCCATGGGGCGACGGCGGAGCTGATGACGCCCGATGGCAGGGCGGTGACACTGCTCGGCAGCTACCACCCCAGCCAGCAGAACACCTTCACCGGTCGGCTCACTGAGGCGATGCTCGATGACGTGCTGGCGACCGCCAAGCGCCTCGCTGACACATGCTGACGGACTGCGGCTGAGGCGGTATCAGGAGCGGTTGGGCAGGATGGCCTCGAGCTCGGCGAGGGTCCGCGGCGACTGCTCCGCGGGGGCGTCGGACTCGGCGTTCTCAGTGTCGCCGGTGGCCGCGTCGTCCTGGGGCATGTCGATCCCGAGGGCCAGGGACAGATCGGCGACGGCTGCGCGGGCCGAGGCGGCCCGCTCGCTGGGCGTGTCACTGGACTCGGCTCCGGCGGGGGCCGGTGAAGGCCGATCCGCTGTTACCTCAAGAGACTCGGCGGCGCTCGCAGCATCAGGGGCTGAGGAGGCCGACGCCGCGGCGGTCGCCCGCTCGAGCTCTCCCAGGTCGAACCCCACCAGGCGGCTGCTGCGTTCCTCGGAGGCTTCCTCGGGAGAGTCGGCCGTGCGACGGCGGCGCGTCGAGGTGGCCGCGCGACGGGAACGCTTCGCGGCGGGCTTCTGCTCGGACGCAGCGGACTTCTTGGTGGTCTTCGTCCCGGGCTCCTCCATCTGCACCTCGGCCGCGGGCGTAGTGGTATCCGTGCCGGCGACGCCGTCCTCGGCTTGAGCCTCCTGGGCGTCGGAGTCCGTGGTGGTCTTCGCGGCGTCGGCGGGGGCGTCGGCGTTCTGAGCGGAGGACTCCGTACCGGTTCCCTGACCGGGGGCGTCCGCTACGTCGGCCGAGTCCTCGGCGGGGGCACCACCCGGCTCGGCATCGACGTCGTCGCCCTGCTCGGCGGCGAGCTCGGCGATACTGCGGCCCTCGCGCAGGTCGAGCCCGTTGGTGCTCAGCGGCACCATGAGGTGGTCGTCGACCCGCGAGGGGTTGATGGGCCACTCCGGGCCCTGGTCGGGCAGGTCGGTCTCGGAGTGGGCGCCGCAGCCGTGGTCCAGGGAAACGACGCTGCCGTCGTCGGCGGCCCACTCGTTGGCGCACACGCCGAAGATGGCGCGCAGGGCGCCGGCCATCGGCACGAAGAAGCCGCAGGTGGAGCAGGTGGCGTGGGCCTTGCGGACACCCTCGGCCTCGGGGCCGTGGTCGCCGCCGTACCAGCGCTCGGCGGCGCTGGCGACGCCCTGAGCGCTCAGGACTCGGGGACGGCCCAGGTCGAGCTCGTCCAGGGCGACGGCGTCGGCGTCCTCACCGGTGGCCTCCCACCCGGGTTCGAGGCGCTCGTCGGTCTCCTTGCGGGGCAGGCGGTCGGAGCGGGTGATGTCGCCGGGTTCGAGACGCTCGGCCCACGGGACCCAGGCGGGCGCGAGGAGGGCCTCTTCGCCGGGGAGGAGCTCCACCTCGCAGACGGTGGCGGTGCGGCCGCGCGGGACGCGACTGAGGGTGACCGCCCAGCGCCAGCCGCGGTAGCCGCTCAGGGTGCAGTCGAACAGGTGGGTGACGAGGCGCTCGGCGTCGGGCGCGGCGGCCACGTACTCGCCGACGGTGATGGGGTCGGTGACCTCCTCCAGCGCGCGGCGGGCCAGCTCAATGGCCGCCGGGGAGGTGAGGGTCTTGTCCTTGGCGGCCAGGGCCTGCTCAGCGGGGGTCGGCAGGGCGCCGGCGCGCGGCACGGGGGCCGGCGTCGGAGAGGGCGAGGCCGCACTCGGTGCCGGGGCCGGGCGCTCCAGGGTCGCCGTGGAGGTACGCATCCCGGTGGCGGCACCCGCCGGAGAACCCGAGTCGGTCCCGGTCACGGGCTCGCCTGAGGCATCGGTGTGAGAGTCGATCGTGTCGGTCACTCGGCCAGTGTAGGGGAGGCTCCTGAAACTGCCCCGGCCCACGCGGGTTGGCCTGGGCACACCGCCCCGCCCGCCCACACTTCGACCGAATCTTCATAATCGACACAGATACGCGTCGATTGTGAAGATTTTGTTGGTAAGTGAGTGAACCGTCAGCTCGCCTCGACCGAGACGATGCGGTGGACGGCGACGGTCAGCTCGGTCTCGCGCACGACGTCGCGCAGGCGAACCCGCCCGGGCTCGACGGCCATGACCCGCACCTGCCGCTCCTGCACGGCGCCGTCGGGGCCGGCCAGGCTCAGCCGCAGCCGCGAGCGCGAGGACTGGGCCTGGCGCAGCACCGCCAGGGCGTGCACCGGGTCGGTGGCCACAGCCGTCTCTCCGGCGGCCTGCAGCGCCTCCTGCCCCACGCGCAGCCGCCCTACGAGGGTCGTCAGCTCGCGTCTTCCGGGCCGACGCCGTCGCACCGAGTGCTCGCTGCCGGGGCGCGTCGGCTCGGGGGCCCGGCAGGCCTGCTGCGCGGTGGCCGGCCCGACCACCAGGTGGCCGCTGGCGTCCTCGGTCACCGGCGCCAACCCGGTGGCGCGCAGCTCGCGCAGCACCTGCCCGGCGCTCGCGGTGGCCACAAGGATGCCGGGCGCCACCTGGTCCAGGCCGAGGTCCCGCAGTCGCGGCTCGGCCAGGAGCCCGGCGGCCGTGGCCTCGTCGCCGATCCGCAGCAGCGCGGACACGGCTCGCACGCGCACCGCCCCGTGGTGGCGGGCGGCGTCCTGGATGAGCACGCTCAGCGAGTCCGGCAAAGGCGTGGGACTGTAACGACCGATCTCCTGTGTGATCTCCTCGGCCCGGTAGCCGACGTCGAGCGCGCCACGCACCGACTCGGGCGTGAAGCGCACCGTGAGCGCTCCGCCGCGCGACTCGACGACGCTCGTACGTTCCAGCAGCGCGGCCAGCTCGGGGGCGGGGCGGCCCGGCACGATGGCGGTGAGGTCGGACTGGACGAGGATCATCTCGACGGCGGCCGGCAGGTCTGCGGCGAGCGCCGCCTCCAGGGCGGTGAGGGCCTGGTCGTCCGACAGCGGCTCGGCGTGTGCCTCGCCGCCCGCCTCCTCGGCGCGGCCGGCGTCTCCGGGGTCGGTGGGGCCGCCGCTGAGTCCGGGGGCCTGCTCGTCGAGGCTCGCCGCAGCACGTCGGGCGAGGATCCTGCCGGCCTCGGTGAGCGCCCCGCCGCCGGTGATCCCGAGGGTCTCGGCCTCGGCCAGGACCGCGGAGATGGCCCCGCCGGGGACGGTGCGCCGGGGGCTCTGCCAGGTCAGGGCCGCCCGCACAAAGGCGGGGGTGGCGCTGGCCCCCGGCGGGAGGTCGCCCAGGAGGGCGAGCACACGAGCGCGCAGTCGCGCCGCCCACCCGGCCTCCAGGGCCGGGCTGAGGACGGCGCGCAGAGTCCCGTCGTCATCGCGGGTCCCCGTCAGCCAGGGGATGCGGGCGCTGCCCGACCAGGCCAGGGCGAGCGGCGCCCAGCGCTGCGGGAGGCTGTCGGTGAGCCAGCCGGCGGCCAGGGAGGAGGGCACCCAGGCGGTGCCGTCGTCGTCGAGCCCCAGGAGCCCGGCACCCGCGGCCATCTCGATGATGCGGGCGGCGGCGTCGGCCTCCAGGTCGAGGGCGTCGGCAGTGCGGGCCAGAGCACGCGCGCTCACTCCGCCGGTGCGGCGAATCGTCCCGCCCTCGCGGCCCCACTCCTCCAGGAGGGCGGCCACGAGCCGGACGGCCTCCTCGGCGTGGAAGGAGGCCTCGGAGGCGACGACGTCGGCGCCCACCGTCTCCAGGTCGCCGGCCCCGGGGGTGGTCAGGGGCTCACGGGTCAGGCGGCCGCCACGCAGGGCGAGGGCAACCTGGCGCGGCAGGATGAAGCGGGTGCGCCCGTGGGCATCGCTGCTGCGCTCCAGCCAGCCGCGTTCGATGAGCGGGGCCGCACCCGGTGCGGTGCCGCCCGCGCGCAGGGTGCCGGCCGGCGGCCCCCAGGTGAGGGCCTGGAGCATCTCCACAGAGGCTGCCGAGATGACCGGCTTGCCGCCTCCACCGGCGGCGTCCTCGCTCAGCTCCTCCAGGGTGGGTGGCAGCTGCTCGGCGCTCAAGGGCTCAGCAGCCCAGGGCCCCAGGCCGAAGGGGTGTGGCCCGAAGGCCGCCTCGAGCGCGGCCGCGGGCCTGCCCTCGATGACGAGCGCCAACCGGCCCAGGTGCTCCAATGCCTCGGTGACCTGCTCAGCAGGCAGTGGGAGGTGGGCGGTGACCAGCCCGGCCAGGTCAACACTGGCCGCGCTGTCCAGGCCGGCCGGGTCGGCCGGCTGGTCTGCGGGATCGCCGAGAGGTTCGCCGTCGGCCGGTTCGCCGCTGGCCCCACCGACACCGCCGACCCGCCTGTTCCCGACCACCTCGGCAACCTCGGTCGGCCCGGCTCCGCCCGCCCGGCCCGACTCATCGAGGCGGTTGAGAGCCACGACCGCCTCAGCCACGGCCAGCGTCGGCGCGTCCAGCCCGGCCAGGGCGTGCTCGATGCTGCCCGGAGCCCCCGCGCGGGTCGCCAGTGCCAGGAAGGAGGAGGACGGCGGCGCGGCCAGGTCCGGGCGCGCCACCAGCAGGGCGGCGACCTCGCGGTCCGGCAGCGCCGTCAGGTGCACGGCGAGGTCCTGGGTGGAGGCGGAAGGGCTCATCCGCACCAAAATACGCCCCCGCCCCACTCACGGACAGAGCGGGGAGCCTGGATGAAGGGCGCCGGTGTCCACATTGGATACAAAGGGACCTCACCGCCCCTGAGGCCAGCAACGCGAACCGCAGAATCATGCGGATTTCTTTCGCAGGCCGCAGCGCGCCTCGCGCCTTTGTCACCGATGTGGACACAACCCCGCAGATGTCACCCTTCCTGGCCCCTTGTAGCACCTTCCAACCCACCTCCGGGGCTCGGGCTCGCACCCCACGGCTCGCACGCCGCCACGGCAGCCCAGGATCCGGCTCGCCAGCTGCACTTACGCGGTCATGACGCGAATGGATGTGTCGTCACTGTTGGTTGAGCGCTGTCAACTGCGCTCGCGCGCAGGCATAAGGCCAGCCCGGCCCGCCCCTTCCGCCCGAAGCAGCCACTCCCGCTGGAAGAGGAACGTCTCCTCCGTCACGGCGGCGCGCCGCCCCGGCTTGGGATACTCCCGCCCATGTCCGCCACGCCCAGCGATCCTGCGTCCCCGGTGTCCTCGGTCCCCGACGGCCCGCTCATCGTCCAGTCCGACAAGTCCGTCCTCCTGGAGGTCGCCCACCCCCAGGCCGGGCAGGCCCGCCGCGCCATCGCCGCCTTCGCCGAGCTGGAGCGCGCCCCCGAGCACATCCACACCTACCGGATCACGCCGCTGGCCCTGTGGAACGCGCGTGCCGCGGGCCTGGACGCGGAAACGGTCGTCCACACCCTCATCACCTACTCCCGCTTCCCAGTGCCGCACGCCATGCTCACCGAGATCGCCGAGACGATGAGCCGCTACGGCCGCCTCCAGCTGCTCACCGACCCCGCCCACGGCTTGGTCCTGCACGCCACCGACGTGCCGGTCCTGGAGGAGGTCATGCGCTCCAAGCGCACCAAGGGCCTGCTGGGGACCCGGCTCGGGGAGGCCGACGTCGTCGTCCACCCCTCCGAGCGCGGTCACCTCAAGCAGGTGCTCATCAAGCTGGGCTGGCCGGCCGAGGACCTGGCCGGCTACGTCGACGGCGAGGCCCACCCCATCACCCTGACCGACTCCCCCACCACCTTCCAACTGCGCCCCTACCAGAGCGAGGCGGTGGAGAGCTTCTGGGCGGGTGGCTCGGGCGTGGTCGTGCTGCCCTGTGGGGCCGGCAAGACCCTCGTGGGTGCGGCCTCCATGGCCAAGAGCTCGACGACGACGCTCATCCTGGTCACCAACGCGGTCTCGGCGCGTCAGTGGAAGGAGGAGCTCATCCGCTTCACCACCCTGACCGAGGAGGAGATCGGCGAGTACTCCGGCTCGCGCAAGGAGGTCCGCCCCGTCACGATCGCCACCTACCAGGTGCTCACCACTCGCCGCAAGGGCGTCTACCCGCACCTGGACCTGCTGGACTCCCATGACTGGGGGCTCATCGTCTATGACGAGGTCCATCTCCTGCCCGCCCCGATCTTCCGCATGACCGCGGACCTGCAGGCGCGCCGCCGCCTGGGTCTGACGGCGACCCTCGTGCGCGAGGACGGCCGCGAGGACGAGGTCTTCAGCCTCATCGGCCCCAAGCGCTACGACGCCCCCTGGAAGGACCTGGAGAACCAGGGCTGGATCGCCCCGGCGATCTGCACCGAGGTGCGCCTGACCCTCGACGCCGGTGAGCGCATGGCCTACGCGACCGCCGAGCCCGAGGAGCGCTACCGCCTGGCCGCCTGCTCACCGCGCAAGCTGCCGATCATCGAGGCCCTCCTGGCCCGGCACGAGGGCGAGTCGGCCCTGGTCATCGGCCAGTATGTGGACCAGCTCACCGAGATCGCCGAGCACCTGGGCGCCCCCGTCATCACCGGGGCGACGACGGTGCGCGAGCGCCAGCGCCTCTACGACGCCTTCCGCTGCGGGGAGATCCGCACGCTCGTGGTCTCCAAGGTCGCGAACTTCTCCATCGACCTGCCCGGGGCGAGCGTCGCGATCCAGGTCTCGGGCTCCTTCGGCTCACGCCAGGAGGAGGCCCAGCGGCTCGGGCGGATCGTGCGCCCCAAGGAGGACGGCCGCCAGGCCCACTTCTACACGGTCGTCGCCCGCGACACCGCCGACCAGGAGTTCGCCGCCCACCGGCAGCGCTTCCTGGCCGAGCAGGGCTACGCCTACGCCATCATCGACGCCGAGGACCTCACCGAGAACAACTGAGCCCGACCCGACGGCGCACGAGGCGCAGCCGGACAAACCGGGCCGGCTGGACCGGTGAGGGCCGGCAGCCCGGTCAGCGCGCCAGGCGGCGGGCGCGCACGTTGCGCACGAGGACGCGGGCCAGGCTGCGGCCGAAGGCCTGGATGGCGGGGTCGACCCTCTCGGCCTGCTCACGGGCAGCGGCCCCGGCGCTGGCGGCCGCCTCGGGCAGGTCGGCGGCCGTGGCCCCGTGGGTTCCGGCGGCGCCCGGCGCGGCACTCCGGCCGGCGGCCACCTCCAGGGCATCGCGGGCGGCCTGGAGGGAGGCCGCGTCCATGCTTCCGGCCAGGTCGTTGAGGGCGTCGCGGGTGCGCCAGTAGGCCACGCGCGCCGGGTCGGACTCGGGGTGGTGCTGGAAGGCCAGGAGTCGCCCGGCCCGCCAGGTGTGAACCGGGGAGCGGTCGGAGGAGGCCAGCAGGGTGGCGGCCTCAGGCAGGTGGGTGACGGCGTCGTGGTGGGAGACGATGACGGGCAGGCGGGTGCCGTCGGAGGTGGAGATTCCGGCGCGGTGGGCGGCACGGATGGCCTCGGCTGCCACGGCCCCGAAGACCGGGTCGCTCTCGCCGGCGGCCGTGATGGTCAGCTCGACGACACCGACCTCGTCGTTGCCCAGCGCTGGCACGGCCGTGGAGCCCCCGAGGGCCTCGGCGGTCACCTGGGCACCCAGGCAGATGGCGATGGCGGGGACGTCGTCGGCGACGACGCCGCGCAGCAGCTCACGCAGGTCCGCCAGCCAGGGGTGCTCGCCCTCATCGTGGGCACTCATGGAACCGCCCAGCACGACGAGGCCGTCGCCGATCTCGTCCAGGGAAGGGATGGGCTCGCCCCGCCAGGGGCGCACCATGCGCAGGGAGGCACCCTCGGCGAAGAGCCACTCCCCCAGGCGCCCCACGGGCGCGAGCTCCTCGGGCTCGATGACGGTGATCGTGAGCGTGTCAGTCATGGGCGACATTCTGCCGCCGGTTCGGTTGCCTGCGCGCAGTGACAGGCGCAGGCGTGCCGCCTGAGGCGAAACGACTTGCTCACACCCTTCCCCGGCGGGGACGATGGCCCGGATGAAGAACCAGCAGCCCCCACTCCCCCGTCCTTGGCACCAGATGGCCCTTTCCGGCGTCGCGACGGCGGCCGCCCTGGGGCTGCTGGGGATCTCGGCCGGCGCCGCGGCCGCTCCGACGACGCCCGGCTCCGCATCCCTGGCCCTGGACTCCTCCGCGCAGACCTCGGCGGGCGCGCCACGGGCCCTCCCGGCGGCGTCGACCACCCTGAGCGAGCACGTCACCGATGAGCTCGGGATCCTGGATGCCTCCAAGGCCCAGCAGGCCGTGGACACCATGTCCTCCAAGTACGGCGTGGGCCTGTGGGTGCTGACCGTCTCCGACTCCAGCCAGAAGGCCTCCGCCATCGCCGCGCAGGCCTTCAAGGACACGAAGCTGGGGCGCGACGACATGCTCCTGGTCATCAACATCCCCTCCGACGGCTCGGCCTCGAAGAGCTACAAGCTGCAGGCGCACAACAACTCCTCGAAGTTCTCCGAGTCCGACTACAAGCGGATCGACTCGGCCATCAAGAAGCAGCTCAGCGCAGGCAACTACGACGAGGCCGTGGCCGCCATCCCGGACAACATGTCCGGCTCATCGGGCTCGGGCAGCTCGGGTGACTCAGGCTCCTCGGCGCTTCCGCTCCTGCTGGGCGGGGGCGCGGTCGCGGCTGGCGGGGCCGCCGCCTGGACGGTGTACAAGCGCAGGAAGAACAAGGAGAACGACGACATGCTGTTCGGCAAGCGCAGGAATCAGGGCGGCGCCCCCGGCAACCAGCCCACGGGCCCCGCGGCGATGACGGTGGAGCAGCTGCGCACCCAGGCCGGCAGCGCCCTGGTCCAGGCCGATGACACGGTGCGCGCCGCCGCCGAGGAGCTGTCCTACGCGCAGGCGCAGTTCGGCCTGTCCGCCACGGACGCCTTCACCGCCGCCCTGGACAGCGCCCGCAAGCACCTGTCGCGGTGCTTCGAGCTGCGCAAGATCCTCGACGACGACATCCCCGAGACCGAGCCGCAGCAGCGCCAGATGTACACCGAGATCCTCCAGCACTGCTCGGAGGCGGTCGGTGAGATCCGCGCCCAGGAGGAGGCCTTCAACAAGCGGCGCGGCATTGAGGCGAACCTGCCGACGTCGATCGCCGAGACCGCCCAGCGCGCCGATGAGACCGAGCAGGCCATCGTCATGGCCGAGACGATCCTGGTGACGCTCAGCGCCGCCTACCCGGCCTCCTCCCTGACCAGTGTGGCCCAGGCCCCCGAGCAGGCCCGCCGCCTGCTGGCCGCGGGGCGCACCGCCCTGGACCAGGCCCGCGCCAGCGTCGAGGCCTCCCAGGAGGCGACGGCGGTCGAGCAGGTCCGCATCGCCCAGGGCTCCATCGCCCAGGCCGGTCAACTGGCCGCCCAGGTCACCGGGGCCCGCGAGCGCCTTCAGAGCGCGGCGAAGGATCTGGAGGCGGCCATCGCCTCGATCTCCTCGGACCTGGTGGACGCCAAGCGCCTGGAGGGCGCGGTGCCGGCGGCGACCCTGGCCCCGCTCGTGGCCGACGCCGAGGCCGCCGTCGCCGAGGGCCGTCAGGCCAGTGGCGCCAACCCGAGCGGCGATCCCCTGGCCGCCCTGGACCACCTGGCCCGGGCCGAGGCCGCCATCGACGCCGCCTTGGCCCCGGCCCGCGAGCGCGAGGAGAACGACTCGCGCGCCCGGGCCTCCCTGGGCTCGCGCCTGGCCCGCCTCAACTCCCAGGTGGAGTCCGTGACCTCTTACATCACCACCTATCGCGGGGCGGTGGGCCCCTCGGCGCGCACCGCGCTCAGTGAGGCCGCCCGTCACGCCACGGCCGCCACCACCGTCCAGACCACTGACCCGGTGGCCGCCCTGGCGGAGGTCGCGGCGGCCGAGCCGCTCGTGGCCCAGGCCCAGGCCCTGGCCGAGGCCGACGTGCGCGGATCGTCGAGCTCGTGGAGCCCGAACTCCGGTGAGCGCTATTCCTACTCCCGCGATTATGGCCGCTCAGGCGGCGGGCTCGACCTGGGCTCGCTCCTGCTGGGCGGGCTGCTGATGGGCGGCGGCCACAACTACGGCGGCTGGAGCTCCCACCACCACGACAGCGACTGGGGCGGAGGCGGCGGCTTCTTCTCCGGCGGTGGGGACTTCTCGGGTGGAGGCGGCGGCTTCTTCGACGGCGGCGGCGACTTCTGAGCCGCGTCCTGCCGGCGTCCAGCCCCGGTCGCACTCCAGTCATGCCCTGAGCGATGCGGCCCCCGCCCGCATGACGCCGAGCGCCAGGACCTGCGATCATGACGCCTGATCCGCCTGGCCCACCGGCCACCACCTGGCGACCACCCGGCGAGCGCCGGGTCCATACCTGCCCACACCGACGTCGCAGCTCGACGGAAGGACGAACAACCATGGCTGAGAAGCAGTCGATCCTGGGGCGCATCGCCCAGCTCACCCGCGCCAACATCAACGCGCTCCTGGACCGCGCCGAGGACCCGGAGAAGATGCTCAACCAGCTGGTGCGGGACTACACGGCGTCCATCGCCGAGGCCCGTGACGCCGTCGCCCAGACGATCGGCAACCTGCGTCTGGCCGAGAAGGACCACGACGCCGACGTCGCCGAGGCCAAGGACTGGGGCAACAAGGCCCTGGCCGCCTCCCGCAAGGCCGACCAGCTGCGCTCCGGCGGTGACACGGCCGGCGCGGACAAGTGGGACTCGCTGGCCAAGATCGCGCTGACCAAGCAGATCACGGCGGAGAACGAGGCCAAGGCCGCCGAGCCGATGATCGCCTCCCAGCGTCAGGTCGTCGAGCAGCTCAAGACCGGCCTGCAGCAGATGGAGGTCAAGCTCGGCGAGCTGCGCTCCAAGCGCGACCAGCTCATCGCCCGTCAGAAGACCGCCGAGGCCCAGGTCAAGGTGCAGGGCGCCATCCGCTCCATCAACGTCCTGGACCCCACCAGCGAGCTGTCCCGCTACGAGGACCAGGTGCGTCGGGTCGAGGCCCAGGCCGCCGGGCAGATGGAGCTGGCCGGCTCCTCCCTGGAGTCCCAGTTCGCCGAGCTCGAGGCCTCCGGCACCAGTCTGGAGGCCGAGGCCCGGCTGGCGGCCCTGAAGTCCGGGCAGAACCCGGCCCTTCCGGGCGCCCAGCAGCAGGCCCCCGCCCAGATCACCGACGGTGACGACGACGCGATCAACGCCGCCTTCGCGGCCCTGAAGAACCAGGGTCAGCCGGCCGGCGAGGAGACCTCCTCCTACTGATATGAGCTGACCTCACCACGCCACCCAGGCGCCTCAGCCCCGCAAGCCGCCCGGTGCTCATCATCCCGATGAGCACCGGGCGGCTTCGTGCACCTCGACGTCGAGCAATCCGGGCCGGGGACATCTCACGCCTGCGGGGACAGGATTTCCGCACCCGACGGCGTCGAACGCCCCCACCGGGCGAGCTTTGTCCCCGACCACGCAGACCGCACCCATCGGTGTCACGGAGATGCTGGTATCGGTGCGGTGTCACCGAGCGTCGTCGGAGGCTACTGGACGCCGTGACCGGTAGCATGAGCCCCATGAGCGTACCGACTTATCTTCTCGTCGATGGCGAGAACATTGACGCCACCCTCGGCATGAGCGTGCTGGGGCGGCGTCCCGAACCTGAGGAGCGGCCCCGCTGGGACCGGGTCCTCGCATACTGCGACGAACTGTCCTCCGCCGACGCCGCCGAGGGTGAGGGGGACGAGGCCCGCGCCCTGTTCTTCCTCAACGCCACCAGCGGCCATATGCCCATGAGCTTCATCCAGGCCCTGCTGGCCATGGACTACCGCCCCGTGCCGCTGGCCGGGTCCGGAAGCAATGACGAAAAGGTCGTCGACATCGGTATTCAGCGCACCCTGGAGGCGCTGGCCGAGCGGGTCGAGTCCGGTCAGGACGCCCACGTCCTGCTGGGCAGCCACGACGGCGACTACATCCCCCACATCGAGCGGCTCCTGCAGGCCGGCGCCACGGTGGGGATCCTGTGCTTCCGCGAGTTCCTCAACGCCCAGCTGGCCGCCCTGGAGGGCGAGGGCCTGACGATCTACGACCTGGAGAGTGACGTCAAGGCCTTCACCATCCCGCTACCGCGCGTGTGCATCATCCCGCTGGAGGACTTCGACCCTCTCGCCTTCCTCTGACCCGACGGCGGGGCGGCGACAGGTGTCGCCGCCCCGCCTCATGTCACAGCCCGACTCACCGGAGAGTCGCAGGCAATCACCCCGGTTCAAGCAGCAACCACACAGCTCCCCCGTTTTGTGGGAATTCCAAGACTTTCTGGGTCTACAATTGGTGCGAGGTCACACGAACCACTTGACCTATCAACAGCGACCGTTCGGAAGTCGTTCAGGAAACGACCAGAAACTGAAGGAATGGTGAGACTCATGGAGCGTTCCCAGCAGTCCCGCACCGAAGCTCACCTCCTTGTCGTCGACGATGAACCCAACATCCGCGACCTGCTGGCCTCGTCCCTGCGCTTCGCAGGCTTCGAGGTCTCGATCGCAGGCGACGGCAACGGCGCGCTGAAGACGGTGGAGAAGACATCCCCCGACCTGGTGGTCCTCGATGTCATGCTGCCCGACATGGACGGCTTCACCGTGGCCCGGCGCCTGCGCGAGCGTGACGTGACCACCCCGATCCTCTTCCTGACCGCCCGCGATGACATGGCGGACAAGGTCCAGGGCCTGACCGTCGGCGGCGACGACTACGTCACCAAGCCCTTCGGGCTGGAGGAGGTCATCGCCCGCATCCGCGCCATCCTGCGCCGCACCCACGCCATTGAGAACCAGGACGACGGCGTCGTGCGCGTGGCCGACCTGGTCCTGGACGAGGACGCCCACGAGGTGTACCGCGCCGAGGTCGAGGTGGATCTGTCCCCCACCGAGTTCAAGCTCCTGCGCTACCTCATGCTCAATGCCGGGCGCGTCGTGTCCAAGGCCCAGATCCTCGATCACGTCTGGGAGTACGACTGGAACGGCGACGCCGCGATCGTGGAGTCCTACATCTCCTACCTGCGCCGCAAAGTGGACCAGATCCAGGGCGCCGACGGCCAGCCCGTCACCCCGCTCATCCAGACTCGTCGCGGAGTCGGCTACATGCTCCGCGAACCCAAGGCCGAGTGATGGCGGCGGCGCGTGGGGGGAGCACGCGCCCGGCCAAGTCGTCCGGTAAGCAGCACCGCCCGATCAAACGGGGCCGATGGCACCCGATCACCGCGATTCAGCGGCCCTGGCAGGCGATGCCGCTGCGCACGCGCCTGACCCTCATGACCACCGGCCTGCTCGCCATCGGGCTCATCGTCGTCTCCTTCGTGGTGACCTCACTGCTCTACAGCCACATGATGGGCCAGATCGACAGCCAGCTGCGCACCACCTCCGTGGCCATCGGAAGCCAGGGACTGGCCCAGATCCGCGAGGGCGGGACCAGCAGCACCACCTTCCCCTCGAACTACTACGTCAAGGCCGAGTACCTCGACCCCACCCGCAACGGGGAGTGGATCTCGCCGGACACCGCCGCCACGTACGGCCGGCCACAGATCAAGGGCCTGGACTACCGGCGCGCCCTGGCCCACGCGGACAAGAACGACTTCCCGATCACGACGGTCAACTCCGATCAGCCAGGCCACCAGTGGCGGATGATTACCCTGCTCATCCGGGACCAGAACACCGGCGAGTACACCGGCGCCGTGGCCCTGGCCCTCCCGCTGAGCGACGTCATGGAGACCGTCGAACGCACCCGCCTCGTAGTGGCCCTGGCCGACGTCTCGATCATCTCGGTGGGCGCCCTCTTCGCCACCTACCTGGTCCACCGCTCGTTCCGCTCCCTGCGCCAGATCGAGAGCGTGGCCGCCCGGATCGCCCACGGCGACCTGTCCGCACGCATTCTGGTCACCGAGCCACGCACCACGGAGGTGGGCTCGCTGCAGCGGGCGATCAACACGATGCTCACCCAGAACGAGAGCTCCTTCGCCGCCCAGGTCGTGGCCCAGGAGCGGATGACGCGCTTCGTCTCCGACGCCTCCCACGAGCTGCGCACCCCCCTGGCCGCCATCCGCGGCTACGGCGAGCTCTACCGGATGGGCGGGGTGCCCGCGAACAAGACCGGTGAGGTCATGGGGCGCATCGAGACCGAGTCCAACCGGATGGGGCGCCTCGTCGACGATCTCCTCCAGCTGGCCCGGATCGACGAGGGCCGGGAGATGTCGATGGAGCCGGTCAACCTCACCGACCTGGCCGCCGGGGCCCTCAGCGACATGATGGTGCTGGCCCCCGAGCGCGACTGCGGCCTCATCCCCCTCGACCCCCGCGACGAGGCCGCCGGCAAGGAGGCCCCCTCGCTCCAGGTCATCGGTGACCGCGACCGCCTCTCCCAGATCCTCACCAACCTGCTGGGCAACGTGGTGCGCCACACCCCCTCCGGGACGCCGGTGGAGATCGCCATCGGCATGGCGCCCCCGCGGGCCAACCCGACGGCGCAGCCGGTCGTCGTCGTCGAGGTCCGCGACCACGGTCACGGCGTGCCACCGGAGGCGGCCGAGAAGGTCTTCCAGCGCTTCTACCGCTCGGACACCTCCCGCAACCGGGAGACCGGAGGCTCCGGCCTGGGACTGGCGATCGTGCTGGGGATCGTGGCCGCTCACAAAGGCACCGTCCAGATGCTCCAGACCCCCGGCGGCGGCGCCACCGTCCACATCGAGCTGCCGCCCGCGCCGGCCTGGTAGGCCTCGCCGCTGCACCTCAGGCAGCGCCGGCGGGCCTCGATCACGATAAGAGTGGCACGCCAGACACTGTGTCACGTCGACGTCACGGCGAGGACAGTCCTACGATGGCACGCGTTCCATTTCCAACACGGAGACTGACCCATGGGTGTTATCGAAGCACCGCAATGGCTTCTGCCCGCCTTCACCCGCTCGGTGAAGGCGATCGGCGCCACGCAGCCCCCAGAGGCGATCGGCTCCGCCGGCGAGCTCCTCATTGAGCGCTGGTCCACACCGGATCGTCGCTTCCACAATCTTCGCCACCTCATCGACATGCTCGCGCGGGTCGATGAACTGGCCGAGGAGTCGCACGACCCGGACATCATGCGGGTCGCCTGCTGGTACCACGGCTGCGTCTTCTCCTCCGACGTCGAGGAGGTCATCCGCGGCAACGGCGGCGAGGACGAGACCGCCTCGGCCGCCTTCGCCGAGGCCGACCTGCGTCACCTGGGTGTCCCGATGGAGACGGTCAAGCGGGTGTGCAGCCTCATCGTCAACCTCAAGCGGCACATGCTCGCCGATGACGACATCGACGCCCAGGCCCTCATCGACGCCGACCTGGGCACCCTGGCCGTGGACCCCCAGACCTACACCGAGTACGTGCGGCTTCTGCGCGAGGAGTACTCCCACATCCCCGTGGAGGAATACCTGCGCGGCCGCCTGACGATCGTCTCCCGCCTGCTGGACCGCGATCATCTCTTCCACTCCCCGCTGGGCCAGCGCTGGGAGCACCCGGCCCGCGAGAACCTGGCGGCCGAGCAGCGACGTCTCCACGAGAAGCTCGCCAAGCTCACCGATGAGCAGGGAGCGCAGGCGGTCCCGGAGGCCCCGGAGGCCGGGGCCGCTCAGGAACCGGCGCGTCCCGCACCGGCCGCCCCCGTGGGCGATCCTGCCGGCGCCACCGGCCCCGTTCCCGGGCAACTGGGCGAGGCCGCCGAACGCGCCCCTCGCACCCCTCCGCTGGGCCTCCAGGCGCTGCCCGCCGAGGACCCCCTGGCCGGCCCCGCCCAGGACGGCGACACCCTGCGTCTGAATCCCACCGAGCTCAGGGCCCTGCGAGCCACGGTCCCTCCGTCGAGCGCAACGACACCCAGCGCCCCGGCCACCACGGCGTCCTCAGGATCGCCGGCGGCTCCGGCATCATCCTCCTCCCCGTCGAGCGCCTCCTCGCCGCGCACCCCCGCCCGCGGGATCCCGGCCGTGGCCCCAGCACGCCGCCCCGTCGAGGCGCCCGCTGAGCGCGGCGAGGGGCGCGAGGACAAGGACGGCGAGGAGGCGATGACGCACACCGCCTCCATGGAGTCGTGCATCGCGGACCTGGACCTGCTCATGTGCTCACGCAACCGCTCCGACGACGGCGAGGACCGCCGCGCCCGGGTCCAGGCCGAGCGGGACAAGCTCACCGAGAAGCTTCGGGCCAAGACCCAGGAGGCCAAGGAGCTGCGCGAGGCCCGCACCGGCGAGATCGCCCCCATCACCGAGGAGATCATCGACGACGGCGCCGGGGACCTCTGAGGCTCCGGCCTCTCCTTCCCTCAGGGACGGCCCGCCGTCTGCGGGGCCACAGGCCACGATCTGCAGGCCCCCTCCACAGGGCCGGATCCTCGCCCGGTACGCCGCCGGCCGGGCCCCTACCGTGAGAGGCACAGCGCGCACCTCGGTGCACCACCAGCACACCGCGCACGGCCCTCGGGCCGCCTCTCACGAAAGGACGCCCCTCATGCCCACCTACTCCGTCGATACTGCCGCGGTGGCTGACACCGCCGCCCGGACCCGTACCCGCATCGCGACGATCCAGACCGAGGTCGATGGCATGCGGGGAGACATCGGCCTGCTCCAGTCCTGCTGGACCGGGACGGCGTCGGACTCCATGGCCGCCTGCGCGGCCGACTGGCACCTCACCCAGATCCAGGTGCAGTCCAACCTCGATCAGATCAGCCTGGCCCTGGACAACGCCGCCGTGTGCTACGACGACGCCGAGACCTCCAACCAGGGCCGCTTCGCCGGCTCAACGCCGGCTCCCGCGCCCACACCGGCTCCCGCACCGGCCGCCGGCTCGGCGCCCTTGGGCGCCTGGTAGGAGGCGCCGACGGCGAGGCTCGCTCAGGACTGCGCCGTCCGGCCTCAGCGTGAGCGCCACCCGGTCCTGCCCGCACAGGCCCAGCCGACCCGCCCAGTACAGACAGGTACGGATACGGCGGCGGGCCGCCCCTCACGTGTGTGAGAGACGGCCCGCCGCAGTTCCGGGACCGGCCGACGTCGCGGCCGGGCTACCGGGTGCTGACTGGCTCGTCGGCAGTCACGTCGATCAGTACATGCCACCCATGTCGCCGGCGCCGCCGTCGGCCGGGGCGGCCGGGGGCTCGGGCTTGTCGGCCACGACGGCCTCGGTGGTCAGGAACAGACCGGCGATGGAACCGGCGTTCTGCAGGGCGGAGCGGGTCACCTTGACCGGGTCGGCGATGCCGGCGGCCAGCAGGTTGACGTACTCACCGGTGGCGGCGTTGAGGCCCTCACCGGTGGGCAGGTTGCGCACGCGGTCCACGACCACGCCGCCCTCGAGGCCGGCGTTGGCAGCGATCTGCTTGAGCGGGGCCTCCACGGCGACCTTGACGATCGCGGCGCCGGTGGCCTCGTCGCCCTCGAGCTTGAGGGTGTCGAGGACCTCGGCGGCCTGGAGCAGGGCGACGCCACCACCGGCGACGATGCCCTCCTCGACGGCGGCCTTGGCGTTGCGCACGGCGTCCTCAATGCGGTGCTTGCGCTCCTTGAGCTCCACCTCGGTGGCGGCACCGGACTTGAGGACGGCCACGCCGCCGGCCAGCTTGGCCAGACGCTCGGAGAGCTTCTCGCGGTCGTAGTCGGAGTCGGAGTTCTCGATCTCCAGGCGGATCTGGGCGGTGCGGGCCTCGATGGCCTCCTTGTCGCCGGCGCCCTCGACCAGGGTGGTGTCGTCCTTGGTGACGACGACCTTGCGGGCCTGGCCCAGGTCCTCCAGGGTGGCGTTCTCGAGCTTGAGGCCGACGGTCTCGGAGATGACCGTACCGCCGGTGAGGATGGCCATGTCCTGCAGCATCGCCTTGCGGCGGTCACCGAAGCCGGGGGCCTTGACGGCCACGGACTTGAAGGTGCCGCGGATGCGGTTGACGACGAGGGTGGCCAGGGCCTCGGCCTCGACGTCCTCGGCGATGATGGCCAGCGGCTTGCCGGTCTGCATGACCTTCTCCAGCAGCGGGAGCAGGTCCTTGACGTTGGAGATCTTGGACTCGACCAGCAGGACGTAGGCGTCCTCCAGGACGGCCTCCTGGCGGTCGGGGTCGGTGACGAAGTAGGGGGAGATGAAGCCCTTGTCGAAGCGCATACCCTCGGTGACCTCGAGCTCGAGGCCGAAGGTGTTGGACTCCTCGACGGTGACGACGCCCTCGTGGCCGACCTTCTCCAGGGCCTCGGCGATGAAGGCACCGATCTGCTCGTCGGCGGCGGAGATGGAGGCAGTGGCCGCGATCTCCTCCTGGGTCTCGACCTCCTTGGCGTCGGCCAGCAGGCGCTCGACGACGGCCGCGACGGCCTTCTCAATACCGCGGCGAACGGCGATCGGGTTGGCGCCGGCGGCGACGTTGCGCAGGCCCTCGCGCACCAGGGCCTGGGCCAGGACGGTGGCGGTGGTGGTGCCGTCGCCCGCGACGTCGTCGGTCTTCTTGGCGACCTCCTTGACGAGCTCGGCGCCGATCTTCTCGTAGGGCTCCTCGAGCTCGATCTCCTTGGCGATGGTCACGCCGTCGTTGGTGATCGTGGGGGCGCCCCACTTCTTGTCGAGCACGACGTTACGGCCCTTGGGGCCCAGGGTGACCTTGACGGTGTCGGCGAGGGTGTTGAGGCCGCGCTCCATGCCGCGGCGGGCCTCCTCGTCGAAGGCGATGATCTTGGACATTGAGTTTCCTCCACTGCGTGGTAGGGGCGGCCGGTTCGTGCCCGCGACGGACGGGTCGGTCCCGGGCGTTCACGTCACGCCCGACGCCGGCCCTCACGTTCCAGCCTGGATGAACTTGGTGCATTCAAAGATGCTTTGTCACTCGAGGTGCCCGAGTGCTAACCGCAATGCTGGCACTCTCAGCCCTTGAGTGCAAGGAGCTCAGTTCTCATCGGCACTGAATCCTCCGACGGCGAAGCAAGGAATCCCGCCGGGCCCGCGGGTGGGCCAGCGGGAGGTCCCGCAGCCGGTCCTGCCTAGGGGAGGCTGCCTGAGTCAGGAGGGCGGGGCCTCGGTCCGTGAGGCGGTGGCCAGCAGGATGAGTGCGCAGGTCCAGGCCAGGGGCGCGGGCCCCGCCGGGGCGCCGTCGGCCAGGACCTTCTCAGGCAGGGCGCCGGCAGCGGTGCGGTGCGCCTCGAGCCACGCCAGCAGCCGGGTCCCTTCCTCCTCCATTCCAAGCGCCAGGGCCGACCAGGCCATGAGGGCGGTCTCCGGTGTCCAGGAGATACCGTCATCGCGCCAGCCCGCTCCCGGGGCGAGGCCCCCGGTGGGGCGGTGCATGCGTGCGGCCGCCGTCTGCCGCACTGTTCGGGCCCCGGCCAGCGGCCGGGTGAAGGGAGGCAGGACCAGGGCGATGGCGGCGTCGACGTCGTCGCGCCGCAGATGGCGGCCCCAGGCGGGGGCGAAGTTGCGCTCCATGGCGCTGCGCACCGCTGTCACCCGCTCGGCCAGGGCCTGAGCGGGGCCGCCGAGGTCGATCCCGGCCCGGGCCAGCGCCGTCGCCGCCTCCAGCCCCAGGAGCACCGGAGCGGCCGTCCCCAGGGTGAGGACCGTCTCGGCGACCTCCCAGTAGTCGGGCGAGGCCGCCGGCAGGTGGGAGGGCGTGTCCGTGATCCCCAGGAGCCGGGAGGCGGCGCGCGCCAGGGGCGCGCCCAGGCGGTCACGCAGGTCCGCGGCGGGAACGCCGTCGGCCAGGAGCCGGCCCGCGGCCCACAGGAACCATCCGGCGCCATCGGCCTGGGCGGGGCGGTTGTCCGGCACGCGGCCGCTGCTGGTGTAGCGGGCCTCGAAGCCGCCGTCGGCCCGCTGCCAGGAGGCCAGGTTGCCCAGAACGCCCAGCGCCTCATCGGCCAGGTTCACGGCACTGAGGGCGGCCGCGGCGAAGGCGGCGTCCCGGGGCCAGACGTAGCGCCAGATGCTCATGGGCGCCGCCACGACCGCACCCGGGGGGAAGACCTCGGCCCCCGGCGGCAGGGCTTCGCGCGAGTCGCGCCCCTCCCGCCCGGCGCCCCCGGCGGAGGTGGGAGTCGGGGGCGGCGTCGACCCGGCGGAAGGTTCGGCAGACGGGTCAGCAGGGCCGGCGGGGATCATCGGACCGGGCATGAGTGCCGGTCCGGTCAGGGCCAGCAGGTCGGTCAGGGCGCCGTCGGCCAGGTCCGCCCACCGGCCTTGAGGAAGGCGGGCAGCCTGGCGGCGGGCAAGCGCCTGACGGGCCAGGGCGCTCTGCTGCGAGGTCGTCAGGCCCCACGGTTCGGGGGCCCGAGGCAGGCGGGTCCCCGGGACGTAGGCAACGGTGTCACCCGGGGCCAGGGGGTACAGGCCCCCTCCCCCGCCCACGACGAGCCCGCCGCTCAGCAACGTCGGGGCGCGGCGGCCGAGACCCACCAGGCGCGAGCCGCCCCAGAGGACCGCGGCGGCGGTGAGCGGGACCGCCGCGGCGAGAGTCAGGAACCGACGACGCCCGGGAAGCGCCAGTGGCCTCATGCCCCTTTACTGAGGCTTGTAGTCGTCACGCAGGATGACGGCGATCGAGGCGCCCTGGGTGTTCTCCGCGGTGCCCTCCACCACGTTGCTGATCCCGAGGCGCTTGCCGACCTCCTCGGCCGCGGGCCGGGCCTGCGGGGAGCTGAAGTAGACCGTCGACTGGGCCGGCTCCGCGTTCTCGTAGATCCCGGGGATGACCTCCACTGCGGTGAAGCCGCCGTTGGTGAGCTTCTCGCTGGCCCCCTTGGCCAGGCCGTCGGTGTTCGTCCCGTTGGCCACCGAGACCCCGGTGTTGAAGTCCACGTTGCCGGAGGCGCTGGCCGAGGCGCTGGGTTTGGCCGAGGCGGCGCCGCCCTTGTCGCCCTTGTCGCCCTTGCTGTCCGCGTTCTTCTTGCCACCGGCCTGTCCGCCCTGGGCGGGCTGAGAGGAGGAGACCGCGTCCGACGAGCCGGAGCCTCCTGAACCGTTGAGGAACAGCGTCACCGCGCCCCAGGCGAGCGCCGGGACAATGATGATGATCGCCAGCAGCGGCACCCAGCTGCGCCACCTGGGCACCTGGGCACGGTGCACGCCCACAGGAACCGGGCCGTCATCATCGCCGACGTCGAACTCGTCCTCGGGGTAGTCATAGTTGCTCACGCTCACAAGATACCGGTCCGAGCGTCATTCGTCGGGTATTGCTCACCACGTCCGGCTCACAAGGCGGTGACATCGGGCCCGGCAGAATCCTGCGGAGCCGCAGGTGGGCCGTTAGGCTCGCGGCGTGACATCCGCCAAGCCCCTGTCCGAGATCATCGATCCCTCCTGGGCGCGCGCCCTGGCCCCCGTGGAGCCCACGGTCCATGAGATCGGGGAGCGGCTGCGCCAGGAGGTGGCCTCCGGCGTCGGGTACCTCCCGGCGGGGACCGACGTGCTGCGCGCCTTCACCTACCCGATGGAGCATGTGCGCGTCCTCATCGTCGGCCAGGACCCCTACCCCACCCCGGGTCACCCCATGGGGCTGAGCTTCTCGGTGGCGCCCGGCGTCAAGCCGCCGCGCAGCCTGGAGAACATCTTCCGCGAGCTGGTCAGTGACCTGGGCGTGCCCAGGCCGACGTCGGGGGACCTGACGCCGTGGTGCCGGCAGGGCGTCATGCTGCTCAACCGGGTGCTCACCGTTCGCCCGGGGGCGCCGGCCTCGCACAAGGGCTGGGGCTGGGAGAGGGTGACGCAGCGGGCGATCGAGGCCCTGGTGGAGCGCGGCGGCCCACTCGTGGCGATCCTGTGGGGGCGGCCGGCGCAGTCGCTGACCCCGATGCTGGGGCAGACCCCCATCATCGCCTCACCGCACCCGTCCCCACTGTCGGCCTCGCGCGGGTTCTTCGGCTCACGCCCCTTCAGCCGCGCCAACGCGATCCTCACCGAGATGGGGGCCGCGCCCGTGGACTGGCGCCTGCCCTGAACGTCGAGGGCCGGGCCCCATTCGCAGGATCGCGCCCGTGAGAGCTGCTCAGCCGGCGAAGGGCGAGTAGAAGGAGAACACGAGACCTCCGATGCACTCGAGCGCACCAAGCCACTGAAGGGGGATGAAGAAGAAGGTGTGGATGTTACGTCCCGCCCGTTCCGCATTGCGACTCTCGCCGGCCACGACCTGCTCGATCTGCTGAGCAGCCTCCGCCTCGGAAGACGGCTCCGGGGCACCGGGAGCCATCTGGAAGGCATCGTTGGCCACTCGCTCCCACAGATCGGCCCGCAGCTGGTTGCGGAAGTCCTCAGCATTCTGAGCCGGGCGAATGATGTTGAGCCACCGACCAAGGAAGAAGTTGGCCACCCCTGCCAGCAGAAACCCTATTCCGCCGCCCAGTGCTAACGCCGACTCGCTGGTCCCCAGCAGCGCCTCCACGACTGTCAGAGAGCCGAATACTCCCGCCAGAGTGACAAACAGACCCAGAATTCCCCAGCCACGCCAAATAATCATGGCGGCAATATAAATGCTTCCGCCTTCACTGAGTACCGGCGAGACTGTGACCTTGGCCGGCAGGCCGCCACCGCATAGCGCTTGCCCTTCCGGCCCACCACCAGACCGGGCCGACGACGATCGGCCGGGCCGCTCGGAACGCGGCCGGGGACCATCTGGTAGACACGGCCCCATGTCCGCACGCCAGTCAGACCAGTCATCCCACGCTGTTCAACCCATGGACGCCGCCTCCACCGGCGTCGTCCCCGGTGACGCCTCACCCGCCGCTCCCGACTCGCAGGCCCCGGCACCGTCCCGGGCCCGCCATGCCGCCGGCCCGGCCACGATCGACCTGAACCAGATCGCCCAGTTCCTGCCGCGCACCGGCATCGGCACCGACGTGCATGCCTTCGCCGCCCCCGACTCGGGCACCCCCATGCACCTGGCCTGCCTGGAGTGGCCCGGCGAGGTGGGCCTGGCCGGTCACTCCGACGGCGACGTCGTCGCCCACGCCTGCTGCGACGCCCTGTTCTCGGCCGCCGGACTGGGCGACCTGGGCTCGAACTTCGGCACTGCCGAGCCACAGTGGAAGGGGGCCTCCGGGACTGCGCTCCTGAGCGAGGCCGCCCGCCGGGTGCGCGAGGCCAGCTTCGAGATCGGCAACATCGCCGTCCAGCTCGTGGGTGAGCGCCCGCGCGTGGCCGCCCGCTCCGCGGAGGCCTCCCGCGCGCTGTCCGAGGCCGCCTCCGCCCGGGTCTCCTTCTCCGCCACCACTACCGACCACCTGGGTTTCCTGGGGCGCACCGAGGGCCTGCTCGCCGTCGCCACCGCCCTGGTCTACCCGGTCCCCGACGCCGTTCGCCCGGTCGTGGGTTAGCCCTCGAGGTCGTACCCTGAACCCTCGATCCCGAGGACTAAGGTACGACCGCGACGTCGGGCACCTCGGGAAAAAGTCCTGGTCCTGGTAGACACCGGTGGCGGGCGGCCAGGTAGCCTGTGCCTGTGAGCATCACCCCCACTGAGCCCCCTGAGTCCGCGGGCCCCGCCGACTCCGCCGACTCCGCCGCCCAGGCGGACGCACCGGCCCTGCGTCTGTACGACTCCGCCGCCCGCGCTATCGTGCCGCTGGCCCCCACGGCCACCCCCGGCCTGGTGACGATCTACCTGTGTGGTGCCACCGTCCAGGGCTCGCCCCATATCGGCCACATGCGCAGCGGCATCGCCTTCGACGTTCTGCGCCGCTGGCTCGAGCGCGGCGGCCAGGAGGTCCGCCTCATCCGCAACGTCACGGACATCGACGACAAAATCCTCAGCAAGTCCGCCGCCGCCGAGCCGCCGGTGCCGTGGTGGGCCTGGGCCCAGCGCTTCGAGCGGGAGTTCGACGCCGCCTACCGCGCCCTGGGCGTGGACGCCCCCACCTACGAGCCGCGCGCCACCGGCCACATCCCCGAGATGATCGACCTGGTCCAGCGCCTGCTGGACGCCGGCCACGCCTACGTCGGAGAGTCCGGCAACGTCTACTACGACGTGCGATCCCTGCCCGGCTACGGCTCCCTCACCAACCAGCGCCTGGAGGACCTGGCCACCACCGAGGACGAGTCCCAGCTCGATGACGACGTCGAGGCCGACAAGCGCGACCCGCGCGACTTCGCCCTGTGGAAGGCCGCCAAGCCCACCGAGCCGGCTGACGCCGCCTGGGACGCCCCCTGGGGCCGGGGCCGGCCCGGCTGGCACCTGGAGTGCTCGACCATGTCCCGCCGCTACCTGGGCGAGACCTTCGACATCCACGGCGGCGGCATCGACCTGCGCTTCCCGCACCACGAGAACGAGCAGGCCCAGTCCCACGGCGCCGGCTGGGGCTTCGCGCGCCACTGGGTCCACAACGCCTGGGTAACCATCAAGGGCGAGAAGATGAGCAAGTCGCTGGGCAACTCCCTGGTGGTGGCCGAGCTGCTCAAGCGCTACGACGCCGCCGTGCTGCGCCTGGCCCTGGGCACCGTCCACCACCGCTCCACCGTGGAGTTCTCCGAGGAGACCCTCGCTGACGCCGCCGCCCTGTGGGAGCGCCTGTCCGGCGCGATCCTGCGGGCCTACGAGTTCTGCGACGGTGAGGACGCCAACCCCGTCGACGCCCCCGCCGAGCAGGTGCGAGCCCGGGCCCTGCCGGCCGAGTTCACCGCCGCCATGGATGAGGACCTCAACCTGGCCGGCGCCATGGCGGTCATCCACGCCACCCTCAAGGCCCTCAACGTGGCCCTCACCCAGGCCGCCCCGAGCGGCGGCCAGGGGGCCGACGACGCCCTGCGCGCCTCGGTGACCGGCCTCGCCCTGGACCTGCGCTCCCAGCTCGACGTCCTGGGCCTGGACCCGCTGTCCGAGCCCTGGCGCACCCGGGTGCTCGACGGCGCCGGCTCCTCCCAGGGCGGCGCCGCCATGGAGGCCCTCGACCGGCTCATCCGCCACGACCTCGACGAGCGGGCCCAGGCCCGCGCCGCCAAGGACTGGGCGCGCGCCGACGCCCTGCGCGACAAGCTGACCGGGGCCGGCGTCGTCGTCGAGGACTCCCCCTCGGGCGCCCGCTGGCACCTGGCCTGAGCGGCCCGCCCACCACCCACAACTCTTTCGCTGCACACTCGCACCGTCACGAACAGGAGGCCGGATGCCCGGCAACGAGCAGTACCCCGGCGCCAAGCGCCGCCCCGGCTCGAAGAAGGGCCCCACGAAGGGCTCGGGCGGCCAGCGCCGCAAGGGCCTGGAGGGCAAGGGCCCCACCCCGCGCGCGGAGAACCGCGTCGGCCACCCCAAGGCCCGGGCGAAGGCCCGCGCCGAGTCCCGGGCCGCCCAGCCCACCCGCGCCAAGCAGCTGGAGAAGATCAAGCGCCGCTTCGACGTGCCCGAGGGCCACGAGATCCTGTGCGGGCGCAACGCCGTGGCCGAGGCCGCCTACGCCTCGGTGCCCATTACCCGGGTCTTCATGGCGGTCTCCGCCCAGTCCGACGAGCGCCTGGGCGCCGTGGTGCGCCGCGCCGCCCTGCTGGGCGCCCCGGTGCTGGAGACCACCAAGCTGGACCTGGACGCCCTGACCGACTCCGCCACCCACCAGGGCGTGGCCATCGAGGTGCCCGCCTACGAGTACACCACGGCCCGCGACCTGCTGGAAAGCGCCCGCGCCCTGGGCCACACGCCGCTGCTCGTGGCCCTGGACCAGGTGACCGACCCCCACAACCTCGGCGCGGTCCTGCGCAGCGCCGGAGCCTTCGGGGCCGACGGCGTCATCATCCCCGAGCGCCGCTCGGTGGGCGTCAACGCCACCGTGTGGAAGGTGTCGGCCGGCGCCGCCGCCCGGGTGCACGTGGCCCGCGAGACGAACCTCGTGCGCACCCTGGAGCAGCTGAAGAAGGAGGGCTGCTTCGTCGTCGGCCTGGACGGCTCGGGCAGCACGGTCATCGAGGACCTCACCCTGGCCGACTCACCCCTGGTGCTGGTCACCGGCGCGGAAGGCGCGGGCCTGTCCCGCCTGGTGCGCGAGACCTGCGACGTGCTGGCCTCGGTGCCGATCAGCCGCAGCGTGGAGTCCCTCAACGCGGCCGTGGCCACGGGTATCAGCCTCTACGAGGTCGACCGTCTGCGGCGTCGGGCCGCCGGCGCCAGCAGCTGACCTCCGCCGCTCAGGACCGGCCCAGCCCCGACAGAGCCTGCCGATCCTGCCGATCCGACGGATCCGGCCACCCCGGCAGGAAAAGCGCCCGGTTTACACTTCTCCAAGACGGCCCCGTTGCTGACACAATGGGCCGCATCCGATCCACAGGAGGTCCCCATGGCCCAGGACGCTTCGCAGCGCTGGAACCGCACCGACGGCGTGCTCATCGCGCCGGGTACGACGCCGGAGGCGGTCGCCGACGCCTTCGCCGAGCGCGGGGTGGTCGTGCGCCTGGAGTGGTTCCCGGCCACCACCCACCTGCTGAGCCTGACCCTCATGACCGACGTCGAGGGCCGGGTCGCGGTGACGCCGCCCTCGCGCGGGGGCGTTGTGCCCGGCCCGAGCGTCAGTGAGCTCGTGGAGTCCCTGGCCCGACAGTTCACGGCCGATGTCGCCGTGGGCCCGGCGACCTTCAACGCCCTGCCCGACGACGTCGAGCTGCCCTCGATCTCCCACCACGGCTCGGCCAGTGCCCGCACCGTGGTGATCTCCCCAATGAGCGCCTACATGGTGCCGCTGCAGGCCACCCTGCTGGAGCGGCCCCTGGCGGTGGCCTCGACGCCGAGTCTGGAGCGCCGCATCGTCATGTACTCCGGTGAGGGCACGGAGCTGGGAACCTTCGGCTGGGACGAGGAGTCCCTGCCGGCCCTGGTGCTGACCTCCGACTCCGAGGACATGTCCATCCGCGCCATCCGCACCGGGGACCCGGAGGACGACGCCGTCTTCTCCTGGGGCATGACGTCGCGCTACGTGTGGGGCGGAGTCAAGGAGCCCGGCCCGGCCCTGAGGTCCCTGGTGGATGAGCTGCTGGCGGACCTGACCGATGCGTCGGGGATCGTTGACGCCGTACCCGGCGCGGACCTGGAGGCCGCGGCCACCGCCATCGTCAAGCCCGGCATCGACGGATTCGCGGCCATGCTTGAGGCCCTGGGCCTGCCCGACTGGGTGCTGGAGGTCCTCACCGGCCGCCTGGCGCCGGTGGAGGTTCCCGGCGTCGTCGTGCACGAGCCGCGCGGGCTGTCCAACGCGGTGGGCCGCAGCGTGGGCCTGCTGCTGGCCGACCCCTCCACCCCGGGCTCGGCCTTCTGGCAGGGCTATGTGCGCACGGTGACGGACAAGCCGTGGGCGGTGCGGGGCGCCGCGCTGCTCGAGGCGGGTCTGGGCGGGGCCCTGGTGGGGGCCGCCGTGCGCCGTCGTCGCTCGACCGGCAGCATCCCGGGCGGGATGGCGGCCGTGGGGGCCTTCCTGCTGGTGGACGCCATCACCGAGGTCTCGCTGGCCTCCTGGACGCGTCACCGCGAGCTGCGCCGCCGCGCCGACGAGGAGATGGCCCTGGTCGCCGAGGAGCTCGGCGCCTAGAAGCGTCGCGCCGCACAGCGGGCCGGTCAGTCAAGACCCTCGAGGTAGGCCCTCAGCACCCTGCGGGCGTTCACGGGCGCCGCCCTGGCCGCCTGGTACATGAGCAGGGCGTCCACCAGCCCCACCAGATCGGGAGCGTGAGCAGAGGCCTGGTTGATACCCGCAGCAAGGAGTATCCGCTCGGCCAGATGCGTCAGCGGCTGCCTGACCGGCGCTTCCGCCGTGAGCAGCTCCCGGAGCTCGACGTCCTCGCGCAGCTCGAACAGCAGAGCCCCACGCGCGGCCTGGGCGTCCGCACGCCGCGCCATATGCTCCAGGATGCCGACGACGATCTCGGCGGCCTCCTGCCGGCTGACCGACGCGGGGATCTCAAGGTCGTCGATGTCAGCCTGTGAGCCCTCGGAGAGGCGGTTGACCACAAGCGCCAGCAGATCACGGCGAGTCCGGGCGTAGTAGGAGGTCGACCCGCGGGGCAGACCCGCCTCCGTGTCGACCTGCAGATGAGTGAGGGCATGCACCCCGTCACGGGCGATGAGCCCGATCCCGGCATCGCCGATGTGCTCCCTGCGCCCCATCGTGCCTGCTCCTTGCCTTCCGACCACAGTGACCTCTACGATCATAGAACACTCTATGATCGTAGAGGTCTACGCGACGGCCGGATCGGGCCATGAGGAGGCGACCGCAGTGAAGGTGGCAGTTGTCGGGGCAGGTGACTCAGGGAAAGCCATCAAGCGCGCTCTGCAGGCGACCGGGGCGCAGGTGACGCTGCACTCGCGCCGTACCGGCTTCGACGTCCTGCGCGACGACGGAGCTGTCGCACTGTCCGGCGCGGACGTCATCGTGGAGGCCACCGGACGGTTCACCACCAGCAAGAGGGTCGCCACCGAGTTCTTCACGCGCTCGACCCGCGCCGTGTCCGCGGCCGCGAACGCCCTGGGAGCCAGGCATGTCCTGCTGTCGATCGTCAACTGCGACCTTCCGGAGGTGCAGGGCTACGGCTACTTCGCGGGCAAGTGCGCGCAGGAGCGGCTTGCTCGAGACTTGAGCAAGCGCATGTCACTGGTTCGCTCGACCCAGTGGTTCGAGTTCGCCGAGCAGAACATGGAGCGCATGCGCTACGGCCCCGTCTCACTGGTTCCCTCGATGAGGATGCGGCCGGTCAGCCTCGATTCCGTTGCTGAGACGGTGGCTCGGGCGGCCCTGAGCGAGACCGACGGTCAGACCTACCAGGTCGCAGGACCAGAGGTCATGACGCTGTGGGAGATGACCGCACAGCTGCCGAGCCTCGTGGCGAAGCCGGTCCCCCTGGTGGTTCCCACCGGCTGGGGACTCGCTTTCCGTCGCGGCGTACTGGTTCCCGGCGAGGACGTCCCTGCAGCGGGTCCCACCTACGCGCAGTGGCTACAAGAACGACGCTGCCTCTAGCCAACAGGATCACCGGTGGAGGCAGCCCACGCGTCCGGGGACATTTCTCTACGGCCGGGGACCTTCGACGCCGTCGGGGACCGGAATCCTGTCCCCGGACGCGTGAGGTGTCCCCCTCCGGGGCGACATGCACCCGACCGCGCGCAATGTCCCCGCCCGCAAGCCGCACCCGCAAGCAGCACGTGCGCCGGCGCACTACTCAGGTATCCCCGAGTTCAAGAAGAGCAACATCGGCACCACGCCAGCGATGAGAATATGCAACAGCACCAACAGCACGAAGATCAGCGCCCCCTTCTCGGTTCGGGACATGCCGCGGTGCTTTCCTATGCTCAGCGCCCCTGGGTCGCCACGAAGGATCGAGGCGCGGTAGAACACCGGGACCACCTGGCCGGGCTGCACGACGAACTCAAGACGCGGCTTGGGACTGAGGAAGGCCGCGAAGTGGTAGGAGACGACTTTCACCGGCCCCGGCGGCACCGCGATCCTCACGAACTGACCCGCGGACAGGCGCATCGACCAGCCGTTGATCGTGATGGACACGGTGCTCTTGCCCGGCAGTGAGACGGACGGGTCGAAGTACAGGTCAATGAACGCGCTGTTCTGTGGCGTGGCCCCGGGCAGGGCCTGGAATGCGGGCACGTCCTGGCTCATATCCCCGTCACGGCCCTTCTCGTCGTCTCAACTGATGTGAGACCAGACTATCAACCGGCCAGGCGTTACCGGGCGCGAACGACGACGCACCAGCCGGCCTGCTGGGCGCGCCCTACTCCCCCTTGAACTTCATACCGGCGGTGAAGCCAAAGGGGTTGGCGGCGTAGTCGGCCAGGGTCTGCTCGTCGCGGGCGGCGAACTCGGCGTCGTCCTCGGGCATCGGCTCATCGGTGTCGTCGTCGACGACGATCGCCTCCATCTCCTGGGTGTCGCCGACCCCCAGGTAGGCCCGCTCGTCACGGTGCTGGGGCAGCACCGTGGCCACATAGTCCTCCACCGCCTCCTGGGTGGTGACGTAGCGGTCCTGGGCCTCGGACATGTACCAGCGGTGCTCGAGGATCTCGTGGAAGATCTCCGCGGGCTCCAGCTTGCGGCGCATCTCGACGGGGACGGAGTGAATCGTGGGCTCGAAGACCTCCGCCAGCCAGGAGTGGGCCACCAGCTCAATCGGGTCCTCGCTGCGGCCGGTGATGGCCCGGTAGGCCTCCAGGTCGTTGAGCATGCGCTGGCCCTGACGCTCCTGGACGTCCAGGCCGGTCAGTCGCATCACCTGACGGTGGTAGTGGCCGGCGTCGACAACCTTGGGCTGAATGGTGATGTGGTTGCCGTCGGAGTCGGTGTTCATGGCGAGCTCGGCGACGTCGTAGCCCATCTCGTTGAGCTTCTCGACCCGGCGGCGCAGACGCCAGCGCTCATCCATGGAGAAGGACTCCTTGGCAGTGAGCACGTCCCACAGCTCGGTGTAGCGGCTGACGATCCGGTCCCCCACCTCAATGGTGTCCACGGTCGGCTCCAGCAGGGCGCCGGCCTGGAGGTCCATGAGCTCACCGATGATGTTGGTGCGGGCCACGTCGATGTCGTAGAGGCGCTTGCCGTCCGTGAGCCCCTCGGGGTAGAGCTCCCCGGTCTCGGCATCCACCAGGTAGGCGGCGAAGGCCCCGGCGTCACGGCGGAAGAGCGTGTTGGACAGGGACACGTCCCCCCAGTAGAAGCCCAGCAGGTGCAGACGCACCAGCAGCACGGCGAGGGCGTCGATGAGTCGGGTGGCGGTCTCGGGTCGCATGTACTGGCTGAACAGCGCCCGGTAGGGCAGGGAGTAGGACAGGTGCTCAGTGACGAGCACCGAGTTGAGCTCCTCACCGGTGACGCTGCTGCGGCCGGTGATAACCGCCGTCGGATGCACGCAGGGCGCCCCCAGGCGCAGCAGGTCGCGCAGGAGCTCGTACTCGCGGTGGGCCACGGCCTCGCCGATCTCCTTGACCGCGATGACGCGCTCGGAGAGGTTGACGAAGCGCACGATGTGGCGGGACAGACCACGGGGCAGCGCAGCGAGGACCTCGGTGGGCCACTCCTCCAGCGGCGTCTCCCAGGGGAGGTCGAGCAGCGCCGGATCAATGGTCGCCGCCGTGATCTTCATGGACTGGGACATGAGGTCATTCTTTCAGGCCAGAACCCAATTTGCTTTCCAAGACATGAGCCGCCGACCACACTTCTGACAGTGCCGGCCGCTGAACCTCCCCGCCGGACGCGTGGGCCACCGGCCCCCGCGGTGAGCGCGGCGACGGCGCCGCCCCCAAGGAAGGGGAACGGCGCCGTCGTGCTCAGCATCCTCAGGCGGGCAGGCGCTTGCCGGTGGAGGCGGAGAAGATGTGCTCCTGACCGGGGCGGATCCGCACGTAGACGGTCTCACCCGGCTCGGGGGCGGTACGCGGAGGCACGCGCACGATGATCTGGCTGGAGTCCTCACCGGAGCCGAGCTTGGCCTCGGACTCCTCGGCGCCGACGAGCTCACCGTAGATGTAGGCGTCGGAGCCCAGCTCCTCCACGAAGGACAGGCGCACCGGGATGGAGTGCTCGTCCTGGGCGGAGACGACGTCGAGCGACTCGGGGCGGAACCCGATGGTCACCTTGCCGCCGTCCTCGGGGGTGATGGCGTCCAGGGTCGCCTTGGACAGCTGGATCTTGGCGGCGCCGACGGTGGCGACGTCCCCCTTGACCGTGAACTGCCCCAGGTTCATGGCCGGCGAGCCGATGAAGCCGGCGACGAAATCGTTGGCGGGGTGGTCGTACATCTCGCGCGGGGTGCCGACCTGCTGGAGCACGCCGTCCTTGAGGACCGCGATGCGGTCACCCATGGTGAGGGCCTCGGTCTGGTCGTGGGTGACGTAGACCGTGGTGACGCCCAGCGAGCGCTGGAGCGAGGCGATCTGGGTGCGGGTCTGCACACGGAGCTTGGCGTCCAGGTTGGACAGCGGCTCGTCCATGAGGAAGACCTTGGGCTTGCGCACGATGGCGCGGCCCATGGCCACACGCTGACGCTGACCACCGGAGAGGGCCTTGGGCTTGCGGTCCAGGTACTCGGTCAGGCCGAGGATCTTGGCGGCCTCGCGCACGCGCTTGTCGATCTCGGCCTTGGGGGTGCCGGCGATCTTGAGGGCGAAGCCCATGTTGTCGTGCACGGTCATGTGCGGGTAGAGCGCGTAGTTCTGGAAGACCATGGCGATGTCACGGTCCTTGGGCTGAACGTCGGTGACGTCGCGGTCACCGATGAGGATGCGACCGGCGTTGACGTCCTCCAGGCCCGCGAGCATGCGCAGGGAGGTGGACTTACCGCAGCCGGAGGGGCCAACGAGTACGAGGAACTCGCCATCGGCGATCTCGAGGTTGAGAGCGTCAACGCTGGGGCGGTCATTGCCCGGGTAGATACGTGTGGCGTTCTCGAAAGTCACAGTTGCCATGAGTGGTGCTATCCCTTCACCGGCAGGTACGTGCCGGACGATCCGTCGTGAAAGGTGCCGATGCGTGTCCGCATTGACACGTGCCGCGATCAGCCGTTCGACCGCGGACGGGCTCATCTTGACACAGGTTTCCCGCTTTGACCAGAGATTCTCAGCAATCAGTCAGCGCGGTCCTCGACGGCGATGGCGGACGGTGGAGACCTCCCCATCCCCGCCGTCGGAATCCGCCCGACCCGATACCGGCAATCCGGCTCCACCACTGGCTTTACTCCCGCGACATGGCCCACAGTCGGGCGAAGAGCCCCACAGGTTCGGGGCGCCCACGAGCGAATCCGGGCCGGTACTGTGGGGGCCATGACGCAGAACTTCGACGCGCACCCGGGCGAGCCGGTCACCCTGAGCAAACTGCGCGCCGGCACCTCAGTGGGGGGATACCGGCTTCTGCGTCGCCTGGGCGCCGGCGGCATGGGCGTGGTGTGGGAGGCCACCGATGAGGGTGGGCGCCATGTGGCCATGAAGATCCTCCACCCGCAGATCGCCGCGGACCCTACGGCTCGGCGCCGCCTGGACCGGGAGGCCAGCGTCCTGGCCCGGGTGAGGGACACGCGCGTGGCGCGCATCCTGGACATCGAGACCGGGGACGGCTCCCAGGGCATCACCTTCGTCATCACCGAGCTCATCGAGGGTCCCACCCTGCAGCACGAGGTGGAGCACGAGGGCGTCTACGACCTGACCACTGACGCCCGCGACCTGGCCGACCTGGCCCACGGACTGGTCGACTCACTGCGCGCGGTGCACGCCGCCGGCGTCATCCACCGCGACCTCAAGCCCTCCAACGTCATGCTCGGCGCGCAGGGGCCGGTTCTCATCGACTTCGGCATCGCCCAGGTGGCCGACGACGTCCGCCTCACGCAGACCGGCCAGGTCACCGGTACGCCGGGGTTCATCCCTCCGGAGATGCTCGACGGCGGGGAGCCGAATGCCGACGTCGACTGGTACGCCTGCGCGGGCGTGCTTCTGTTCACCGTCACCGGTCTGGCACCCTTCGGTTCGGGCGCCTGGCAGGTGGTCTTCCGGCGCGTCTACGCGGGCACCCCGGAGCTGGGGAACCTGGAGGAGGAGTGCCCGGCGCTGGCACGGGCCTTCACTGCGGCGCTCGCCCCTGAGGCGGAGAACCGTCTGACCCCGGACGGCCTGCTGGAGGTGCTCGATGAGATCGCCGAGGGCGGGACCGGGCAGGAGGCGGTCGACCGGCTCCTGGGACCCGAGGACGAGGAGCCGGAGTTCAGCGAGCTGGAGCGGAACACCAGCACCTTCATCCCGGGTTACGGCTCGACCTCGGGGTCACCTCGGGATGCTCGCAGCGCGACCTCGGCCTCCCCGGCCGCTTACGGCAGCCCCGTCTCCGCGCCCTCCGGCGCGGAAGGAGGGTACGGGTACTCGGCGCCGTCGGCCGCGTCCGGCGCTTCCACTCAGCCCCCACCGGCCATCCCGCCGCGCCAGTGGTACCAGAACAGTTCGGCGATGCCCTCACGGGGGGCGCAGTCGATGCAGTACGGCGTGGGCGCTCCTGCACCTGCGGCCGCCTCGGGGGCGTACCCGCGGCCGGCGCCGTCGGGGCAGGTGCCGATGTTCCCCTATTCGGGTCAGCATCCGACGGCGTATCAGCCCGGTTACTCCCAGGCCGTCGCCGGTCCGACGGCTGCGCCTTCGGTGGGAGCGATGGCGGGACCGATGGCAGCTGGCGCCCGGGGGGCGCAGATCAGCCGGGGCAACGCTCCCAGACGTCCCGGGGAGCTGCCCCGGTGGGCGCAGGAGCCGGTACGTCGTCCGCTGGCGATGCTGGCCATGTGGTTCATGCTGGCCTCCATCGGGATCGTCAGGCCGGGCTTGATGGCGATTGTCGGGGCGATTCTGACAGTGGTGGCCGGCGCTGTGGGCCGGGCCCAGGACGCTCGGCGTTGGAACCGGCTTCAGCGGGGCGGCACCTCGCCGTCGGACGACTCCCGCATGTGGGCCATGACCCCGTGGTACCTGGTGCGTTCGGCGATCTCTGTTGGCTTCGCTTTTCTTCTGGCCCTGGGGACCACGGCCATCTTCCTCACGACCACTTACTCGGCGGGTGCAGCGAACGACGACGCACTGATTCTCGGATCGTTACCCCCCAGTAGTCGCATCTACTTCCTCTATTTCGCCGCGGTCTCCTTGTACCTTCTCATCCTGTGGCTGGCACCGTGGGGGGCGGCGACGCGACGCGGTGGGGCGCATCTTCTCAACTCCTTCACCCCCAGCGACAATGTCCGAAGGAACCTGGTCATGGCCATGTTGGGTGTTGGCGCCTTGTTCTGCATCTTGACATTCGCCGGAGCGCTGCCGATTCCGAGCCTGGTCCCCTTCGCGAGCTGAGATGCCGCCTCAGCGGCGAGCGCCATGGCTGCCCGGCGACTTCCACCTCCGGGGCCCGCGGTGGCGCTGGACTCACTGCTGACTCCGGCGAGGGCATGGTCAGCGGAAGAAGGGGAAGCCTCCGAAGCGGAGGGTCTTGCCGCGGTAGGCCCGGATCATTTGGACGGTGCACACCAGCACATGGACCCCGACCATGACCAGCGCCATGATGATCGGGGTGCCCCACGGGATGAAAGGCAGCGATTCATAGAAACTGTGCGCGATGGAGACCAGGGCGATCTGGATCACCAACAGAGCCAGCTCCACCAGCAACAGCGTCAGTCCCCAGCTCGCCGCCAGGCGGCGATTCGTCCGGGCCGGTTCACGCAGGTCCTTCTTGTTCCACAGGCCGACCACGATCATCGCCACCATGGCGAGCAGCACGTCGAGGATCGGCAGAGGCGCCAACAGCCCGAACAGCCCTGCACTCCACGCCTCAGCACCCGACGGAGCAGGCGCCTTCACAGGCACTGGAGCCATCATCGGCGCAGGCACCACCCCAGGGGCCGACGCACCCGGATCCCCAGGCGCAGGAAAGGCGCCGTAGCCCGCCACAGACCGCCTTGCCGGGTCGACCTCCGGGGCCGACTCCAGCATGGTGTAGTAACCACCAGAGGACGCCACGGCCTCAGGCTCCCGCATCTCACTCACGCAATTCCCCCGCTCACTCAATATCAGAGCGGCCGACCCTACCCGAATCAGGCTCATCAGCACCATCGCCCTCAGTCAGCCAGCCACGCAACAAAACCTCACACTTCGAGGCCACCGGGTTTCCCGGGTCTCTCTGAGTACTTGACGTCAACCCACTCTCCCGCACTCTTGCTGCGGCACGTCTTGATGCAGTCGCGCGCCCTTTGCTCCCGCCGCACCCCTCCGGGCCGCTCCTCTGCTTTCAGACCCCGATCTTCATCCAGTCGGGGATCGCGCCGGGGTCACGGGGGAAGACCTCCAGCTCCTTGGCGCAGTCCTCTGCCGTGTAGGGCGGGTCGAGGACCGGCTCGCGGTCATAGTCGAAGTCGGAGATGAGCTTGTAGCCCTCGCTGCTCTTCATGGACAGCGCCGCCCAGGTCCAGGTCCCGCCACGGGGGTGGGCCATGAGCGCCCGCAGGCGCACGGCCTCACGGACCAGCTCAACGGGCATCTCGTTCTCGGCCCACTGGGCACGGCGCAGAATGCCACGGGGCCTGAGCACCCGGCTCGTCACGGCGGCGCGCGTCCCCACCCCCTCGACCTCCACCACGACCTCCCGGGCGTCTAGGGACTGCATCCAACGGCCCCACTCAGTCGACATGTTCTGGAGCAGGACCATCTGCTCCTCCATCTGACCGCCCATAGGCCCATCCATCATGGTCACAATCCCCTCCACCCGGTCACTCTCGAACCGTTCGGTCTGATTTCCCCCGATTCTGCCCGACCCCGACTGCACGCGCCGGGACAACGACGACCGATGCGTCACAATCCGCCACCGGCAGACACCAGGCGTGGTTTCCTCCAGGATCCTCGGGCAGAATGTCGTCACGACAGCCATCACTCGTTGACTTTTCGTCTTCCTGGTCGTCCGCTCGTCACCGCACCACAAGGAGCACCGCGTGTCCAGTAACCAGCCCCGCCAGACCAAGGCCCAGCGCCGTGAGGCCGCGCGCCTCAAGGCCAAGGAGCTGCGCGAGGCCTCAGCCCGCCGCGAGCGCCGCAACAAGATCGCCCGCCGCAGCTTCATCGGGGTCGCAGGCCTGGGAGTGACCGGTGGGCTCGGCTACCTCGCCTACCGCGGCATCGAGGCCAAGAACGGCACCAAGGACAACAAGGCGTCGTCGAAGTTCCCCGCACCGAGCGAGGGCCTGGCCACCGCGAAGGCGAACCAGAGTGGTATCCCCAAGCAGGTCCTCTCCGATGCCTCCTGGACCTACGGTGAGGGCCCCGCCCTCGACACCGTCGCCGCCTCGGCCCCCGTCCTGGACATCTACTTCGACTACTCCTGCTCTCACTGCGCCCAGTTCGAGGGCCTCCACACCCAGGAGATCAACCAGCTCCTGAGCGAGAAGAAGATCACCCTGGCCCTCCACCCCTGCAAGCTCCTCGAGCAGGAGTGGACCAGCGTCGTCATGAACGCGATGGGCGTGGTCCTCGATGAGGCCCCGGCCCAGTCCCTGAGCTTCCACAACGCCGCCTTCGAGATCTTCTCCCAGTTCTTGCAGACCAAGAACCAGAGCAACATGACGGTGGAGGGCCTGGTAGCCGCCGCCACCAAGGTGAACGTCCCCAAGGAGGTCTCCGGCAAGTTCAAGGCGGCCGTCGACTCCGACAAGTACGGCAAGTGGGTCACGCTCGGCGATGAGGCCTTCAAGGCCCGGAAGCTGGAGGGCACCCCCACCGTCTTCTTCAAGGGCGAGAAGGTCGACCTGAACAAGCTTCAGACTCGGACCTCCCTGACCGAGCTCGTCGCCGCCGCCACCCCGACGGCGCAGCCCAGCCAGCAGGCGTCTCAGCAGCCCAGCCCGCAGCCGACTCAGCAGGGCTGACCGGGGCCCATCGCGCCTGCCCGGGGCGGCGTCCAGCACAGGCTCCTCCCAGCACTCACAGGCCCGGGCGGCGACGGGCGCAGTACCGTCTCCCCTGGTTTCCCGCCGTGGGGCGGTCTGTGTCAGACTGTCCCACGCACCTGCGGCCGCCTGGCCGGCCGCGCGCCGCTTTAGCTCAGTTGGTAGAGCAGCTGTCTTGTAAACAGCAGGTCGTCGGTTCGAGTCCGACAAGCGGCTCCATTCATCGCCCGCAGCCGTCCGGGGCCCGGTCACTCCTGTCGCAGCCCCACGGCCCGGCCATGAGCGCACCACCGGGAGGGGACATGTCGGTGACCGCAGCAGACGCGGCGTCCTGTGCCCTCCACGACGCCGGCACCTGCCGATCCTGCCCCCACCTGTCCCTGCCGATGCCCGACCAGCTGGCCGCCAAGCAGTCACGCGTCGCCGCCCTCCTGGCCGAGCACATCCCGGCCGAGCTGTGGCAGGCACCGGCCGCGAGCGCCCCCACCGGCTTCCGCAACAAGGCGAAGATGGCGGTGGCCGGGACCGCCGCCCGCCCCACCCTGGGAATCCTCGACGGCGCCGGGTGCGGCGTCGACCTGCGCACCTGCCCGCTGCACGTGCCGGCCATCGAGGTGGCCCTGCCGGTGCTGGCCGACCTCATCACCGAGCTGGGCCTGCGCCCCTACGACGTGCCCGCGCGCCGCGGCGAGCTCAAGTACGTCCTGGTGACCGCCTCCCCCGACGACGACCTCATGGTGCGCTTCGTCCTGCGCTCCCGCCGCTACCTGGAGCGGCTGCGCGCCGCCCTGGCGGACCTGCACCGGCGCCTGCCTCAGCTGGCGGTGGCCGCAGTCAACATCCAGAGCGTCCACCAGGCCGTCATCGAGGGACCCGAGGAGATCGTCCTGACCGAGGAGGACCGCCTCCTCATGCGCCTGAGCCTGCCGTCCCCGGAGCTCGGTGGCCGGGCCGGCCGGCGCACCGACGACGTCGAGCTGCCCCTCTACCTACCCACCCGTTCCTTCTTCCAGACCAACACGGCCGTGGCCGAGGCGCTCTACGCCACCGCCCGCGACTGGGCCCAGGAGGCCGAGCCGGCCCGGGTGTGGGACCTGTTCTGCGGCGTCGGCGGCTTCGCCCTGGCCCTGGCGGCGCCAGGCCGGCAGGTGCTGGGGGTGGAGGTCTCGGCGCCGGCCATTGACGGGGCGCGCGCGGCGGCCGACCTCATGGGGCTGGACCCGGCCCTGGTGCGTTTCGAGGCCGGTGACGCCCACGTCCTGGACCCGGCCGCCGGGGATCGCGCCGCCGGGGCGCGGCGCCCGGACCTGCTCGTGGTCAACCCGCCCCGGCGCGGGATCGGGGAGCAGCTGGCCACTCGGATCGAGGCCTCCGGCGTGGAGCGGGTGCTCTACTCCTCCTGCAACCCGCGCACGCTGGCGACGGACCTGGCGCACCTGCCCTCGATGCGGGTGGTGCGCTCGCGCCTGTTCGACATGTTCCCGCACACCGATCACGCCGAGGTACTCGTGGAGCTGGTGCGGGACTGAACCCGCGGCTAGCCGAGCTCGGCCAGGGCGGCGCGAACGTCGGCCAGGGCGCTGTTGATGGCCTCGGCCTCAAAGGGGACCTCGAGGTCGCGCAGGCGCACGGCCAGGTCGGCCAGGTCCCGGGCCTCGCCGAAGCCCTGCTCGGCCAGGGTACGGGCGGTGGTCACGGAGTCGGCCTGCCCGGCGCCGGCGGCTGCGGCCGCCTCGAGAACCTCCAGGATCGGGCCCTGGATGACGCCGAGATCCTCGGCCACAACATCCAGCTCGCCACCCACCAGCTCGCGGCGCGCGTCGAGCAGGCCGACGCGCTGGGTCAGGTTGTCGGCGCCGTCGCTCAGCGCCGAGCACAGCTCGGTGAGGCTGCCGACGGCGTCGTTGGCGTCAACCTCGTCCTGGCCCTGGAGGATCTGCAGGGCGAAGAGCCCAGCGGCCAGGTTGTGCAGGCGAGCCAGGGCGATGCGGAAGCTCACCGAGTCCAGGTCGCCACGCAGCGCCTCGATCTGGCTGCTCAGCGGGTGGAGCTGCTCGGAGCACTCCAGGACCAGGGCGTCGACCTGCTGGCAGCGCGCGGCGACGTCGTCGGCCTGCTCTCCGTGGCCCAGGACCTCGACGTCGGTGCCGACGGCGCGCATGGCCTCGCGCAGGGTGCCCAGGCGGGTCGAGAGGGCCTCGATCTCGCCGGCCCTCTCGCCCAGGAGGTCGGCGAGCCGCTGCCCCTCCTGGAGGATGCCGACCAGCCCGGCGGTCTCGGCCTCGATCCGGCCCATGGCCCCCAGGATGCGGGCCACGGGGCCTTCGGTCTGTGGGCTGTCGGGGATGCCGACGCCGTGGGCCAGCAGCTCACCGACCTCGGCGACCAGCACCCTGCGGGTGAAGTCGATGGCGTCGGCGTAGCCCAGGGCCTGCAGCTCGGCCTGGAGGGCGGCCTGCCCGGCGGCGGCCACCTCCCGGCGGGTGGAGCCGGCCGCGGCGGAGGCCTCCTCGACGTCGCGGACCCGAGCGTAGGCGGCCTCGATGTCGTCACGCAGGTCGGTGAGCATCGGCAGGGTGCGCACCGACAGGTAGCCGGAGCCGGAGGGCACGATCGTGGCGAAGACCCGGTAGTGGCCGTCGTCGGAGGAGCGGTTGGTGATGTAGGCGCTGGCGGCCCGGCCCTCCTCGATGGCGTCCCAGATGGAGCGGAACAGGCCGGCGGGCATGTCCGCGTGCCGCACCACGTTGTGGGCCCGCCCCACCAGGGCGCCGCGCGGGTAGCCGGACAGGCGCATGAAGGTGGAGTTGGCGCGGCGGATGCGCCCGTGGGAGTCCGTGGTGGAGAAGAAGAGCTCGTCGGCGGCGAAGACGTGCTCGACGTGAGCGGCGGACTCGACCATGAGTGACCTTCCTGGGGCGGCGCAGGCGCGCGGCGTCGGAGCTGCGGGGCCTGCGGGGCGTTGTGGGACCTTGGTCGGAAGCCTACTCTTGAGCGGCCTTCGAGGCGGCTGATCCCGCAGGGAGAACGCGTCACCGTGGTCACGGCGCGATGGGGCCGTTTTCTGCCGATCGAGTGGTCACGGGCGCAAGCTGCTGCGGCCCACCCGCCACCGGCCCGGGGATGATTCCCCATGGTGTGAGCGCGCCAAGGCGCTGACAGGGCCGGGCGGGCTCCCTAACCTGGCGCCATGACCCCGAGTGATCCTCTGATGAGCCTGTCCGCCTCCGAGCACTGCGGCTTGGCCCGTCGTCAGGTGCTGGCACTGGGCGCCCTGGTTCCCGCAGCAGTGGCGCTGCTGGGCGGCTGCTCCCTGGCCTCAGGCACGCAGCTGACCTCCAAGGTCGCCCACGAGAAGGTCAGTCTCTCCGACGTCGCCTCCCAGGTGACCAAGGCCGCCACCGCCTGCGAACAGCTCGGGAGCAAGCTCCTGACCCACTACCTCAAGGAGGACTCGGCCGCGACGGCGTTGGCCTCCCCTCTCAGTCTCGCCTTCGTCCTGGCGATCCTGGCCGACGGCGCCACGGACGCTGCGGCCCAGGGCTATGACGCGCTCCTGGGGCTCTCGGGTGAAGACCGCGACCGGGCCTGGTCGGCCATCCAGAACTCCCTGAACCGCTACGACAGTGATCTCAAGGGCTTCGACCCGGACAAGGCCCCCGACAAGCCGCTCGTTCACCTGGCCAACCACGCCCTCATCTCCGACGACAAGAAGTTCAAGGTCAAGCAGACCTACCTCGATGCGGTGCTGCGCTGGTTCTCCACTGAGATCGAGCAGGTCGGCGTGAGCTCCATGAAGGAGAACCTCAATGCCTGGGCCTCACGCAACACGGCCGGCCTCATCCCGGAAAGCGGCATAGATGTCACCCAGGACACCCGCCTGGTGGTGCAGAACGCGCTGCTCTTCGCGGCCCAGTGGGAATCCCCCTTCGAGGCCGGGAGCACTTCGCAGAAGAACTTCACGCTCGCCGGGGGCAAGACCGTCAAGGCCGACCTCATGCACGACACGCGCTCCATCCCCCACGCCACCGGGAAGGGCTGGGCGGCAGTGCGCCTGGCCTACGCCGGCGGGGAGGACGGCAGGGACTCCGACCTCGCTCTCGACGTCGTCCTGCCCGACGCCGGAACCCTGCCGAGTGCCATGGATGCCGGCACATGGGCCGAGGCATCCAAGGCCCTGGACAAGGTGCGCCCCCGAGAGGTGGAGCTGGCACTGCCCAAGCTGGACCTCACCTCCGAGCCCAAGGAGCTCCTCGACTTCCTCAAGGAGCAGGGACTCAAGCCCGAGGGCCTGGACAAGATCGCGCCCGAGCTGGCACTGACCCAGGTGGTCCAGCAGATACGCCTCATCCTGGATGAGGAGGGCACCGTCGCAGCCGCTTTGAGCGAGGGCCAGGCAGCGGCGATGGCGGCGCCGGCGGAGCAGACCAAGCCAGTCGAGTTCACGGTGGACCACCCCTACGTGCTGCGACTGCGGGACCTGACCAGCGGCACCGCTCTGCTCGAGGCCGCCATCATGGATCCCACCGTCAAGGAGATCAGCGGCTCGGCCTGACCGGGCCTGCTGGCGGCCGGCCGGGGCACCCTCGGACCGTGGCTCCGCAAACCAAGGTGGCCCGTCGGCCAAGGCTCCCCACGAGCCCAGGCGCCCCAGCGCAACCATTCCAACAGCCGAGGTGCCCTATCGGTCAGGGAACTCCACCCTGCCAGCCCTTGCCCTGTCGCTCAGGCTCCCCCGGCCGAGCCACCCCATGAGCCCAGGTTCTCCACAAACCCAGGCGCCCCACCTCACCGGCCGAGACTCTCCGCTAGATTCTTCCGGTCGGTGGGGCATCTCGCCGCTCGGAGCGCTCCCAGACGGTAGGCTCCAGGGCTGACAGGAAGCCGTCGCGGGACCAACCCGTCTCGGCCCGCCGCCTCTTTTGAACCAGCAGGAGAACTCCTCATGACCGTTGAGCTCGTCACCACCTCCAGCCCGGAGATCGTCGAGGCCATGGAGCGCCTCATCCCGCAGCTCTCCCGCAGCGCCCCGGCGCTGACCGCCGAGCAGTGCGAGGCCCTCATCGCTCAGGAGGGGGTTTTCCTCTTCGTCTTCCGGCCTGAGGCCGAGGCCGGCCAGAACGCACCGATCCTGGGCATGCTCACCCTGGCGACCTTCACGATCCCCACGGGCCTGCGCGCCTGGGTGGAGGACGTCGTCGTCGACGGTGAGACCCGCGGCCAGGGCGCCGGGCAGGCCCTCGTGGAGGCCGCCGTCGAGCACGCCGGGAAGCTGGGCGCGCGCACCGTGGACCTCACCTCCCGCCCCACGCGCGAGGCCGCCAACCGCCTCTACCGCCGCGCCGGCTTCGAGCTGCGGGAGACCAACGTCTACCGCTACGCCCAGGCCTGAGCGGGCGCGCCCCGCGGCCCCTCGGCGGCCGTCTCCTCACCGCGGGCTGGCAACACCGCCGCTGGCACCAACCACCGCCATCACTTCGACCGAATCTTCAAAATGGACCCGGAGCCGCGTCGATTCTGAAGATTCGGTCGAAGTGTGTGCACCCAAGGCGGTCGGAAGGCACGGGCGCAGCGAGCGGGCCCAGCCTCCACGCGCCCTCAGGCCAGCAGGGCGTCGACGAAGGCGGCCACGCTTGGGGTGGTGCGCCCGCCGGCGGCCTCGACGACCTCGCCCGGGGCACCGGCCATCGCGCAGGGGATGTCGGCCTGCTCGAACATCGAGATGTCATTCCAGGAGTCGCCCACGGCGGCCACCTCACTGACCTCCATGCCCTGGTCGGCCAGCAGCTCGGCGAGCCGGCCCAGGCCCATCCCCTTGGACTCGCCTGCGGCCGTGACGTCCACGAAGCCGGTCGAGCGGGTGCAACTGATGCCTTCCACCGTCTCCTCCAGGCCGCTGGCCAGCGCCGCGGCGGCCCGAACATCGGGGATGTGCAACGGCATGGAGGTCACTCCCAGGCCCGCAACCTGCGACAGGGGCGCCGCGGTGAAGCGGTCCGGCGGCGTGCGCTGGTCGGTGGACAGGCCGATCGGGTCGTCCAGCACGTAGTCGCGCTCGAGGGTTGAGGCGAACACGGAGACGGGGGCCTGGGTGACATCGCCGATTGCCCGCACGACCGCCCGCACCTGTTCGGCCTCAAGCGTCCGGGTGCGGTGGACCCGACCTGCGGCGTCGATGACGGTCGTGCCCGTGGCGCACACGGCGTAGTCGTAGTCCAGGCCGATGGACGTCGAGGCCCGGGCCACCTCGACGGCGTGCTGCACCAGCCGCACCGAGCGCCCCGTGGCCAGCACGAGGAGATTGCCGGCGGCCCGCCAGCGCACGAGGGCCTCGGCGTCGGCCTGCCTGACGGCGCGGTGGAAGACGAGGGTGCCGTCGAGATCCGTGGCGAGCAAACGCATGCCGGCGAGCATAGCCCGCACTCCCCGCTTCCGCTCCGCTCCCGCCGCGCGCCGCGACACCCCAGCCCACCGGCGCATCAACGCCGCAACGCCGCAACACTTCGACCGAATCTTCAAAACAGACCCGGAGCCGCGTCGATTCTGAAGTTTCTGTCGAAGTGTGTGGGGACTAGAAAGCCGGTCGCCCCATGAGGGAGTCGATGAGGTCAGCGAGGCTGGAGACCGTGCCGTCGCACTGGGCCACCACCTCCGGCGGCGACCAGGGCAGGGCGTAGGAGTGGTCGGCAGCGGCATGCATGGAGATGTCATTCCAGGAGTCCCCGATGGACCAGGTCTCTACCGGCTCCGCCGTCCACGGACCGACGTCGAGCCCCGCCGAGCCGCCGACCGGCGCCTCCCCGGACGCACCCTCCCCGGTCCTGCCGTCCGTCTCCCCGGCGGGCGGCTCGACCAGGCTCGCCACCAGCCGCCTGAGGCCCTCCCCCTTGGAGGCCGAGGCGGGCACGACGTCGATGAAGTCCTGGTTGCGGAAGCCCGCCGCCTGCCCCTCCCAGCGCCGGTGCAGGTAGGTCTCGGTGCGTGCGGCCATCTCCGGGTCGGTGAAGCGCATCGGCACCCCGATGACCTCGCGCCCGTCGAGCTCGCGCCGGGTGGCCGGCCGGAACAGGGTCAGCAGCTCGGAGCCGGAGCCGATCGTGTCGTAGATGAGCAGGTCCTCGTCCAGCCCAGTGGTGAAGACGGTGACGCCCGGCGCCCCTTCGACGAAGTCGAGGATGTCCTCGACGACGCCGGCCGGCAGCGCCGTGGAGCACTGCACCCGGATGTCCTCATCCACGATGGCGGCCCCCGTGTAGAGGATGGCGTTGTCGAACTCCAGGCCCATGGGCACCACGACGTGCTCCAGCGCCGAGACCGACCGGCCGGTGTTGATGACCAGGAGGTTGCCGGCCGCCCGCCACCGGGCCATGGCCTCGCGGTCACGCAGCGAGATCGTCCCGTTGAAGACGATGGTGCCGTCCAGGTCGGTGGAGATGAGCCTGCGTGGCATGGGAGTCCTTTCCGTTCCGGTCCTGCCGGTCTCCAGCCGCCTCAGAGCGGCCTGCGGGCGACCCTCGAGCCGCCCAGAATCGCTAGGAGCCGTCAGCAGCCTTATTCTCCTCATTCTTCGCCGCAGCGTCAGCGGACTCGTCAGACTCGTGACCCGTTCCCTCCCGGCGAGCCTTCTTCTCGGCCTTGCGGGCCTTCTTGGCCTGCTTCTTGTCCTCGCGCTCCAGGCGCTCGTGGGCCCACTGGGCGTAGCCCTGCAGGAGGCTGCGCGAGTCGGGGGTGAGGATCTTGTTGTCCTCGAGCAGCCCCTCGGCGCGCAGGGTCATGAACCGCAGGTACTCGGGGTTTCGGGTGAGCCCCCACTGGCGCTTGGCCTCCTCCAGGTCGGAGACGTCGCGGCGCACCTGCCGCTCGATCATGGCGCGTCCGCCCATGAGGAAGATGGCCACGAGCAGGGCCAGGATCGAGCCGATGCCCCGGGTGAAGGGGTAGAGGACGCAGGCGATGACCATGAGCCAGGTGACGTACCTGCCCATGGAGTGGGTGTAGCCGCGCCAGCGGCCGTCCTCCCCGGTGGCCCAGGCGCGCAGCTTGGCGCGCCCGTCGGGATCCCCGCCGTTGAACCAGTCGCGCACCCGGGCGCCCAGGGTCCGTGCGCCGTCGGTCTTGCTGTTCTCACTCATGCCGGTCGCCTTCCAGGATCGTGGTGATGAGCTCGGCCATGGAGCCCACGGTGGTCTCGCACGCGGCCGTCACCTCCGGCGGGGACCAGGGCAGGGCGACGGCGTGGTCGGCGACGGCGTGCATGTCCAGGTCGTTCCAGGAGTCGCCGATGGTCCAGACTTCGACATCCTGTCCCGCCAGGGGCCCGTCCAGGAGGGCGCGCAGGCCCGCGCCCTTGGTGGCGCCGGCGGGCACGAGGTCGAGGAACTCCTGGTTGCGGTGGCAGTCCAGGACGCCCTCCCAGCGCCGGGTGAGGTCGTGGTGGAGGCGCTCGCGCAGGGCGTCGTCGGTGACGCGCAGGGGCACGCCGATGAAGCGGTGGGCGTCCATCTCCTCCAGGCTCAGGTGCTCGAAGACCGCGAGGATGGAGGAGATCTCCTCGTTGTTGTCGGCCAGGATGTAGTCGGTCTCGATGGTGGTGGCGTAGGTGGTCACCCCCGGCAGGTCAACGGTGCGGGTCGCCACGTCGCGGGCGACGCCGTCGGGCAGGTAGCGGGCCGAGAGGACCTGATAGCCGCCGTCGATGAGGACCGCCCCGGTGAAGACGACGCCGTAGTCGAAGTCGACGCCCAGGGGCGCCAGGACGTCGCGGGTGGCGAAGGAGGACTTGCCGGTGTCCACGGCCAGGAGGTTGCCGGCGGCCCGCCAGCGGGCCATGGCCTCACGGTCGGCAGGTGAGACGGAGCGGTCGAAGACGATGGTGGCGTCCAGGTCGGTGACGAGGAGTCGGGTCACGCGGGTTCCTTGCTTGAGGGGGCGGAGGACGGGGACGACGTCGGAGCGGAACGGGGCGGGAGGAGGAGAGCCGGGAGAAGGCGTCGGACGGCCCCGGTGGAGCACTGATGGCGCGCCGGGAGAGCCGGCGCCGGCCCCGCGCATTCTACCGAACACACGGAACGGGGAGAGGGCTGGAAGCAAGTCCTACGCCCCCTCCCCGCTCAGAGACGGGATGCGGATGCCGTCGTCAGACTCCCAGGAAGCCGGTCCAGCGCCCCAGGATGCCGAAGGCGAACATGCCCAGGATGATCCACAGGGCGTTGACCTTCTTATTGAGCAGCCACATGCACAGGAAGGTCAGGCCCAGCGCCGCCAGGCCGGGCAGCAGCTGGTCGAGGATGCTCTGAACGGTCGTCACCTTGACGATCTGGGTGTCGGGGTCGGCGACCTTGGAGACCACGGTCGGGAACTTGATGGTGGTCCACTTGGAGACCAGGGCGCCCATGACGAACAGACCCATGATGGCGGCCATCTGGGTGATCTTCTTGAGCTGCCCACCGCCGACCTCGGTGACCATCTCGGTCCCGCGCTCGTAGCCGAACTTCAGGCCGTACCAGCGGGTGAGCACACGCAGGAGGTTGATGCCGACGAAGAACAGCAGCGGGCCCACGATCGAGCCGTTGAGGGCCAGGGAGGCGCCCAGCGCCGCCAGGACGGGGCGAGCGGTCCCCCAGAAGATGGGGTCGCCGACGCCGGCCAGCGGCCCCATGAGGCCGACCTTGACCGAGGTGATGGTCTCCTCGGAGATCTCCTCGCCCTTGGCCTTCTGCTCCTCCATGGCGGCGGTGACGCCGAAGACGACCGAGGAGACCCAGGGATGGGTGTTGTAGAACTCCAGGTGCCGCTTGAGAGCGGCGGCCTGGGCGCTCTTGTCGTCGCGGTAGAACTTCCGGATGGCGGGCATGAGCGTGTAGCAGAAGCCCATGGCCTGCATGCGCTCGAAGTTGAAGGAGCCGAGCAGGAAGGTGGAGCGCCAGTACATCCGGCGCAGGTCACGAGTGGTGAGCATCTTCTCCGAGGTGGCCGGAGCGGTTTCAGTAGTCATAACAGTCTTCCTTCTTCCAGCTCAGTCGAGCTCGTCGTCGAGGTCGTCATCCAGGTCGCTGCTGGAGCCGCCGCTGGCCGCGGGGGAGGCGGCGGCGGGCAGACGCACGGAGTCGTGGAACTCGGGGTTGAGCTGGACGTAGATGACGGCCAGGCAGGCCCCCAGAATGCCCAGCGCCACAAGGGTGGCGCCGTTGGGAGCGAGGTCGATGACCCACTTGTCGATACCCTTGCTGTGGTCGCTGACCGAGGCCGAGCCGCCCACGGTGGTGGCGAAGGTGGCGAAGATGAAGCCCAGGAAGAAGAAGGGCATGAGCTTGCGCGCCTTCATCATGTTGATGACCATGGCGTAACCGACGACGACGATGAAGCCTCCGGCGATGCCCAGGCCCTCGGTGATGACCTTCGGAATGGCGTCGAGGGCGTGCTTGACCGTGTCGCCCGAGGCCAGTGCGGCAACCACTGCGGTCGGGATGGCCACACGCAGTCCCTGCAGACCCAGGGTCGTGAAGTGCATGATGGCGATACCCCGGTAGTTGGCCTGCTCGGCGAAGCGGTCGGCCTGGTGGGCGAAGAAGATGGCGATCGTTCGCACGAAGATCGTCAGGGCCTGGCCGGCGACGGCCAGCGGGACGGCCACACCGATGGCGGCCGCGATGGCGCCCTTGGTGGAGGAGGCGTCACCGACCGAGGCCACGGCGATGATGGTGGAGACGGTGGACGCCAGGGCGGAGTCGGGAGCCATGGCGGCACCGACGTTCATCCAGCCCAGGGCGAGCAGCTCCAGGGAGCCACCGACCATGATGCCGACGGCGGGGTTGCCCAGGGCGATACCGGTCAGGGTGCAGGCGACGAGCGGGCGGTGGAACTGCCGCTCGTCCAGGACGCTGGCCATACCCGCGACGAACGCCACGAGCGTGACCAGAATGATCTGGATCAGATTGATGTCATGCACGGTATGTCTCTCTCATGTGAGGGTTGACAGCACACTCCTGCTGAGCCCGCCACCGAAGGGTGACGGGATGGAGGTGTGCGAGGGAGGTGTGGGGACGAAGGCCGCGCCCTTAGAGCAGGCCCTTCTCCTTGAGGGCCCCCATGAGGTCGGAGCTCGCGGTGGAGGGCACCTGCTGGATGTACTGCTTGATGCCGCGCGAGTCGATCTCCTTGAAGGCCTCGACGTCGGCGGGGCTGGCGTAGACGGCCTGGGAGACCTGGCTGGTGCCCTGCTTGAAGGTCATGCCGCCGACGTTGACCTCCTTGGCCTCCACGCCCAGGTCGAGCAGGCGCACGATGTCGGCCGGGGTCTCGACGACGATGACGGCCTTGAGGGTCTCGTACTTGGGGTTCTTGTAGACGCGCGCGGCCTTCTCCACTCCCAGCACGTGGACCTTCACCTTGCCGCCGCCGGTCTGCAGCATGAGGGTCTTGCGCAGCTCGTCGTTGGCGGCGCCGTCGGAGACGGCGAGGATGGCCTCAGCGCCCAGGGATCCGGCCCAGTTGTTGGCGACCTGTCCGTGAACCAGGCGGGAATCAATACGCAGGAGCTTGACGTCCATCAGAGCTCGTCTCCTTCATCGTCGGAAGTGGTGGTGGGGGCAGGGGTGAAGACTTCGGAGAGGACCTTGACGCCGTCGACGGCGGAGGTGCGGGCGGCCTCCACGAGCTCGGCGAGACCGGCGCCGGTCAGACGTCGGGACAGGACCTCGATGACCATGGGCAGGTTGACGCCGGTGACGACGTCGGCATCGTCGCGCCCCGCCGCGAACCGGGCGGCGGCGTTGTAGGGGCTGCCGCCGAAGAGGTCGACGAGGATGAGGTACTCCTGGCTGGAGGAGGCCTCGACCGCGGCGGCGTACTTCGCCAGCAGGTCATCGGGGCCCTCGGAGGGTTCGAAGGTGACGGCGACGACGTCGTCACTGGGACCGACGATCATCGCTGAGGAGGCGACAAGACCTTCAGCCAGGTGTCCGTGCGCGGCTACGACCAGGCAGACCATGGGCGGGGACCTTTCCCATCCGGGCTGCCGCCGAAGGTGTGTATGGCCTGGGCAACAGCAACGTGTGTGACATGGCGACGATAAAAAGGATCAGCGTGATCGCCACCACTCAGGCGCCCACCACTTTCACACAGAAGCGCACAAAACCAACGTTGGTAACGCGCGTTACCAGAACATCGCCGTAACTTTTCGCCGTAAATATGCGCTTTGCTCAAATCAATCCCGAACAAGGCGGACCTCAGGAGTCACATTGTGTTGTGCCTCACATCATAGGACAATAGTCCCGGTTCTTCACGGGAGCCTCACGCCCGCGGCACGTTGCGCTCGAGCTCGGCCAGCCAGGCGGTCGCGGCGGCGTCGGAGGGCATGCGCCAGTCGCCCCGGGGGGACAGCGAGCCGCCGGCCACCACCTTGGGCCCGTTGGGCAGGGTGGAGCGCTTGAACTGGTTGGTGAAGAAGCGCCGGTGGAAAAGCTCGAGCCAGCGCCGGATCTCGGGCAGGTCGTAGGCCACCTTCTCCGACGACGGCAGCCCCTCGGGCCAGTCCCCGCTCTGCGCGTCCGCCCACGCCTTGTGCGCCAGGAAGGCGATGCGGCTGGGGCGCGAGCCGCGGCGCAGCACGTGCCACAGGGTGAAGTCCTGCAGGGCGTAGGGGCCGATCTTGGCCTGGGTGGACTGGATGGCGCCACCAGCCTCGGCCGGCACCAGCTCGGGGCTGATCTCGGTGTCCAGGATGGACAGCAGCGTGCGGCCGACGGCGTCGTCGAACAGCTCTTCGGCCACCACCCAGCGGATGAGGTGCTGGATGAGGGTCTTGGGGATGCCGGCGTTGACGCCGTAGTGGGCCATCTGGTCGCCCACCCCGAAGGTGCACCAGCCCAGGGCGAGCTCGGAGAGGTCCCCGGTGCCCAGGACGATGCCGCCGCGGTGGTTGGCGATGCGGAAGAGGAAGTCGGTGCGCAGGCCCGCCTGGACGTTCTCGAAGGTGACGTCGTAGAGGTCCCGCTCGCTCGCTCCCTCCGGCAGGACCCCGGTGCGGGCGTACTCGCCGTAGGGGTGGCCCATCTCGGTGAGCATCTGGGTGGCGGTGGCCCGGATGTCGAGCTCCTCGAAGGTGCAGCCCAGGCCGACGGCGAGGTCCTCGGCGTTGCGGCGGGTGCCGGCGCTCGTGGCGAAGCCGGGCATGGTGATGGCGTGGATGTCCGAGCGGGGCCGGCCCAGGCGGTCCATGGCGCGGGCGGCGACGATGAGGGCGTGGGTGGAGTCCAGGCCGCCGCTGACACCGATAACGATCTTGGGGTTGCCGATGGCCCCCAGGCGCTGGACGAGGGCGGCCACCTGGATGTTGTAGGCCTCGTAGCAGTCCTGGGCGAGCCGGGCCGGGTCGTCGGGCACGAAGGGGAAGCGGTCCACGCGGCGGCGCAGGCCGATATCCGTACGCGGGGCGGCCAGGTCGGCGGCGTCGATCCGGATGCGCCGGAAGGCCGCCGGGTCGGTGAAGGTGGTGGCCGCGGTCGGGGCGCCGGCGACCGGGGAGCTCAAGGTGCGGGCGTTGTCGGCGAAGGTCCCCTGGCGCAGGCGCTCGGCGCGCAGGCCTTCGATGTCGACGTCGACGACGGTGGCGCGCGGCCCGTCGGGGAAGCGCTCGGTGGTGCCGAGCAGCTCGCCGTTCTCGTAGACGAGGGTCTGGCCGTCCCAGGCCAGGTCCGTGGAGGACTCGCCCTGCCCGGCGGCGGCGTACACGTAGGCGGCCAGTCCCCGGGCCGAGGAGGAGCGGGCCAGCAGCTCACGGTCCTCGGCCCGCCCCACCGTGATGGGCGAGCCGGAGAGGTTGACCAGGACCGTCGCCCCGGCCAGCGCCGCCAGCGACGACGGCGGGACGGGCACCCACATGTCCTCGCAGACCTCGACGTGGAAGGTCAGGCCGGGGACGTCCTCGACCTCGAACAGGAGGTTCGCCCCGAAGGGGACCCGGGCTGAGGGCTCGACGCCGTCGCCGCTGCCGGAACCGCCGTGCACACCGGGCAGCTCGATGCTCTCCACCCCGGCGGGCAGGGCGTCGCCGGGGGCGAAGTGCCGCTTCTCGTAGAACTCCCGGTAGGTGGGGAGGTAGGACTTGGGGGCGACGCCGCGCACCCGCCCGCCCTGGATGACCAGGGCGCAGTTGTAGAGGCGGTCGCCCAGGCGCAGGGGCGCGCCGACGACGAGAGCGGTCAGGAGGTCGGCGCTGGCGGCGCGCAGGGTCTCGATGGCGGCGAGCACGTCGGACAGCAGGACGTCGGACAGCAGGAGGTCGTCAATGGCGTAGCCCGTCAGGCACAGCTCGGGGAAGGCGGCCAGGCAGACGCCGTCCTCGGCCAGGGTACGGGCCTGCTCGATGATGGCGGCGGCGTTGGCGGCCGGGTCGACGGGCACCACCGGCAGGGTGACGGCGGCGACGCGGGCGAAGCCCTGGTCGTAGGCGGAGAGGAACTCGATGTCAGTCGCTGGAGCAGTCACGGCGTCGGTTACGGCGTCATTCACGGTGTCGGTCACGGCTCGATCCTCCCATCGACGGCGCCTTCCCGCGAAGCCGCCGCCCCCGTGTCACGGCCGGGAACGCTGCCTGCTCCGGGCTCCGGCCGATGGGCGCCGCCACGCACTGCGCCCACCACGTCACCCGTGGAACCGGGGGCGGCGAGGTGGGCGCAGCCCATCACTCACGCGTGGACCCGAGGCGCCGCCTGGAACCGATGGCAGCAGGGACGGGCATGCGTCAGGAGAAAACGAGTGATGGACAGACGGCAGGAGAGAAGCATTGAGGAGAGCGAAGAGACAGCCATCACCTTTCTTTCTACGAGGCCGAGGACGTCGACGTCCTCGGCCGATGTCGGTAGTCGTGAGTCTGGTACGGGTCGTGTTACCGAAGCGCTCAAGGTCTCCGGAGGACTGTCACGGCCCGGGCCGGTCGGCTCGGACCCGCCCGGGCAGGCTGGGAACAGTCAGTACTGGGCGGGGGCGGGCTCGTCGAGCATGAGGCACCAGGCTCCGACGTAGACCAGGAACATGGGGCCGGGCAGGAAGCTGGCCAGGATCACCCCGACGCGCACCGCGGTCACGGGCATGTTCCAGGCCTCGGCCAGCCCCCCGCAGACACCACCGAGAATGCGGTGCTCGCGGGAACGGCGGGGCAGGGAGTCGCAGAAACGGAAGAACTCGCCCGTCCGACCGGAGGCGGAGCCCCCGCCCTCGGAGCGGGCGGACTGGCTGAACTGACCGGGGTACTGCTGCTGCGTCATGGCAACAGTCTGGACGATGAGGCCCGCCATCGACTATCGGGGAGCACCCTGAGAAGTCCCCGATGCTGATCGGGAATGACCCCGGGTGCTTGCCCGACGTCGAGGGGCCGCGTAACTTATTACCGGCGCTAACGCGCGTTATCGGATCGGCGTGGGAAACGGGGCTGCAGCCCCTGAGCACCACCCCGACCCGCAACGGCGCCCGCCCTCGTTCACGCCGAGCCCGCTTCCCGGAGGACAGCACATGAGTCGGACCACCCGAGCACTCAGCGCCCTGACCGCCTTCTGCCTGCTGGCAGCCGCCTCTACGCTGACCTCCATGCCCGCAGCCGCCTCCGGCCAGGCCCGACCGGCCTCCGTCGCACCGAACGCACCAGCCGCACCGGCGCCGCCGAAGGCCGACCAGTCCGGCGAGCGGTGGCGCCCGCAGAGCCACTACACCCCCCAGAAGAACTGGATGAACGACCCCAACGGACTCGTCTACTACGACGGCGAGTACCACATGTTCTACCAGTACAACCCCGAGGGCTCGGACTGGGGCAACATGTCCTGGGGCCATGCCGTCTCCAAGGACCTGGTGCACTGGCAGGAGCTGGGGGTGGCGATCCCGTACACCTCGCAGTACGGGGTGTTCTCCGGATCGGCGGTCATCGACACCAAGAACACCTCCGGCCTGGGCAGTCCGGACAACCCGGCCATGGTCGCGGTGTGGACGCGGGCCGACGTCGGCGGCAACCAGTCCCAGTCCCTGGCCTACTCCACGGACAAGGGCCGCACCTGGAACCTGTACAACAACGGGGACCCGGTCCTGGACATCGGCTCCAAGGAGTTCCGCGACCCGAAGGTCTTCTGGGACCAGACCTCCGGGCGCTGGACCATGGTGGTCTCCCACGCCACCGAGCACCGGGTCTCCTTCTACTCCTCCCCCGACCTCATCCACTGGACCGAGCAGTCCAGCTTCGGTGGGGAGGGCATCACCTCGGCGGTGTGGGAGTGCCCGGACTTCTTTCCGCTGCCGGTCGACGGCAGTTCCAAGGAGGTCAAGTGGGTCCTTGTGGTCACGGTGGCCGACTCCGCCCAGTACTTCGTGGGCAGCTGGGACGGCACCACCTTCACCCCCGACGAGATTCCCCACTACGCCGGCGATGAGGGCACGACCCTGGCCGACTTCGAGAACGGCTACGCCGGCTGGAAGGCCGACGGCGCCGCCTTCGGCTCGGGCCCGGCCACCGGGGACCTGCCCGGTCACCAGGGCAAGGCCTACGTGGACTCCTTCGGCAGTGGCGACGCCGACACCGGCACGCTGACCTCGGATGAGTTCACGGTCTCCTCGTCCTACATCAACCTGCGCACCGCCGGCGGCAAGCACCCCTACAACCCGCAGGCCACCGGCGACAACGGCGGCGGCAGGCTCCTGGCCGGCTTCGACGGCTCCTGGGAGGGCTGGACCGTGGAGGGCAGTGCCTTCGGGGCCACGCCACCTCAGGGCGCCACCCCCGGCCAGCAGCCGCTGGTCAACCACTCCAGCGCCGGGCTGCTCAACACCTATCTCGACGCCGCCACCGGGCAGGGCTCGGATGCCACCACCGGCACCGCGACCTCACCGACCTTCACCATCGACTCCCCCTACCTCAACCTCCTCATGGGCGGCGGCAACAACCCACGCCCCGAGGGCGGCGCCGACGGGGGCTCCGGGGTGAGCGTCGTCGAGCTGGTCGTCGACGGCAAGGTGGTGCGCTCGGCCACTGGCCGCAACCTGGAGGAGCTCAACTGGCAGAGCTGGGACGTCAGCGATCTCAAGGGCAAGTCCGCCCAGATCGTCGTCACCGACACGGCCACCGGCCCCTGGGGACACATCCTCCTGGACGAGGTGCGCGCCTCGGACAAGAAGGCCTCCCCCATCGCGGACAACACCTCCGTCAACCTCGTCGTGGACGGCAAGGTCGTCGCCTCCGCCACCGGCAACAACTCCGGGACCCTGGAGTGGACGAGCATGGACGTGACGGCCTACAAGGGCCGCAAGGCCCGGCTCGTCATCGAGGACCACAACGGCAACGCCGAGGACTGGGGCCACCTCATGGTCGACCAGATTCTCCAGTCGGACACCAAGGCCTTCTCCGGGGCCGACGTCGTCCCGCGCCTGGACTACGGCAAGGACTACTACGCGGCCGTCACCTGGGACAACGTCCCCAACGGCAAGCGCTACCAGGTGGGCTGGATGAGCAACTGGGCCTACGTGCGCGACCTGCCCACCACCACCTGGCGCACCGCCATGTCCACGGTGCGCGAGATGGGACTGACCCGGGTGAACGGCAAGCTGCGCCTGACCGCTCAGCCCGTCACCGCCCTGGAGTCCCTGCGCACCGGCCAGGAGCTCACCCGGAAGGACACCGACATCCCGGCGGGAGAGACCTCTCTGGGCAAGGCCGCTCAGGGCACCTCCCTGGACATCAGCGTGGACCTGAGCCCCGGCGCCTCCTCCTTCGCCGGTCTCAAGGTCCTCGACAACGGCGAGCAGTACACGCTCATCGGCTACGACTCCCAGGCCAAGCAGCTCGTCGTGGACCGCACCCACTCCGGGGTCACCGACTTCTCCCCGAAGTTCCCGGCCCGGTCCACCGCGCCGCTGTCACCGGACAGCAAGGGACAGGTCCACCTGCGCATCATTGTTGACGCCCACTCCGTGGAGGTCTTCGTGGCCGACGGCACTCCGGTCATCACCCAGACCGTCTACCCCGAACAGGACGCCACGGGGGTCTCGCTCTACGCCGAGGGCGGCACGGCACATCTGGGTTCCCTGAGCCTGTGGCACCTGGGTTCCGTTCAGGACGCCGGTGCCCCGGCCGAGGGCCCCGACTCCCCCGGGGCCGGCAAGCCCGCCGTCCAGGGGCCGGCCCGCGGCCAGGCGAAGGCGGCATCGGCGTCGGCGAGCCCCACCGCCGCTGCGGCCGGTAAGAGCGTCTCCGCCCGCTTCCCGCTGGCCCGCACCGGCACCTCCCTGACCCTGGGCGTCCTGGGGGCGGCCGCCGCCGCGACCGGCGCCTACACGCTGCGCCTGCGCCGTCGGCACTCCTGAGCGGCAGCGTCTCCCTCACGGCCGGGGACCTTCCCCTGCGACCAGGGACATTCGACGCCGTCGGGGACATTTCGGTGCGGTCAGGGACGTTCGACGCCGTCGGGGACCGGAATCCTGTCCCCGACGGCGCAGCATGTCCCCGCCGGGAAGGTTCCGCACCCGTACGCGCACAATGTCCCCGGCCGCATAGACGGCACGATGCGCTGTCAGGCCGAGGAGCGACGGATGATCGTGCCCGGCAGGAGCGTCTCAGCGGGCACCTCCTCGCCCTCCATGAGGGCCAGCAGGTGGGAGACGGCCACCTGTCCCATCTCCTCGAAGGGCAGCGCGACCGTCGTCAGGGCCGGATGGACCTGGTCGGCGATGAGCTCTTGGTCGTCGATCCCGATGACGGCCACGTCCTCACGCACCCTCAGCCCCTGTTCACGGATCGCGGCATAGGCCCCCATCGCCATGCAGTCGTTGCCGCACACCAGCCCGGTCAGCCAGGGATGGTCCGTCAGGAGGCGGGAGGCAGCCGCATACCCGTCCCGGGCGGTGCCGTGGCCGACAGCCACGTGCACGGTGCTCCAAGGAATGCCGGCCTGCTCCAGGTAGGTCCGGCAGCCGACGCGCCGCCCCGGAGCGGCCTCACCGTCGTTGGGGTCGAGCTCGATGACGCCGATGTCGCGGTGGTGGCCCTCCAGGAGCGCCTGCGCGGCCAGGCGCCCCATCTGCTCCTCGTCAGGGCGCACGCAGGGAAGGCCGGAGACCGGGTCGATGCAGTGGACCAGGACGGTGGGGATCTCGCGGGCCTGCGCCGGCATGCGAACCCGACAGTTCCAGCCGGTGGCGTAGATGATCCCCTCGACCCGGGACTTCAGCAGCGTCTCGAAGGCCTCGCCATCCACGGTGGCCTCCGTCGAGGTCGGCACGATGAACAGGGTGTAGCCGGCGGCCCGGACGCTGTCCTGGATCCCGCGGATCGTGGCGGCGGCAAAGGGACTGGTAACGATCTCGGAGACCAGGCCGATCAGGGAGGACCGGCGCGAAGCCAGGGCCCGCGCCCCGCCGTGCGGGCGGTAGCCGAGCTCGGCAGCCACCTGCTGGACGCGCTCGCGGGTCTGCGGTGGGATACGAGCCCCGTCGCGGTTGTTGAGCACGAAGGACACCGTGGTGCGCGAGACGCCGGCCGCCTTGGCCACGTCCGCCATCGTGGTCCTGTAGGTGTCGCCCACCCGCTCTCCTCCCGGCCCCTCCGACTGCGCCGCCACCTGCACACCCCGTTGGGTTCCGGCACGTGCACCACCTGGCGTCCTGACGGCAGTCTGCCAGGACGAGGACGCAGCGCATAACCCTGAGCGCCGGCAGGCGGGTCATGAGGCAGCGCACCCAGTACCTGTGCGCCGCGCCACCCTCCGGCTAGGCTATTTCTCATGACGACCTCCCCCACTCCCAACTTCACGGTGCGCGCTGTCCTGTGGGACATGGACGGCACCCTCATGGACTCCCAGCCCTTCTGGGACGAGGCATTCATCCACCACTGCCAGGCCCTGGGCGGCGACCCGCGCCCCGAGCTCGTCGCCCAGATGACGGGAGCCTCGATCCGTCAGGCCCGCGAGCTCATTGCCGCCACCGGCGCCACCCGCTCCTGGGACGATCCGGCCACGCAGGAGGTCTTCGAGGCGATCGCGCACGACGTCGAGGCCTCCGTGAGCGCCGCCCCTCCCCTGCTGCCCGGGGCGCTGCGGATCACCTCGGCACTGTCAGAGGTGGGGCTGGCCCAGGGAATCGTGTCGGCCTCACCGCGCCGGATCGTCGAGAAGGTGGCCTCCGCACTCGGCGACGTCTTCGCCGTCCTGGTCACCGGTGACGACGGCGTCGGCGCCAAGCCCGATCCGCTGCCCTACGCCACGGCGGTCGAGCGCCTCGCCCTGCGTCCCCAGGACTGCGTCGTCGTCGAGGACTCCCCCACGGGGGCCGCCTCGGCCCGGGGCAACGGGATCCACGTCGTGCAGATCGGGACGACCAAGCACTTCCCGGCCGACCCCGGCCTCGTCGTCGTCCCGGACCTGGCCTCGATCACCCCGCACCTGCTGCTGTGGGCGGACCGCTGAATCGGCCCGGAATCAGGCGGGCCACCCGCTCACGACCGGCGCCCGAGGACAGGACCGGCTCGGGAACACGAGGTTCCCGAGCCGGATGGGATGGATAGGGATTCAGATGAGGATTCGTGGAGGCGCCGAGCCCAGGGCGACGCGGCGCCTCTGACCGTCAGGCGGCCTTAGGGCGCTGAGGGGTCTCCGGGGTCTCCTGGACCTCCCACTGGCTGCGCAGGCAGTCGGCGTAGAGGCGGATCTCCGCCACCAGGTCGGTGGACAGGGACTCCGCAGCGGCCGTCCCGGGCGTCGTCGAGCACAGCCACTGCAGCTGGAGGCCATCGATGAGGGCGACCAGGCTGCGCGCCACGAGGCGCGAGGGCATCTCCGGGTCCACGAGCCCGGCGGTCTTGCCGGCCTCGAAGCTGGACTCGAAGCGCTCGACGGCGCTGTTGAGGTGGTTGGCCATCCACCGGTGCGCGGGGTGCTCGGCATCAAGGACCGAGACCGCCGTCGCGGTGTAGATCGCCGTGAGGTCCCGGTGAGCGACGTTGCGCTCGAGCAGCTCGATGTAGCGCTCCAGCAGGGCCCAGGGGTTGCCGTCCAGGTCGGAGGCACCCGCGACGTCGAGGGTGTCCAGGTTGCCGATGGTGTCGACGGGAGCCTCAGCGGCGTCGCCCTCGACGGCCGGGGACTCCACGAGAATGCTCAGGGCGTCCTCGCGGTCACGGCGCTCCAGCACCTTGCAGAAGAGCTCGTCCTTGGAGGAGAAGTGGTGCAGGAGTCCGGCCTTGGAAATGTCTGCCGCGTTGGCGATGTCGGCCAGGGAGGTGCCGGCATACCCGTGCTCTCCGAAGAGAACCACGGCTTCATTGAGGATGCGTGCTCGCTTGTCCTCGCTACCCGCTCGGGGGCGCCCGGGTCCGCGCCGCCTAGCCGGGGCAGCTTGGGGCGAAGTCGGGGTACTGACAGTGTTCATGGCGGCATCATGGCACCTTCCAGTAAGGGAATTGCAAGGCAGAAAGGCCCTCATCGGAATAATCCGCTCAAGTGTGACCTCCACGTGCCCTCCCCGTGACGTGAGTGACGACTTGGTCTCGGTTTTCACACAATTAACCGGCTCCTACCAGCACAGAGTTCCCCGACCGCGCGGTCTGTTGGGGCTGCTGGGATTGCTGGCCACCGCAACCTCCCGTCGACACCCAGGCTCTTTGGTGATTTCATCCAGGTTCGCAGTGCAGCGCCACATTGGTCACAGTTGTGTAACACTTGCGAGATTCTTGTTTCCGGTTCAAATACATGCCGCGAGCCTCCCTGACGACCGGCCACCACCCCCATCAGGGGCCACCGAGGCGCATCGTGTACGCATGCACATGCAAACTCAATGCATTACACTCGTGCCATGACTGTTCTTGCCGGACTGCTCGACCAGCTCGACCTCGGCGAAGAGGAGCTCGCGGACGCGATGCGCGAGGCCACTGCCCGCACGTCGCAGGGCGGCGCCGGCCCGGTGTCCGCCGGCATGACCGACTTCCTGGCCCGAACCACCCCTCGCGGCCGCAGCAAGTCCACAGCCCGCACAGTGGAGCGCATCCTGTCCGATCGCACGTACGCCGAGCAGCTCACCGCCCAGCATGAGGCCGTCCAGGCGGCCTGCACGCTGGCGCGCTCTCTGAGCACCCGCCAGGTCGCCACCCTGCTCAGCCGGACAACGACGACGATCACCCGAGCGGCCGGGCGCACTCTCTACGCCTACCGCGAGGCGCGGTCGCTGAGGTTCCCCACGTGGCAGTTCCATGAGGGCCGCCCGATCCCGGGCCTGGCAACGGTGGTGCCCACCCTGCGCGAGGGGCTGACGCCGGCCACCATCGAGGCGCGGATGACGACGTCGGACCCCGAGCTGCTCGACGGGGCGACACCCGCGCAGTGGCTGATCGCCGGCGGGGACCCGGCGGCGGTCGTCCAGCAGCTCTCGGATGCGGACCACCGGTGAGTCCCCGACCGAAGAATCCTCCACAACCGCCGTCGACGCTCCACACCCGCCCGGAGGACATCGTGACGGTGGAGCACGCCGAGCTCGCCCGCGTCGCCTTCGCACACAGCCCTCATCCCCTGCCGTGGGGCGAGCTGCGGACCTGGGGGCCGCACCCGCGATGCCGTTGGGATCCGCACCCGCTGCCGACGGGGGAGCATCCGGAGCACGGGGTCCTGTACACCGCCGACGACCTACTCACGTGCGTCGCGGAGGTCTTCGCCGATACCCGCGTCATCGACACGCACAGCGATATGCCCCTTCTGCAGGTCTGGGAGGCGACTCGTCCGCTGCGCCTGCTCGATCTCACCAGCACCTGGGCGCTGCGCAACGGAGCCTCGGTCAGCCTCGACAGCGCCCTGCGCTCGACGTGCCGAGCCTGGGCGCGAGCCATCCGGATTCAGCTGCCCGACATCGACGGTCTGCGCGCCCGCTCGACGATGACCGGGAGCGAGATGACAGTGCTGTTCTCCCCCGCGCGCGACAGCCTGCCGACCCTGCCCCGGGACACCGCCCCGCTGGCCGACGCCACGCTCTACGCCCTGCTGAAGACGCTCGCCCCCGACATCGGCTACGAGATCGTCTGAGCCTACCCCGACGCCGCATGTGACCTTGGGCGCGCAGGGGCACCTCCCGGCGGGTCGGTCGGGCGCACGCCCCTACGATGGTCGCATGCGTCCCTCGACCCCGCAGCCGCCGCGGCGCCCCTCCCGCCCCGGCCGCGCCTCATCGTCGGCACCTGGACGCCGTCGAACATCCGCCGGTCATCGACGCAGCCCTGAGGGCCGGCCCTCCCCGCAGCGCCCTTCGTCGGACGCGCCCGATCCCGCCAGCCGGCGAGCCCTCACCATCGCCCGCCGGGAGCGACGTCGGCGTCGCGCCCGCAACCGGCTCCTGTACGGCACGACCTTCGTCGTGGCACTGGCCCTGATCGTCGTCGGACTGCGAGCCTGGGGGCTCCACCCCGGTTTTGCCCTGCCGCTTAGCTCCTCCGCAAGCCGGTCCGCAACCCCGGCCAAGGCCGCGGCCCAGCCCTCCGCCCGGGCGTCCGCCAGCCGCGCGGCCTCGCCGTCAGCCTCGGCCACCCCCTCCGCCTCATCAACGCCGTCGGCCTCGGCGCTGCCGTCCCCGCAGCTGGACTCCGAGGGCTTCGCGCACTCCGGCGCCGTCGGCAACGGCAGCTGGACCATCGCACCGGCCGTGCCCATCTCCCGCCCCGCGGCCGCCACCGTCTACCGCTACGTGCTGCGGGTCGAGGGCGGCACACATGTCGACGCCGCAACGGCGGCCCCCATCGTGGAGCGCATCCTCAATGACGAGCGCGGCTGGCCCACCGCGCAGAACACCTCCTTCCAGCCGGTGGCCGACCCCGCGAGCGCGGACTTCACCTTCAACATCGCCACGCCGCCCAGCGCCGACGCCCTGTGCTCACCGCTGGACACCGGCGGCATGTGGAGCTGCCGCAACGGGGACAACGTGGTCATCAACTCCGACCGGTGGAACTGGGGCGCCGTCACCTACCCCGACGTCGACTCCTACCGCACCTATGTCACCAACCACGAGGTGGGTCACTTCCTCGGCCACGAGCACGAGTTCTGCGCCGGGGCCGGCCTCAAGGCCCCGCTCATGGCTCAGCAGAGCCACGACCTGGCCGGCGGCTGCGTGTACAACGCCTGGCCCACCCAGGACAACCAGCCCGGCTGAGGTCCGCGACGCCGCCGGCAGCGTGAGCCGGCAGCGCGCTGGCAGCACAAAGGGGCGGGCCCACCACTCAGGTGGGCCCGCCCCTTCATCACTGGCCTGTCACAGCCTCTGCTCCAGGCGGTGGGCTCGGTCGGGTTCCGGGATCAGGCCGGCGACGCCGCCGAGGAGGCCGACGGCGGGTGCGCCTCGCCCTCGGCCCGCAGCGTGAGCCCCTCGGAGCCGTCAACCTTGTCGACGACGACCTTCTGCCCGTCGAGGACCTCCCCGGCCAGCAGCATGCGGGCCAGGCGGTCGCCGATCTCGCGCTGGACGAGGCGGCGCAGTGGCCGGGCCCCGTAGGCGGGGTCGTAGCCCTCGTCGGCCAGCCAGCTGCGGGCGGCGTCGGTGACCTCCAGGCTCAGGCGCCGGTCCGTCAGGCGCTGAGCGATGCGCGCCAGCTGGATCTCGACGATCTCGCCCAGCTCCTCCTTGGAGAGGGCCTCGAAGATGATGATGTCGTCGAGGCGGTTGAGGAACTCCGGCTTGAAGGAGGCCTGGACCACGCTCATGACCCCGTTGCGCTTCTCCTCGGGGCTGGTGAGCGGGTCGGTGAGGAACTGGCTGCCCAGGTTCGAGGTGAGCACGAGGATGACGTTGCGGAAGTCGACCGTGCGCCCCTGGCCGTCGGTAAGGCGGCCGTCGTCGAGCACCTGCAGGAGGATGTCGAAGACCTCGGGGTGGGCCTTCTCGACCTCGTCGAGAAGGACCACGGAGTAGGGCCGACGCCGCACGGCCTCGGTGAGCTGGCCGCCCTCCTCGTAGCCGACGTACCCGGGAGGGGCGCCCACGAGGCGCGCCACGGAGTGCTTCTCGGAGTACTCGGACATGTCGATGCGCACGATGGCGCGCTCGTCGTCGAAGAGGAACTCGGCCAGGGCCTTGGCCAGCTCGGTCTTGCCCACGCCCGTGGGACCCAGGAAGAGGAAGGAGCCGGTGGGGCGGTCGGGGTCGGAGATGCCGGCCCGCGAGCGGCGCACCGCGTCGGCCACGGCGGCCACGGCGGCCTTCTGGCCGATGAGGCGCTCGCCGATGACGTCCTCCATGGTCAGGAGCTTCTCGGTCTCCCCCTGGAGGAGCTTGCCCACGGGGATGCCGGTCCAGGAGCCCACGACCTCGGCGATCTCGGGGGCGCCGACCTTCTCGGCGATCATGGGCTCGCCGGCGGTCTGCTCGGCGGCGTCGTCGGCGGCCTCGGCCTCGCGGATCTGGCGCTCCAGGGCGGGCATGTCGCCGTAGCGCAGACGACCGGCCTCCTCGAAGTTGCCCTCGCGCTCGGCCAGGTCGGCGCGGGTGCGCATCTCGTCCAGGGCGGCGCGCAGCTCACCGACCTTGTTGTGGCCGGCCTTCTCGGCCTCCCAGCGGGCGTTGAGCGAGGCCAGCTCCTCGGAGGCGTCGGCCAGCTCGGCGCGCAGGCGCTCGAGGCGCTCGACGTCAGCCGGGTCGGCCTTGGAGACGTCCTCGATGGACTCGTCCAGGTAGGCCTCCTCCATGCGCATGCGGTCCACGCGACGGCGCAGCTCGTCGATCTCGACGGGGCTGGAGTCGAGCTCCATGCGCAGCCGGGAGGCGGCCTCATCGACCAGGTCGATGGCCTTGTCGGGCAGCTGGCGACCGGTGATGTAGCGGTCTGAGAGGGTCGCGGCGGCCACGAGGGCGCCGTCGGAGATGGTCACCTGGTGGTGGGCCTCGTACTTGGGGGCGATGCCGCGCAGGATGGCCACGGTGTCCTCGACACTGGGCTCACCGACGAAGACCTGCTGGAAGCGGCGCTCCAGGGCGGGGTCCTTCTCGATGTTCTCGCGGTACTCGTCCAGGGTGGTGGCTCCCACCATGCGCAGCTCGCCGCGGGCCAGCATGGGCTTGAGCATGTTGCCGGCGTCCATGGCGCCCTCGGAGCCGCCACCGGCGCCGACGACGGTGTGCAGCTCGTCGATGAAGGTGATGACCTCGCCGTCGGAGTCCTTGATCTCCTTGAGGACGGCCTTGAGGCGCTCCTCGAACTCACCGCGGTACTTGGCGCCGGCCACCATCCCGGACAGGTCCAGGGAGATGAGGCGCTTGCCGCGCAGGGACTCGGGGACGTCGCCCGCGACGATGCGCTGGGCCAGGCCCTCGACGACGGCGGTCTTGCCCACGCCCGGCTCCCCGATGAGGACGGGGTTGTTCTTGGTGCGCCGGGACAGGACCTGCACGACGCGGCGGATCTCGGCGTCGCGGCCGATGACCGGGTCGAGGCGGCCCTCCCGGGCGGCCTCGGTGAGGTCGGTGCCGTACTTCTCGAGGGTCTTGTAGGTGCCCTCGGGGTTGGCGGAAGTGACGCGGGACGAGCCGCGGACCTGGGGCAGGGCCTCGATGAGGGCCTCCGGGGTGGCGCCGGCGTCGGCCAGGATGCGGGCCACGGTGGGGGCGGAGCCGGAGGCGTCGCCCTTGGCCAGGCCGATGAGCAGGTGCTCGGTGGAGATGTACTCGTCAGACAGCTCCTTGGCGACCGTCGAGGCGGCCTCGAGGGCGGCCAGCAGGGAGCGCGAGGGCTGAGGCTGGGTCATGGAGGAGCCAGAGGAGGCGGGCAGCTGGGTGAGGATGCGGCGCGCGGAGGCGCCGACAGCCTGGCGGGCCGCCGCGTCGGGGCAGACCGCGGCCAGGAGGCCGGCGGCGACGCCGTCGGGCTGGGAGAGGAGCTCAACGAGCAGGTGCGCGGGCGCGATCTGGGGGTTGCCGGCCGCGGCGGCGGCCTGCATGGCCCCGGAGATCGCCTCCTGCGACTTGGTGGTGTAGTTGGTGTCCATGCGGATCTCCTTCAGAGGTAGTGACGTGTTGCGTCTTCTGGTCACCACAACCTTCGCAGAGTTGAGTCTATTCCACTCAACTTCTGAGACCGGCAGTGACGTGGACTACTCATTGGGGTTCTGCCGGAGACATTCCGCCGGTCATCGCGCCGACCTGCAACATGCCAACCAACCGCTTGAAACACCGTTGTTCCACGACGCCGCTATCGTCACATCACGACCCCGTCCTCACCCCGGAGACCTCATGAGAACCACGCGCGCCACCCTGGCCCTGGCCACCATCCTCATTCTGGCGGGCTGCTCGCAGACCAGCCCCTCGTCGGCGGGCTCGGCCGCAGCAACCGGTTCGGCCCCCGCGGCCACGGCGACGTCGTCGAGCGGGGGCGGCGCGAGCGCCTCCGGCAGCACGACCCCCTCCATCCCGGCGGGCCACCAGGCGGTCACCGCACCGACATCCGGGCTCACCTTCGCGATCCCCGAGGACTGGGAGGACCTCAACGCTCTTCCCGAGGCCCAGAAGGCGCTGCTCGCCCGGGCCCAGGGGGTGGACCCCTCCACCCTCACCCAGCGTCTGAACAGCACCGACGCCTTCTACGGCCGGTTCTCGCAGAGCGGTGGCCTGTCCTTCAACAGCGTCGCGGTCGCCAAGGAGGCCGAGACCTCCTCCACGCCCCCGTCCCAGGCGAGCCTGGATGAGATCATCACCCGACAGGGAGGCACGCCGACGGGCTACTCCACCAAGCCGTCCACCTACGGACAGGCCGCCGTCGACACCTCCACCGCACAGGTTCAGGGCACCCAGACGGCCGGCGCGGTCATCGCCGTTCCGACGTCGTCGGGCACCTACGTGCGCATCGCCGTGACCGCCGGCAGCGCCGAGGAGGTCAACACCATCGTGTCCACCATCCTCACGACGGTCCGCTGACGGGCGGGCGCAACGACGGGCCTCGCGCTGCCCAGCCACCACGAGCCCCGCGGCCCCACGACGGGGAGTCGTCTCCATCGAGCATTCCCGCCGGAAGGTGATGTCCTGGTTGCCACACCCGATCTCAGGCACTGGAGCATCATGAAACGCCTACGCACCGCTGCGACCGCACTGGCCGTCCTCACTCTGACCACAGCCCCCGTGCTGACCGCCTGTTCCCAGGCGACTCGGGGTTCCGGCACCTCCAGCTCAGCCGCCTCCGACAGCGCCTCGGCCTCAGCGACGAGCGACACCGAGGAGAAGGACGACAAGGACAAGGAGACCTCCGCCGGCAGCACTTCATCCAGCCAGGACGACGCGTCGGCGAAGCCGATCCCCGCCGACAGCCAGGAAGTCACCGGCGCCAGCACCGGCCTCACCTTCACCGTCCCGAAGGACTGGGTGGACGTCAAGACACTCTCCGCCGCGGAGAAGGAGGCGATCGCCCAGAACCTGAACATGAGTCGCGCCGACTTCGAGCAGACGCTGGGCACATACGACCTCTTCTACCGGGCCAGGGACGCGAACGCCCTCCAGTTCCACAACAACGTCAGCGTGCTCTCGCAGACACAGCCCTCGGATTCCCTGCCGTCCGAATCCGACCTCAAGTCGCAGCTCACCGCTCAAGGCGGAAGGCTCCAGGAGTACTCGACGAAACAGACCCCCCATGGCGAGGCCGCAGCAGCGGTCTATCTGACGGAGCAGGGCGGCAGCGTCTTCGCCGGGAGCATCATCATGGTGCCGACCTCCCCGTCCACGGGCGGCCGCACCACCTATGCGACCATCAACGTGTCGGCCAGCAACTCGCAGGACGCGAAGGAGATCACCAACACGATCCTCGACACGATCCACTGAGCGCGTTCGGGGACTCTCTCCTTCAGCCGGGGACCTTCGACGCCGTCGGGGACATTTCTGTCCGGCCGGGGGCGGTTCGCGCGTTCGGGGACCAGAATCCCGTCCCCCAACGCGTGGGCCGTCCCCGCCGGGAGCGGGCTGCACCCGACCGCGCGCCATGTCCCCGGCAGCGGGCGGCACCTCTGTGCGAAGCCATCGACACCGACCGATGACACCACCCCGGAGTCCAGGACGAATGGTTGACAAGCCGGGCAGGCAGGCGCACCATATCGACTATCGATGCATCGATAGTCGATATGGAGTGTCATCATGACGACCAGCACTGAAGCCGGCTCGGACACCACCCCTGGCACCGACCTCGACGGCAAGGTGACCGCCGACCAGTCCCCAACGAATGACGCCGGAGCCACCCCCGGTGCCGACGCCGGCGTCGGCACCGGCAGCCTGGCCTTCACCTCATTCCTGGTGTTCCTGCTGTGCCTGTCCCCCTTCTACACGCTCGGCTCCAACCTGTGGGGCCTCATCGACGGCCGCGGACTGCTGCTGGAGTTCACCGACAGCGACCCCGCCTTGGACCAGCAGTTGTCCTTCAAGCACGCGACGATGGAGATGCTCGGCGGCTACTCGGTGAGCCACGGGATTCTGCATGGGATGTCCGGCGGCGCGCGGTTCCTCGTCGGCCTGGTTATCGTCATCCACCTCCTCCTCATCGCGGCCTGCGCCGTCGCCTTCATCCGGTTCATCGCCGCGATCCGCCCGAACCGAGCAGGATTCGTCGACCACCTCTTCACTCGGGGCGGTCACCTGTTCTGGCTGCTCTTGGGACAGCAGCTGAGCGCCTTAGCGCTGCACATCTCAGGCATGGCGATCTCGGACGAGTACCTCACCGGTGCCCGAGCAGACGGAGAGCTGACCGGGTTCATCCCCACCGGCAACGACATCCCGACCCTCAAGAGCATCATCATCCTCATCCTCGCCATGCATCTGCTGCTCGCCCTGCACCGCGTGTACCAGCGCGCCGGCAGGCTGGCCGCGGAGAACACCGTGCTGCGCGAGGAGACCGAGGGGCTCGTGTGAGTCGCGTCGTCTGCCACCTCGATGAACTGCTGGCCGCCCGCGGGATGACGCTCGTGGAGCTCTCCGAGAAGGTCGGGGTCACCACCGTCAACCTCTCCGTGCTCAAGAACGACCGCGCCAAGGCCATTCGCTACTCCACACTCTGCGCCATCTGCGAGGCCTTGGGGTGCTCGGTCGGAGAGCTGCTGGAGGTCGTGTCGGACTGACCCGCCCAGTACGCGTCCCCGGCGCCCCTCCCGCCGCCAGTCCTCGCCGTCGGGGACCATTCCCTACAGCCGGAGACACTCCACGCAGCCGGGGACTTTCTCTCATGTCCGGGGGCTGCGCGGGAGGGGGCACTCCACGCGGCCGGGGACTTTTCCTTCCAGCCGGGGGCATTCGACGCCGTCGGGGACAGCAATCCCGTCCCCGCACGCGCAGGATGTCCCCGGCCGGAAGTTTCCGCACCCCGCCGCACAGGATGTCCCTGGCCAGAAGTTCCTGCACCCGGCCGCACACCATGTCCTCCAGCCGCGGGGGAGGACGTAGGCTCGACGTCGATGACCGCACCGCTCCGCCGCAGCCCTCGCCCCGACGGGTCCTCCACGCGCGTCGACGAGGCCACCGCGGCTGCCCGGCGCGACGAGCTCCTGGCCAAGGCGGCCACGCTGCCCGGCGCCTGGGCGGGGCACAAGCCCGAGTGGGACATCCCTGTCGCCTCCGTGGGCCCCCGCCTCTTCCTGCTGCTCATCCCCCACACCGACGGCCGCCTCCTGGCCAACGTCAAGCTCGACCCCGAGGACGTCGTCGCCGTGCGGGCCACCTTCGAGTGGGTGGAGCCGGGATTCCACCAGTCCAAGCGGCACTGGGTGAGCATCGACCTCACCAGCCCGGACTACCACGCGGACGAGGCCACCGCCATGGTCGAGGACTCCTACCGACTCGTCCTATCCCTCCTGACCCGCCGCGTGCGCGAGGCCGTCCTCCTGGCCGACGCCGCAGGCTCCCCCGCCCGCCCCACCTGGCAGTGGTGAGGCGCCGCCCCGATGGCACCGCCGGCGGCCGAGCCGACCTCAGATGACGCAGGTGCGCAAACCTGGCACTATTCAGCCGAGGCCGTCGTCATCCGACGTCTGGCCACCCGACGGAAGGAGACACAGATGGGACTTGATGACCTGGCGAAGAAGGCCGGTGACGCTCTCAGCTCCGACAAGGCCGAGGCGATCAGCGACAAGGCGCTGGACGCCGCAGCCGGTGCTGCCAAGAAGGCGACCGGCGGCAAGTACGACGACAAGATCGACGCCGCCCGCGACGCCGTCGACGGCAAGCTCGGCACGGAGTGACCCGGCTGAGAGCCTGCCTACCCACAGGCACCGCGGTCTTCTGATCGCAGGAGTGAGGGCCCCGCACCGTTCGGTGCGGGGCCCTCACGCGTTCCCGGCCAGCTGGGCTCTCCCCATCTCTTTCAAGCACCGGCCGCCACAGTCCGGTGCCGCCACCACGGGGCCCAGCCGTCTCCCACCGGGACGTCTCATCAGCCTCCCCTCGGGCCGGCGGCGCTCGCCTATTGCGCGTTGAGCGCGGCGGTCGGAGGAGTGCGGGAGGCCCGAACGGCCGGGTACACGCCGGCCAGGGCGCCGATGGCGATGGTGACTCCCAGACCGCCGACAACGGCGATCACCGGCAGACTGAAGGGCCAGCCGTTGGCGGCCGACATCCCGGCGGTCACCCCGATCCCGATGATGCACCCCAGGGCGCCGCCCAGGGAGGCCAGCAGCAGCGCCTCGGTCATGAACTGCACAAGGATGTGTCCGCGCATCGCCCCCAGGGACCGTCTCAGTCCGATCTCCCGACGGCGCTCGAGCACCGAGATGATCATCGTGTTGGCCACCCCGATGCCGCCGACGAGCAGGGCGATCGAGCCCACGCCCAGCAGCAGGCCGGTGAAGGCCTTGTCGGCCGCGTTCTTGGCCTCCAGCGCGTCCGAGGGGCGCGAGACCTTGACCTCATTGGGGGCCTGCGGCGAGATCGACGGCGCCAGCAGCTTGCGCACCGTGGGGACGGCGGCGTCCTGGCTGCGCGTGTAGACCGTCGTCGGCTTGGCGTCGTGCCCCAGCAGGTCGCTGGCCACTCCCTGACCGATGAGAGCGGCATTATTGAGCTCGGGGGCCAGCACCACCGGCTTGAGGATGCCGACCACGGTGAACCAGTTCCCGCCGATCCACACCTTGGTTCCCGGTGAGACGACGCCGAGGCGCTGGGCCGCCGTCTGCCCCAGGACCGTGGCCGGGTACTTGCTGGTGGCCTCATTGAGCCAGGTGCCCTTGTCCACCTGTCCGGCCACGACGTCGAGCAGTGACTTGTCCGCGGCCAGGGTGGTGATGCCGCCGGAGGCGTTCTTGTCGATGAGCGGAGTGCGGTAGACCAGTGAGTTCTTGACCAGCCCGGTGCTCGAGGCGCTCTGGACGTTGTCGATGAGGCGGACCTTGCCGACGCTGTCCTGCGGCAGGGAGGAGGAGTTACCGAAGAGGTCCTGGCCGGCGGTGGCCGTCAGCAGGTTGGTCCCCAGCGAGTCGAGCTGGGCGGAGAGCTGGGCGCGGCTGGACGCAGAGATGCCCACCACCGAGATCATGGCGGCAATACCGATGGCGATCCCCAGTGCGGACAGGAAGGCGCGGGTGGGGCGGGCCTTGATGCCGGTGCCTCCCAGGCGCAGCACGTCGGCCAGACGCAGCCGCGAGCGCTGGATCCGCCGGACCGGGGCGCGGCCGGCCCGCTCGGCCGCGGACCGGTCACGCCGGTGCGTAGACGTCGTCATGGACGATCTCCTTCAGGCTTGAGTCCCCCACGATGCGGCCGTCGCGGATGGCGATCTGCCTGGGGAGCTGGGCGGCCAGCTCGTTGTCGTGGGTGATGACGATGATCGTGGTGCCTTGGGCGTGGAGCTCGTGAAGGAGCTCGACGATCGAGGCCCCGGAGGTGGAGTCGAGGTTCCCGGTGGGCTCGTCGGCCAGCAGCAGCGGGGGCTCGCCGACGACGGCCCGGGCGATGGCCACCCGCTGGCGCTCGCCGCCGCTCATCTGGTGGGGGCGGTGGTCGAGCCGGTGGGCCAGGCCGACGCGCTCCAGGGCGGCCCGGGCGCGCCGGCGCCGCTCGGAGCGGGGGACCCCGCTGTAGAGCAGGCCGTCGGCGACGTTGTCGACCGCGTTGACGCCGTCTGCCAGGTGGAACTGCTGGAAGACGAAGCCGATGCGGCTGGCCCGCAGGGCCGAGAGCTTGGCGTCGGACAGGGAGCCGACGTCGACGCCGTCGATCTCGACGGTGCCGGAGCTGGGCCGGTCCAGGGTGCCGATGAGGTTGAGGAGTGTGGACTTGCCCGAGCCGGAGGGGCCGACGATGGCGACGAACTCGCCGTCGTCGATCTCCAGGCTCACGCCCGCGCAGGCGGCCACGGGCGGCTCACCGTAGGTGCGCTTCACGTCGCGCAGGGACAGGATGCGGCTCATGTCTGCGGCACCACCACTCGCTGTCCCTCGGAGATGTCCTGACCGGAGATCTCCACGCGCCCGCCGGCGAACAGCCCGATGGTGACCGGCACCTTGCGGGTGGTGCCGCCGGCCTCGACGATCTCGACGCCGTACTGGTCGGCGCTCAGGGCCAGCAGGGCCCCGACCGGCACCGACAGGACGCCCGTGCGCTTCTCGCTGGGCAGGTCGACGGTGACGGAGACCTCCTGGAAGTTGGTGGTCGCCGAGGCGTCGGTGAGGGTGACGGTGATGGGGATGACCCGCTCCTTGGACTCACCCGAGCCGGAGCCGGCGCCGGACCCGGAGCCGGAGGACTTCTCGGTGGGGGTACCCACGGAGGTGATCTTCCCGGCGGTCTTCTTGGCGTCGGGCAGCTTGATGGTCACGGCGGTGCCGGCAACGGCGAGCTTCTGGTCGGAGAGCTTGATGTTGGCGTCGACCACCTGGGTGGTGGAGGTGACGTCGAAGAGCTCGGTGTCGGCGGCGACGCGGTCCCCCACGCGGGCGGTGACCGTCCCCACGCGCAGATCCCCGGGGGTGAAGACGATCCGTCCCAGTGGGAGGGTCCCGGTCCGGGGCAGGTCGAGGTCCTTCTGCCACTTCAGGATGGCGCTGGTGGTGGCCCAGCTGAAGTGGTCGTCGGGCTCGTAGTCGAAGTACCCCAGGTCCCGCAGGGCCGTCTCGAGCTGGCGGATGTCCTCGCCGTCCTCCATGCCGGCCTCGAAGCTGCGCCAGGCGGGCAGGTTGCCGCGCATGAGGTAGGCGGTCTCGTTGCCGGTTCGGTAGAGGACGTCGCCCTGGGTCAGGACGGCCCCGGAGGCCGGCACCTGGATGAGAACGCCCTCGAAGCCCGACTTGAACTTGCGCGAGTCGGAGTAGCGCAGGGTCCCGGACACCGAGGTCTGTCCCTGGAGGTCGCCCTTGGTGACGGTGTCGGTGGCGCCGCTGAAGGTCGACGTCGTCGGCTTGGCCTTGGCCGCGAAGGGGCCCGACCTGGAGGCGAAGGCGCCCGCACCAGCGCCCGCCGCCAGGATCGCGGCGGCACCCATGGCCAGGAAGGCCCGGCGTCGGGTGCGGTGGGCCGTGCCCGGCTTGTCCGCGGTGCCGGTCGAGCCGTCGTCGGCCTGCGTGGAGGTGGTGGTCTGATCCATGTGTCTGCCTGTCTGAGTGTGTGTCTGCGCGGCAGCCTGGCCGCGCGGGCCTGTGGTCTGGTGGCGCCTGCAGGGGCGCGGTGTTACTTGCTCCCGACCTGGGAGAAGCACTTGTTCATGACGTCCTGGGGGATGTCGCCGTTGATCTGGATGCCCTTGCCGGCCTCGGGGTCGGGCACGTCGTAGCCCTCCTTGCGCAGGCACTCGGCGGCCTTGACCAGGTCCTGCTGCGTCTCGGGCTTGGCGAGGTCCTCGGTGCCGGGGGCGGGGCCGACGATCTGCTCGCACTCCTGGGCGGCCTTGGTGGCGGCCTCGTTGTCGGGGAACTGCACGTTGCCGTTGGCGTCGGGGTCGGAGACGTCGATGCCCTTGTCGCGCATGCACTTGGCCATCTTGAGCAGGTAGTCGTCCCCGCTGGTGGCGGAGGCGGAGGCGGCCGAGTCCGCCTTCGAGCCCTGGGAGCATCCGGTCATGAGGCCGACGGCGCACACGGCGCAGGTCAGCACTGTGGCGGCGCGGGTGAGGATCCGGGTGTTGAGGGGCTGCTTCATGGGAGAGGGTCCTTTCGGCTCACGTGGGTCGGGGCGCGGTGGCGTCCGTTCGTTCGGGGAACAGCCAACCGGGAGCGGTGTTGCCACGGGGTTCACAAATTCGCTTATGTTGTGGCAACACAGCGGCTGGTTCGCTGAGGGACCAGCCGAAAGAATCCACAGTGAAGGAGGCAGGGCGATGCGCGTGCTCGTCGTGGAGGATGAGGAGTACCTGGCTGAGGCCATCGCCACCGGGCTGCGGCGTGAGGCGATGGCCGTGGACGTCGTCGGCGACGGGGCCAGCGCCCTGGAGCAGGTGGCGGTCAACGACTACGACATCATCGTCCTGGACCGGGACCTGCCCGTGGTCCACGGCGACGAGGTCTGCCGGCGGGTGGTGCGCGATCACCCCAGCACGCGGGTCCTCATGCTCACCGCGTCCCGGACGTTGGACGCGCGCGTGGGCGGTTTCGAGCTGGGAGCCGACGACTACCTCACTAAGCCCTTCGAGTTCCCCGAGCTGGTGGCCCGGCTGCGGGCCCTGGGGCGACGCAGCCAGCCGGCGCGCACCCCGGTCCTCGATGCCCACGGGGTGCGCCTGGATCCCTTCCGCCGGGAGGTCTACCGGGACGGGCGCTTCATTCACCTCAGTCCCAAGGAGTTCGCGGTCCTTCAGGTCCTCATGGAGGCCGAGGGCGGGGTGCTCAGCGCCGAGACGCTCCTGGAGAAGGCCTGGGACGCCAACGCCGACCCCTTCACCAACTCCACGCGGGTGACGATCTCCCACCTGCGTCGCAAGCTCGGTGAGCCGCGCGTGATCCAGACGGTCCCCGGCGCGGGCTACAGGTTCAGCGCATGAGCGGGCAGGGGGCTGCGGGGACCCGGGCCGACGACGCGGCGCGGCCCGGCGCCGACAGCTGGCCCCACGGCGCCCGGCCTGGCCGCACGGAGCACATGCGTCGCGCCCGGCACCTGAGTATCCGGGCCCGTCTGACCCTGACCTACGCCGGGATGGTGACGGCTGCCGGCGTGGTCCTCATCGCCCTGGTCTACTTCTACACGCGCTACGTCACGCTGAGCATCCAGATCGGCGACCCGGTCGGGGAGACCGCCGCCGTGCCGGTCTCCCAGGTCGGCGAGGCCGCCAAGGTGGACACGAACCTGTTCGATCTGCTCAGCAGCATCATGCGCTCGGCCGTCGGCGCGCTGGCGCTGCTCGTGGTGCTCTCCGGGACCGTCGGCTGGATCCTGGCGGGGCGGATGCTGCAGCCGCTGTCCTCGATGAATGCGGCCGCCAAGCGCGCCGCCTCGGGCGACCTCAGTCAGCGGCTGGACCTGTCCGGCCCGCGCGACGAGATCCACGACCTGGCGGACACCTTCGACAACATGCTGGCCTCCCTGGAGCGGTCCTTCTCCGTCCACCGCCGGTTCGCGGCCAACGCCTCCCACGAGCTGCGCACTCCCCTGGCCACCACGCAGACGATGATCGACGTCGCCCTGTCCGACCCGCAGGCCTCGGCCGAGGATCTGCGCCGGGTGCTGACCCGGGTCCTGGAGACCAACCGCGCCAACCGGGAGACGATCGACGCCCTGCTGGACCTGGCCGACGCCCAGTCCGGCAAGCTGGCCCACGAGGACGTGGACATGGAGGCCACGGTCCGTGACGCCCTGGGCCTCATCGCTGCGGAGGTCGCCGAACGCGGGCTTCACGTCTCCACCCATCTGCTGCCCGCCCGGGTCCCCGGGGATCCGGTGCTGCTGCGCCAGAGCGTCTCCAACCTGCTGCGCAACGCGGCCCGCTACAACGTCGAGGGCGGCCGCATCACTGTGGGCATGGCGCGTCTGGACGACGGCATGCGCCTGACGATCCGCAACGAGGGCCCCGTGGTGGCGGCCGAGAGCGTGGAGTCCCTGCGCGAGCCCTTCGTGCGCGGCGAGGGGCGGGGGCGGACCCGGGGCTCCGGGCACGGGCTGGGCCTGGCCATCGTCACGGCGGTGGCCACCGCGCACGGCGGCGAGCTGCGCCTGAGCGCCAACCCCGACGGCGGTCTGACGGCCGTCCTCGAGCTCCCGGTGGGACAGGTCGAGGATGCCTCGAGCACAGCCGACCCCAACGACTGACGGTCGCCGGCCACGCGGGCCGGCGACCGTCAGGGTCGAGCAGCTGGCTGCGGCGGAGACGAGACCCCGCCGGGCGGCGACTAGTTCTTCTTGCCGGAGTTGATGACCAGCTCGATGAAGAGGCGGATGAGGCCGATCTCAGCGACGACCCAGGGGGCGTCGAAGAGCAGGCTCAGCAGGAACCTGCCGAAGTTGAAGTTCCCGCCCTCCAGCTGGATGTCGTGGCCACCGGTGAGGTCGCCGGCCTTGTAAGCCGAGTAGAGCCAGCTCACGACCAGGGCGATGGCGGCGATGTAGAAGAGCACCTTGCCGAACTTCTCGGCGAAGGGCTTGGCGGTGTCGAAGAGGTTGCCCATGAAGCTGTCCCCCGCCGGAGCCTGCGGGAAGGGCTGGCCGGGGGCGCCGGGAGCAGCAGGCGCGCCGGGAGCGCCCTGGAACTGCTGCTGGGGCGGGTAGGGCTGCCCCGGGGCCGGAGCCGAGGGTGCCGAGGGCTGCTGCTGGTAGAAGGGCTGACCAGGGTTGGGGGGCTGAGTCATGAGGACTGTTCGCTTCCTTCAGAGTTGGGGACGCAGGCAGGCTACCGTGTCAACGATGCCCTGTGAAACGCTCAAGTGACCCCTCGCGTTCTGCGAGGCGACTCACAGTCCTCAGGGCATGGTGCGATGACGCGCCCTGAAGGCGGTCATCGGGCCATCCCACCATACAGAATCCCTGAAGGCCGTGTTGGAACGCACCCGCCGGCCCGCGGGGAAGCCCTCCCCATCGTCCTGGGCGCCTATCTGCGTTCCGGGCTCTCAGCGCACCAGGTCGTAGGTGCTGGAGGTGCCCACCGGTGAGGCCGGGGTCGCAGGGGCAGGAGGGGCCGGCAGCCGGCGTCGGCGCTCACTACGGGCCACGGCGGTGCGCAGCAGGGTCTCGAAGGGGCCGGCGTGACCGCCGCGCTCCAGGGCGGCGCACAGACCGACTGTCACCAGCCAGACCGCCAGCGCGATCCCGGCGGCCCGGGCCTCGCCCAGGTGAAGCTCGATCCCGGTCAGGGCGGGCAGAACCATGAAGATGGTGGCGAAGAGGAAGGTCTGGCTCAGGTAGGCCGTCATGGAGCGGCGCCCCACACTGGAGGCCAGCCGGCGCAGCCCCGTCAACCGGCCATCCGGCCTCGGCCCGCCGGCGTACAGGGCCAACAGCGCCAACCAGCCGCAGGCCCCGGCCACGCCCGTGGCCGCGTGAAGGGGCATGGTCCAGGCGACCAGGGAGCCGCCCGCGGCCCACACGGCGAACCCGATACCGCCCGCGGCACCGATCCCCAGACCGCCCAGGCCGACGGCGACCAGGAGCCGGCGGTGGCGCTCGGGGTGGGTGATGAGATCGGTGTCGGCCAGCCGGGCACCGAGGAACATCGCCGGAACGATCATGGAGAAGAACAGTGCCGAGACCAGGCTTCCACCCCAGGCCAGGAGTCCGTCGGAGACGTAGGACAGGACCGTATCGGTCGAGGCGCCGGCCCCCTGGTGCGCGTCAGCCGCCGAGGTCGTGCCCTGGGAGGCCAGGAAGCTGCCCATGTTGAGGAAGGTGGTGGTGCCGGCAACAACGACGATGGTGCAGAAGGCCACGGCCCGTTTCCAGTGCTTGCGGGCGATCCAGCCGGCGAAGATGACGGCGACCAGGCCGTAGGGGCCGATGATGTCACCGGAGAAGAGCACGGCGTGCACGGCGCCGAAGAGGATCATCCACAAGCCCCGACGCCGCACCAGTCGACGCGCATCGACGGTGGCCTGCTCACGGGCCCAGGCCGCCTCCTGCGACGTCGGCTCACGGCCGTCCTCCACGCCGGGCAGGGAGCTGAGGTAGGACGCGGCACCGGAGGCGATGCGCCGGTTGACCATGGTGACCAGTCCGAAGCCGAAGAGCATCGCGAACAGCGGGTAGGCGCGCGAGTCGACCAGGAGGGAGCGCACCCACAGCCATGCCGTGTCGACCGCGTCAGATGGGGCGGAAGCGTGCGTCACATCGGTCCAGAAGGGGAGGTTGGCCAGGGCGATGAGCAGGAGCATGAAGCCACGGGCCACGTCCGGGGCGGGATAGCGCACCCCCCGAGTGCCGGTGAATGACGTCGCAAGTTTCATGCCCTCCACGTTAGGGATCAGCCGCCAGAGCCACCTCCCCCTCCGGGGCCATCGTGGCAGGCTGATCCTCTCCTCCCCGGAGAGTGGACCGAGCCCTGGTCCTCCTCCCGGAGGACCAGGGCTCTTCCCTCTTGCGATGGCATCGGGCACCCGACCCGCTCTCAGGCTCCCGCGGTAACCGGGGCGCTCGTCGACCGACCGAGGAACTGGGCCGCGCGCTGGGCGGGGATCTGCTGGGGGAACGGGTTCGTGCGGCTGCGCTCGCTGCGAGCGACGGCGATGCGCAGGAGGGACTCGAAGGGACCGGGCATGCCGAGCCGCTCAAGCACCGCGCACAGGATCACGGTCGTCAGCCAGACCATCACCGCCACCGCTGCGGATGCCGTCACTCCCAGCGACACGGACCTCCCGGTCAGTCGCGGCGCGATGACGAAGATGCCGGCGAACATGACCGTCTGGGACAGGTAGGCGGTCATGGAGCGGCGCCCCACGTTGGACAGCAGCCTCCTGAGGCCGGTCAGCCGGTTGTCCGCCGTCGGCCCGCCGGCGTAGAGGGCCAGGACGGCGAGCCAGCCGCAGCCCCCGGCCAGACCCAGGATCATGATCAGGGCGGAGTCGGCCTCCCAGGACTGAGCGCTGGTGAGCGGGACCAGGAGCTCGTGAAGCGCGCCGAGTGCCCCCAGGGCCAGGCCGCCGATCCCGGCCACCGTCAGCAGACCGCGGTGGCGCTCGGGGTGGGAGATGAGGTCGGTGTCGGCCAGGCGGGCACCGAGGAAGGCGGCGGGAAGAACCATCGTGGTGAAGGCGGCTCCCAGGGCGGTGAAGAACCACTCATTCACGTTGGTCACGAACCAGGGCAGCGCTGACGCCACGGACTCGCCTGCTCCGGTGGGTGCCGCCGCCGGGGCAGCGGGCCCCGCCACACCGGCCGCCTCACCTCCGGGGCCCATGAGCATGGCCAGGACCACCGTCACGATCTGGAACAGAAGAATGAGGGCGCAGACCGCCAGCTGGCGCTTGTGGTGCTTGTGGGCGAACCACCCGGCGAAGACGACGGCGACGATGCCGTAGGTGCCGATGATCTCCGAGGGGAAGAAGGCGCCGTGGATGAGCCCGAACAGGACCATCCACAGGCCGCGGCGCCGCACGAGGCGGCGGGCGTCGATGGCGGCCTGCTCCCGGGCCTGGTCGAGCTCAGCCGCCGACGGCGCCCGGAGCCCGCCGGTCAACTGCTGGCAGTGGGCGTCGATGCCCGATGCCATGCGCCGGTTGACCATGGTGGCCAGCCCGAAGCCGAAGAGCAGTGCGAACAGCGGGTAGGCGCGCTGGTCGATGAATAGGGCACGTATGAAGGCCCAGGTCCTGTCGGCGGTCGATGGCGCACGGCCCTCGGGACCCGCCACCCAGTACCCCACATTGGCCAGGGCGATAAGCAGCAGCATGAAGCCGCGGGCGACGTCGGGGGCGGGGTAGCGCAGGCCGCGGGAACCAGTGAATGAGGTCGCGGAGGAAGTCGTCGTGTTCATGACTCGACCGTATGAAAACCAGGGGTTCCGCGGCGTCCGCCTTAAGCGCCGAGATCATGTCCACCGAAAGGTGGAGCCTGCCGCCCGGCCATTCTTCCGGCGGACGGCCCCGGGTCGGGCCGGCTCAGGGGGCCGGCTGCGGTCCCGGCTGCGGCGCAGGCGGCATGCCCGGTTGGACCGGTGCCTCCGGCTGGACTCCCGGCTGAGCCACTGGCGGCATGCCCGGCTGCATCGGCGCCGGCGCTCCCGGGTGGGTCCCCATCTGCATCATCGGCCACGGTCCCGCCTGCATCCCGGGCCAGACGGCGGGCGGGGGCGGCGGCGTCGGCCTCCTGCGCTCGCTGCGGGCGACGGCCGTGCGCAGCAGGGTCTCGAAGGGTCCGGCATGACCACCGCGCTCCAGAACGGCGCACAGGACCACGCTCGCCAGCCAGACACCCAGGGCGACGAGGGCGGCCGCGGCCTGCCCCATCCACAGGCGCCTGCCCGTCACCAGGAGTGGAACGACGCCGAAGATGATGCCGAACAGGATCGTCTGGCTCAGGTAGACGGTCATGGAACGGCGGCCGACGGCGGAAGCCAGCCAGCGCAGGCCAGTCAGCCGGCCATCCGGCCTGGGCCCACCGGCATACAGGGCCAGCAGCGCCAGCCAGCCGCAGGCGCCGGCCAGGCCGAAGAACTCCGTCATGGCGAAGTCCCACGGCCAGAGCTGCGCCGTCGTCGCGAGCGTCAGCGCGCCGTGGAACGCCGCGAGTGCCCCCAGCGCCAGACCGCCCAGGCCCACGGAGATCAACAGGCGCCGGTGCCGCTCCGGATGAGTGAGGAGGTCGGTGTCGGCCAGGCGGGCACCGATCACCGCAGCCGGGACGATAAGGGCGATGAGCACCTGCACGACCAGCACCACGGCCCACTGCAGGGCATTGGTGACGACCCAGAGCAGCGCCACTGTCAGCGAGACCGACTGCTCCCCGGAGGCCGTCAGGGTGTCGCCGCCCGACAGGGTCCCTGAGGCCAGATACGTCGCCAGGGCCAGCACGGAGATGATGCCCCCGGTGAGGTAGAGCGCCGAGTAGTTCTTGCGGGCCAGCAGGTTGGCCAGGAGGACGGCGACCAGCCCATAGGCGCCGATGATGTCACCGGGGAAGACGAGGCCGTGGACGAATCCGATCAGCAGCATCCACCAGCCGCGGCGTCGCACCAGGCGGTAGGCGTCAATGGTGGCCATCTCGCGGGCCCAGGCCGCCTCGTGCGGCATCGGCTCGCGGCCCTCCGGCGCGCCGGGAAGGGAGGCGAGGTAGGTCTCGGTCCCGGAGGCGATGCGCCGGTTAATCATGGTCATGAGCCCGAAGCCGAAGAGCATCGCGAACAGCGGGTAGGCCCGGTGGTCCACCACCAGCGTGCGGACGAACATCCACCAGCCGTCAACGGAGGAGACCGGAGGCTCGGCCCCGTTCGGCATCTTGTTCCACGACGGAACATTGGCGACCGCGATGAGCAGGAGCATGAAGCCACGGGCCACGTCGGGGGCGGGGTATCGCACGCCCCGGGCACCGGTGAAGGAGGTCGTCATCCGCATGAGCGGAACCTTACGGGCGGTTGTAGACCGGCGGCATCCGCCTGGAGAATGAGGTGCGGGGGCCGGCCGCCTGTTCCGCCGCAGCGGCCGATGGGCTCAGTACCGCATCAGTGACCGCGTCTCAGTGTCTGCATCCAGGACGCACCGGCGCTCATCATTGCCCGCCGGCGCTCGTCAGTCCCAGTCAGTTCCAATCCGTGTCGGTCAGTACCACCGGCGCACGGGCACGAGCGCAGTGCTCGCGCCTCCCGCTGTACCGGCGGCGCGTGCGCGCCCCGCCCCGGGGTGGCGCGCGGCGGGTCCACGGCCCTGGCGCCCGGGGGCGACGACCTGAACCTCGCCGTCGGCCGCCGCCGCGAAGATCCGCTGGACGACGGCCTCGCGGCTGCGCATGCGGGCGTTGTCGGCCTCCAGCTCCTCCACGCGAGCCTCCAGGGCAAGGATGCGGCGGATGCCCTCGAGGTTGATGCCCTCCTGGGACAGGGACTGGATGCGACGCAGGCGCTCGACGTCGCGGTGGGAGTAGCGCCGACCCCGCCCGCGGGTCCGGGCGGGGCTGACCAGCCCGAGCCGGTCGTACTGGCGCAGGGTCTGGGGGTGCATCCCGGCGAGGTCGGCCGCCACCGAGACCACGTAGACCGCGCGCTCGGCGGCGTCGTCGGCCAGGTGCCCCAGGCCCTGCCCGGCCCGGTGCCGGCTCATGTCGCCGCCTCCTCCATGAGGGTGGCCCGCGGGTCGGTGTCACCCATGGCCTCATCGAAGGCCTCGAGGGCCTGCTTGGCGGCCTTGGAGAGCTTCTTGGGCACGGCCACCTGGATGGTCACCAGCAGGTCGCCGGTCTTCTTCCCGGTGGTGGCGCCCTTGCCGCGCAGGCGCATGACGGTGCCCGAGGAGGTGCCGGGCTTGATCTTGATCTTGGAGGTGCCGCCGTCGAGCAACGGGACCTCGACCGTGGCGCCCAGGGCGGCCTCGCGCAGCGTGACCGGCAGGTCCATGCGCAGGTTGGCGCCGTCGACCGGGTCGACCGAGTACACGGGGTGCTTCTTGATGCTGATGGTCACCACCATGTCGCCGTTCTCGCCGCCGTTCAGGCCGGCTCGGCCCTTGCCGCGCAGGCGGATCTTCTGGCCGTCACGCACACCGGCCGGGATGCGGACCTTCATGGTGCGCCCGTCCGCGGTGAGCTCCACGGTGGTACCGGCGACGGCGTCGCGCAGGTCCAGCGTCGCCGAGGTCAGGACGTCAGAGCCCTTCTGCGGCTGGGGCTGGGAACCGAAGCCACCGAAGCCACCGAATCCGAAGGGGCCGGAACGGCCACCGGAGCGGGTGGGGCTGGGGGTGCCGCCGAACATGCGCAGCAGGTCGTCAAGGTCGGGCTCGCCGGCGCCGCCGCCGGTCTCGAAGCGGACGCCGCCTCCCTGGCCGCCGAACATGGAGGAGAAGATGTCCTCGAAGCCGGCGCCACCGGCCCCTCCCGGGCCACCGGCCTGGAAGCGGGCGCCGCCTCCGGCCATCGAGCGGATCGCGTCGTACTGCTTGCGCTCGGCCTCGTCGGACAGGACCGCGTAGGCCTCCCCGATCTCCTTGAACTTCTCGGCCGCCGCGGCGTCGTCGGGGTTGCGGTCGGGGTGGTACTTCTTTGCGAGTGTGCGATAGGCCTTCTTGATCGCGGCGGCGTCGGCGTCCTTACTCACGCCGAGGACCGCATAGAAGTCCTTCGTCATCCAGTCCTGACTGGCCATGGTCGTCTCACCGCCTCCTTATCCGGGTGATCGTGGGTTTTCCTTACTGAAGCTGAAGATTGTGGGGGTGGACGGCTCCGCGGCCCTGGGCCTGGGGCGCCCTGGTGCACCAGCCGGCCCGACGGCGGACTCGGACCCGCCAGAACTGCTGGCTCGGGTCCGCCGTCGGGCCGGGGTGTGTGGTGCGGTGGGTATCAGGCCGGGTTGGCGACCTGGACGCGGGCGGCGCGCACGACGCGCTCACCCAGGCGGTATCCGGGCTGCAGGACCGCGGCGATGGTGGGCTCGGTGACCTCGCTGGACTCGGTGGCCATGAGGGCCTCGTGCAGCGTGGGGTCGAAGACCTCACCCACGGCGCCGAAGCGCTCCAGGGAGTACTTCTCGGCCAGGATCGACTCGAGCTTGCCGGCCGTGGTCTCGAAGGTGCCGGTCAGGTCGCCGTGCTGGCGGGCCAGCTCGATCTCGTCGAGGACCGGGATGAGGGCCTCGACGACGCCGGCGGCACCAGCGTCCCGGTGGGAGGCCGCGCCCTCACGGGAGCGGCGCACGAACCCCTGGTACTCCTGCTGGAGGTTGTAGAGGTCCGCCCGGGCCCGGGCCAGGTCGTCGGCCGCCTGAGCGGCCTGGGCCTGCGCCTGGGCCAGGGGGTCCTCCCCCGCCGCCTCATCGGAGGCGGCGTCGGCCTGGCCGGCCGCGCCCTCGGGCGAGCCCTGGGCGAGTCCTTCACGGACGTCGTCGGGCACTTCCTCGAAGGCCGACTCGACGGCCGCCTGGAGCTCGGGGTCGACGCCCTCGTTCTCGGGGGTGGGGCCGGCCGAGGTCACTTGGAGTCCTCGTCGTCGACGATCTCGGCGTCCACGATGTCCTCGTCGTCGGAGGACGTGGAGCCGGCCGAGGAGGCGGAGGCGTCACCCGCGGCCTGGGCGGCGGCGTCGGCCTGGTAGAGGGCCTCGCCGACCTTCTGGGCCACCGAGTTCAGCTTCTCCTGAGCGGTCTTGACCGGCTCGATGTCGTCACCCTCGAGGGCCTTCTTGAGGTCGGCGACGGCCTCGGAGACCTCGGAGTGGACGTCCTCGGGCAGCTTGTCCTTGTTGTCCTTGAGGAGCTTCTCGATGGAGTAGGCCTGCTGCTCGGCGGAGTTGCGGGTCTCGGCGTCCTCGCGGCGCTTCTTGTCCTCCTCGGCGTGGGCCTCGGCCTCCTTGACCATGCGGTCGATGTCCTCCTTGGGCAGGGCGGAGCCGCCGGAGATGGTCATGGACTGCTCCTTGCCGGTGCCGCGGTCCTTGGCCGAGACGTGGACGATGCCGTTGGCGTCGATGTCGAAGGAGACCTCGATCTGGGGCACGCCACGGGGGGCCGGGGCGATGCCGGTCAGCTCGAAGGTGCCCAGCGGCTTGTTGTCCCGGGCGAACTCGCGCTCGCCCTGGTAGACCTGGATGAGCACGGAGGGCTGGTTGTCCTCGGCGGTGGAGAAGACCTCGGAGCGCTTGGTCGGGATGGCCGTGTTGCGCTCGATGAGCTTGGTCATGACCCCGCCCTTGGTCTCGATGCCCAGGGACAGCGGCGTGACGTCGATGAGCAGGACGTCGCTGCGGTCGCCCTGGATGACGCCGGCCTGGAGGGCCGCGCCGACGGCGACGACCTCATCGGGGTTGACGCCCTTGTTGGGGTCCTTGCCGGTCAGCTCGCGCACCACGTCGGCGACGGCGGGCATGCGGGTGGAGCCGCCCACGAGGACCACGTGGTCGATGTCGGAGACCTTGACCCCGGCGTCCTTGATGACGTTGTGGAAGGGGATCTTGGTGCGCTCGAGCAGGTCCGCGGTCATCTCCTGGAAGTTGGAGCGGGTGAGCTTCTCATCGAGGTGGATGGGGCCGGACTCGCTCATGGAGAGGTACTGCAGGTTGATGTTCGTGGAGGTCGCCGAGGACAGCTCCTTCTTGGCCTGCTCGGCGGCGTCCTTGAGACGCTGCATGGCGATCTTGTCCTTGGACAGGTCCACGCCGTCCTTGCTCTTGACCTGCTTGACCAGCCAGTCGACGATGCGGGCATCCCAGTCGTCACCGCCCAGACGGTTGTCACCGTTGGTGGCGCGCACCTGGATGGTGGAGAAGCCGTCGTCGTCCTTGCCGACCTCGAGCAGGGAGACGTCGAAGGTACCGCCACCGAGGTCGAAGACGAGGATGAGCTCGTCCTCCTTGCCCTTGTCCAGGCCGTAAGCCAGGGCCGCGGCGGTGGGCTCGTTGACGATACGGTCCACGGTCAGGCCCGCGATGGTGCCGGCCTCCTTGGTGGCCTGGCGCTCGGCGTCGTTGAAGTAGGCCGGGACGGTGATGACCGCGTTGGTGACGGGCTCACCCAGGTAGGCCTCGGCGTCGGCCTTGAGCTTGGCCAGGATGCGGGCGCTGATCTCCTGGGCGGTGTACTTCTTGTCGTCGATCTCCACGGACCAGTCGGTGCCCATGTGGCGCTTGACCGAGGAGATGGTGCGGTCGACGTTGGTGACCGCCTGACGCTTGGCGATCTCGCCGACGAGGATCTCGCCGGACTTGGAGAAGGCGACGACGGAGGGGGTGGTGCGACCGCCCTCGGCGTTCGGGATGATGGTGGGCTCGCCACCCTCGAGGACGGCGATAGCAGAGTTGGTGGTACCCAGGTCGATACCGACAGCGCGTGCCATGTGATGTGCTCCTTGTGATTGCTGAGGTGTTGTCAGTCGATGTTCGAGGTGAGGGCCGGAGGTTCCGGCGCCTTCAGGTTGAGTCGTATGCACTCAGGATTGTGATTGAGTCAGGCTCTGTCAACTTGACTGCATACAACCTTGAGTCTGACTGGCTCAACCTTGGTGGGTCGCAGTCCATTCCCGAGGTCTACAGTGACCTGTGACACAGGTCTGCCATGTGAGCACAGCGCGAGCCACTTGCCTCACGAGGCGCCCTGGCTGCGACAAGGTGACGGACGGTTCCGGCCGCGTCAGAGCGGCGCATCCCAGCCCCACGCACCACCGACGTGTCACGATTGGCGACTTTTCAGAGCCCACCAGCCTCGCCCCGCCACACTCCCCCTCCCCGCAACCAGCCCTGACCAGCACAGACGCCCCCAAGTCACCTCTGCGAGGTTGCCGGCAGATGCCGTACCACCCCCGGAAAAGTCGCCAATCGTGACACCAGTCAGCAAAAGCGCCAGACCTGCACCGATGGGGAGGCATTCACCAGCCCGATAGCCTGGCGCATATGAGCGCCCCGCTCCACGCCGATGTCAGCCAACACATCTGCGGCATCCGCACGCTCACCGGGCAGTCAAACCTGCGACAACCACCGGCGTCACCCCGGGACCACACCCCTCGACCAAACAGCGCGCCGCAAGTTACCTTGGATCTGTGGACGATCCGATCATTGCCAGATCGGCGCTGAAGCACGGCCTGAGCGAGGCCGACATCCTTCACGCCTATCACCACCCCATCCGGGCCTGGGACATGGGAGATGGTTTCACCATGCTCCTGGGAGCCAACCGGGCTGCCCTTGTTCTCGAGATTGGCTACATTCAAGGCATCACCGCAATCGTCATCGTCCACGCCATGCGTGCCCGAGAGAAGTTTCTGAGGTGATGACGATGCCCCGTACTGTTGACGAGATCCTGACACATGCCGACGAGCTGGCCGCTCGATTCGAGAGCTACGAGCCAGTCGCAGCCGATGAGGTCGACGTGGCCGCATTAGCGGCCTTGCGAGACGCAGTTGCTGAACAGGCCCAGGCCGAACGGCATGTCCTTGATGCCATCAGAGGTGCTCGGGATGCTGGGATGTCCTGGGCGGCCATTGGAAATATGGTCGGAACCTCCGGTGAGGCAGCTCGCCAGCGCTATCAGCCACTCGTGGCTTGAAGTAGATCAGGCCACGTCGGAAGCAACAGGCCTGCGCTGATGGGGAGGCATTCGCCAGCCCGATAACCTGGCACGCATGAGTGCCCCGCCACCGGAAGGCCTGCCCGATCCCGAGGACGTCTTCGACCACCTGCGCCGCGAGGACGGCGAGCACGTGGGCTATATCGAGATGAGTGCGGACGGCCGGTTCATCCCGTATGACCGGCTGTGGGCCCGGCGCGGCGAGGCCATGGAGCTCGATGAGGCCGAGGCGGTCCTGGACGCGATCGGCCTGCGGCTTCTGGCGGAGGACTGGCTCCTTGAGGAGGACGATCTGCAGACGGGCGAGGCGAGCTGGACCCGGGTCAGGATCCGCGAGATTCACCGAGACCGCGTCATCGTCGCCAGGGCGATGGAGGACCTCTCGGCCACCAACATCGCCAAGTCCGTGGACCTCATCGGCGCCATCGAACTACCTCTTCCGACGACGCGGCTGCGCTCAGCCTCCTGAACGCGCGCTACCGGCTGATGCGCTCGAGCGCGAGCGCAGCCAGGGCGATGAGGAGCGTGGCGGGGAAGGTCATCCTCAGCCCGTGGTCGGACGGAGCGGCCGGCGAAGCTGTCATGTCCTGAGAGTACGGAGAGTTCCGACCGAGGCGTCAGTGCGCCCATGCGTGATGCGGTGCACGGTACGGCCAGACCGTTCCGCACGGTGACGCCGACACCTGTCGCCCTTCCCGGTTCTACACTGACCGGGTGACCGATCCCCTGATTGAATCCCTGACGCGTGCCGTAGAAGCCACTCCCGACGACATCCGGCTGCGCACCCACCTGGCCGAGCTCCTCGTCGAGGCCGACCGCAACGCTGAAGCAGTCACCCACTGCGCAGTCGCCCTTCAGTACGCCCCCACCGATGAGCGTGCCCGCACCATCATGGCCAGGGCGCTCTCACTGCAGGCCGCGCAACCACCCGTGGGGCAGCCAGCAGAACCGGCGCCCAGCGCAGCGTCACCAGTCGACGTCCCAGACGACTCACCCACAGCCCCCGAGGCCCCTGCCCCCTCAGTTGCCCCCTCGGCCCCCAGCTCTCCAGCGGCTCCAGCCCCCAAGGACTCGACAGCATCGGACGACTTCAAGGACTTCGACTGGCAGCGGGCCGAGAAGGACTTCGACGGCGGACCCGCCGCCCCTTTCGTGTCCTCAGAGTCCTCCGAGAAGTCCTCCGGCTCCGACCCGGCTCTCTCCGAGTCGCACCTGGTCAGTAACGACAACTACAGCCTCCCGGGGGACTGGGAGGTGGAGCGGGCCGATATCTGCCTGGCCGACGTCGGCGGCATGGTCGAGGTCAAGAACCGGCTCGAGGCCTCCTTCCTGGCCCCGATGCGCAATCCCGAGCTGCGCCGGCTCTACGGCAAGAGCCTGCGCGGCGGCCTGCTCCTGTACGGTCCGCCGGGGACGGGAAAGACCTTCATCGCCCGCGCCATCGCCGGCGAGATGGGTGCTGGGTTCTTGTCGGTGACGCTCACTGACATCCTCGACCATTACATGGGCATCTCCGAGAACAACCTCCACAGGATCTTCCAGAAGGCACGCAACCACGCTCCCTGCGTCCTCTTCCTCGACGAGATCGACGCTCTCGGAATCAAGCGCTCACTCACACGCAACTCAGGTATGCGCAGTGTCGTCAACCAGCTCCTCGAAGAGCTCGACGGCATCGGTAACGACAACGATGGCGTCTACATCCTGGCCGCCACCAACACCCCCTGGGACATCGATCCGGCGCTGCGCCGGCCGGGGCGGCTGGACCGGACCCTGCTCGTCCTGCCTCCGGATGAGCCGGCGCGCGCCACCATTCTGCACACGCACTTGCGTGAGCGCCCCGTGGAGGGCATCGACCTGCAGGTCCTGGCGCGCATGACCGAGGGGCTGACCGGAGCGGATCTGTCGCACGTGTGCGACTCCGCTGCGGAGAAGGCGCTCATCGACTCGGTGCGCACCGGCCGGCCTCGGTTGATGAACATGCAGGACATGTACGCGGCCGTCCAGGAGGTCCGCCCCTCGACCGGCCCCTGGTTCGAGACCGCTCGCACCGTCATCGAGTACGCCGATTCCTCCGGGGAGTATGCGGATCTGCGCGAGTGGATGAAGCGGCACCGCATGTTATGAGCGAGGACCAGTACAGCCAGGAGGTCACTCGGGCCGGTTGGCTCATCGAAGTCGGTCAGTACGAGCGGGCCATGCAGATCCTCGCTCACCTGCTCGCCGGCTACCCGGACAACGCCAGCATCACGTACAAGGTCATGGCGCTCGCCCACAACAGTGTGGACCGCTTCGGGGACGCCGAGGCCGCGGCCCGCAAGGCCCTGGCGGTGCAACCGAATGATCCTGACGCCCACCGGCTTCTGGCTGAGGCCCTGATCGCCCAGGACCGCGATCCGGAGGCGGAGCCCTCTCTGAGGACGGCCCTGCAGCTGGCCCCCGAGGATGATGCACTGCTCTCCCTCACGTCCATAGCGCTGATCAGGATGGGGCGCACGGAGGAGGCGCTGTTTTATGCCCGTGAGGCCGCCAGGCTCTCACCGGGTTCAGCTGACAACCACATGATTCTGGCAGTGGCGCAGATGGAGACCGACCCGCAGGCGGCGGAGACCGCCCTGCAGGAGACGCTCGCACTCGACCCCATGTTCGACGACGCCCTCCTCCTGCGGTCCTGGATGCTCGATGAGCGCGGAAACCACCACGACGCCGCCAAGGCGCTCGCCGCGTACACGACCCAGACCTCCGACTATGAGACGTCACGTCTCATGGTCGACGGCTTCCTCATGAAGCTCGCCAGCAGCACGTGCCTCGGGTTGTGGGGGGCCACGATCCTGACGCTGCTGTTCCTGCCGCTCGTCAGGTCCATGAACCTGCCCGGCAATCTCCTTCTTCTGCCGCTGATCCTGGCGGTGATCCCCACGTATCAGTCGGCCAACTCACGCATTCGGGCGTTTCGGCGCGCATTCACCAGCCGTAGCGAGCGAATACTGCGTTCCTTCATCCGGACCCATCGATTCCTCAGCCTGTGGTCCGCCGCAGCCGTCGTTCTCTGGCTGGGGCTCGTCCTCGGCACCATCTGTGCGATATGGGGGGCCGACGCCGTTCTCTTCGGCGTGGCCGGAGCCAGCCTTGGTCACTTGGCGCTCGGCTGGATCGTTCTCCGGATCATCCCCTTCATCCGAGGCCGGAGCGCCTGACGGCGCCAGGCCCCCGCTCAAGCCCCCTGCTCGGCCTCGGGGGCGACCATGACGTGGTCGCCGTCGGGCACAATCCGCACTCGCAGCCCGTAGACCTCGGCGAGGATGTCGGGCTGAAGCACCTCGGCGGGCGATCCCTCGGCGCGGATCGTCCCACCGGCGAGGATGGCGAGGCGGTCGCAGAAGCGAGCCGCCAGGTTGAGGTCGTGCAGGGCGACGACGGCGAGGCGGCCGGTGTCCCGGTGGCAGATCCGGCGCACGTGGGAGAGCACCGAGACCTGGCGGCGCAGGTCGAGGGCGGAGGTGGGCTCGTCGAGCAGGATGAGTCCGGGCTCGCGCACGAGCGTCTGGGCCAGGGCGACGAGCTGGCGCTGCCCGCCGGAGAGCTGGCCCAGCGGGCGGTCGGCCAGCTCGGCCACCCCGAGCTCGTCCAGGGCGCTCCAGGCCAGGTCGATATCGGCCCGGCTCGTGTGCCAGGTCATGCCGCGCCGCGAGGCGGTGAGCACCGACTCCAGCGCAGTCAGGGCGGCGTCGCCGGGCAGGCCCTGCGGCATGTAGCCGATCGTGCCGCGCAGGTCGTGGCCCCGGCGCCCGGCGAAGCTCACCTCCCCCAGGTGGCGGCGCAGTTGGGCCACGCAGGTGACCAGGGTGGACTTGCCTGCGCCGTTGGGGCCGAGCAGCCCGACCGTCTGGCCCGTCTCCCAGGTGGCGTCGACGCCCTTCAGGACGGCCCGCCTGCCGTAGGAGAAGGTGAGGTTGTTCAGCGTCAGGCTCATGAACCGCTCCTGACCGCCGAGCGCTGGCGCCCGAAGATGATGGCGAGGAACACCGGCACACCCACCAGGGCGGTCAGGATGCCGACGGGCACGGCGACACCGGGCACAATGACCTGGCTGGCGGCGTGGGCGGCGGTCAGCAGGGTGGCGCCGCACAGGATGGAGGCGGGTACGAGGAAGCGCTGGTCCTCCCCCACCAGGCCTCGGGCCATGTGCGGCCCCACGAGTCCCACGAATCCGATGATCCCCACGAAGGCCACGGACAGGGCGGCCAGCAGGGAGACGCCAACCAGGGTCCACGCGCGCAGGCGCGCCACGTTGATGCCCATGGCCGCGGCGCGCGCCTCCCCCAGGGTGATGGCGGTCAGCCGCCAGCCGTTGACCCAGAAGACGGGCGTGGCCACGAGCAGGGCCGTCGAGACGGTGGCCACGGCCGGCCAGGTGGCGCGCATGAGGGAGCCCATCGACCAGAAGACGATCTGCTGGAGGCTCTCGGTGGAGGCCCGGTACTGCACGAGCGCCATGAGCGCCTGACAGCTGAAGACCAGGGCGATGCCCAGCAGGATCGTCATCTCCTTGGTCACCGACGGCAGCCTCGAGACCATCGCGATGGAGAGGGAGGCCGCCAGTCCCGCCGTCATCGCCACGATTGGCAGGGTGGCACCGGTGGCCACAGGCAGCGTGAGACCTGTGACGATGGCCAGCGCGGCCCCCAGGGCGGAGGCCGCTGAGATCCCCAGGGTGAAGGGCTCGGCCAGCGGGTTGTCGAGGATCGTCTGCATCTGCACGCCGGCCAGGGACAGCGCCCCACCCACCAGGACAGCCAGGAGCGTTGGCGGCAGGCGCAGGTTGATGACGATGTTGGCGACCCACGGGTCGTAGTCGGCGTAGAGAAGGGATCCGAGCACCTGGGCCGGACTGAACCCCAGCGGCCCCACCATGAGGGCCACGAGGAAGACGGCCAGGAGCAGGGTGGCCAGCCCCATGAGCATCGCGACGCGCCGCGCGGTTCGACGGCGGTACGAGACGTAGGCCGACGCCGCTGTGTCCGTGGGCGCATCGGCCGGCCCGTCGGCCTTCGTCACCGACGTCGCCCCGTCCGGGACCCGGGCGGTATCGGACGGGTGCGCTGCGACGTCGCCGGAAGGCCCCTTGGCCGTGGGCGCTCCCATCAGATGGAGGTGAAGAAGACGCCCTCGGCCTTCCAGGGCATGTACTGCTCGTGGAACTCCTTCCAGACCTTGGCGGGGTCGACGTCGGAGAAGGCCTCGGGGTTCTGCCACTTGGCGAAGGTGAGGTAGGCGATGAAGTTGTAGGGGGCGTCGTAGAACTGGTGGTAGATGCCGTAGACGTGCCGATCGGTGAAGGCCTGGATCTGCTCGAAGCCGGGCTGCTTCTTCAGCTGCTCCAGGCTGGCCTTGGCAGAGGCCTCGTCGGCCTTGTAGCCGAGGTGGACGTAGCTGGTCTGGGCTTTTTCGTTGATCTTCTGCTTCTGCCACTCGCCGCCGGTGGCGATGATGTTCTTGGGGTTGGAGGCGATGATCTGCTCGAGGGTGAGCGTGCCCTCCTCGCCGGACAGGTGGCTGTCGGCGATGTTGGTGCCGCCGGTGGCGGTGATGATCGCACCGAGGTTCGCGGTGGAGTAGGTGGCACCGGGCTCGTTGACGCCGGGGCTGCGCCACAGGAAAGTGGTGGGCTTGGAGGACAGGGACTTCACCTTCGCCACGATGGGGTCGACCTGCTTCTTGTAGAAGGAGACGAAGGCCTCGGCCTCCTTGCGCTTGTCGAAGAGGGCGCCCATGAGGGTGACCGAGGGGACGGTGTTCTTGACCGGGTCGCGGCGGAAGTCGGTGACGACGTAGGTGATCTTCTGCCCGTCCAGCTTCTCGAGGTAGCCCTTCTCCTTGGCGGCCTTGTAGGCGTCCAGGGTCATGATGAAGACGTCGGGCTTGTGGCTCACCAGGGTCTCGATGGGCAGGCCGTCCTTGGCGATGTTGCCGATCTTCGGCAGCTTGGCGGCATCGGGGGCTTTGGAGACGATCTTGTCGTAAAAGTCGGGGGCGGCGCCCTGGAGGTCGTCTCCCCAGGCGACCACCTTGTCGATGGGGTTGTCCTTGTTGAGGAAGGCCAGGGAGTACACGTGGCGGGACTCGCTCAGGACGATCTTCTGGGGCTGGGCGCTGAAGGAGACCTTGCGGCCGACGACGTCGGTAACCTCGAAGCCGCCGCCGGAGGCGCCCGCCGAGGCGCCGGCGCTGGAGCCCTTGCCGGCGCGGGAGGCGACTCCACAGCTGGCGAGGACGGCGGTGAGCGGGAGGGCCATGAGCAGAGTACGACGGCGCATAGGAGTCCTTCGGTGAGGCGAGGGCGAATACGAAGCACCTAGGACCTTAGGGCTACCTCAGTTAATTTGCCAAGGGATGTCATCTAATTTTAGTAAGGTCATACAAATCTTACGGGAGGTATGTAGAGGTTGGCACAGGTGCCGCTTGCGGCGAGTCGCCGCAGGCCGAGCGGGCCAACGCCGGCCACTCACCCACGACGCCGCAAGCTCGACGGCGCTCATGAGTTCGACGGAGGACGGCGACTACCGCCATCAGATGACGATGACGTCACCTGGGCCAGAAAAATGACTCCGATGCCGATGAAGATGATCGCGACCGCCCGGTTTCCCTGGGCGAAATTCATGACCGCGGAGATGATCGCGAGCACCCCCACGATCAGCCGGAGAATTTTGATGTTTCGGGTAGAGAACATACTGACACCTCCCTGTTGAACGTCACGCCAGGAGCGGCGACCACCCTCACCATAGGCCCAGGCCAGGCCCCGTCGAAGGATTTCAGGGACCGTCTCCGCGTAGGACTCTCACCCTCCTGAAGTATTGGCACCTGATGCGACGCCATCCTCCGACGTCGCTCAAACCGGTTCTTGAGCCGCCGGCTCGATGTCGGAGGGCCGTGGCATGGTGGGGAGGCCTTCAACGGCGGATCTGCCCTGGCACCTTCCTGCTTGATTCAGCAGGGTGTCGATCCACCGGAAGGAGGTGAAGGGGTATGCGTGACCGTCTTCGGCATGCGGCACGGAAGGATGCTGGACAGCGCAGAACCCCGACGTGGTGCGAGATTGTTGGCTCGCTCGCAACCGCCGTCGGAGTCCTGATTAGCTTGATTCAGCTCCTGAGGGGCTGAGCCCCTTCGGGAGCCGCCCGGATAGCCGCCGGGTGGCTCCCACTCATTGTGCCTCGGGACCGGCTCGAGTGTCCATCGCGATATCCCTGCGCTCGTGGGGCCACCACGCCCGCCGCGGCTTCACAGGAGACCCACAAGGTCAACCTACGTCTGGCATACGCGGCGCCGACACGGTTGAGTCATGCACAGTTCCGACACCCTCAGCCCGCCCGAGTCACCCCAGTCCGGCCAGGACCACGACTCCGGCCGGCGCGACCGCTCCACGAAGTCCAGCAAGCACCCGCGCCGCCGTTTCCTCCTGGGCGGCGCCGCCGTCCTGGGTCTGGCCGCCACCGGCACCAGCGCCTGGGCGCTCAACCGCTTCGTCATCGAACACGTGGAGGTCGGCGACGTCACCGCGCTGGAGGCCAAGGCACAGAACGCGGCCAACTCCTCGGCGTCCCCGGCCACGAACGTGACGGTCGGTGACAACTCCTACTCCTCATCGAATACGAGCATCAAGATTGAGCAGGTCTCCACGGGCTCGGGCAGCGACACCGTCACCTACTACGTGGCCGACGTCAAGCTCACCAACGCCACCGACCTGCGCAGCGCCTTCGCCAACAACTCCTACGGCACCAACATCGTCGCCAAGCCCACCACGATGGCCTCTGAGCACGACGCCGTCCTGGCCATCAACGGCGACTACTACGGCTTCCGCAGCGACGGCATCCTCATCCGCAACGGCGTCATCTACCGCGACAGCGGCACGCGCGACGGCATGGCCTTCTACAGCGACGGGCGCGTGGAGGTCTACGACGAGACCACTACCAAGGCCCAGACGCTTCTGGACGCAGGCGTGTGGAACACGCTGTCCTTCGGGCCGGCGCTGGTCAACGATTCCAAGGTGCTCTCCGGTATCGACCAGGTCGAGGTGGACACCAACGTCGGCAACCACTCCATCCAGGGCAAGCAGCCGCGTACCGCCGTGGGGTGGGTGGAGACGAACCACCTCAAGCTCGTCGTCGTCGACGGCCGCAACGAGGGCTACTCGCGCGGCGTGACCATGACCGAGCTCGCCCAGATCATGGCCGACCTGGGGTGCGCCTGCGCCTACAACATCGACGGCGGCGGCTCGTCAGCCATGTACTTCAACGGCTCGATCATCAACCAGCCCTCCAACGGGGGCGAGCGCGACACCTCCGACATCCTCTACATCGCGAACGGAGCCTGAGATGAACGGCACCGACACAGCCCTTCAGATCTCGCCGCGCATCCTGCCGCGAGTCGTCGCCCCCGCGAACCGGACCGCTGCCAATCGGACGGCGGGCAACCGGACGGCGGCGCGGACCGGGGGCGAGCGCCGTCCCCGGGCGGCGGTGACGCTCGTGGTTCTCATCCCGGCCTACAAGCCCGATGAGCGTCTGGCCGTGCTCGTGGCCCGTCTGCGCGGTGTGCGCCGGGACTGCGCGGTTCTGGTCGTCGACGACGGCTCGGGGCCGCAGTACGCGCCCTTCTTCTCCGCCGCCCGCGCCCGGGGCGCCGAGGTCGTCAGCTCTCCGGTCAACCAGGGCAAGGGTCAGGCGCTGCGCACGGGCCTGGCTCACGCGGCCGCCACCTGGCCCGAGGCGGACGTGGTGTGCGCCGACGCCGACGGGCAGCACACGCCGTCGGACATTGAGGCCGTAGCCGCGCGGGTGCGCGAGACCGGGCACATGACCCTGGGGGTGCGGCGCTTCACCGGGCCGGTGCCGCTGCGCAGCCGGATCGGTAACGACGTGACTGCCCTGCTGTTCCGGGGCGCGACCGGCTGGAGGCTGGGCGACACCCAGACGGGTCTGCGCGGCTACCCGGCCGGGCAGCTGGCGTGGCTGCAGGAGGTTCCCGGGGACCGCTACGAGTACGAGCTCTCCGCGCTGCTGCGCGCTCACGAGCTGGGGATGGCGGTGGAGCAGGTGGAGATCGCCACGGTCTACGAGCCGGGCAACACCTCCTCCCACTTCCGGCCGGTGCAGGACTCGGCGCGGATCTATGCTCCGCTGCTGCGGTTCATGGGGGCGTCGCTGGCGAGCTTCGGGATCGACTGGCTGGGTGTCATGGTCATCTTCGCGATGACGGGCAGCCTGCTGGCGGCGGTCGTGGGGGCGCGACTGGTGTCCGGGACGGCGAACTTCTTCATGAATCGCCGGGTGTTCCGGGCGCGGCGCGGGACCGTGGTGCGCACGGCGGTGCGCTACGCGGTCCTGGCGGTGAGCCTGCTGGCGGCCAGCTACCTGGCGCTCAAGGCGCTCACGGCGGTCGGGATTCCGCTGGGGATCGCCAAGGTTCTCGGCGACGGGGCCATCTATGTGGCCAGCTATGCGGCGCAGCGCCGACTGGTGTTCAAGGAGCGGAGGTGAGGCGGGCCCGGGGCGGTGGGGGCGACCAGGGCGGTGCCGGCCTCCGCGAGGTCGTACCGTAGGTCTCGAGGTCGTACCCTTACCCCTCGATCTCACGCCCTAAGGTACGACCTCGCGCCAGAGCGTCCCAGTGGACCTCAGCGGGGGCTGATGAGGCCGGCCTCGTAGGCGGCGATGACGAGCTGGGCGCGGTCGCGGGCGCCCAGGCGGGCCAGGAGCGCGGTGATGTGGCTGCGGCAAGTGGCCCGGGTGATGCCGAGCTCAACCTCGATCTCACTGTTGGACAGGCCCCGGGCGATGAGCAGGAGGACCTCGCGCTGGCGGGGCGTGAGGGCCTCGACCTCACCGGTCCAGGTGCTACGGGAGGTGCCAGTCGACGTCGTGCTCGGCATGCGGGCCACGAGGCGGGCCAGCACCTGGGGGCTGAGCAGCGACTGCCCCTCATGGACGGTGCGCACGGCGTCAACGAGGGACTGGGGGTCGGCGTCCTTGAGGAGGAAGCCACAGGCGCCGGCGCGCAGGGCGCCCAGGACGTAGTCGTCGATCTCGAACATGGTGAGGATGAGGACGCGCGTGGCCGCGAGCACCGGGTCGGCGCAGATCCTTCTGGTGGCCTCGATGCCGGTCAGGCCCGGCATCTGGATGTCCATGAGGACGACGTCGGGGCGCAGCTCGGCGGCCAGGGTGACCGCGCGGGCACCGTCCTCGGCCAGGCCGACGACGCTCATGCCGGGCTCGGCCTCGAGCAGGGCGGCCAGGGTGGTGCGCAGGAGGGCCTGGTCCTCGGCGATGAGGATCCGGATGGGGGCGCCGGGAGACCCACCGGTCTTGTCGGTCGGCGCGTTGCTGGAGTCCGTCATGGCTTGCCCCTGTCGCTCCTGGGATCGGTATCCGGTGACTCACTGGCGGCTCTGCGTTCCGGGCCCGCACTGTCCCCGGAACCCCGGGTGCTGCTGGTAGCCCCAGCCGCGTCGTCGGTGGGGACGGGCAGGATGGCTTCGACGGCGAAGCCGGGAGCGCCGGCGCGGGGTCCTGCGGTCAGGGTTCCACCGAGCGCGGTCAGGGTCTCGTGAAGTCCGCGCAGTCCTTGCCCGGCCCCGGGGTGAGGCTCCCATCCGGTCGCGGGTCCGTCGTCGACGACGGCGATGCGCAGCCGTCCCGGCTCCCGGCGGAGGATCACGCGGGCGCGCGTGGGGCCGGCGTGGCGGGCAGTGTTGGCCAGGGCCTCGGCCACGACCCGGGTAGCGGCCTGCGCCGTCGGAGCCGGGAGACCATCGGTCATCGCCGCGGCTTGGGCAGCGCCCGCATCCGCGCCGATGTGCGGCGCATCGGCGTCGAGATCGACGGTGACGCCGGTGCGGCGGGCCCTGCCGATCAGCTCCCGAAGGCTCTCGGCGAGACTGTTGACGGGGCCGGGGCCAGCTGCCGGTGTGTGTCCCGCCGGGGCCGCCAGCGCCCCGGGCGTCGGGGGCCTGTTCTCGTCGCGCAGGACGGCGAGCATGCGCCGCAACGCGTCAGTGGCCTCGCGGGAGGCGGTCTCAACGTCGTCGAGTGCGGTTCGCAGCCCGTCGGGGGTGGTCTCGAGGCGCCGGGCCACGGCGCAGCGCACGGTGATGGCTCCGAGATTGCCGGAGACGGCGTCGTGCAGCTCGCGGGCAATGATGAGGCGGTCCTCGGCGACGGCGCGCGCGGCGGTCTCCTGGGTCAGGCGCCGCTCGTGGGCACGCCGGTCACGCCGCCGCAGCCACAGGGAGGCGGCGACGAGCCCAGCCATGACGAGCAGCACCGTCATCTGGGCGCGCCGAGAAGGATCCGGGGAGTAGCCGACCAGGGTGCCCAGGCCAAGAACAATCACGGTCAGCCCGGTGATGGCGCGCCCGAGCGGCGAGTGGCGCGGTGGGACGTCTGGGACTGGCACGCGGCCAGTCTAGGAAGGCGGCTCGGACGCTTCATCGAACCGGGGTCTGACGGACCTGGGTCTGAGGCGGCGGGACCGCCTCGGCTGGGCGGCCGATGCGCGCTGCCGCTCGGTGCGCTGGAGTTGGCCCATGATCGCTATTGAGAACCTCGTCAAGCGGCACGGGGCGCGGGAGGTGCTTCACGGCGTGAGCCTGGAGGCGCGTCCGGGCCGCGTCACCGGATTCGTGGGGCCGAATGGCGCCGGGAAGTCCTCGACCTTGAGGTGTCTGCTGGGTCTGGACCGGGCCGACGGCGGGCGGGCGCTCATCGGCGGTCGCCCCTACCGCGAGCTGCGTGAGCCGCTGCGCACGGTGGGGGCGGTGCTCGATGGCTCGGGCGCGCACCCCTCGCGCACGGCCCGCGGTCACCTGGGTTGGGTGGCCTCGGGTGCGGGAATCAGTCGGCGTCGGGTGGCTGAGGTGCTCGACGTCGTCGGGCTGAGTGAGGCGGCCGGGCGGCGGGTGCGCACCTTCTCCCTGGGAATGGGGCAGCGCCTGGGGCTGGCGACGGCGCTGCTGGGTGACCCGGAGGTGCTCATCCTCGACGAGCCGGTCAACGGCCTGGACCCGGAGGGGATCCGGTGGATCCGCAGGCTGCTTCGGCAGCGGGCCGACGCCGGGGGCACGGTCCTGCTGTCCAGTCATGTTCTGGCCGAGCTGGCTGAGGTGGCCGACGACGTCGTCGTCATCGCCGGCGGGCGGGTGCGGGCGGCCGGGACGCTGGAGGAGGTCGCGGCGGGCTACGCGAACCTTGAGGAGGCGTTCTTCTCACTGACTGCCCCGACCGGGGGCGAGGCCGGCAGCGAGGTCGGCGGTGGGGCCGGTCAGGCCGGCCGGACTGGACGGGCCGACCGGGCAGGCCAGGCCGAGCGCGAGGACGGGGTCCATTCATGAGCGCGGCGACGGCACTGGTGCGCTCCGTCACGGCGGAGGTGCGCAAGACGGTGGGTCTGCCGGGGGCCTGGCTGGGGGCGGCGTTGGCGATTGTCCTGCCGCTCCTGATCGAGTACTACACGGATCATGACCTGGCGGCGCGGCTGGCGGCCGGCGACCCGGATGCGCCAGCACGGCTGGGCGACGTCGGCGTCATCGGGCTGTACGTGGGGACCACGGGGATCGTGGTGCTGGCGGTGAGTGTCGTGGTCAGCGAGTACACGAGTGATCCTCGCACGAGCGGGGCCTCCAGCGCTCCGCGTCAGGTGGCGACGACGATGCTGGTGCAGCCGCGACGCGGGGCGGCGGTGGCCGCGAAGCTGCTCGTGGTGCTGGGGGCTGCGACGGTGCTGCTGGCGACGGCGTGGGCGGCGACCTACTCGCTATGCCGGCACCTGCTGGGGTCGAGCGTGCCCTTCGAGTCGGTGCCGTGGTGGATGCTGACGGGGATCCTGACGTGGTGGGGGTTCTCGGCGATGGCGTCGATGGCGCTGGCGATGGTGACGCGCAGCGCGCTGGTGTCGATGACGGTCCTCGTCGCGATGTCGACGATGCTCTCGCCGGGGGTGCTGCTCATCAAGTCCACCGATGCGGCCCGGTTCCTGCCGGACACGGCGGCGGTGCGGCTCATTGCGAACCCGACGACGCTCAACTACGACCGGCTCGTCGAGCTGCTGTCGATCCCGATGGCGGCCGCCGTCTGCGCGGCATGGGCGGGCGGGTGCGCGGCGGTGTGCTGCTGGGTATGGATGAGGCGGGACGCATGAGCGGAGCCGGTGCAACCAGCAGGGTGAGGGCCACCGCTGGGGTGACGACAGTCTGGGGGCGGGCGCTGCGCGCGGAGCTGGTGAAGGTGGTGACGCTGCCGGCGATGTGGTGGTCGGCGGCGGTGGCGGGCGCGGCGGCGGTCGCCACGATGATGTCAGTTCTGCGTGACGTGGTGGATGGGCGGGACCTCGGTTTCGAGGAGGTCGCTCCGGTGTGGACGCTGGCGGTGCAGATCGGCTTCGTGGCGGCCGGGGTGGCCGCGGCGGGTGCCGAGCACTCCACGGCTCAGGGCATGACGAGTCTGCTGGTGACGCCGGCGCGGAGGCGGTTGGCGGCGGCACGACTCATAATGCTGGCCGGTACGGGACTGGTGGCGGCGAGCGTCCTGGTCGGGGCGAGTCTGGCGGCGTGTCCGGCGATGTCGACGGCGGCGCTGTGGGCCGGCGGAAGAACCGTGGTCTGGTTGACCGCGGTGCTGCTGCTGTCGGCTGGGCTCGGTGCGGCGCTGCGCAGCGTCATTGGTGCCTCGACAGCGGCTGTGGTGCTGGTGGTTCTGGCACCGCAGCTGGCCGTGTTCCTGGGCGACGCCGCCCGCTGGCTCCCGGGGCAGGCGGCCCAGATCTGGCTGGCGGCCGACACATCGCGGGCGGACGTCGCCTCTGCCGGACTCATCATCCTGGCCTGGACGACGGCCGCCCAGGCCGCCGGCATCGTCCGGCTAGTGCGGGCGGATGGATGAGTATCAGGACGCCACAGGTCGACCCAGCCACCGCCCATCAAATCCGAAGGTGGGGCAGGTGAGGACGCTCCCACCCCTATCCCTTGCCGAGTAGACCCAGATCACTCAGCATCGTTCCCGCGCGATATACTCTCGCAGAGACATTCTGCCATCGCAGGCAGACATCCCCATCTCTCACCTGCTCTTTTCATGAGGAACGCCACCATGGACCGGCAAATTTTTACTCCTTTGGAGGAGTGTGATGCGCACTTGGCCGCCATGCAGTGGTTCGAGGCGAAGCAGATGAGTGGCCACGAACTCTTCACTCACAAAGAGTTAATGGACGGTTTCTCTTGGCATGGCCACCACTTCCGCCTCACTCATCAATCCCAGGGGATTTGGAAGCCACAAGAATTTGAGGCCGCCCTGACATTCAAAACAGCAGCCCCCGATCCCAGAAAAGAAACACCATACGCCGACCGGATTGACGACAGTGGACTACTTCGCTACAAGTTCTCCGACACGAAGAAGTGGGCGAACGACGCGATGAAGGTAGCCGCTCTGCGGAACTATCCCCTCGCCTGGCTCGTGGGAGTGAAGCCGACCCCGTCAACGCTGTTCTATTACGCCCGATTCCCCGCCTACATCGTTGACATCGACGAACGTAATGCGGAGTTCATCATCGCCATTGATGAGACGACACCAGCCACCTCACATCACAAGGATTCTGGCCAGATCGAGAAGAAGTACGTTTCCCGGTGGACGAAGGCGCGTATCCACCAGCACGACTTCAGGGAGCACGTACTCAGTGCCTACCAGATCTCTTGCGCAGTCTGCGATCTTCCGCACGCACAGCTCCTGGAAGCCTCGCACATCATCGCCGACTCCAGGGAATCGGGAGTCCCTGAGGTCAGCAATGGTTTAGCCCTGTGCAGGCTCCACCACACCGCCTACGACCGTCACCTCCTCGGCATCGACGCCGACCGTCGTATCCACGTGGCGACACGAGCAAAACGCATCGAGACCGTCCATCTGCAAACTGGCTTACTGCCATTTGAAGGCCGCTCCCTGACGCACGTGCCTGCCGCCAAACAGATGCGCCCTGATGGCGACCGCCTTGCCGAACACTTCAAAGAGTTCCTCCAGACAGAGGAGCAGACAGTCGGGTAGGCCCCAAAGCTTCCAGCAAGCTACGCACCACTCCAGACAATGGGCTTTCACCACTCGAAGGAGCCCATCATGATCCACTCACGAGACATCACGACTGAAGCCGAGGCGGCGGTGCTTGAACACGCCGATCGCCTCGCCGCCGTCATCGGCAAGCACTGGCATCCCACGGACGACACCGCTCGAGACGACGTCATGCTGCTCGTCGCCGATCTCCTGCGCGCGCACGCCGAGACGGGGATTGAGATGCAAACTTGGAGAGCCGCACTCGATGTAGTCATGGATCATCTCGCCGCCGAGCCCGAAGGTGCCGATCTGCTCCACCGCCTCGGCCGGCCGACCTGGTTCACCGTCATCGGCACGACCAAGGACGGTCAGAGAGAACCCGTCGCTGTCCTCCCGGGACGCCGCCGCCCGGAGGTAGCCATCGGCGCCTGGAGCACACAGGTTCAGGCACCCACCGCAGCAGACGCAGTCCGAGCAGCGTCACGTGTGGACCGACCTGCCTCCTGAGATGCTTACACTTTCTGAGCACCCACTCCGTCACACGGAATCGGAGGTCAGCCACCCGACCAGTTGCCTGAGGCGGCGTCAGTGAAGTCCTGCCCATCGCAGGCACTGCTCGCCCGCAAAGCACGCTGGATTCGAGGGCTCCGCAGGCCCCGTCTGCCCGTGGTCAATCTCCGCTCACATCACGCCACCTCACCTCGCACGATGTGAGCACGCGTCACCTACCGCGAACATAGTCCCCGCCGCTCAAGCCGATGTGCGTCGTTCGCAACGTCTGGACGTTGCGAACGACGCACATGGAGCAGGTGAGACTTGCGCATCACCACCGCTCGAGACGGCGGGAATCGACGGGACCTTACCTGAACTCGCAGGCGACGCCGTCCCCGTCCCGATCCAGCTCTTCACAGTATCCAGGGTCGCCCCGATGCAAGGGGGCCGCACCCGACTCCTTCGCCTTCTTGCAGTTGGGAAAGTACGTGCTCTCCTGCTTCGGCTCCTCGGCGGGCGCGGGAGCCGCTGCGCCACCGCCGGCCTGCGTCGTCGCCTCTGGTGTCGGCTCGGGCTCCTGCGTCGCAGCTGGTGCAGGAGACTCCGACGGCGGGGCCTGCGTCGTCGGAATCGGCGACGGCGTAGGACTCGGGGTCGGGGATGGGGTGGGACTCGGAGTAGGCGACGGGGAGGGAGTCGGAGTGGGTGACGGCGACGGCGAAGCAGTCACCGTCGGAGATGTTGCCGGTGCAGGCGCCCCGGCATCGTCAGCCACGGACGGAATCCCGCACCCGGCCAGGCCGGCGCAGGTCGCCATGGCCAAGGCCGCGGACGCCGACCTCACCACCATCCTCTGACGACCCGACATCCGCGCGGCCAGCCGGCTCACTCCAGTGCAGGAGGACAGTAAGAATCCAGAATGGGATGGAAATACCTTCATGAGAACCTCGATAAGGGGAAACAAAAGACAGTACGTTGCGTCACGTCATGCCGCACAGCACTCCACGCGACACGACGAGACACCTATCAACAAACCTTGAGTGGAGCGCCGGCAGCAACTCGCAGCAGCGAAAGACGGAGCCTATTTGTCGCAGGCAGAACCATCCCCATCTCTGTCCAACTCAGGACGGTAGCCAGGGTCACCCTTGTACATCGGCGCAGCTCCCGCCGCCTTGGCCTCCTTGCAGTTGGCGTAGAACTCCTTCTGAGGCTCGGGTGCCGACTCCGACTTCTTCTGAGACTCCGATTCGGAGTCCGCCCCTGACTCGGAGCCCTCCCCCGAGTCCGAGCCGCCTAGCCAGCCACTCCAACCGGACGAGTCCTCCGTCGGCTCCGCGGCAGGCTCCTCACCAGACTCTTCGGCGGGCACCTCCTCGGAGGCGGCGGAGTCGCCTCCACCAGCCTCCTGCTGGGACTCGGCCGGCGCAGCGGACGACGCAGCATCACTGCTGGCGCTGGACACGTCGTCGCAGCCGGCGATTCCAACGCCAAGAACCAGGGCGAGGAGCACAGGAGCCGAGGTCCTCAGCAGCCCCCGCCGCCTCGACGTCGAGGAAGACACTGATGAAACAGACGAACGGGAAAATATGGGAGACATAGGGGACAAAAAGGGCGCGTTCACGAGAGCCTCGAGTCAGGAGAAGGGATGGTGGGCGGCTAGCCGATAGAATTGAAGCACTCCAGGGGCAGTAATAACTCACGCAGCCATAAAATGCAATCGGATTGATATACACATTTTTTACTGTTGCCGAGAATAGAAATTGAAGTGAGACCGCTTGACAATTGTCCCTTATTGTTACGATTATTGGGTAGACTTCCATCCCCACGACAGCCGAACGCACATGCGCTCAGGCGGCTCAGTGAGACTTAGGAGGAGTCAACCCGGAGTCTGACGAACCAGGGTCTGAGGGGCGCACCGAGGCTCGGCCGCCGGGGCGATGTGGCTCGCAGGCCGGCCACTCCACACTTCCGGCCATGAGCACTTCCCGCACGTCCCTGTCCCAGCAGACGCCGACCGCCTTCGGAGCACCGGATCCTGCGCCGTCGGACTCCGCTCCGGTCTCGGCTCCGACCGCAAGCACCCGGCCCGACCGACTGAGCACCGTCGCGCTGGTCATCTTCACGAGCGTCTACGCCTTCTTCTTCCCTCTCCACCTTGGCCACTTTCTCATCCCTGGGGACGCCGGCCCCACAACCGGCCTCGCGCTCTACATCGCTCTCTTCGCCGTCGGTTGCGTCGCCTTCCGCCACCCGCTGGCCCGGGCCGCCCGTCAGGTAGCGGCCCGTAAGCGGCGGGCCGTCCTCACTCTCATCGTGGGCGGACTCGCCACCTTGGTGATCGAGCTCGTCGGTGGCCTGGCCTCGTCGGCCCTGCTCAACCTCGCCGGCCTGTCCGGAGCAACCCTGCAGAATGACGCCAGCGTTGCCGAAGTCATTCAGATGTTCCCGCCGATCATCATCGTCGTCGTGCTCGGGATCGTAGGGCCGATTGTGGAGGAGATGTTCTTCCGTCAGCTCCTCATTGGGCTCATCGAGCGCTTCGCACCGACCTGGGTGGCTGTTGTCGTCTCCAGCGTTCTGTTCGGTGCGCTGCACATGCACTCGTTCGCGCTCTCCGAGGTACTGAGCGTCATCCCGCACGCCTTCTTCGGACTCAGCTGCGGGCTGCTCTATATCAAGACCGACCGCAACCTGCTCTACCCGGCGAGCATCCACTGCCTCAACAACCTCAGCGCCTTCCTGCCCCTCCTCCTGTACTGAAACACTTCCCGCCGCCACGCCCGAGCGTTGCGGGAACATAAGCGTTTGCGCCAACGTCCTCGCAACACCGGCTCCGGTTGGCTTGCCCTCGACAGCTTCACTGTTGACGGCGCCCGAGGCGCCCCGTCAGCACGGGACACGAGGAGGAGATACAGACCACCACAGTCAGGCCGAGCGCCGGGAGCGGCATTCTCATCCATAACTTCCTGCCTCATTCCCTACAGCGCTCGGCCCGGAGCCTCACCCTTCCATCGAGGAGAACGGCTACTTCTCGAGCAGCAGGACCGTGGCCCTCACAGCGCACACTCTCCGCCATCGCATGGATCGCCTGCGCGACGGAGACCCGCTGCGAGGCCGCACGTCAGGAGGGTGAGGAGAGCAAGGGCGGGGACAGCAAGACTGCCTTGTCGGGACAACATCCGCCCCGGGGGAGACGGCGCGTGCTTGAATCGGAGCATGGCAGTCGTCTCCCCCGTTCCGGTTCCGGGCCCTGTGCCCGACGAGTCCATCCTGACCGAGTCCGACGCCTCGCTGCTGTTCAGCGGGGCACGCACCGCCTACACCTTCACCGACGAGCCGGTGACCGACGCCCAGCTGCGGGCGATCCATGAGCTGGCCAAGTGGGCGCCGACGGCGGTCAACGCCCAGCCGCTACGGGTAGTAGCCGTCCGATCGGCGGCAGCCCGCGAGCGCCTGCTGCCCTGTCTTCCCCGCGGTAATCGCGAGCAGGCCGCAGGCGCGCCTCTCACCCTCGTATGCGCAGCCGACCGCTCCTTCACCGGGTCCCTGCCACGGCTGCACCCGCGCGGCGAGCGCTACCAGCGGCTGCTGGAGGAGGGCGGGGCGGAGATGCGGGCACAGTGGGCGCGCGCCTCAGCGCTGATCCAGACGGCCTACGTCATTCAGGCGATTCGCGCCGTCGGGCTGGCAGCCGGCCCCATGAACGGAGACGACGCTGAGGCGTTGGCCACCGAGTTCTTCGCCGGTCAGGACGTGGAGGTGCTGCTGGTCATCAACGTCGGTCACCCAGGGCCAGACGCCTACCAGGAGCGCAACCCGCGCCTGCCCTTCGAGGAGGTCTATCAGGTGCTATGAGCCCAGCGGGTCGATCGCGCCCAGGCCTCGGGACCGGGCGGCGTCGGCGAGGCGGGCGTCATGAGTGAGAACCGTGACCGGGTGGCGAGGATCGTCCAGCAGCGTCGCAGTCGCCAGGTGAATGGCATCGAGAGACTTCAGCTCACCAGTCAGGGCGCTGGCGCGCGCAATGACATCCGGGCCGATCTCGATGAGCTCCACTCCCGCGATGAACTCATCGACCACGCGGATATCGAAGTGCTCCCGATGCGCCGCCCGAGCCATCTCCACCGTGAGCAAACAGGAGGAGACCAGCCCCTCGGTGGCGTGCGCATCCATGATGAGCTGCGCAGCCTCATCGGCTCCGGGCTGCCCGAGGAGGGAGAGCAGCGCCACCGAGGTGTCGAGGTAGATCACCTGTCCTCCTCGCGCTCACCGAGGAGGAACTGCTCCCGGTCGAAACCCTCAGGCACCCCCCACCGCCTGGCGGGCAGCGCCCAGTCGCCTGCGGCTCGACGGACCTTGCCCTCACGGACCATCCGCCCGTACCAGGTCTCGTCATCACGGATCGGAACGATCTGGGCGATCGGGCGGCCACGGTCGGTGACCGTCACAGGTACACCAGTGGACTCGACCTCACGGTAGACCCGCCCGGCCTGCTGATTGACCTCCCGCAGTCCGACAGTCCTGCTCCCCGGAGAAACCGGGTCACCCACTGCACTCATGACACGAGAATACGACAAATGTTCTACATGTACTACTTTGTGGCTGTGGGGTCGGAGGCGGGGCCGAAGGCTCGAGACTCAGCGTCAGCCCCGCCCACCGCTACGGCCGGACGATCGAACTGTCGTCACTGACGTAGGCAACTGCAAGCCGATGCGTCCAGGCCATCTGGCCGACGATCTTGACGAGCGCGTCCGCATCCGACCAGCCGACACCGATGTAGATGTAGTCCGCGCCGATGGTGTAGTCGGCGACCGGCAGCCCTTCGGCCTCCCGCTCCTCGAGCTCCTCCTCGCTCAGCGCATCGGGGCCGTTGAACGGTGGGAAAGCGCGGATGAGGTCGCGGTAGAAGGACCTGATCGCCGGGGTAGAGCCCTCGGTGGTGTAGTAGTCGCGCGGCTCCTCCCACCGGGAGACCTGTTCCCACCACTGCGGGAAGTCCTCGTCTGAGACCGCCGCCGGCTCGAAGATCATAATGTCGTAGCTCATGCCCCGAGGCTAGTAGCGCCCCCACCGCCCGACCATGGACACCGCTCCCCACGGCGATCCCCGACGGCGGCCCGCCACCTCCGCCGGGAGGTGGCGGGCCGCCGTCGGGTACCGGGACGCAGTGCTCAGAGCACGTAGGGGTCGTTCATCGGGTCGGTGAGGGCGGTCGGGTCAGCCACGTTCGTGTCACGGCCGGCCGGGCCGAGGTTCGCGGCCGAGGCGGGGGCGGCGGGCGACGTCGGGACGTCGAGCTCGGCGTTGGCGCGGTTGCGCGCGAGCCACAGCTCGTAGGAGTCGGCGGTGGCGCCGTCGAGGTCCACGCTGTCGATGTCGATGCCCAGCGCCTGGGCCACGCCACGGCCGTAGTCGGGGTCCGCCTGGTAGCAGTTGAAGATGTGGCGGTGCTTGATCTGCAGGGTCGAGTCCCCCATGGCGCGGGCGGTGTTCTCGCACAGGACGAGCTGCTGCTCGGGCGTCATGGCGCGCCAGAGCATGCCGGGCTGGGTGTAGTAGTTGTGGTCGTCCTCGCGGAAGTCGTACATGGCGACGTCGCCTCCGGCCTGGACGGGCTCGGAGAGCTCGCGCGAGTCCTGCCAGTTGCCGTATGAGTTGGGCTCGTAGGCGTTCTGGGACCCGGCGTTGCCGTCCACCCGCATGGCGCCGTCGCGGTGGAAGCCGTGGGGGCAGGCGACGCCGCGCGGGGCGTTGACCGGAATCTGGTGGTGGTTGACGCCGAGGCGGTAGCGCTGAGCGTCACCGTAGGAGAAGAGGCGGGCCTGGAGCATCCTGTCCGGCGAGTAGCCGATGCCGGGCACGATGTTCTGGGGCGTGAAGCCGGCCTGCTCGACGTCCTGGAAGTAGTTGTCGGGGTTCCTGTTGAGCTCGAGGACACCGACCTCCTGGAAGGGGAAGTCCGCCTTGGGCCACATCTTCGTCAGGTCGAAGGGGTTGAAGTCGGTCAGGGCCTCGGCCTGCTCAACGGTCATGGTCTGGACGTACATGGTCCAGCGGGGGTACTGGCCCTTCTCGATGGACTCGTACAGGTCGCGCTGGTTGGACTCGCGGTCCTGGGCGATGACGGTGGCGGCCTCCTGGTCCGTGAGGTTGGCGAGACCCTGCTGGGAGCGGAAGTGGAACTTCACCCAGGTGCGTACGCCCTCGGCATTGATGAAGGAGTAGGCGTGCGAGGAGAAGCCGTGCATGTAGCGGTAGGACAGCGGGATGCCGCGGTCGGACATCGTGATGGTCACCTGGAGGAGCGACTCGGGCAGGCTGGTCCAGAAGTCCCAGTTGGTGTTGGGGCTGCGCAGGTTGGTGCGGGGGTCACGCTTGACGGCGTGGTTGAGGTCGATGAACTTCTTGCCGTCACGGAAGAAGAAGACGGGGGTGTTGTTGCCGACGACGTCCCAGTTGCCCTCGGAGGTGAAGAAACGCATGGCGAAGCCGCGGATGTCGCGCTCGGCGTCGGCGGCCCCGCGCTCGCCGGCGACGGTGGAGAAGCGCATGAAGAGCTCGCACTGGTTGCCCTCGGTGGAGAAGATCGCGGCGCGAGTGAGCTCGGGAATGGCGCGGGTGACGGTGAAGGTGCCCCAGGCGCCTGAGCCCTTGGCGTGCATGCGGCGCTCGGGGATGACCTCGCGGTTGAAGTGGGCGTGCTTCTCCAGCAGCCAGGCGTCCTGGAGGGCGACGGGGCCGCGGGGCCCGGCGGTCATGGAGTCCTGGTTGTTGTAGACGGGCGAGCCGTTGGCCATCGTCATACGGCCCTGGCCGACGGCGTTGTTGCGGCTGGGCAGGTGCTCGCCGAGGCCGGCGCGGGACATGGGGCAGCCGGCGGGAGCACTGTCCTGAGGGGTCTCGGGCAGGTTGGTGTCGTTCATGAGTATCTCCTTGCTCGGCCAGCGGGCCGGGGTGTCGCGACGCGCGAGGTGCGCCTGAGCCGGTCAGGGCGCCGTGGGTACCGCTGACCGCTGTCAGCCGCGACGACGAGATGACCGCCTGTCAGCAACCATAGCCGAACAATAAGGAGATGTCTCAGTAGTTGACCCACTGAATGGGATCACTAATGTGTAGGTGGGTGTCGGACGCTGCACTTACACGGCCGGTTTCACCTTGTGGCGTGCTGGACGACGTAGTCCACCCGGACGCTGGAGGCGGGCTGCGCCGGCTGGTCCGGTGGCCGCACGATCGCTCCGTCGTCGCTGACGTACGCCACGGCGAGCCGGTGCGTCCACGCGAGCTCACCGGCGGTCACCACCAGCGCATCAGCGGCCGACCAGCTGACACCGACGTATACCAGGTCTTCACCGATGGTGTAGTCGGCGACCGGCAGCCCCTGGGCGAGACGCGCATCGACCTCGTCATCACTCAGCGCGTCGGGGCCGTTGAACGGAGGGAAGGTTCGGACGAGGTCGCGATAGAAGGACCTGATCGCCGGGGTGGCGCGCTCAATGCTGTCATAGTCATGCGGCTCCTCCCACCGGGAGACCCGATCCCACCACTGGGGAAAGTCCTCATCCGTAACCACCCCAGGCTCGAAGATCAGGATGTCGTAGCTCATGCTTCGAGGCTAGCAGCGCGGACGCCTCCATCAGCGAGCACTGCAGCCCGCCCCCCTCTACGCCGGGCGATAGGTGAAGCGGTCCCAGCCCAGGGCCTCGATGCGCTCGGCCATGCGCTCGCACATCCCATCCCAGCCGGGCGCCACGACGTCGAACTCGCCGCTCGTCCCCTCGGAGCGGGCCTGCTGGAGGGCGTAGACCCGCGCCCCCGCCGCGTGCACCCGCCGGGCCACCTCGACGGCGTCGTCGGCCGTCACGTCCCCGGGCACCACGGTGGTGCGCACCTCGAAGTCGGGCCCGCCGCGGCCGGCCGCCTCGATGAGCACCTCCAGGCTCTTCCAGGCCCTCGCGGCCGCGTTCGCCCGGCCGACCACCTGCCCGTAGTGCTCGGGCAGGGCCTTGATGTCCAGCCCCACCCAATCGACGAGCCCGGCCTCGATCATGTCCCGCAGCCGCCGCGGGTAGGGCCCGGCCGTGTGCAGCCCCACCTGGAAGCCCATGTCGATGACCTCGCGGGCGGCGTCGGCCAGGGCGTTCTGGCGCAGGGCCTCTCCGCCGGTGAGGACGACGCCGTCGAGCAGCCCGCGCCGGCGGCGCAGCAGGGCGCGCACCTCCTCCCACGCCACCTGGCCGGGCGTGCGGGCGGGGATGAGGGCCTGGTTGTGGCAGTAGAAGCAGTTCCAGGGGCAGCCCTGCAGGAAGACGGTCGCGGTCAGGTGGTCAGGCCAGTCGACTGTGCTCATGGGGACGAGCCCGGCGATCACCAGGTCGTCAGCGGGCCGGCGGTCGGGGCCGGCGGAGGCGCCCCGACCCGCACCGTCCTCAGTGACCCGGGCCGGCTGGGCAGTCTGTGAGTTGGTCGGCGGACGTGTCTGCGGTGAGGTCACTGCCCCCTCCTCTCGGAACGTTGTCGGGACTGCGGGGAACTGCCGGGCTGCGGGGCCGACCCGAGGGCCGGCGTCGTCGCGACACCGAGCCCGCTGGGCGCCGTCGCCGGATCATCCGACGGCGCCCAGCGGTCCCGGCGGGTCCTCTCAGGCGCTCACCGCACTCAGGCGCGAGACAGCCGGGCCGTGGCCGCCGGCGGCGACCTCGGTGAACATCTGCCGCTCGGCGTACTCGCCCTTCTTGCCGATATTGAAGGAGCGCACCGGGCGGAAGTAGCCCATGACGCGCGTCCACACCTCACACTCGACCGGCTCGGCCTCCGGGTGGAGCTCGGCGCACTTGTCGCAGGTGAGGTGCTCGCCGACGAGGTAGCCGTGGACGGGGCAGATGGAGAAGGTCGGCGTGATGGTGATGTAGGGCGTGCGGAAGGCGGTCAGGGAGCGGCGCACCAGCTCCTTGCAGGCGGCGGCCGAGGAGATGCGCTCGTTCATGTACAGGTGCAGGACGGTGCCGCCGGTGTACTTGGTCTGGAGCTCCTCCTGCATCTCCTGGGCCTCGAAGGGGTCGTCGGTGTAGCCCACGGGGATCTGGGAGGAGTTCGTGTAGTAGGGGTTGGACTCCGTGCCGGCCTGAAGGATGCCGGGGTAGCGCTTGCGGTCCTCCTTGGCGAAGCGGTAGGTGGTGCCCTCGGCCGGCGTGGCCTCGAGGTTGTAGAGGTGGCCGGTGGCCTCCTGGAACTCGACCATCTTGTCGCGCACGTGGTCCAGGAGGCGCACGCACATGGCGTGGCCGCGCGGGTCGGTCAGGTCGTAGGCGTCGTGGGTGAAGTTGCGGACCATCTCGTTCATGCCGTTGACGCCCAGGGTGGAGAAGTGGTTGTCCAGGGTGCCCAGGTACCGCTTGGTGAAGGGGAACAGGCCGGCGTCGATGTGGTGCTGGATGACGGTGCGCTTGAGCTCGAGGGTGTCGCGGCCGATCTCGAGCAACTCGTCGAGCCGGGCGGTCAGGGCGGCCTCGTCGTCGGCGTAGAGGTAGCCGAGGCGGGCCATGTTGATGGTGACGACGCCGACCGAACCGGTCTGCTCGGCCGAGCCGAACAGGCCGTTGCCGCGCTTGAGCAGCTCGCGCAGGTCGAGCTGGAGGCGGCAGCACATGGAGCGGATCATGCCGGGGTCAAGCTCGGAGTTGATGAAGTTCTGGAAGTAGGGCAGGCCGTACTTCGCGGTCATGGTGAACAGGAGCTCGGTGTTAGGGGCGTCCCAGTCGAAGTCGCGGGTGATGTTGTAGGTGGGGATGGGGAAGGTGAAGACCCGGCCCTCGGCGTCACCCTCGGTCATAACCTCCATGAAGGCGCGGTTGATGAGGTCCATCTCCGCCTGAAGGTCGCCGTAGGCGAAGTCGCAGACCTCGTCGCCGATGAGGGGGTGCTCGTCCGCGAGGTCCGCGGGGCAGGTCCAGTCGAAGGTGAGGTTGGTGAAGGGGGTCTGGGTGCCCCAGCGCGAGGGGACGTTGAGGTTGAAGATGAGTTCCTGCATGCACTGCTTGACCTGGGCGTAGGTCATGTCGTCCAGGCGGACGAAGGGCGCCATGTAGGTGTCGAAGGAGGAGAAGGCCTGGGCGCCGGCCCACTCGTTCTGCAGGGTCCCCAGGAAGTTGACGATCTGCCCGACCGCCGAGGAGAAGTGCTTGGCGGGGCCGGCGGCGATGGCGCCACGGACGCCGTTGAAGCCCTGCTGGAGGAGGTCCTTGAGGGACCAGCCGGCGCAGTAGCCGGCGAACATGTCCAGGTCGTGGATGTGGAGGTCCGCGTTGCGGTGGGCCTGGCCGGCGACGGCCGGGTAGACCTGGCTGAGCCAGTAGTTGGCGACGACCTTGCCGGAGGTGTTGAGCATCATCCCACCCAGCGAGTATCCCTGGTTGGCGTTGGCGTTGACGCGCCAGTCGGAGCGGTCCAGGTACTCGGTGATGGTGGCGATGGCGTCCACAGTGGGGCGCTCGCCGCGGGCGACGGCCGAGTCGGCTGAGCCGGGGGCCACGAGGCGCGGGTCGGTGGCGGGGGTGGCGGCCGGCGGCTGCGCCGAGCCGTCAGCTGCGGGGGCGGTGGAGGCAAGGTTCTTCTCGAGCACGGGTCTCTCCGATGGTCCTTCTCGTTCCTGTTCGCGGCCCTGCCGAGCATGGATAGGGCCGGTCCTTCCGGGTGCCGTCAGCGGCTGCGCGCTGCCTGCGGGGAGCGGGGCGGTCGGCGGCACCGGTGCCGACCATACTCCCAAATCACATCGATGAGACACATCATCTTGTGTCTAAATTGTATCTCAACCACAACATCTTGCGATAGAGGTATGGACTTTCGTCCCGATAGGTTACGCCTTCCCGCACGATCTCGCGGATGCCGTCGAAGCTGGAACGCGAGCCGGCAGGACCACCCGGAGAGCGCACATGAGGTCCAGATCACTCCTGCCCGGCGTGTTGGGGCGAGGTCGGAAGCACACCCCTCATCCCCGCGCGCAATCATTCACCACAGGCCCCACGCGCCCCACGCGCCCCGGCATCATTGCCGCCGACCTCCTGTCATCCCCGGCGAAGTGGCATCACCGGAACCGTGGAAGCCCTCTTGAGGGAGGTTCGTGCCCAAATCGGATACAAAGGAGTCCAACCACTTTTCACCGCGCCACACGAACCGCGGAATCATGCGGTTCTATCAGACGCACTCAGTACTCGTTGCCGCCTTTGTATCCGATTTGGACACTCCCCACCTCTCCAAGACCCTCAGCACGTCCGGAACGACCTGATGTGCATAGACATCCTTCCTCGTAAAGCGCAGCGGCAGGAAGCCGCGGGCGACGAGCCGGCGGTCGCGCCAGCGGTCGAGGCCGAACTGGTACTCGTCGCAGTGGTAGGTGTAGCCGTCGAGCTCGACGACCACCCAGTCCTCGATCACCAGGTCCACCTCGCCGACTCCCTCGATCTCCACTCCGTCATCAAAGCCCAGGCCCGCAGCCTCAAGGTCCATTCGCACCAGCGTCTCCAACGGGGAACGGGCCCGGTCGCTGGCGCGATCGAGTCGAGCAAGCGCCCGAGCCGAGCCGGGGCCGCGAAGCAGATTGCGAATCTGCTCGGCAGTAACGCGCTCGTCGTGAAGTGCCGCATCGAGAGCGATGAGTGGGGAGTCGTCTTGGACGTGGCAGCGCAGGAAACGAGCCAGCGCCTCAGGGAGTGGCTGAACCGGATAAGAGGTTGGCGATATACGAGTCCGGTACCGGTCTGCATGGAGCACCTCCCGCCCGGCGGTCGAGAATCGCCTGCCGGGCGCAACCACAAGATGAATCTGCTCGGTCCCTTGGGCCACGGGCAGCCCGTAGTAGCGCATAGCGGCCTGGCAGGTGAGGAGCCCTCCATGAATGCGCGCCAGCACAACCGCGCGCTCAGCACCCGGGATACCGACAACCCCATGCTCATAGGCGATGAGCTCACCGGTTCTCACCAGCGAGGCGACATGACGGCGCTGGGTGCGGGACAGGTCAAGGTCCCGAACGCGCACCGCTCCGTAGCAGCCACGAACAACGGCGAGCAGGTCTGTGCCCAAGGTGCTCATGGAGCCCATTGCCGCCCGGCTGCGGAGTGGGTGCAACCCGGCCGCCGACGCCCTGTGGACAACTGGCGCATCCGTCAGCCTGTGGCCTCCAGGACCCATCGAAGTGTCACCGATGTCGTGACACAGAACTGTCACCCATGTCCAGAGACATCACGCCCGGCAGCCCGGGCATGGTGTCCAAATCGGACACAAAGGATCCCAACAACGTTTCACCCAGCGATACGAACCGCGGAATCATGAGGTTCTGTCAGGCGCACTCAGTACTCGTTGCCGCCTTTGTATCCGATTTGGACACTCCCCACCTCTCCAAGGCCCTCTGCACGCCCGGGACCACACGGGAGGCCGTTCGCCGGCATCACCGTTGCCCGCGCTCACCCAGATCCGGGCGGGACACCCCACCTCACCCCGCCACCCCGTCCTTCTCGTGGACCGTCACGGTGTTGTCGGGCTGGCCCGACATCGACCGACCAGGTGGCTGGATCGTGTGGGCGATCACGCTCCGACAGCCTGGTCCCATGAGCACGGATACCTCTCCCTTCCACCGTTCCCGACCTCCGTCGCAGCAGGTCAGACCCATATCTCCCATCCAGTCTCGGGGCCCTGGGCGTATGTGCCCACCTGGATCCTGGCGGCGGTGTCGCTGCCCGGCCTGTACGGGATCGTCCGGGGCATCACGCTGTGGCCGGATCTGCCCGCCCTGCCGCGTCTCCGGGCCTGGCTCGGCTGGACGCAGGTGGCGCTGACTGTCGCCTTCGTCGCCGTCTGCCTGGTCGTCGCCTGGCCCAAGGCCTGAGCCGGCCACGCCTGGCACCGCGTTCGTACCCCACGCCGCATCCCGGGGCCCTGTCCTCACCACCGGCGAGCTGAAGGCGTGAAGGCGACGCTGCCCCTCCCCTCATTCACCACCGATTCACGTCCGGAAAGCTGACACCATGACTGATCGCCGTTTCTCCGCGCCCGGTCTCACCCGGCACCTGCTGGCCCCGATCGCCGCCCTGCTGGGTCTGGTGGCGGGCCTGAGCGTCCTCATCCTGCCCTCCCCCGCACCGACCACCGCCGACCCGACCACGTTCTCCGCCGAGCGCGCCATGGCCGCCATCAACCGCCTCGCCGACGAGCCCCACAGTGTCCTGCGCCGCGGGGCGCACGGCCGGGCGCGCGACGACGTCATCGGCATGTTCACCGACCTCGACTACACCCCCACCGTGCACTCCGACCCGATGTTCGATCTCAGCGACCCGGCGGACAAGAGGATTTTCGATGACTTGTCCGCCGAGCAGCAGGCGACGCTCAAGGACGCGAAAGCCGACACGATCGTCGTCGACGTGCCGGGGAAGTCCGAGCACACCATGGCGCTCATGGCCCACTACGACTCGGCCACGGTCGAGGCGGACGAGAGCGGCCATCAGCACATCACCGACGGCACCTCTCTCGGGGCAGCCGACGATGGCTACGGCGTGGCCGCCATCGTCGAGACGCTTCGGGCCCTCAAGGCCGAGGGGCGCCAGCCGGAGAACTCGCTGAAGATCGTCATCACCGACGGCGAGGAGATCGGCCTCATCGGCGCCCGCAACGAGATGCGCCACCACCGCGCCGACTACGAGAGCGTCGACCTGGTCCTCAACCTCGAGGCGCGCGGCACAAGCGGCCCGGCACTCATGTTCGAGACCTCCCCGAACAACAGGGCCGTCGCCGGCTACTTCCTCAGCCACGTGAAGCAGCCCGTGGCCGGCTCGCTCCTCCCCTCGCTGTACGCGCGCATGCCCAACACCACTGACATGGCGGCGTTCATCCCCAAGGGTTTCACGGTGCTCAACATCGCGGCGATTGGGGCGGCCGAGCACTACCACCACCCCACCGACGCCCCGCGCTACGTCGACCACTCGACCCTCCAGCACTACGGCGACCAGGTCCTGGACCTCGCGCGGGCCTGGGCCTTCGACGGGCAGGCCCCCACGCTCACGGCCGACGGCGACCTTCACTTCTTCCAGCTGTGGCGGGGGCTGACGGTGCGCTACCCGGCGGCGGTCGGGACGGGGCTGGGGTGCCTGGCCGTCATCGCCGCGCTCGGCGTCGTTGCGGTGCGGGCACGGTCGCTGCGCTGGAAGCGGGTCCTGGGGAGCGTCTGGGGTCTGACGTGGCGGGCCGCGTTCGCCTCTGCCGCCGCGGGGCTGGTGCAGCGCGGGGCCATGGCGATGAAGTGGGCGCCGGAGAGCGGGCTCGGGCCGAACCCGCTGCTGGTGTGGATGTTCGCCGGCGGGGCCCTGATCGGGTCCGGGCTCACGGTGCACTTCGTGGTGCGGCGGTGGAAGGAGGGGCTCGGTCAGGAGACCCTCGCCGCGGTGGTGCTCCTGCTGGCGGCGGCCTGCGTGCCGCTCATGGTGCTATTGCCCGGCGCTGCCTACGTCCTGGTCCTTCCCACGCTCGCCCTGGCGCTGACCGCGCTGGCGCCGAGGCGGGTGCGGCCGGTGGTCGGGGCGCTGGCGGCCTTCATCATCGTGGCGATCCTTGCCCCCGCGGTCCTGCTCATCCACGAGATGCTCAGCCTGGGCGCGGTGTGGGTGACCGTGTTCTTCGCGATCGTGCCGGTGGCACCGCTGGCGCTCGTGCTCCTGCAGGCCGGTTCCCGGCACGCCCGGGGCGCCACCGCGTGGACCAGCAGCAGTTCTGACGGCGTTCCCGACGGCGCTGCCACGGCAGGTCGGGCTGCCGCGACGGCGTAGGGAGGCGCACAGAAAGCCGCCGCTGCAAGCGCGGCCTCGGGGCCTCGGGACCACTCCTAGTGAGTGGCACCGAGGCCCCGGCCTGTTGAGCGGGGTGGATCAAGGTCCCGGCCGGGTGCGACGGGGCTGGTGCACGAGTCTCTTTTCGAGGTTTTCCACAGGGTGTCCTCGGGGCCTGGTTTGGGGGCGTTGGGGCAGGTAATGTCAATGCACCGTCTGGACGGACAGCGTCGCCCGGCCGGGCGGGGTATGGAGTTGTTTCGGTGGCGAGGAGGCTTCCGTGATGAGTGCGTCCCTACAATCCGCTGCGCCCGTGGGTGTGCAGCGTCCTGCATCCGGCCATGGCCGGGTCACCATCTTGGAGCGCCGCCCTGCCGCGCACAGCCGCCGCAGGGGTGTGGCCGGGTTGGTGGCGGTGTGTGTGCTGGCGCTGGGGGTGGCGGCCTGCTCGGTGAGGGACGCCAAGGCTGAGGCCAGTGCAAGCGCCAGTGCCAGCGCGTCGGCTGCTGTTGCTCGGGCTGAGAAGGGCATCGCTGATGCCAACGCGAGTGCGACCGCCTCGCGGGAAGCGGCCCTGACTCCTGAGCTGCGCGCCAAGCGCGATGCCGCCCTGGCCGAACCCGCACCGGCCAAGCCCGAGCAGATGAATGACCAGACACGCGAGGGGGCAGCCATGACGGCCTGGTACTTCCTCGAGCTGTACCGCTACGCCTACATGACCGGCAACACCACCGAACTAGCAAAGATGAGCGACGACCGCTGCCAGTTCTGCAAATCCGTTATCGATCGAGCCACCAAGCTCCACGAGGACGGCGGATGGACCGATAAGTGGGACCAAGAAATCACGAACTACACATACTACGAGAAAATCGACGGATACGACTACAACGAACTAGATGTCACCGCCAATCAGGGAAAGGTAGTGTCGCACCCAGGCGGAGGGAAAGATCCGACAATTTCCGACCCCAAAGATAACCAAGTCCTGGACTTCGCAATCCGATACAACGGAACTCGCTGGATGATCGGCGGAGTCAAGGTGTTGGAACAATGAAATTCCACGACCATTTCACCATTACCCTATTGCTATGCGCGGGAGCGCTGTCTCCAAGTGCCGTGAGTGCACCAGGTTCCTCTCAGGACTCTGGAACAGCTGTAAGCTGGGGAGCGGAGTCCGGCGACAATCATGTCGTCACTCATGGAGAACGTCGTGAAACTGTGACTCCACCTCAGCCAGCAGAGCATCCTGAGCCTTCCAGCCCGCCTGGAACGACGGTGCAGTACTCAGACAGTCAAACCAAATTAGCGATACCTCACGGCAACTGCAAATCTTATCAAGATGAGAACAAGAAAATGCGGGCTGCATGCAATTTGGCTCCAGATCCTGAGCCCTCCGAGCCATCAGCAGAGCCGACCGTCATTACGCTGACCACCCGCCAGGCCGCCACGCTGATCGCTTCCGGCTCGGGTATCACGCGCCAGCCCCCGGGCCCCAAGGTCATCATCTCCAAGGCCTTCATCGTCTACACCAACCCCGCCGTGCGCTACCAGACCACCACCATCCTGGGCACCCCCATCGAGGTCGAGTTCGCCCCCACCTCCTACACCTGGGGCTGGGGAGACGGCACCACCACAACCACCACCGACCCAGGCGCCCCCTACCCCCACCAGACCGTCACCCACTACTACCAGCACACCGCCACCAGCGTGACCACCACCCTGACCACCACCTGGACCACGAGGTTCCGCCCCGCCGGCGAGAGCCAGTGGCGGCCCATCGAGGGCACCATCACCACCACCGAGACCACCACCCCCTACGACCTGGTCCGCGCCATCACCTACCTCACCGACGACGCCGAAGAAGCCCAAGGCCACTAACCCCCACACCCAGCACACGCGGCCGCACCCCAGACCACCAGCTCGGCCGGCGAACGGTGTCACAATCGGCGACTTTTAGGAGCACACCTGGCCGACAACATCGCACCCTGGCACACGTATGCGCTGGCCAGAGCCCCACAGACCCGGGCACACCAGCCGACAGGTAACATAAAAGTCGCCAACCGTGACACCAAGACCTCTCAGACCACCGCCGAGACCCCACTCAACCCACGGCACCTAAGCCCCAGAGCCGGCACACGCGGCCGGAGAGCAGGCCGCTGGCTCGCTCGGCGAATGGTGTCACTGTGGGCGACTTTTAGGGACGAGCCAGACTCATGGACATCACGCCCCGGTGCATATGCGCAGGTCAGAGCCATACAGGCCCAGGCGCGCCAACCGATGGACGGCCTAAAAGTCGCCATCCGTGACACCAAGACCCCACAACCCACCGCCGAGACCCCACAGACGCCTTCATCCACCGGTGGTGCAGACTGTGCCCCATGGCAGACGGGACCGCACGCGACCTCACCGGGCTCCTGGAGTCCATCGGCGGGCGCGACGGCCGGCTCGTCCACCTCCAGCGCACCCCGGCCCGCCCCGGCCACCACGCCGACTGGCCCGACTGGGCGGACCCCGACCTCGTGGCCGCCTACCGCCGCCTGGGCGTCGAGCGCCCCTGGACGCACCAGGTCGCCGCCGCGCACTCCGCCCACGCCGGCCGCCACACGGTCCTGGCGACCGGCACCGGTTCGGGCAAGTCCCTGGCGGCCTGGCTGCCGGCGCTCTCCGACGTCCTGGCCGCCCAGTCCCCCGGCGCCGACTCGCGCATCTCCGCCCACACCCGGCGCCCCACCACCCTCTACCTCTCCCCCACCAAGGCGCTCGCCGCCGACCAGGCCGCCGCCCTGGCCCGGCTCATCGGCGAGCTCGAGGCCGTCCAGCGCGAGGCTGGCACGCCCGCGGGCTCCCTGCGCACGGTGCGCGCCGGCACCTGCGACGGCGACACTCCCCTGCCTGAGCGCGACTGGGTGCGCGCTCATGCCGACGTCGTCCTGACCAATCCCGACTTCCTCCACTTCTCCCTGCTGCCGGGCCACGAGCGCTGGAGCCGCCTCCTGCGGGGCCTGCGCTACATCGTCATCGACGAGTGCCACGCCTACCGCGGGATCCTAGGCGCGCACGTCGCCCTCGTGCTGCGCCGCCTCCTGCGACTCGTGGCGCGCCTGCGCCCGCGCGGCCCGCAGCCGGTCGTCCTGTGCGCCTCGGCGACGGCGGCCGAGCCGGCCCTCACCGCGGCCCGCCTCATCGGCGTCGAGCCCGACGACGTCGTGGCCGTCACCGACGACGCCGCACCCGCCGGGGAGCGCACCCTGGCCCTGTGGCAGCCGGCCCTGCGCGACCCCTGGGTGCTGCCGGCCCCCGGCGACGGCGGTCCGGCCCCCGCGGACTCCCCGAGCCCCGATGCACCCCAGCCCACACACGCCACAGCCGACGGAGAAAGCCTCCCCACCCCCAACGTCACGCCGCCCCCGCAGCAGGTCACGGGAACAGAGACCCCGCCGAGGACCGGCACCGACGCCATCGCCTCCGCCGCCCACCGCCGGCCTCCAGTCACGAGCGGCGCTACCCCGCCCGGCAGCGCCGAACCGGACTCGGGCGACCCTGGCGAGGACCCCTCGGCGCGGCGCAGCGCCGTCGTCGAGGCCGCCGAGCTGCTCGTGGATCTGCTGAGCGTGGGCGCCCGGGCGCTGGTGTTCGTGCGCTCGCGTCGCTCGGCGGAGGTCGTGGCCGAGCGGGCCCGCCACACGCTGGGGCTCTCGCTGCCCGAGCTCGTCGGCACGGTGTCGGCCTACCGCGGCGGTTACCTGCCCGAGGAGCGTCGGGCCCTGGAGGCCGACCTGCGTTCGGGCCGGCTGCGCGCCCTGGCCACCACCAATGCCCTGGAGCTGGGCATCGACGTCACCGGACTGGACGCGGTCCTCATCGCCGGCTGGCCGGGCACGCGCGTCTCGCTAGGGCAGCAGGCGGGCCGGGCCGGACGCGCCGGCACCCGCGGCCTGGCCGTCCTCATCGCCTCCGACAACCCGCTGGACGCCTACCTGGTGCACCACCCCGAGGCGGTCTTCGCCGCCCCCGAGGCCACGGTCTTCGACCCGGCCAACCCCTACGTGCTCGCACCCCACCTGTGCGCCGCCGCCTCCGAGGCGCCCTTGCGGGCCTCGGACCTGGCCCTGTTCGGCCTGCCCGACGACGCCCTGCTGCGCGAGCTGGAGGGTCGGGGCGCACTGCGGCGTCGGCCCACGGGCTGGTTCTGGAACGTCAACCTGCCCGGGCGGCCCCAGGACCTGACCTCCCTGCGCGGCGACGGGCCGCCCGAGGTGCCGGTGGTGGAGGCCGACACGGGCGTCATCATCGGCACGGTCGACGGCGCGGCCGCCGACTCCACCGTCCACGAGGGCGCGGTCTACGTCCACCAGGGGCGCGTCTACGTGGTCGAGGAGCTGGCCGACGACGTCGCCCTCGTGCGGCAGAAGGCGGCGGTCGGCTACCGCACGCGGGCCCGGTCGCGCTCGAGCGTGCGCATCATCGCCGAGCGCGAGCAGCAGGTCTGGGGGCGGCCGGGTCAGACGACGCCGGAGGACTGCCGTGAGCCGTCGGCGCGCGAGCCGGAAGAGCCGGCCGTCTCCGCTGCAGGCTCCGGTCTCGGCAGCGGCTCCGGCGACGGTTCCGTTCCAGCCGGTATCGGCCCCGATCCGGCCGGCAGCGGGCGGGCCAGTTCTGCCCCCGGTGACGCCCCCGAACCCCCGGGCGCAGGCACCATCACCTGGTCCTTCGGTTCGGTGGAGGTCACCAGTCAGGTGACCGGCTACCAGCGGATGGCGCTGCCGGGCGGGGAGGTCGTCTCCCAGCACTCCCTGGAGATGGGCGAGCACGTGCTGCCCACCGCCGCCGTGTGGTGGACGATCCCGCAGGAGGTCTGCGAGGCGGCGGGCCTGGAGCCCACCGACCTTCCCGGGGCCCTGCACGCGGCCGAGCACGCGAGCATCGGGATGCTGCCGTTGCTGGCCACCTGCGATCGCTGGGACATCGGCGGGCTGTCAACCGCAGCGCACCCGCAGACGGGGGCGCCCACGGTCTTCGTCCACGACGGGCACGCCGGCGGCGCGGGCTTCGCCGAGCGCGGCTACCGGGCCGGGCGCGACTGGCTGGAGGCGACGCTGGCCGTCATCGAGGGCTGCGGCTGCGCGAGCGGCTGCCCCTCCTGCGTGCAGTCGCCCAAGTGCGGCAACAACAACGAGCCCCTGGACAAGGCCGGGGCCACCGTCCTGCTGCGGCTCCTACTCGAGGCGGCGCCCCAGACCCCCTCGACCACCGACCCCGCTCACCGAGACCTGTCCAGAACGGACGACTCGGACGCCCCTCGACCCCAGTGACCAGAGGCAACTGAGCTCCGACCTGCTGCTCTGCGAGTCACACCTCGCAGAAGCGGTGGCAACGTCGTCCGACACGGTCAATCCAGCCGCCGGACCTGACGCGACGTGAGCCCACCCCCTACGCGGGCATGACCAAAATTCATAAGACGCTCTCCCTCATATTCATGAGATGCTCGCCCTCACGCACCGTGAGGCTGATACGTTCCCAGCATGCTCGTTCGATTACTGCGCAGGCACCTGCGACCGTATACGGGGCTACTGGTGTGCGTCCTGGTGCTTCAGTTCGCACAGGTGATGGCCTCCCTGTACCTCCCCACCCTCAACGCCGACATCATCGACAAGGGTGTGGCCACCGGGGACACCGGATATATCTGGCGGATGGGCGCATTCATGCTGGGGGTGAGCCTGGCCCAGGGCGTGTGTTCGGTCGCGGCGACGTATCTCGCGGCGCGCGCGGCGATGAGCATGGGCCGGGACCTGCGCGGCGAGGTCTTCGACCGGGTCAGCGGCTTCTCCGAGCGGGAGATCTCCGCCTTTGGGGCTGGCTCGCTCATCACCCGCAATACCAACGACGTCCAGCAGGTCCAGATGTTGGTGATGATGAGCGCCACGATGCTGGTGACGGCGCCGGTCATGGCGGTGGGCGGCATCGTCATGGCGGTCACGCGCGCCCCGGGCCTGTCGTGGCTGATCGGGGTGTCGGTGCCGGTCCTGCTGGTGGCGGTGGGCCTCATCGTGAGCCGGATGCTGCCCCTGTTCCGCTCCTACCAGGACAAGCTCGACGCCATCAACCGGGTGATGCGCGAGCAGCTCACCGGCATCCGAGTGATCCGCGCCTTCGTGCGCGAGGAGGCCGAGACCGAGCGATTCGGGGACGCCAACACCGATATCGCCCGGGTCGGCGAGCGCGTGGGGCAGCTCTTCGTCCTGCTGTTCCCGCTGGTGATGCTGGTGCTGGACGTGACGATCGTCGGCGTCATCTGGTTCGGCGGCCACCAGGTCGGTGACGGCGACGTGGAGGTCGGCACCCTCATCGCCTTCATGTCCTACCTCATGCAGATCCTCATGGGCATCGTCATGGCGAGCTTCATGACGATCATGATCCCGCGCGCCGCCGTGTGCGCCGAGCGCATCAGCGAGGTGCTGGCGACGCCGCCGACCATCACCTCCTCCCCCGACGCCGTCGACACCTTCCCGACTCCCGGAACGGTTGAGATGCGGGACGTCACCTTCGTCTACCCCAACGCCGACGCCCGCGTCCTGGCAGAGGTGAGCTTCACCGTCCAGCCCGGGACGACGACGGCGATCGTCGGCTCGACGGCGTCGGGCAAGTCCACGGTGGTGCGGCTGCTGGCCCGGCTGCTTCAGGCCAGCAGCGGGCAGGTGCTCATCGGCGGCACCGACGTGCGCGAGGCCGACCCCGAGGCGCTGTGGTCACAGATGGGGCTCGTGCCCCAGCAGCCCTTCCTGTTCGCCGGGACCGTGGCCTCCAACCTGCGCCTGGGGCGCGAGGAGGCCACCGACGACGAGCTGTGGGAGGCCCTGGAAGTCGCCCAGGCCAAGGACTTCGTCTCCAAGATGGACGGGGGGCTGGAGGCACCCATCGCCCAGGGCGGCACGAATGTCTCGGGTGGTCAGCGTCAGCGCCTGGCCATCGCCCGGGCCCTGGTGCGCCGGCCCGACATCCTCATCTTCGACGACTCCTTCTCGGCCCTGGACGTGTCCACCGACGCGCGGCTACGCGAGGCCATGGGGCCGGCGACGGCCGGTATCACGAAGGTGATCGTGGCCCAGCGCGTCTCCACGATCGTCGAGGCCGACCAGATCCTCGTCCTGGACGGCGGACACCTGGTGGGTAGCGGCACGCATACCGAGCTGCTGGCCACCTGCGCCGTCTACCGCGAGATCGTCACCTCCCAGCTCGGAGCGGAGGCCGCAGCATGAGCAGGAACGCAAGCAGCCACATGGGCAAGAAGGCCGGCAGGAACACCGGAGAGAACACTGACAAGATCGCCGGCGAGAAGGCCGGGAGCGGTGCGCGGACCGCCGCGAGCGCCGCCGTCGGCCCCGATGAGCTCAGCGAGGAGGACCTCAAGCTGGCCGTTGAGGCGCAGGCCGCCTCGGGCGACTGGCACGACGGTCCGCCTCCGGGCAAGGCCGAGGCCTTCTGGCCCTCCTTCAAGCGGATGGTCGGGCTGCTGGGCGCCTACCGGGTCTCCCTGATGATCGTGGCCCTGGCCGCCGTGGGCACGGTGGTGCTGGCCGTGGCGGCCCCCAAGGTGCTGGGGCAGGCCACCAACGTCATCTTCGAGGGCGTGGTCTCCACGATGCTGCCGGCCGGCACCACCAAGGCCCAGGCCATCGAGGCTCTGCGGGCGCGGGGGATGGATGACTTCGCCACGATGCTCTCGGCGATGGACGTCGTCCCCGGTGCGGGCATCGACTACACCCGCCTGGGCCGGATCCTGACAGTGGTGCTGGGCCTGTACGTGGGTTCAAGCCTGCTCAACTGGCTTGAGGGCTGGCTCATCAACCGCATCACGATCAAGGCCCTCTACCGGCTACGCGCCCAGGTGGAGGACAAGGTCCACCGCCTGCCGCTGAGCTACTTCGACACCGTCCAGCGCGGCGAGCTGCTCAGCCGCCTGACCAACGACGTCGACAACGTCACCAACACCCTCCAGCAGTCCCTGTCCGGCGCCCTGACCGCGATCCTCACGGTGGTGGGCGTGCTGGGGATGATGTTCTCCATCTCCTGGAAGCTGGCGCTGGTGGCACTCATCATGTTCCCGCTCATGGGTGTGGTCTTCGGGGTGATCGGGCCGCGCTCGCAGAAGGCCTTCACCCACCAGTGGGCACGCACCGGCAAGATCAACACCCGGGTGGAGGAGTCCTTCTCCGGGCACGCCCTGGTGCAGGTCTACGGGCGCACGGCCTCGGTGCGCGAGGCCTTCGCCGCCGAGAACGAGGAGCTGTTCCGGGCCTCGCTGCGCGCGCAGTTCCTCTCCGGGATCATGATGCCGATCATGCTGGTCATCGGGAACATCAACTATGTGGCCATCGCGGTGGTCGGCGGCGCCATGGTCGCCTCCGGGTCGCTGCGCCTGGGCGATGTGCAGGCCTTCATCCAGTACTCCCAGCAGTTCTCCCAGCCCCTGGGCCAGCTCGGCGGCATGGCCACGGCCGTGCAGTCCGGGACCGCGAGCGCCGAGCGGATCTTCGAACTGCTCGACGCCGAGGAGGAGCGTCCCGACGACGTCGCACCGAAGAGCACCGGCGCCGCGGGGACCGGTCCCAGCACCTCGGCGGCTTCGCCGAAGAGCCCGGCGGGCCCGGGTGTCATCGAGATGGAGCACGTGCGCTTCTCCTACAGTCCGGAGGTCGAGCTCATCCGGGATCTGTCGCTGCGGGTGGACCCCGGGCACACGGTTGCGATCGTGGGGCCCACGGGGGCGGGCAAGACCACGCTGGTCAACCTGCTCATGCGCTTCTACGAGCTCGACGGGGGACGCATCCTCATCGACGGGCGCGACATTGCCACCATGACGCGTCACGACGTGCGTCGCCGCACCGGCATGGTCCTGCAGGACCCGTGGCTGTTCGCGGGCACGATCCGCGAGAACATCCGCTACGGGCGGCCCAGGGCCAGTGATGAGGAGGTCGAGGCCGCCGCGAGGGCATGCTTCGTCGACCACATCATCAAGGCCCTGCCGCAGGGCTACGACACGGTTCTGGAGGAGGACGCCGCGAACATCTCCGCCGGCGAGCGCCAGCTGCTCACGATCGCGCGGGCCTTCGTGGCCAACCCGGCAGTGCTCATCCTCGATGAGGCCACCAGCTCGGTGGACACCCGCACGGAGCTGCTGGTCCAGCAGGCGATGAACGCGCTGCGCGAGGGCCGCACGAGCTTCATCATCGCTCACCGTCTGTCCACGATCCGTGACGCCGACACCATCCTGGTGATGGAGCACGGCGACATCGTCGAGCAGGGCAGCCACGATGAGCTCATCGCAGCGGGCGGTGCCTACGCGCGCCTCCACGCGGCCCAGTTCGCGGGCGGCGCCACCGTCGCCGTCGAGGACTGAGGGCCGGACTGCCCCCGATGTCCGGCGGCGCCGGCCCGAGTGGAGGCCGGTTCTCGCCGGTCCCCACCCTCGAGGATGCACGGTAGGCCTCGCGGACTGTACCCGTGACAGGCGTCGTCGAAGGCTGACGTGCGTCCTCGACGCCTCAGGCGCCCGGGCGCACCGTCTCAACGACCGGATTCGGGCCGGTTCACGGCGTGGGTGGGGCGTCGACGGGGCCGGCACGGGCCCGGGCGGTGGCCTGGCGGGGTCGACCGAGGATCGTCGTCGGGACGACGACGCTGACGGTGACGTCCTCACCGGCCACGGAGCAGGCGCTCACCGAGGCGCCATTGGCTGCAGCCACGCGCTGCGCCATGGCGCAGGGGTCGCCCGGGGCAACGACCGAGGACAGGACCGTGGCACCGGAGATGGCCGCGAGATCGGCCGCGGCCCGGGCCCGGCCGGTGGCGCTCTGGGCCTGGATGAGGCCCGTGATGCCGACTGCCGCGGCCAGCAGCACGGCGATGACGCCGAGCGCGTAGACGGTCCCCGAGCCGCGCTCGTCACAGCCGGGGCGGTTCATGGGCTGCTCGGCTCGGTGTAGGTGCAGGCGCGGGCCCGGGCCGTCAGGCCCAGCCCGCCCAGGGGGCCGGGGACAGGGCGGGCTGCGGTGACGCAGGTGAGCTCGCCCTGCTCGACGCCGAGGCTCACCCCTCCGGCCACGCGCTGGGCGGCGCCGGCGTAGTCCTCCTGGCCGATGGCGGCCTGACGGGCGGCGGTGCGGGCGGCGTCGGCCACCCGCAACTGAGTGACGCCAGCGCTGACCGCCGCCAGCACCATCAGCAGGACGAGGACGACGGCAGGCAGTGACAACGCCGTCTCAGCCGTCACCATCCCCTCCTCTCCTCCTCCGGTGCACCCGCCCTGGTCGCCGCCCCAGCGGCCTCGTCGGGGCCGGCGACCAGGTGAGGGATGCGGTTCCACGCGGCCGGAATGCCGGCGGGAAGCGGGACCCGGGCGGCGACGTCGGCCACCGCCGGGTACCCGGGCCACTCGGGGGCGAGCGCGCCCACCTGCTGCGATGACAGCGCACATCACACCGAGAGCGCCTGCTCGATGATGGACTGCAACGCCCCGCTCAGGCTGCCCGAGCGCATGAGCGCCAGCAGCAGGCCGGCGAAGGCCGCGGCCGCCAAGGTGCCGATGGCGTACTCGGCGGTGGCCATGCCCTCCTCCTTGCTCGTCAAGCGCCGCAGGAGCGCTGGCAGCGTCGAGGCGTCACTCGGGCGGGCCAGCATCACGCTGGTGCGCAAGGTGGTCCGGGTGGGTCTCCTCATGGTGGTTCTCCTCTGGTCGGTGGGGACCAGCACACCGCCGCTCCCCAGCGGGCGCCGTGCCCGCCCCACCAGCATCGGGCCGCCCCGAGCCGCCGCGCTCAGGGGCTTGTCAGCCCTGTGGAGACCACCTGCAGTCCCGGCTCTGTGGCATCGGGGACCGCCTGAGCCCTGGCCGATCGGCCCGGCCGCGTGGATGGAGGCACCGACGGCGCGATGGCCGGATGCTGCGGAGGACACCGGGGAGGAGGTGCAGACTGCCACCGGCCGCCACCCCATCACTCCCGGCCGGGGACATTCCGCGCGGCCGGGTGCGTGTCGTTCCGGGCGGGGGCATTCGACGCCGTCGGGGACAGCAATCCCGTCCCCCAACGCGCAACATGCCCCCGACCAGAAGAAAATGTCCCCGGCCACGCAGAAAGCCCCCGCCCGGGCACAACCGGATGGGGGCCGCAGCGCAGTTGCTTGGGCACGGCGGGCCCAGGCCACGCCCGACGACGTCGAGCGCCTCAGCCCTCGATGAGCTCGCGGATCTCGGCGGCGGTCAGGGCCGCCGGGCTGAGTCCGCCCGAGCCCGCCGCAGCATCCGCACCACCGGCGGCACCAGCACCCTCGCCGCCAGTCTCAGTCTCCCCGGCCCCCTCGACGACCCGGGCGAAGAGCTCGGCCTTCTTCTCCTTGAGGGCCATGACCTTCTCCTCGATGGTGTCGGCCGAGACGAGCCGGTAGACCATGACCGGCTTGTCCTGGCCGATCCGGTGGGTGCGGTCGACGGCCTGCTCCTCGGCCTGCGGGTTCCACCACGGGTCCAGCAGGAAGACGTAGTCGGCCTCGGTGAGCGTGAGCCCGAAGCCGCCGGCCTTGAGGGAGATGAGGAAGACGTCGGCCTCGCCGGCCCGGAAGGCGTCGATGACCTTCTGCCGGTCGGGGGTGGAGCCGTCCATGTAGGCGGTTCGCACACCGGTGGCCTCCAGGTGCTCGCGCACACCGGAGAGGTAGCGCGTGAACTGGGAGAAGACGAGGGCGCGGTGCCCCTCGGAGAGGATCGGCCCCAAGTGCTCGACCAGCACCTCGACCTTGGCCGACGGGCTCGGCCGCCTCCCCGGTCCCCTACGGCCCGTTGCGGGGGCGCCGGCATCCCTGCCCTTCGCGGCTTTCGCGCCGCGGGCCGCCCTCCTGCCGGAACCGCCCGTCCCGCCGGCGGCCTCGCCGGCTTCCTCACCACCCGCGCTCTCGGCGGTCTCAGGCTCCATCCCGTCCTCGCCGTCGACGAGCGCCGGGTCGAGCGCCATCTGCCGCAGGGTGGTCAGCGCCTTGAGCGCGATGAAGCGCGACTGGGCGGTGTCCTCCTCCAGCAACCCGAGGATCCGCTGCCGCTCGCGGGCCAGGCGCTGGTCGTAGGCCTTGCGGTGCTTGGCGCCCAGCTCGACCGCCAGGACCTGCTCGGTCTTCGCCGGCAGGTCCGCGGCCACCTGCTCCTTGGTGCGCCGCAGCAGGAAGGGACGCATCCTGCGCCGCAGCCGCCCCAGCGCCTCGGCGTCCCCGCGGTCGATCGGCTTGCGGTAGACCTGCCCGAAGCGCTCCGGGTCGGGCAGCAGCCCCGGCGCCGCGATGCTCATGAGCGCCCACAGGTCCATGAGCGAGTTCTCCAGCGGCGTGCCCGTGATCGCGATGGTCGACGGCGACCGCAGCCGCCGCACCGCCTTGTAGGTGGCCGAGGTGTGGTTCTTGACGAACTGGGCCTCGTCACACACCACCCAGGCCCAGTCCTGGGCGATGAACTCCTCCTCGCACAGGCGCGCGATCGTGTAGGAGGTGACGACGACGTCGCAGCCCTCCACGATCTGCGCCAGAGTCTCCTCACGCTTGGCGGCGGTCCGCCTCACGGCCCGGACCCGCAGCCCCGGGCAGAAGCGCTCGGCCTGCTCCACCCAGGATCCGACGACGGAGGTCGGCGCGATGACGAGCACCGGCCCGGTCCCCTCCGGCTCACCGGGGTCGCCGGAGCTGGTCGGCTCGCTCCCTTGGGTCTCCTCACGCTGTTCGATGAGTCGCTGGACGGCGGCGAGTACCTGGACGGTCTTGCCCAGTCCCATGTCGTCGGCGAGGACCCCGCCGAGGCCCGCCTGGCGCAGGAAGTCCAGCCACCGGTAGCCCTCGAGCTGGTAGGGGCGCAGCGTCGCCCGCATCCCCTCGGGCACGGCCGCCCCGCCGGTCCCTTCACCGGTCCTCTCAGCGGTGCCGCCCACGTCGTCGCCTTCGACGGACCGTCCACCAGGCGCTTCAGCCGCGGCCTCGGCGGCGCGCGCCCGCTCCAGTAGCCGCCCGACCCGCTCCTTCCAGCGGGCCGTGGCCCGCTCGATGACGCCGAGTGACTCCAGGACCTCGTAGTAGCCGGCGTGCAGGGCACTGACCCGCAGCTCGCCCTGCGCCTGCGGGTCGGCCAGCTCGCGGCCCTCCTCCATGAGGCGGGCCAGGGCCTCGATCTCCGGGCGGTCGATGCTCACCCAGGTGCCCGACTCCAGGAGCACCTCGGGCTCCCCGGTGGCCACAGCCGCCATGAGCAGCGCAAGGGGGATCTCCTCCTGCCCCACGTGGACGCGCACGGACAGGGAGAACCAGTCGGGACGGTCCTCGTCGTCGCTGACGCTGGTGGTGATGACCGGGGCGGCCTCGGCCTCGCGGTAGTCGGGGACGTCGTCGTCGACCTCAATATCGAAGGCCTCCAGCTCGCGCAGGACCGGCAGCGTCTCAGTCATGAAACGGGCCGTGTCCATGCCGCGCAGGTCCAGGGGCTGCCAGAGGGCCGGGTGCCGCCCGGCCAGGGGCAGCAGGTGGTTGAGGACCTCGCGGGCCAGGCGGGTCTCCCCCTCAATGTCCCGGCCGGCGGTCCTGTCCTCAACGCGGCCCTCGGCCGCCGCGGCCAGGTCGGGCAGGGCGTGACTGCTCCGGACCTCGCCGTCCTCCCCGACGTAACGGATGGACCACTCGGTGCTCAGGTGGTGCTCGGCGGTATCGACGTGGACCGCGAGCGCGGCGCGCAGCGTCGTGGGGCGGGGCATGCGGATGGAGGTGTCGGCGGACAGGACCGGCAGCGCCCGGGTGAGGGCCTCAAGGTGCTCAGTCTCGAAACGCTCGACGTCCCCGGCCGGGATGGTGATGGCCTCGCCGTCGCCCCGCAGCACCCGGGAGAGGGCCTCGGTGGGGCGCGGCTCGAGCGGCATGAGGAGCAGCTCGCGCCCAGGCATCCACGTGTAGAAGCCGTGGACCGGGTCGCCGATCGGCATGAGGGAGAAGCTCAGGCGCAGTCCGGGGACCTGGAGGCGGCGCAGCTCCTCGACGTCGTCGATCTCGAGGGCAGGGGTGATGGCGATGTCGCCGTCGCCCTCCCGGGTGAGGTGGATGCCGCCGCGCAGCCCGTCGGCAAGGTAGACGGGCATGCCATGGCGCTGAGCGGTGGTGAGGGTCAGGCCGGCCGCTACCCCGCGGCGCAGCACATCCCAGACGTGGGCGGGCGCGGTCGTCAGGGAGAGGCGGTCGTCGGCGTAGTAGAAGCCGTAGCCGCCGGCCATGCCGGCCAGCTCGCGCAGGATGCCCATGACGGTGGGGTCGACGTCGTCGTCCAGGCCCCCGGAGACGATCTGGCTCCAGGCGGCGCCCTGCCGGTTCCAGCCGCGTTTGCCCTCGATGAGCGGCAGCATGGACAGGCCGGCGGGGGTGCCCCACATGTCGCCGGGGTCGTCGATGATCTCCAGGGCCATCCGACGGCGCGGGGCTCGCTCCACCTGCAGCAGGTCGGCCAGCCGGCTCTCCCAGGGGGCGGGCCCGCCGGAGGGGGCGGCGACGTCGGGCTCGGCCTGCGCCAGGGCGCGCGCGGTGATGAGCAGGGCGGCCGTGTGCTTGCAGTTGCTGCCCACCGGGCACGAGCAGGTGCCGGCCCAGGATGCCGGGGCGCTGCGGGCGCCCTGCTTACGGAAGACCATGGTCTGGTAGGTGTGCGCGCCCGAGCCCTTGGACTGGGCGCTGATGATGTCCCCGTCCCCGGCGACGCTGATGCCCCGCACCCGCCCTTTGCGCGCATAGTCCAGGCCGCGCTCAAAGGCCCGGTGGCCGACCCGACTGATGATCTGGTCATCAGTGAGCTCCACCGGCCAGTCGTCATGCCGAATCGCGCGAGCCATGACCCCAGGTTAAACGCGCGGTACGACAACTTCGGGCGCCGTCCGGCTGCTGATCGCACGCTGGGCGCGAACGGCGCCGGTCTCGCACCCGGTCACGTGGGGCCGGGTGAGGGATGGGGTGAGCGACCGGCCGTAGCCCGGTCGGACGCGCGGGTGGAGGCCTCCCCCGTGAGGAGGAGCCAGGTCGGTCCCGGATCTCGCACCCCGGGTGGATCACATTCCGATGACGGTGCGTTGTACTGGATTCATGAACGCGATGCTGACCTGTGAAGAGCTGTTCCTGCTGCTGACCAAGGACTCCGGCAAGCCGGAGAGCCGCATGACGTACCCGGCCTACGGGCTCACCGGCGCGCTACTCACCGATCTGCTGCTGGCCGGCCGTATCAGCCTGACCGAGGAGCGCAGCCCCCGCGTCTACATCGTCAGCGCCGAGCCGACCGGGCACCCCGTCCTGGACCGGGCCCTGGAGATCCTGCCCGCCAAGGACGGCAAGCGATTCTCCTCCCTGGTGTCGTGGGGCAAGCTCAACCCCACCCGCCACATCGCCGAGTCCTTGGAGGCGGCCGGGGTGGTGCGCATCCACACCGGCGGGCTGTTCGGTTCGCTGCACCCCAGTTACCCCACGCTCGACCCCGTCCCCGAGCGGCAGCTGCGCGCCCGCATCGACGCCGCCCTGCGCGGGGTGCAGCCGCCGACCGCCTCCGACGTCGCCCTGCTGTCGATCCTGCAGGCGCTTGGTGTCGCACCGACCGTCCTGCCGCAGCAGGAGACCGGTCTCAGCCGCGGCGAGCTCAAGCGCCGGATCAAGGAGCTCGCGGGGGAGAGCCCCGTGGGGCGCGCGGTGCAGCGGGCCGTGGAGGCCGTGACGATGGCCATCATCGCCGCCGGGAGCGTTGCGGCGGCCTCGTCGAGCTGATCGGGACCGGCTCTCCGGGCACCACCGCCCCCACCCCGGCCCCGTCGGGGACATTCCGCGCCGCGGGGGACATTCCGCGCAGACGGGGACACCACCCCTGGCGCAGCACGACGAAGGATGCGGCGGGGGACATTCTGCGCGGCCGGGTGCGTGTCCTTCCGGGCGGGGACCTTCGACGCCGTCGGGGACCGAAATCCTGTCACCGAACGCGCACCATGTCCCCCGCTGGAGCGGAACGTCCCCGGCCGCGTGAGATGTCCCTGTCGGCGGGGGTCGGCGGGAGGACGGACACGACGACGGGCAGGAGGCTAGACGAGAGGCTGGGACCGTCAGTGAAGGCCGGTGCCGGGGCCGCCACTAGGGCTGGGCCGGGGCCGTCACTCGCCGCGGGGCCGACGACGGCGGGCCGCCCGGGAGGTGCCGCCGTGCTTGCGCGCGCGGTGCCAGCGCTCGCGCCACAGGGCGTGATCCTGCTCGATCTCGGCCAGGCGCGCGGCCAGGCGGTGCGACTCCTCCAGCGACAGCCCTCGGGCGTGCATCCCCAGCTCGGCCTGGCGCGCCATCGCCGGTGTCGCCTGCTCGCGCAGGTCGGGCAGGCCCACCAGGTCGGGCTGCGCCGGCCGCCTCACGCCTGTCGCCGCGGTGCGCTCCCCCGCCGGCAGCCTGATACCACTGGGCGGCGACGCCGGTCGGCGCGGCTCCGAGACCTGCTCGCCGACCGGGGCCGTGGCCTCCTCGGGGGTGCGTCCGTCGGGGGCGGCCGGCCCCTGGACCACGCGCATCACCTCGTTGGCCGGCACGTGGTCGCTCCGGTGGCCCAGCGCCAGCCCGGCGGCCGGCAGGACCAGCACCGACAGCACCCCGGCCAGCACGAGGGTGGAGGCGAAGGAGGTCGACATGGCCCCCGCACTGACCGCCACCTGGGTGACAGCCACGATGATGGGCAGGGCGGTCGTCGAGTAGACGGCGATCTGGAGGCTCTGGCGCATCGAGTAGATGCGCGTGCCGTCCCTGCGGCGCTCCGCCCGGGAGGCCAGCCACACCGGCACGCCCCGAACGAGCACCAGCAGTACGAAGAAGGCCAGGAGGTTGACCAGGTCTCCGGCGTCGAGCCCGGCCTCGATGCCCATGCCGGAGGTGACGAAGAAGATCGGGACGAAGAACCCGTAGGCCAGCCCGTCAAGCTTCTCCTCGAACTCGGCATCCCCCTCGGGCAGAGCGTGACGCAGGACGAAGCCTGCGGCGAAGGCCCCCAGGATGACGTCGAGGTCGAAGATGGCGGCGATGGCGCACAGCCCCACCAGGAGCAGGACGGTGGCCCGGATGGTGGTCTGCGCCGTCGTCGAGGCCCCCAGGTGGATGGCCTCGACCAGGCGGCGTCCCACGCGCTTGACGCGGCTGGTGAAGCGGACGATGAGGAGGGTAATGATGAGGAAGACGCCCAGGATCACCATGCTCGCCCAGGTGGAGCGCGATCCCAGCAGCAGCGCCATGACGATGACCGGCCCGACCTCGCCGACGGCGCCGTGGTTGAGGATCGAGGCGCCCACCGCCGTGGGCAGCAGGCCGCGGTCGCGCAGGATCGGCAGGATCGTGCCGATGGCCGTGGAGGTCATGGCGGTGGCGATGGCGATGCCGTTGGCCGACGCCGCCCCTCCGGTCACCCCGATGACGCTGACTGCGCCGAAGGCCAGCCCCAGTGAGAGCAGCCAGGCGATGGCGGCATGGCGCCCGCCCGCCCCGCGCAGCTCGTTGATGTCGATCTCGTAGCCGGCCATGAGGAAGAGGAAGGCGACGCCGAGCTCGCGCAGCAGCTCGATCGAGGAGTCCTCGACGGCCAGCCCCAGGCCGTGGGGGCCGATGAGCATCCCGCCCAGGATGAGCAGGACGACCTCGGGCACGAGCCGCTTGGGGATGGTCCAGGAGATCAGCGGCGCCACGAAGGCCACCGCGACGATGAGCAGCAGGGAGGTGAAGACCTCGGCCATATCGTCTCCTTGTCTCCAGTCGGGTGCGGGGGATGGGGGAAGTGCGGGGCGCAGGGCCGGGTCCGGCGCAGGTCCGCACGAGCCTGTGAGACTACCCCGACCTCGGCCGGCCGGGCCCACTGTCGGGGCTACCGGGCGCGCGAGCCGCCACAAGGCGTCACAATGGAAGCATGCTCATGCCGTACTCTCCCTCCGCCGAACCACTCACGCGCCTGGCCGATGGGACGGTCAAGCAGATCAGTCCCTTCACCGGCACCGAGGTGTGGACCGTGCCGGGCCGCGCCAACCGGCCCATCTCGCACCCGGTGGCAGAGGTCCGCCCGCTGGAGGAGGCCGACCGCACCCGCAGCTGCGCCTTCTGCTCAGCGCGCTACCTGGAGACGCCTCCGGAGAAGGCGCGCGTCGTGCGCGGGGCCGACGGCGGTTTCGAGCGCCTCGACGCCGTCGCCGCCTCCGCCCTGTTCGACACGGTGGCCGAGTTCCGGCGGGTGCCCAACCTCTTCGAGATCCTCTCCTTCGACTACTGGCACATCAACCACGGCTACGAGATCCCCGACGCCGCCCGCGAGCGCATGGAGGCCTACCTGGCTGACCCGGTCGGCGTCGAGCACGTGGAGCGGGTGGCTCGCACCAAGCTGGCGGCCGCGGGCGCGGACCCGGACTCCTGGGACTCGATGGACGAGCGGACCCGCCACACCTTCCTGGCGGCCTTCTTCGCCGGGGGCCATGACGTCATCATCGGCCGGCGCCATTTCATCGACGACGCTCACGACACCACGGGCCTGGCCGGCTCGGGGACGCTGAGCGTGGCCGAGCACCGCGCCTACACGCGCCTGGCGATCCATGCGATGCACAGCCTGTACGAGGCCAACCGGTGGGTGCGTTACGTGGCCGTCTTCCAGAACTGGCTGCGGCCGGCCGGGGCGAGCTTCGACCACCTGCACAAGCAGCTGGTGGGCATCGACGAGCGCGGGGTCACCAGCCAGCTGGAGCTGCAGAAGGTACGGGCCAACCCCAACCTGTACAACGAGATGGCAGTGGACTACGCCGCCTACCAGGGACTGCTCGTGGCGAGCAACGAGCACGCGGTGGCCTTCGCCGGGTTCGGGCACCGCTACCCGACGCTGGAGGTGTACTCGACGTCGGCCATGCCCGAGCCGTGGCTCATGAGCCGCGAGGAGGTCGACGCCGTCTCTGACCTGGTGCACGCCCTGCACGCGGCCACGGGCGCGGACGTGCCCAGCAACGAGGAGTGGCATCACAAGCCGCTCGACGTGGACCAGCCCATGCCCTGGCACATCACGCTCAAGTGGCGGGTCTCCACCCTGGCGGGCTTCGAGGGCGGCACGAAGATCTACCTCAACACCATCGACCCGTGGACGCTGCGCGACCGTGTGGTGGCGCGACTGGAGGACCTGCGGGCCGACCGGCTCATCGCGCCGATGGCCGTGGGCGAGGAGTGCCCGACGGCGCCCAACCGGCTCCTGTACAACCCGGTCCTCACCGCCCGGCCGTAGCAGCCGGCAGGCCCGGGGGACCGTCGCCGGCCCAGCGCCGGACCGACGCAGCCTTCAGCAGCCGAGGGCGCTGCGCTCCTCGGGCCCCACCCAGCCCGAACGGCTCTCCAGGGCGCGGAACCAGCGGGCCAGCGCCGGCCAGAAGGAGATCGACGGCGCCTCCCCGCCGGGGTAGTGCTGGCGCCCGCCGTACTCGTAGGACTGGACGGTGGTGAACAGGCGGATGTCGCTGCCGGTGGGCTTGTCGCCGCACAGGTACTGGCCGATGGCGACGACGGCGGACAGGGCCGGCCCGTCGAGCATCGTCAGGCCGTCCTCGCGGGAGGCCTCCATCCGTGTGGCCCGGGCCAGGAGAGTGTCAATGACGTCGAAGCCCACGAGGACGCCGTTGGCCGCCGCCGCGGCCTTCTCCGGGTCCTGGGAGTGGGTGGCCACCGCGTGGCCGACGTTGATCTGCGAGCCGATCCAGGCGTCCCAGGCGTCGGTGGAGTTGCGGCGGTCGAGCGGATAGAGGTCCGGGGCGCCCTCGCGGTGGAGGTCCCACCAGGCGGTGGACAGGTCGAAGAGCAGGTCACCGGAGTCATCGCTGACGACCTGGCCAGTGGTGGTGTCCACGAGGGCCGGGACGGTGGGGGGAGGCTCGTAGCCGGGGGTCTTCGCGTAGACCTCAGCTAGGGAGCGGGCGCCGAGCGCCGGATCCACGCCGGGCTCGCCGTCGGGGCCGGTCAGCTCCCAGTACCCGTCCGCGCCCTTGCCGTAGCTCCAGGACACGGGAATCGCCTCGGTCAGGCCCAGCAGGCGCCGAGCGATGAGGACGCGGCGGCACCACGGGCAGGCCCCGGACGCCACGAGTCGGTAGCGCCCCACCTCCACGGGAAGGTCGCCGCTGGGTGAGAATCGGTGTGAGACTGCGATGGCCAAGGGATGCCTCCCGGAGGGGTCGGTCGAGGGGTCGTGATGCCCACGGCTAATCATTCCTCGCGCGCCGGCCACCGTCACCCGATTCTCACGGGGCGGAATCTCGCACCTCTCGCCCGACAACGACGACAGGCCTCACTCGACAGGGACATCCTGCGCGTGGGGGTGCACCATCTCTCGGCCGGGGACATCCTGCGCGTTCGGAGACAGGATTCCGGTCCCCGACGGCGTCGAACGCCCCCGTCTGGAAGGACACGCACCCGGCCGCGCGGAATGTCCCCGGCCGGGGGCAACAGCGGCAGAGCCCGCGCCTCACGTCAGCGCAGCGTCTCCTCCACGGAGGCCACGAACTCCAGGGCGTCATGCCCGTCCCAGTGCGGCTCGCCCAGCAGGTCGCGCACGCGGGCGCAGGCGGCCAGGGCCTCATCGCGCTCGCCGCGCTCGGCGTGCAGGCGGGCCAGCATGCACAGGGCCCGCGAGGCCGAGTCGCGGTCCTCGGTGTCCATGTAGCCGTCGTAGGCGGACTCGCAGTGCTGGACGGCCTGCCAGTTCTGGCCGGTGCGCCACAGGATCCAGGCCATGTCGTCGTGCCAGTCGCCGATCTCCCAGGCCGAGGAGTAGCCCTCGGTGTCGGCCACGCCGGCGAAGGCCTGACGGGCCTCCTCCATGATCTGGCGGGCCTCGTCGAGCCGCCCCCGGGCCATGGGCAGGGTGAGGTCGTCCACCAGCGCCCGCGCCGAGCGGCGCAGCGCCCGCCCCCGATCCAGGCAGCCCTGGTCGGTGCGGGTGTCCTCCAGGTCGGCGGCCTGGCGGAACAGGGCGGCGGCGCCCACATTGTCCTTGAGGTTGGAGGCGGCCATCGCCGCATGCGAGAGGTACTCCCCCGCCAGCGCCCGGCGCCCCTGCTCCTGCAGGATGCGGGCGGCGGCCAGCGAGTGCTCGGCGACGCTCTCCTCCTCGCCCATGGCCATGCCGGTCTGGGCCAGGAGCCGGTGCAGGTACAGGGCGACGCTCTTGGCCCCGGTGCGCTGGGCCAGGGACAGCGCGGACTCCAGGACCTCGGCGCTCTCCAGGTAGCGCTCGGAGGCCTCCAGCGCCGAGCCCAGGGACAGCAGGGAGGCCACGGCGTACAGGGTGATGCCGGCGGCCAGCATGATGTTGGCCTGCTCGCGGAACTGGGCGATGGCCTCGTCGAACTGGCCCACCTCCATCGAGGAGATGCCCAGCAGGCGCCGACCGCGGGCGGCCAGGACCGGGGAGACCTTCTCGTGGCGGCGCATGACCTCCTCGGCCAGCAGGCAGCCGTTGTAGACGTCGCCGCACTCGGCCAGGACCTCGGCGCGCGCCATGTCGAGGATGTCCTCCATCCGCTCGGCATGACGGTCCTCGGGGACGGCCTCAGCGGCGCGGGCGACGACCTGGATCGCCCCGAGCGCCTCGTCCTTGGCGTGCAGGTCGGTGAGGACCGAGGCCCCCACGAGCAGGGCGTCGGCGGCCAGAACGAGGGCATCGGTGCCCCCGGGGTCGAGCAGCTCGGTGGACACCAGGTCCTCGACCTGGGCCTCGATCTGCCCGATGAGGGAGGTGGCCCGCTGCAGACGCTCATCGCGCACGACGTCCTGGGACAGCTCGGCGATGGAGTCGGCGGTGATCTCGTTGTCGAGGTTGAGCAGGTCCACGTAGTAGGCGCCCAGCGGCCCGAAGGCCAGCTCGATGAGGGGGCGGATCCGCAGGCGCTCGGCGATGGCCTCATCCATCTCGGTGCGGCAGGTCATGGCGGCGGCCCGCAGCAGTCCCGTGTGGTACTCCAGTCCCGGGATCTCCTCGCCGCGCGGGGGCAGCAGGTCGCGCGTGGCCACCTGGTCGACGACGTACCAGTAGTCCATCGTCGAGGAGCCGATGGTGCGGCGGTGGTCGACGTAGCGACGCACCGCCTCCTCGCCGTTGCGCACCGGCCGGGGCCGCACGAGGTCCACCAGGGGGAAGGGCGCGTCGCCGCTCTGGTGGCTGGTGGCGGCGCGGGCTCGTCGGCCGGCCGCTTCCTGGCTCGACGACGTCGGGCGGGGCGCGTGCTCCTGAACCAGGCCGTCGTCGTCGGCCACGAGGCCCAGGAGGGAGGCGACGTCGGGCGCAGCGCCGTCCTCGTCCACGGTCAGGCTCGTCTGGGCCGCCTCGGGCAGCTCCTCGGAGGGCTCCAGGAGGTCGACTTCCACGCCCAGCCCGTGGACCGCGCCAGGGGCGGCATCGAAGGCGGCCCGGGCCAGGGAACGCTCCAGGTGGTCGGAGATGGTGGAGTTGCCGTTGCGCATGTCGAACTGCTGGGCCAGGCGCCGGGCCCAGCCGGTCATCTCGGCGTAGACGCGCGAGATGGTGGTGGAGGCCTCCAGTCCCGGCAGCGGGTACCACAGGTCGGCGGCCGGGACCTCGACGCCGAGGGCCTCCTCACCGCGGCCGGCCCGCTCGGCCTCGCGCAGCACCAGGCTCATGCCGCGCAGAGCCGACAGCAGCACATAGGCGGACTCGGCCTGCGCCAGCCAGGACAGGTGGCGGCGCAGGAGCTCCAGGCCCCGGTCCACCCGCCCCACAAGGGCCAGGTACTCCAGGTGATAGGCCAGGGAGATGAGGGCCTTGGGGTTGCGGCGGATCTCCCGGTAGGAGCGCAGGTGCGCCTCCCAGGCCGCCCGGGGCCGACCGGAGGCCAGCAGGGGCAGCAGCACGAGGGACTGCGTGGTCTGGGGCTGCACGGAGCAGCTGACGGCGCCGGTCAGCACGGGCACGGCAGTGGCCACGGCAAGCTCCCAGGCCTCGGTGCGGTAGGCGAAGGCGACCTGACGCATGGGGTCACAGCCCTCGCAGTCGGCGTTCTCGTCGCGGTGAGTGGCCCGCCAGGCGGCCAGCTCCTCGGCGGCCTCCTCCTCGAGACCCAGCAGGCCGGCGACCGAGGCGCGCTCACCGTGGACGACGTGCATGGAGGCGCCCCCGGAGCGGTAGAACTCCTCGAGGCTGGCCTCGAGCTGGCGCACCTTGTCCTTGGAGACCCTGGGGTTGGCGCCCGCCACGGCCACCGCCCACTTGAAGTGCCAGTGCAGGGTGCGCACCTGGGCGTCGTCGAAGGCCTCGGGGCGGCGCTGGTAGCGGCCGAGGTTCCACGAGAAGGGCGCCAGCGCCTTCCACGCCTCGTTGCCCTGCTGGTAGGCCTCGGTCAGGGCCAGCCGGGTGGCGATCCGCAGGTCCTCGTCGCCCAGTGCGTCCGCCCAGCTGACGGCCTCCGCGATGAGGGCCGAGGTCTGGGGGCCGTGGCCGAGGGCATCGGCGTAGGCCAGACGCTCGAGGATGTCTTCGCGTGTGGTCATGGAGTCTGTCCTTCCGGGCGGAGCCTGACGTTGCACCGTCATGAGGCGAAGGCTTCCACCGTGTGCTGCAAGAACGCACGGAATGCGCTCCGCCGACCCCAGGGATGCCGTGGGTGGAGCGTCATCCCGCACCGCTCACCGGTGAACGGCGGCATGGGCATAGCGGGCTCCTTTCGTCCAGAGGGCGGTTGTCCGACATCCAGTGTTACCGAACAGTTATAGAATCCGCTACTGCAACGGCCAGCGGCAACTCGGCCGCGGGGCATGTCGGAGGCGGGTACCCTCCGACCGCACCGGCCGGCCCCAGGACCGGGCTCCCCGACGCCGACTCCCGTCACTCCAGTATTTCCAACGGATGCCGCCGCACCGCGTCGGCGAGGCCGGCGCGCGCTAGGACACGAGCAGGGGCTTGGGGGTGTCGGTTGTCTCAGACCCGGTTCCGCCCTCAGCATCACTCGGGGCTGCGGGGCCCGGCCCGTCGACGACGGCGGCCATCTCCACCGTCGCGTCGGCGATGCCGGCAGCTGTGTCGGCAGCCATGCCGGCAGCCGTGCCCTGCGTCGCCACCGCAGGAGCCTGCTGGCTCACCTGCGTGGGCCCTCCTCCCGCGACCTCAGCAGGGTCGACGGCGCCGACGGCCCGGGCGGGCCGGGGCGCATCGGGCAGGGCGATCACGGTCGCCCCGCCGTCCTCTCCCTCAGTGTCGATCTCACCGACGGTCTCCGGCGCGCTCTCAGCCCGGGGCGCGCTCTCAGCCTCCGTCCCGGCGTCGGGCCGGCTGTCGGCAGCGGCGTCCTGGGCGGCCAGAAGGTCGAGGACCTCGCGCAGGGCCTCATCGACGCCGTCGAGGATGAAGTCCAGGGTGCCGGCCAGCTGGGCGTCGTCGAGCCCGGCCCCGATGTTGGTGAGGACCTCGGCGCACAGGCTCAGGCCGGCGTCGTCGACCTCGGTGTAGAAGGCGGGGATGAGCCGGCCGCTGGAGACCTCCTGGGCCACGGCGCGCACCCGGGAGAGCTCCGCGGAGCCCGGCCGGGTGGCGGCGAGCCGGTGGTGGGCGCGCACGGCGAGGATCCGGCGGTCGACCACCATGAGCACGTAGTCGAATCCGGCCACCGAGAAGTGCACCACCCCCTCGGACAGATCGAGGTCGTAGCGGTGGCCGCGCACGGCCAGCCAGGCGGCGAGCCGCCTGAGGGTCACGGTCGGGGTCACCGACCCCTCCGGCTGATTCCACCAGGCCATCAGTCCTCCTCCCAGGTGACGAGCTCGGGGAAGCGCTCCTCCACCGTGGAGAAGAAGGCGCGGGTCATGCCCAGGCCCATATCCATGAAGGCGTCGAGCTGGGCCTGGCTCATGCCCGCGCCGACGTAGGCCACCATCTGGGTGCTCAGCAGGAGGTGGCCGGGGTCGTGGGCGGGGGTGACGGCCAGGTCCGGGCCGTAGGTGGAGCGGTGCTGGGCATCGATGAAGGCACGCATCTCATCGAGGCGCTCGGCCGCCGGGCGCCCGCGCCACATGCCGGCCACGACGAGGGCGTCCTCCTCGTCATGCAGGTAGACGCCGATGTCGCAGCCCGGGAAGCCCATGAAGACGGCGCCGTCCTCCTCGGGGCCGGCGGTGATGTCGTGCTGGGACAGCCAGGTCTCGACCCGCTGAAGGGTCAGAGCCGGTTGGGCGCTCATGGGATCTCTCGCCTCCTTCCCGGTGCGGGACGTGATGCGGATTCGGTGCGGATGGCGCCGCTTGGGGGTGCGGCGCGCAGCTGGTGAGCCGGCTCGGGGCCGGTTCAGGCGCAGGGCGGGCCGTCAGAACTCGATGTCGGAGGCGATGTCCGCGACCGTGTCGACCTGGCCGGCGCCGGCCTGTGTGCTGCGCACGCTACCCGCTGAAGCCCCCCGGCCCCTAGTCGAGCGCGGGGCGCCGACGGCGTCGGGGCGGTTCCCGGTAGCCGGGCCCGCTGCGCCCGCCGGTCCGGCGGGGCCCCGGGAGGCGGCGGGGGCGCCGGGACCCTCCGGGAGTCGTGCCAGCGCCTGGTCCAGGGAGCGCCCCAGGACGCCGGAGGCCGACTCGGCCAGGGTCAGGCAGCGCGAGTCCATCTGCTCGGAGGCCTTGTACCCGCGGCGGCCGGCGGCCGGGCTGCGTCGCCCTTTGCCTGCGCGCGCGGTGGGCTCGGTGCGCCCGGTGCGGGAGCGCTGAGCAGCACCCGAGGAGACGGCCCCCGCTCTCCCGTCCGCCTTAGCACCGGATGACCGGGAGAAGGAGGCGCTGTCTTGGGACTTCTTGCGGAAGCCGACCATGGTGGTCCTTTCGGGAACGGTTCCGAGCGGCGTCGGGCCGCCCGGGGGACGAAGAGCTGACAGGCCGACGGGACGGCGAAGGAGTCGCGCGATGCGCCGTCGGGCTCGGGCCGTCTGCGCGCCGCCTGCGTGCCAGGCCGGGCGGACGGCGGGTGGGAACGCTAGCGGGGCACCTCGCAGGAGAGCTGGTCGGCGGCATGGGCCTGCTGGCTCCACAGCTCCTCGGTGAAGGTGTTGTCCAGGATGGAGCGGGCCAGGGGCTCGTCGGGGCGCATGATGTCGCGCACCGTCTGCAGGATGAGCTCGCGGCGGTCCTCGAGGCCCTCCTGGCCCAGGATCTGGGCCGAGCGGCCCAGGCCGCCCATGAAGTTGACGTACTCCATGGCGTGGTACTGGGGGGAGACCTCGTCGGGGCGCAGCTGGTGGGTGCGGGTCTCCAGCGCCTTGCGCACGTCGCGGCGCAGGGCCTCCTGGCCGCCCTGGGAGCGCACGTAGAAGGGCAGCAGCCGGTTCATCATGAGGTGGTGGGCGATGGCGTAGTCGACGTAGTAGAAGAAGGCCAGGCCCACACCCTCCTCGGCGGCCTGCTCCGACTCGGACTTCTGCCACTCGGCGTAGCAGGTGGTCTTGGCGACCTCCTTGGCCCAGGTGGGCGCGGCCGCCATGGCCTCGGTGGGCTGGAAGGCCACGCGCGACTTGCAGCGCGGGCAGGTGATGAACACCGGCATGTGGTAGAGCTCAGGCAGCGGCACCGGGTCGCCGCACTTGTCGCAGGTGAAGGAGAACTGAGCCTGGCGCCAGTCGGTCATGGCCCGGTTCCACTCCTCGCGGGCCTGCTCGGCACGGCCGGGGGCGAAGACCTCCTCGATGATGTTGCGAAGGCGCACCTCGAAGCTGCCCACGAGGTTGGCCGCGTCCTGGAGGCGGGCGGAGAGCTGACGGTCCTCATCAATGGACAGGTCGGCGTCGATGTCCAGGAAGGGGGCGAAGTGCTTGGCGAAGACCCGCTGGGCCTTGGTGTGCAGGAACATGATCTGGGCCTCGACCTCCGAGCGGAAGGCTGAGACGGAGGCCGGGTCGGTGATCTGCATCTCCATCGCGGTGCGGGCCGAGCTGACGCCGAACTCCCGGGCGCGAGCCTCCAACCGGTCCAGGTAGGTGCTCAGGCGCTGAGTGAGTGCCTGAAGCCGCCGGTAGTAGCGGACGTAGGCGGACATGTCAGGCTCCTTGCGGTGGAGGATCGGGATTATCACTGAGGAAGGCGCCGATTGCCGAGGATGGAGACACGCGACCCCGGGGCCGGCGACAACGCCGACGCACGAGCCCAGCGCAGAGGCGCCCACGGCTGCCAGCACTGTGGATGCTACTCAACTGGAGACTTCAACTGCGACCTGTTCGTGATCTTTTGGCATCGCCAGGCTCGACATCCGGGCAGGACTCCCCCTTGCCATTCCTCCGACGCTATGGCTTCTCGCCCGCCCACAACGGCGGCGCCACACGGGAGAAAAGTCCTGGTGGAGGCCGTGCCGGAGCAAGCCGGGAAACGCCAGCAAGTGACAAGGATCACGGCGTCACTGCGGGCGCGATCCGCCCTGCTGGCGCGCACGGCGAGACCTTTCCGTGATCGGCAGGTGGCCCAACGGCGTTGAACCGCGCGGTCGTAGGGTAGGTCGCGAGATCGTGCCCTTAACCCTCGATCCCGAGACACAAGGTACGACCGCGACGACGGGGCTTCCGCACCCGTGTCTTACAGCCGGGCGGTGCGGGCGGGGTCGAGGCTCAGGGCGACGCGCGCCCCGGGCGCGTGGGGGCGTCGGGTCAGGGCGGTGGCACGGGCCGGCTCACAGCTGCCGGCAGTACCGGCCATGACCGCCGCGCCAGCATCGACCCGCCCGGCATGCCTCTCAGCTACGGCTTTGATTCCAGCACCAGTCGGTCCGGTTGATTCGGCCAGCCCAACCAGATCGGCATACTCAGCCGATTCAGTCACGTCAGCCAGTTCAGCGCGTCCAGCCGGTTCAGCGTGCTCTGATGGTTCGGTGACGTTGGTCAGCGCGGCGAGCCGCTCGGGGTCGAGCTCGACCTCCACCTCCCACTGTCCGCGACGCAGCCGCGAGGCCAGCACGGTGGCCGGCAGAGTGGCCGGCAGGGTCTCCGGTGTCGCCGGTATCTCCGTCTGCGCGGGCCCGTCCGGCTCCCCCGGCTCTCTCGGTTCCCCCGCCGCGGCCTCCACTACGCGCAGCGCGCCGGGGGCGAGGGCGAGGTCGCCGACGACGTCGAAGCCCAGGAACCGCGCCACCTTGCTGGTTCCGGGGTCGGCCCACAGGCGCTGGGGGGTGTCCAGGCGCAGGAGGCGGCCGGCCTCCATGACGCCGACCTGGTCGGCCACGGTCATGGCCTCGTCCTGGTCGTGGGTGACGTAGAGCGCCGTCGTGCCGCGCCGGCGCAGGATGGTGCGCACGTCGGTGGCCAGCTGCTCGCGCAGGGCCCGGTCCAGGGCGGACAGGGGCTCGTCGAGCAGGAGGAGCCTCGGCGCCGGGGCCAGGGCTCGGGCCAGGGCCACCCGCTGGGCCTGCCCGCCGGACAGGGTGGTCACGCGCCGCCGCTCGAATCCGGGCAGGCCGACGAGCTCGAGCATCTCGCGCACGCGCTCGTCCCGCTGGGCGCGCGGCAGGCCGGTGAGCCCGTAGGCGATGTTGCTGCCGACATCGCGGTGCTCGAAGAGCTGGCCGTCCTGGAACATGAGGCCGAAGCCGCGCTTGTGGACGGGCACACGCACCATGCTCCGCCCGTCCCAGGCGACCTCGCCGGCGGCCACATCCTCCAGGCCGGCCACCGCCCGCAGCAGGGAGGACTTGCCCGAGCCCGAGGCCCCCAGGAGGGCGACGACCTCCCCGGCGGCCACCTCCAGGTCGACGCCGTCGACGGCGCGCAGGTCCCCGTAGGTCACGGCGAGCCCGCGCACGGACAGGCCCGCAGAAGCACTGGTGTCACTGGCAGTCGGGCTCATGGCCGCTCGCCTCCGTCCGTCCTGGGCCCGCGCGACCGGGCCGTCTCGTTGTTTCCGCCCGTCGTGCCCGCCGCATGCCGACCGGCGTCCACGGATACCGCGCGCTGCGGAGCCGGCTGAGGCGCCGACGCCCCACCGGGCCTCGACGCCGCGCCCGCGTTCCCGCCCCGCCCGGGGCCGAGCCGGGTCTGGAGCCACTCACAGCCGAGCATGACGGCGGCGCTGCCCACCGCCAGGACGACGCCCCCGGCCAGCGCCATCCCCTGGTTCTGGGAGCCGGGGCTGCCGATGAGCCGGTAGACGACCACCGGCAGGGTCGGCTCCTGGGGGCGGGCCAGGAACGACGTCGCCCCGAACTCCCCCAGCGACGTCGCCAGGGCGAAGCCGGCCGCCAGTCCGCCGGCGCGCAGCAGCTGGGGGCCGTCCACGGTCGCCAGCACCCGGCCGGGTCCGGCCCCCAAGGCAGCGGCCGCCTCGCGTTGACGCGGGTCGATGGCGCGCAGTGCCGGCAGCAGGGTGCGCACCACGAGCGGCACGGCCACCACGGCCTGCGCCAGCGGCAGGATCCACCAGGAGCGGGTCAGGGCCAGCGGCGGGCGCGCCAGGGTGATGAGGAAGCCGAAGCCGACCGTCACGGCGGAGACGCCCAGCGGCAGCATGAAGGCGGCGTCGAGCCCGGTGATGACCCGGGCCAGCGCCCGGCTGCGGGGTCGGCGCGAGACGACCAGGCATACCGCCACCCCTAGGCTCAGGGCGATGGCCGCAGCCGCCACGGCCACGGCCACCGAGTTGGCGGCCGCCTCCCACACGGTCACGAGCAGGGCGCTGCGCCCGCCGGTCGAGCCCAGGTCGGTGTAGTTCGCCAGGGTCCAGGCGCCGTCACGCTGCAGGGAGCGCGCCACCAGCACCGCCATCGGCGCCACCAGCA
>NZ_AFUR01000006.1:0-746000 GCF_000223355.1 Actinomyces sp. oral taxon 175 str. F0384
GGCGGCTCCCGGCTTGGCGCCCTGTGCACCCGGCTTGGGGGCGCTCTTGGAGGGCTTGGGGGCCTGAGAGTCGGTCTTGGCCGGCTTGTCGACCTGGGTGTCCGCCGGTGCTTCCTGCACCTGGGCGGCGAAGTGCTCGCGAACCCGGCGAGCGACGGGGGGCTCAACGGCTGAGGAGGCCGCCTTGACGAACTCTCCCTGGTCCTTGAGCCAGGCCAGGATCACCTTCGAGGTGACCTTCTTGCCAGTGGGGTCGAGCTCCTTGGCGAGCTCATGAACGCGTGGTTTAGCCACTTTTCTCCTGTCCGGTTTCCCACCCCGGACAGGGGTGGGTGCTTCTAGAGGCAGCTCATCGCTGGGTACTCATCGGGTGCCCATCGGCTTCCTACCCGCCTTCGCTATCGGTGGTCCGCTCACCCGGTCGGGCAGCGGGGACCTCGCCGTCGTTGACCATCCTCCGCTCCAGGAACCCGCGCACCCGGGCCACATCCAGTGGTCCGCCGGTGCGCAGAGCGCGTGGAGCGGCGCGTCGTCGCTCAGCGAGGTCGAGGCACGCCGGATCCGGGTGGATCCAGGCGCCGCGCCCGGGTCTGACGGCCCGGGCATCGACGTCGAGCTCACCGCTCGGCGTCAGGACGAGACGCAGCAGCTGCGTCCGCGGGGCCCTTTGTCGACAGCCGATACAGGTGCGCTCGGGCACGTGGGGGATGGTGACCACCGTCCGTCGGCGTCCTTCCGCTGCTCTGCAACCGCTGACGCGGGTACCGCAACCGGGGAATCCCGGCGCAGGACCCGCAAAGGTCCGCCGGAAAGTCTACATCGCCCCGCAGGGCGGTTCAGTCGCCCAGCTCTGAGGGACCTGTCACGTCGTCGGACTGGGAGCCCTGGCCGGGCGTGATCTCACCGGACTCGGCGTCGGCGTGGATGTCGATCTTCCACCCGGTCAGGCGCGCGGCCAGACGGGCGTTCTGCCCCTCCTTGCCGATGGCCAGGGAGAGCTGGAAGTCGGGGACGATGGCGCGTGCGGTGCGTTCCTCGGCGTCGATGACGCCCACGGCGGCCACACGGGCCGGGGACAGGGCGTTGGCGATGAAGCGCGCCGGATCCTCGGAGTAGTCCACGATGTCGATCTTCTCTCCACCGAGCTCGGTCATGACTGCGCGCACCCGCTGTCCCATGGGGCCGATGCAGGCCCCCTTGGCGTTGACGCCGCGGACCTTGGAGCGCACGGCCATCTTGGTGCGGTGGCCGGCCTCGCGGGCGACGGAGACGATCTCGACGTCGCCCGAGGAGAGCTCGGGAACCTCGCGCTCGAAGAGCTTGCGGACGAGACCGGGGTGGGTGCGCGACAGGATGATCTGAGCTCCTCGGGTGCCGCGCGAGACGTCGGTGACGTAGGCGCGCACGCGGTCTCCGTGGCGGTAGCGCTCACCGGGGACCTGCTCATGGGGAGGCATGATGCCCTCGTGCTCCTCATCCAGGCGCACGTAGACGATACGGGGGTCGCGCCCCTGCTCCACAGTGCCGGAGATCAGCTCGCCGGTCTTGTCCTTGAAGGCGCCCAGGACCTCGAAGTCGCGGCGGTCCTGGATGCGCTGGACGATGACGCTGCGGGCCGTTGCCTGGGCGATGCGGCCGAAGTCGTCGGGGGTGTCGTCGAAGTACTCCCCCGTGGGCTGGTCCTCCTCGTCGACCTCCGGGGCCAGGACGCTCATGTGCCCGGTGCGACGGTCGATCTCGACGTGGGCGCCACGGATGGCCCCGGGAACCTTGGAGTAGGCCCCCAGGATGGCGTCCTCGATAGCGGGCAGCAGGTTGTCCAGGTCAATACCGAGCTCGTCGGCAGCGCCTCGCAGCTCCGGCATATTGATGTCCATGGGTCCTTGGGTCCTCTCTGCTCCGCTGAGCGGGTGTGCACTGGGTTCCCGTCGACGGTAGCCCGTGACGGGTCGGATGGTCCATCACGTCTGTCCGGGCCGGTCCGTCAACCTATCAGTTATCAGGACACACATTATTCCCGGTCGCTATCCGCGGGGAGCATCTTATGGATTTTCGGCCTGTTGCCCGGCTCTAGAGCCCAGCCACCACCATCCGCGCCTCGGTGATGTCCCCCAGCGCGATGCGGTGCTCGACGCCGTCGACCTCAATCCCGACCATGCCGCCGTTGTGCTCGTCGGCCTCGTCGTCCGCATCGGCCGCGGTGACGACGCCGGTGAGCTCGTCATCGGCCGTGCGCACCCGGGCACTATGACCAACGGCACGTCGGAAGTGACGCAGGGTGGACAGCTCCCGCTCGGCTCCGGGGGTGGAGACCTCGAGGGTGTACTGCCCCTTGACGGGGTCGGCCTCATCGAGGGCCTGGGAGATGGCCGCGGTCACGGGCCCCAGGGCGTCGAGATCGAGGTCTCCGGGGCCGTCGACCAGATCCACGAAGACGCGTACGACCGAGTACTTGCCCGCCCGAGTGGTCTCCACGCTCTCGAGATGGAGCCCGGCGTCGTTGACAATCGGAGCGAGCAGATCGGTGAGACTGCGGGCCAGAGCGTCAGAGCGCTGGCGCGGATCCTTGCGCGGCTCATGGGCTGCCATGGTCGTTCTTCCTCCCGTACTTGCCCGAGCCGAGGGCTCGGACGGACGCGGTCAACATAGTCAACATGGTCGAGGTGGTCGAGGTCGGGATCATGCTACCTGCCGTCTGTGGGAGGATTCCCCGGTGAACACTCGCCGCGCTCCCCTCCCCGCCCAGTCGAACGGCTCTCAGCCGCCCTCCAGTGACCGGGTCGGCGCCAGGCCCCGCAGCAGTGGCGACACCGGTGCGGCGGGCCACGGCTTGACGCGCCGCGCCGTGGTGCTCGCGGTAGGAACGGCTGTGACCGCGGCGCTGAGCGGTTGCGGGCTGCGCCTGGGGAAGGGCTCCCCGGCGTCTCTGCCGTCGGCCTCGGCGGCAGAGACTGCTCGTGATGGACTGGCCAGGCAGGCTGCGCTCATCTCCTCCACCGCCGGCGTGGTCGCGCAGGCCGGCGGAGGGGATGCCACGACGACGGCCCTGGCCGAGGGGGTCAAGCAGACGGCCGATGCCCAGCTCGAGACCCTGGGCGGGGTGTGGCAGCCCTGGCCCTCTCAGGTGCCCTCCGCCTACCCCACGGTGGCTCCCGTGCCGTCAGCCTCGGCGGGCGCCTCCGCACAGGACCTGGCCACGGCCCTGGCCGATGGATCGACGCTGGCCCGCCGCGCGGCGATCGCCGCCGCCTCGGAGCAGGATGCCCGGCTCTTCACCTCGCTGACGGTGGCCTGGAGTCTCCAGCATGATCTCTTCCAGCCGCCGAGCTCGGCGGACAAGCCGCGGGTGGAGGTGGCGCAGGGCGCCAAGATCAGCTCCGGTCTGCTGACCTCCTACGACGCGGCCCGCTACGCCATGGAGGAGCTTGCCGCGCGCAGTGACGACTCCCAGCGCACTCGGGCGATCGCCGACGCCAAGGCCGCCACCTCCGTGGTCAACGCCGCGGTGGCCGCGGGCTCTGAGGACAAGCGGATGAGCGCCTACGCCCCTCCGAGTGAGTCGACCGATCCCAATGTGAGCACCCAGGTGCTCTGGGCCCGTCAGGTGTGGTCCGCCATTGTGACGTCGGAGGTGCAGGAGGCCGGTTCCGCCAAGGCCTCCAGCCCGGCCCGCGAGGCGGCCGTCACCGGCGCGGTCGACGCCGCCCGGCGCGCCACCGCCTGGGGTGCGGACTTCTCCTCCCTGCCCGGCTACGCCGCCTGACATGCATCTTCTTGTGACGGCCGTGGCCGCCATCGCCGCCCTGGCGGCCGTGGACCAGCTCTTCTTGTGGATGGAGCGCCGTGGCTGGATCTACTGGCGGCACCGCAAGCGCGACCCCCGTGGCGCCCTCCTGGGTCCCATCGACAACGTCTTCAACCCCGCCCACGAGCACGTGGTTGAGCAGCAGGAGACCGAGGAGCGCCTGGCCGATATCCAGGGCGAGGCAGCCCCGAGGTGAGACATGACGAGCGCAGCCGCCCCCACCACGCAACGCCCGCTGCGCCGGTGGACACGTCGAGTGCCGTTACGCGACTACCAGCAGAGTCTCCTTGACCGGCTCCATCCCGACGACGGATCCACGCTTCACCTGCTCGCACCACCCGGATCGGGTAAGACCCTCATGGGTTTGGAGCTGGCCGTGCGCAACGGCCGTCGTGCGCTCGTCCTCGTACCCACCACGGTCATCGGGGCCCAGTGGATCCATCAAGCGCGAAAGCTCTTCACCTCTCCCGCCGTCGGATCCCCGTCGGTCACTGATTCCGTCGGCACCCACCTGCCGAGCGCACGTCCAGAGCAGGCTGCAGAAGCCGCGGACCTGACGGTGCTGACCTATCAGTCCCTGGCCGTCGTCGACTCCTCCCCTGCCTGGAGCGACGCAGCCCGCTCGCACTGGCTCACTGAACTCACGGCCGACGGACGAAGCGCCGGGAGCGCCGAGGCGTGGCTGAAGCGCCTGGAGGCCGATAATCCCCGGGCCTACAACCGTGGACTCCGTGCACGCGCTACCACCATCCGCCGTCAGGTCGATGAGCTCGACGACGATGCCATCGACTCGATTCTGGGTCCCGGCGCCCGGGCACGCCTGGACGCGCTCGTCACCGCGGGAGTCGCCACCATCGTCCTCGACGAGTGCCATCACCTGAAGGCCCACTGGGCCATCGTCGTCCACTACCTCGTACGGCGTCTGAAACGAGCGGGCCTGTCCCCCACACTCATCGGTCTGACGGCCACTGAGCCCTCGGGTGAGGACCGGTTGGCCCGACGTTATCGTGCGCTCCTGGGCGACGTCGACGCTGAGGTACCGGTTCCGGCCGTCATCCGCGCCGGTCACCTCGCCCCCTGCCGTCAACTGGCCTGGTTCACGCTCCCGTCCACGGAGGAGACAACGTTCCTGGCCACCGCCGGAGAGGAGCTCCATCACCGGGTGGGCGAGCTGCTGCTGAGCCCCGACGGCATCGACTACCTGCTTGAGGTTGTCGCCCCGCCCATATCGTCCACGGCTCCCGGTGGCGGGAGCGGGTCGGGACCGTTGCCTCGCATCGCTGGAGCGGATGACCACCATGTCTCCGCGACAGCGAAGCCTCCTGAGGAGGACGAGCTGGTGCGTCGGATCGTTGCGGGTTTCGACGCCGACCCGCTGCTGGCCGCGTCCGCAGCAGCGCTGCTGCGCAAAACAGGCAACTACCGGGGCACGGCTCTGAGTACTCGAGTTGTTCCGCTCCTGCCCGAGCTCGACCTGCTTGATCTTGACGATGAGCTCCGGCTCCTGGGCCGGTACGCTCATGACCGGCTTCTGGCGGCGCCGGAGCGCCGGCGGGACTGGGAGTCCACACGCGAGCTGCTGAGAGGTTTCGGGCTGTACCTGACCGATTCCGGTATCCGGGCGGGACGATCCCCGGTGGATACCATCACTGCCGCGTCCAGGGCCAAGGACACGGCCGTCGTCGACATCCTGCGTCACGAGCTCGACTCCATTGGTGAACGGCTGCGGGCAGTGGTCGTCACCGATGCGGCCGAGCACTCAGCTCCTCACCGAGCGCTCGACGTCCTGGGCCCGGCGTCACGCCCCGGCCCTGCGGGAGGCGCGGCGCGCTGCATGAGTACGCTGCTCAGTGATGCGGATCTGCGCTCCTTGCACCCGGTGCTGCTGACCAGTTCCCGCCTGAGCCTGGCCAGTGGTGACACCTCGCTGCTGGATCGGCTGCGTCGGAGCACCGGTCTCGCACTCCCCGCCACCGATGACGGCTGGATGCTCTCGGTCACCGGGCAGGGAGTTGGCAGTGCCGGGCTCGTCCTGGCCGTCAGTGAGCTGGTCACTGCCGGGGAGGTACGACTCGTCGTGGGCACCCGGGGGCTTCTCGGAGAGGGCTGGGACTGCCCTGCCGTCAACACGCTCATCGATCTCACGGCGGCAACGACCTCGGCCTCAACGCAGCAGCTGCGCGGTCGCACGATGCGTCTGGACCCTGGCTGGGTCGACAAAGTCGCTCACAACTGGTCCGTCACCTGCCTCCTGCCAAGCCATCCCCGACTGCGCTCCAACCCGGACCTGAACCGGCTGCGTCGCAAGGCCGAGCACCTGTGGTCACTGGTGCGGATCGATGATCCCGCGAGCGCCCCGGTGTCGGCCTCCGGCGAGCCTGGTGGCGCTCCTGTTGTCGAGACGGGGCTCGATGCCATGCTGCCACCGGTCCAGCGCCGCCTTCTCGACAAACTGGGTGACGGCGCCGCCCCGGAGGATATTGATGCCCTCAACTCCGTTACCCTGGCAGGCCTCGATCGTCAGGTCGAGTCGCGGCGATGGCTCGCTCAAGCACCCGCGGCGGACCGGGTGTCACAACGCGGCCGTGGCCGCGTGCTGGAGGCGGTCGATATCACGAGCGCCCCGGCCCTGCTGCGCCGGGGATCGCCCACGGCCTTCTGGAGTGCAGCGGCTCGCGCCGTTCTCGATGTTGTCCTGCCGCGATACGACCTCACTGCGGACGGGGACTCCGCTGGCGGGCCCTGCCCCGACCTCGTGGTTCGCGAGAGTGCCACCGATTCGCTCGGCGGATCTCGTCCGCGGGTGCTGATCGGCCTGGACGGGGTGGGGACCCGTCAGAGTGCTCGGTTCGCCGACATCCTCACCGAGCTCCTGAGCTCCCCGGTGCGCCGTCCTCGTTTCATCCTCGAGGCCGCTACCGCAACATTGGCTCGAGGTACGGCCGAGCAGCCTCTGAACGGGCTGCGGCGTCTCCTGGGAAGGCTGCTGGCGCTGGGGGCATGGAACCACGATGACAGTGTTCACCTTGCGGTTCCGACGGCCCTGGCCCGCTCACGAGCCGATATGGAGGCTTTCCTCCATTCCTGGTCCACACGGGTGGGGCCGTGCCGGCTTCACCTGGTTGCCGATGCCGATGACGCGGCAGCGCTCCTGTCCTGCCTCGGCAGCGGTGGTCCCACCGGACGAGTCGAGCTGCGTCGTACCAGGCGCTGGATGGAGGACTGAGCGGCCGTGCCGTTCAGTGACGGGCGGCCTCCAGGGCGGCGCGGACGGTGGAGCTGAGCTCGGCCGCTGCGGCGTCGGCGGGCACGGAGCGGCGCTCGCCGGTGCGGCGGTCGCGGATCTCCACGGTCCCCTCCTTGGCCAGGTCCCGGCCGACGACCAGCGTGTAGGGCAGGCCGAGGAGCTCGGCGTCGGCGAACTTCACACCGGCGGAGACCTTGCGGCGGTCGTCGTAGAGGACCTCGACGCCGTCGGCGTCCAGGGATGAGGCGATCTGCTCGGCGACGTCGAAGACGGCCTGGTCCTTGCCGGTGGCCAGGACCTGCACGTGGTAGGGGGCGATCTGGACGGGCCAGGTCAGTCCCTTGTCGTCGTGGTTGGCCTCAGCCAGGGCGGCCATGACGCGGCTGACGCCGATGCCGTAGGAGCCCATGGTGACCACGCGGGCCTTGCCATTCTCGTCCAGGACGGTCAGTCCCAGGGCCTGGGAGTACTTGCGTCCGAGCTCGAAGATGTGGCCGATCTCGATGCCGCGGGCCAGGTGGAGGGGGCCGGAGCCGTCGGGGGCGGGGTCGCCCTGACGGACCTCGGCGGCCTCGATGGTGCCGTCGGCGGTGAAGTCGCGGCCCATGACCAGGTCCAGGACGTGCTTCTTGTCGGTGTTGGCGCCGGTGACCCAGCTGGTTCCCTCCACGATCCGAGGGTCGACGAGGTAGCGCACGGAGCCGGTGAGGACCTCGGTGCCGTCTTCGCGCTTCTCCACGCGCCGCAGCGGGGAGTTCGGGCCGATGGCGGTGGGGCCGATGTAGCCGCGCACGAGCTCGGGGTGGGTCTCGAAGTCGGTGTCGCCGGCCATCTCGACCTCGGCGGGGGCGACGGCGGCCTCCAGGCGCTTCATGTCGACGTCGCGGTCCCCGGGCACGCCGACGACCAGCAGCTCGCGCTCACCGCCGGGGTGGATGAGGGTGACGACGACGTTCTTGAGGGTGTCGGCGGCCGTCCAGGCCCGCCCGTCTGAGCGCGGGTAGGCCCGGTTGCACAGCTCGACCAGGGAGTCGATGGTGGGGGTGTCGGGGGTGTCCACCACGCGCGCCGGGCCGATCCCGGAGGCGTCCACGGGCTCGGGGACAACGGTGGTGACGGCCTCGGCGTTGGCCGCGTAGCCGCTTGAGGAGCGCACGAAGGTGTCCTCACCGATCTCGCAGGGGTGGAGGAACTCCTCGGAGTGGGATCCGCCCATGGCGCCGGCCATGGCGTTGACGATGACGTAGTCCAGGCCCAGGCGGGTGAAGATCCGCTCGTAGGTGTCGCGGTGGGCCTGGTAGGCGGCGGCCAGGCCGGCGTCGTCGATGTCGAAGGAGTAGGAGTCCTTCATGACGAACTCGCGGCCGCGGATGATGCCGGCGCGAGGGCGGGCCTCGTCACGGTACTTGGTCTGGATCTGGTAGATGACGGCCGGCAGGTCCTTGTAGGAGGAGTAGAGGTCCTTGACCGCGAGGGTGAACATCTCCTCGTGGGTGGGGGCCAGCAGGTAGTCCCCATCCTTGCGGTCGCGGAGCTTGAACAGGGTGGGGCCGTAGTCGTCCCAGCGCCCGGTGGCCTGGTAGGGCTCGGCCGGCAGGAGAGCCGGGAAGTGGACCTCCTGGCCGCCCATGGCGTCCATCTCCTGGCGCACGATGTCCTCGATCTTGCGCAGTGTCCGCAGCCCCAGCGGCAGCCAGGTGTAGACCCCGGGCGCGGCCCGGCGGACGTAGCAGGCGCGCACGAGCAGGCGGTGGCTGGCGACCTCGGCGTCGGCCGGATCCTCGCGCAGGGTACGGATGAAAGAGGTGGAGAGTCTGTGCAGCACGGGGTGATCCTACGGGGTCTGACGCCACGGCCCCAACGGAGCCCGCCCGACCGTACGAGATCACGCGATTCAGGACCGGCTGACCAACGACGAGGCACCGGGCGAACCGGAGGCCTTGACGCTGGTCAAGGACGACTTGCGGCCCTCGAGAAGGGCCCGATACGCTCCATCCCATCGGAGGGCTCGTCGACCCTCTTATCCCTGAATTCGGCCCGCGTCACGTCCCCCTGCTCGCGGGCCACAGGCAAGGAAGCATATGGACAGGCACTCCTCCATGCGTGAGGGACACGGCCAGACGTGGGCGAAGGCCATTCTTCTGGGTGAGCACTCCGTGGTCTACGGCCACCCCGCCGTCGCCGTACCGCTGCAGGACCTGCGGATGCGAGCCACTGCGAGACCGACCTCGGGCCCCTCCACGCTGACCAGCCTGGACTACTCGGGCCCCCTGACGCAGGCCGGACCGCGGTTCGCCAGCGTGGCGCGAGCCTTCGAGGTGGCCCGGGAGTTCTCCGGGTGCCTGGACCAGGCCCTTAAGATCACCACCGTCAGCGACTTCCCCCATGAGCGCGGGCTCGGTTCGTCGGCCGCGGCGGCCGGCGCGATCATCCGTGCGGTTCTGGACGCCTGCGGGCGCGAGGCCGCCGCGGACGAGCTGTTCGCCCTGACGCAGATGGCCGAGCAGATCGCTCACGGCAAGCCGTCGGGGCTCGACGCCGCCGCCACCTGCTCCCCGTGCCCCATCCGGTTCCAGGGAGGGCAGATGCGGCCCCTGAGCCAGCGCATTGAGAACGCCTCCCTCATCATCGCCGACTCCGGGATCCACGGCTCCACCCGAGAGGCCGTTGGAGGCCTGCGCCGGCGCTACGAGAACGATCCTGACAACATCGGCCCGCGTATCAACCGACTGGGAGCACTCACCCAGAACGCGATCATGGCCCTGGACCAGGCCGACGCCCCGGCCCTCGGGGTCGCCATGGATGAGGCGCACGCGGTGCTGACCGAGCTCAGCCTGAGCCTGCCGATCCTCGATGACCTCACCGAGGCCGCCCGCAGCGCCGGGGCACTGGGCGCCAAGCTCACCGGCGGAGGACTCGGCGGCTGCGTCATCGCCCTGGTCACCGGCGAGTCCGCCACGCGCCGGGTGCGTGCCGCTCTGGAACAGGCCGGCGCACCGGAGACATGGAGCTATCGGATGCGCATCAGCGAGGTGGACGAGTGACCGCCGTACCCCCTGGAGCCGCTGCCGGCTCCTCCCCGTCCGCCATCGCGACCGCGACGGCCAGCGCGAACACCAACATCGCGCTCATCAAGTACTGGGGCAAGGTCGATGAGGCACAGGCGATCCCCGCCACCTCGAGCCTGTCCCTCACCCTCGGCGGCACCCGGACGACGACGACGGTCTCCTTCGACGGCGGGGACGGTGCCGCAGACTCGGTGACGATCAACGGGGTCTCCCCCAGCGCCGTGGAGCTGGGGCGAGTGACCCGGTTCCTCGACCTGGTGCGCGCCCGCTCAGGCGTCGCCACACCGGCAACCGTCACCTCTCGGGCCTCGGTCCCGCTGGCGGCCGGCCTGGCGAGCTCGGCGGCGGGCTTTGCGGCGCTTGCGGCGGCAGCCTCCCGGGCCGCCGGCATGGATCTCGATGACCGGGAGCTCTCCAGACTGGCCCGGCGCGGGTCGGGCTCGGCGACCCGCTCCGTCTTCGGTGGGCTGGTCCTGTGGAACGCGGGCCACGACGACGCCTCCTCCTACGCCGAGCCGGTCGCCTGCGAGATGGACCTGGCAATGGTCGTCGTCGTGCTCTCGCAGCGTTACAAGCCCATCAGCTCGACCCGTGCCATGCGGGCCACCATGTCGTCCTCCCCTCTCTTCCCCGCCTGGGTCGAGGCCAGCGGGAGGGACCTTCAGGTGGCGCTGGAGGCGGTCCGGGCGGGCGACCTGGCGCGGCTCGGAGAGATCGTCGAGGGTAACGCCCTGGGCATGCACGCCACGATGATCGCGGCCCGTCCGGGCATCGTCTACTGGCTGCCGCAGACCGTTGCGGCGCTGCACGCGATCCGCGCCATGCGCGAGGAGGGGCTGCCCGTGTGGGCGACGATCGATGCGGGTCCCAATGTCAAGGTGCTCACTGAGGGTGCCCGGGCTGAGGAGGTCGCCGCCGCGCTGCGGGACCGTCTGCCCGGCACCACCGTCTCGGTGAGGCGTCCCGGCGGCGGGGTGCGTATCGAGGAGGGCCCATGCCCCTGACCTCTCGCGGCGGCGACGTGGTCGCCAGGGCGCCGGGCAAGCTCTACATCGCCGGCGAGTACGCCGTCGTCGAGCCCGGCCACCGGGCGGTCCTGGTCGCCGTCGACCGATTCATCACCGTGCGCATCACGCCCTGCTCCCCCGCCGGCGGGTACGCGGGCACGATCAGCTCGCGGCTCTACGACACCGGCTCCAGGCCCTGGCGTCACCGCCCGCAGGACGGCCAGGCCGAGGCAGTCGGAGGAGAGGACGACTACATCATCTCGGCGATCCGAGTCGTTGAGGCGCTGGTGACCCAGGGCGGCGGCCGGCCCCGCTCCTTCGACCTGAGTGTCTCCAGCGAGCTGGAGGAGGACGACGGGCGCAAGCTGGGGCTGGGCTCATCATCGGCGGTGACGGTGGCGACGGTGCGCGCCGTCGCCGTCTTCTACGGCCTGGCCGCCGACGACCTGACCGTCTACAAGCTGGCGATGCTGGCCAGTGACACGGTCCAGCCGATCGGCTCAGGAGGAGACATCGCCGCGAGCGCCATGACCGGATGGGTGGCCTACACCTCCCCCGACCGCTCATGGCTGCGCCGGGCCCGGCAGCGAGCCCGGGTCGGCGGCTCCGTGAGCGATCTCGTGGAGGCGGACTGGCCAGGTCTGAGCGTCCGCCGCCTGCCGCCTCCCTCCTTGCGGCTTCAGGCGGGTTGGACCGGAGCCCCTGCCTCCACCCCGGCCCTGGTCGCCGACGTCCAGGCGGGATCCCACGGGGCCGATGACTACGCCGTCTTCCTACGTGACAGCCAGGACTGCCTGGCTCGCCTCATCACCGCGATCGAGGATGACGACACTGCCCAGATCATTCGCCAGATCGCGCGCAACAGGGCTCTTCTGGCCGGACTCAGCCGAATCAGCGGCCGGACCATCGAGACCGCTGAGCTGGCGAGACTGGTCGAGATCGCGCTCGAGCACGGGGCCGCGGCCAAGAGCTCGGGCGCCGGTGGTGGAGACTGTGGAATCGCCCTGTGCACGCCGGCCACGGACCTGGTCGCACTGCGAGCCGCGTGGGAGACGGCCGGGATACTCCCCCTGGACCTGTCGGTCTACAGCCAGGACTCATCCGCTGCCTGCGCAGCCGACCCCGCTGAGGCACGCGCTGATTCCTCGAACGCCTCCCCCCGTTAAGGTCGCCCCATGAGCCACGAGCCCACCACCTCACAACGGGCCTCCCGCAAGGACGAGCACCTGGAGCTGGCGATGCGTCTGCACGGTCAGGACCGCGCCGGCGCCTTCGACGACGTCTCCTTCATCCATCACAGCCTGCCGGGGGTCAGCGCCGAGCAGGTCGATATCGGCACCACCGTCCTGGGCTGTCGCTGGGAGGTCCCGTTCTTCATCAACGCCATGACCGGCGGAACGCACGCAACGGCGGCTATCAATGCCGGTCTGGCCGAGGCGGCCGCTGAGGCGGGAGTCGCGATCGCCTGCGGTTCCCAGCACGTGGCCCTGCGTGACCCCGAGCGTGCGGACGGCTTCCACGTCATCCGACACCGGGCCCCTGACGCCTTCGTTCTGGCCAATGTCGGGCCGACCGTCAGCCCTCAGGAGGCACTGCAGGCCGTGGAGATGCTGGAGGCCAACGCCCTGCAGATCCACCTCAACGCGGCCCAGGAGCTGGTCATGCCCGAGGGCGACCGCGACTTCACCAACTGGAGCGAGGCGATCGCCGGCATCGTTGCGGCCGTGCCCGTCCCGGTGGTGGTCAAGGAGGTGGGCTTCGGGCTCTCACGCCGAACGATCGAGGCCCTGGCGCGCACCGGCGTCGCGGCCGTCGACGTGGCTGGGGCCGGAGGCACGGACTTCGTCGCCATTGAGAACGAGCGCCGACCGCAGCGCGACCTGTCCTACCTGGTCGGCTGGGGCCAGTCGACGGCGCTGTGCCTGCTGGAGTCGCTGAGCGGCTCGGAGCCGGTCAGCCTGCCGGTACTGGCCTCCGGCGGCGTGCGCAACCCGCTCGACGTCGTCCGGTCTCTGGCCCTGGGCGCCTGCGCCGTCGGCGCCTCCGGGCACATCCTGCGCACCCTGGTCAAGGATGGTCCCGAGGCCCTGCGCCAAGAGCTGCGCACCTGGAGCGAGCACGTGCGCACGCTCATGACCTTGCTGGGAGCGACCGATGTCTCTCAGCTGCGTCGCACCGATGTTCTCGTCACCGGGAGCACCGCTGAGCGGGCCCGTCTGCTCGGCGTCGACCTGACCCGTCTGGCGCACCGCAGCGATACCTAACCGTCACCAGGTGCTTCCGTCAAGGGGGATCGTCCCCTCTGCCCCTTACTCTGACTGACTCATAAAGTGCCGGTATCAGGACTCAGCATCGGAAGTCTCGCGTGGCCGATCGCAACAGACGTGTGGCGGAGGCCGGTCCCCAACCTCCGCCGCATCCCGCGAGAAGGAGATCAGGCCAGAGCGGCCAGGGCCTTGACGATGCCGGGAGCCGCGTAGAGGGACATGAACTGGACGCCGTAGGAGACCCCCAGTCGGTTGAGCGACCCGCACGCGATTCCCACAAGCAGGACCCCGAAGACATTGGCCAGGCCCGCCTTCTGGTCAGCGTCGATGTAGGCCAGCAGGAGGACGAAGGCGACGAACAGCGCCAGCACCGCCTCGTGCGGAATGCGACGCATGACGAAGTAGGTGATCTGCGAGGACCAGCGCACGGCGATGACGTAGGTGATCGCAACCGCGGCAAGAGCCCCGATGGTCACGGTGATGATGAATCCGGGCAGGTCCAGCAGGTGATGCAGGTTGTGCTGCTTGGTGTAGACCGAGCCCGCATTGAACAGCGGACCGGCGGGGCCGACGGACACACCGGAGATCGGGACCCCGAGCGCCACCAGCGGAATGATGACGCCGGCCAGGTAGGTCGAGTGGGTCAGGGCGCTCATGACGGTCACTGCACGCTGCGCGCGGGGCACCCGGTCCTCCTTCTGGCGGGCCACGGAGGCCTCGCCCAGCAGGAAGGTCAGGCCCACCGGGCTGAGAATGAACAACGGGGTGGATACGGCGGCCATGGCGGCACTCCACCAGCCCTCGGACCTCGTGATGAGCCGCCCCGGCCACAACGCCTGTCGCTCGAAACCGGATCGCAGCAGCTCGGCCTTAGTGCGATTGCCGTGCGGCAGTGCCTCCCGGCGCTTGGCATTGAGCAGCTCCAGGAGGGTCAGGAGCATGGGCCCCACGGTGATCCCGAGGAAGAAGGAGGTATTGACACTGGCCTTCTCAGGGATAATCCCCACCCCTCGGTAGAGCTCCGGAAGCGCCTGGAACAGAAGTGCCATGGGAAGAATCGATACCAGGGAGAGAATTCGGTTCTTTCCGAGCAGGGCCAGAATCACGGCTCCGGCAGCCAGGACGATATCGGAGTTGGACTTGATCCACTCGGCCATGGGCAGCAGCAGACCGGCAAGGAGGAAGCTCAGGGGAATGGAGATAAGGGTTCCGATAGCCGACCCCACCGCCATCTTCCGGATCGTGCCTGAGGCCAGGCCCTTGTTGCGCAGCACCATGGCGTGATCCATGAGCGGAGCGGACATGACTCCGCCGGGCAGTCCCACCAACGCCGTCGGGATCCCATTCATGAGGTTGAGCGTGACCACGGCGGAGATGAAGAAGGCGAGCACCACGTGCGGTGGTGCCCCAGCCAGGATGATCGCCAGAGTGACGGGGGCCAGCACCCCGGTCTCATCGGTCCCGGGGATGAAACCGATGAAGGTGTAGAGAACCACGGCAGCCAGGATGGCAGCCGCCATCATGAGGAGAAGGCTCACAGTCACCGGTCTCCCCCTTCACTCGCCCCGATGTTCAGCTCATCGACAATGGTGACCTCACGTTTAGGAGTCACAAGGAAGCAGCAGGCGATAAAACCGATAGTGGAGGCCCCCAGCCCCCAGAACAGCGGCTTGCCTCCGAGATAAACGGAGAACAGCACCGCCGCGACGACACATATCACCGATATCAGGAGACAGACAATCAAGTCTCTGGGCGATACGAGGTCATTCCATACCTCGATATTGTTCTGACGCTCCGTGTTCTCGGAGTCGACGTCATCCGTACTGCACACGATTGGTGATCGTAGGCGAGCCGCCCAAGACGCTCCATATGTTGTTCACCATGACTTTGCAGGCGCCGTGTAACAAAACCGCATCATCCTTGCGGTCCCACCGGGAACATTCACAGGAGCACGGTGGCGAACAGGCCCACCTGCACGAACCCCAGAGAACGGTAGAGCGCCAGGGCGGGGGCGTTGTAGTCGTTGACATAGAGGCTCACGACGCCGTCGGCGCCGACATGGTCCCGGCGCACGGCGTCCACCACCCCGGCCAGTGCCGCCGCCCCGACTCCCCGCCCACGCAGGTCCGGGCGCGTCCACACTCCGGTCAGCTGGGCGACGCCGCCGGACGGGGAGCGCCACAGGGCTCCGACGTCGGCCTTGAAAGCCACCTCCCGGGGCGATCCGGGCCGGATCGGGTGGCCTGCGCCGTCGTCGAGGACGACGTAGCTGCGCCCCTGCTCAATGAGCCAGCCAACGTGGCGGCTGTATCCGGAACCATCGGTGGTGGGGTCGTAACCGAGCTCACCGATGAACATGTCCACCGAGGCCGGAAGAACCATCTCCGTCTCACCTGGCTGCGCCCGGCGGACCGCCTGCCCCACCCAGGACAGGGACGGGTGACGGGGCCGGTGCCCGACGCTCAGCCCCCCGGCCGGGCGCGGTGCGACCAGGACCGGCTGCTTCCAGCGCTCCTGGCGGGAACGCACTCCCTGCTCGCTGAGCGCCCCCCAGATCGCCGCGACGTCCTGGGACGGCCCGCAGACCGAGCCGTGCCTGGACAGGCGGGGTCGGCAGTGCTCGGCCAGTGCCCGGATCTCGCCGGCATCGGCCGCCCGCAGACCGTGCTCGGGGCGTCCGGCCAGGCCGAAGGGCATGAGGGAGCCGACAGACCAGGCGGCGGCGACGGGCTGTGCCAGTCCGCCCAGGGCGACGACGTCTCCGCGTCCCCAGCGGGTCCAGCGCTGCATCTGCTGGACCAGGCTCACGGCGCAGACCGGTTCCAGAGCGCACAGCGACATGACTCCCGACACCTGATCGGAGGGAACCGGTGTCAGGCGGTCGGCGTGACGCTGAGCGCGTCTCGTGTCACGGTGCCGCAGGAAGCTCATACCCGTCAGGCCCGGGCCGGCGCTGGAGGCGCCCGGCCCTCACCGGTCCTCAGCCGGCTGCGGAGACCATGGGGCTGGTGCCGGCCAGGGCCTCCTCCCCGAGTTCCTCGGCCATCTCTGCGGCCATGGCCTCGGCGTGCTTGAGGAGGGTCTCGACGACCTGATCCTCCGGGACGGTCTCAACGACCTGGCCGCGCACGAAGATCTGGCCCTTACCATTGCCCGAGGCGCAGCCCAGATCCGCCTCGCGGGCCTCGCCGGGGCCGTTGACGACGCAGCCCATGACGGCCACGCGCAGCGGAGCGGTGACCTTCTTGAGCCCGGCCTCGACCTCCTCCGCCAGGGTCCACACGTCCACCTGGGCCCGGCCGCAGGAGGGGCAGGAGACGATCTCGAGCTGACGCTCGCGCAGCCCCATGAACTCCAGCAGCTTGGTGCCCACCTTGACCTCCTCGACCGGAGGAGCGGACAGGGAGACCCGGATGGTGTCGCCGATGCCCTCGGCCAGTAGGGTGCCGAAGGCGGCGCAGGACTTGATGGTGCCCTGGAAGGCGGGGCCGGCCTCGGTCACGCCCAGGTGCAGGGGCCACTGGCCGGCCTCCGACAGGAGCCGGTAGGCCTGCACCATGGTGACGACGTCGTGGTGCTTGACGGAGATCTTGAAGTCGTGGAAGTCGTTCTCCTCGAAGAGCCCGGCCTCCCAGGTGGCCGACTCCACGAGCGCCTCGGGGGTGGCCTTCCCGTACTTCTTGAGCAGGCGCTTGTCCAGGGAACCGGCGTTGACGCCGATGCGCAGGGAGACGCCGGCGTCGGAGGCGGCTTTGCAGATGTCGGCGACCTGGTCGTCGAACTTGCGGATGTTGCCGGGGTTGACGCGCACCGCGCCGCAGCCGGCCTCGATGGCGGCGAAGACGTACTTGGGGTTGAAGTGGATGTCCGCGATGACGGGGATGCGGGACTGCTTGGCGATGATCGGCAGTGCCTCGGCGTCCTTGTCGGTGGGACAGGCCACGCGGACGATGTCGCAGCCCGCGGCCGTCAGCTCGGCGATCTGCTGCAGAGTGGCGCCGATGTCGTGGGTCTTCGTGGTGGTCATCGACTGCACGGTGATGGGTGCGTCTCCACCGACGTTGAGGCTGCCGACCTGGATCTTGCGGGTGGGTCGGCGCGCTGCCAGGACCGGGGCCTGGGCACGCATCGTAGGGATGCCAAGAGCGATCGCTTCAGTCACCCGTCCAGTATGTCACCCGCCCTGCCAGGCCCTGCACCTCAGGTGTGTGGCATCGCTCCCGCCGGTACCGATTTGCTCACGCCCTGCCAGACCCTGCGGGCCTCACAGCGGCGCGGCGATGTCCACCCACACCAGGACCAGGGCCATGACGATGAGCAGACCGAAGACGACCTGACCGACGGGCAGCATCCTGGCCGTGTCCACCGGGCCCGGATCGGGCCTGCCCTGCGCCTTGGCGATCGAGCGCCGGATGCCCTCCCAGCAGGCTCCGAGCACGTGCCCGCCGTCCAGTGGCAGCAGGGGCACCAGGTTGAAGGCGAACAGCGCCAGGTTGAGGCTGCCCAGCAGCATGAGCATGGTGCTCACCCGCATCGACAGGGGGACCGCCCCGCCTCCGGCCACACCGCCGCTGGTGGCGTTTCCGGCCATGCGTCCCATGCCCACCAGGCCCACGACGCCGCTGTCGGCGCTGCGCTGCTCAACGCCCAGCGCCGCCTGGACGGCGTGATAGAGGCCCACCGGCAGGGTGGCGATGGCCTTGACCGTCCCTCCGATGGCCTGCCCGATGATGCCGGGGATCTTGGCCGGGCTCAGGGGAATGGTTCCCAGCGACGGGGAGATGCCGACATAGGGGCGGGCCTGGGTGCGCACGGCCCCGGAGGCGTCCTTGACCGGGGCGCCCTGCGCGTCGCGAACGGTGCGCTGGGCCTCGACCGCGGTGACGCGCACGGTGCGCTCGGCTCCGTCGCGCTCGATGACGACCTCGGTGGGGCTGGTGCCTTGGGCGGCGATCCGGGCCTGCAGCTCCTCCCAGGTGGAGACCTTCACCCCGCCCCAGGAGACGATCCTGTCGCCGACCCGTATGCCGGCGGCGCTGGCGGGGCCGACCGGGTCGGAGTCCTGGCAGGGGGCGCCCGCGTCGATGTTCGACGACACGCAGGGCGCCACGGTCGACAGCGTCGTCGTGCGTCCGGGGATGCCGACCACGCCGACGGCCACGGCCAGCAGAACGATCCCCAGGACCAGGTTGGTGAGGATTCCCCCGGCCATGACGACGAGCTTCTTGGGGACGCTGAGGTGGTAGAAGGCCCGGTGCTCCTCGCCGGGCTGGATCTCCTCCAGGGCCTCGGCGCGCGCCTCGCCCACCATGCCCAGGCTTCCGTCCTTGCGTCGGCGGTCCGGCCTGCCGGGCCTGGCCGGTGGCAGCATGCCGACGAGCTTGACGTAGCCGCCCAGCCAGATGGCCTTGACGCCGTACTCGGTCTCCCCGCGCTTGAACGACCAGATCTTGGGGCCGAAGCCGATGAAGTACTCGGGTACCTTCACTCCGAACTTCTTGGCGGGGATCATGTGCCCGAGCTCGTGAAGGGCCACTGAGACACCGATCCCGATGACGAGGATGACGATGCCCAGGATGTAGGCCAGGGTGGTGCTCACGAGTGCGTTCCTCCGTTTCGTGCCGCGATGAGCTCGTCGGCGCGGGCGCGTGCCCAGGTCTCCACGGCCAGGACGTCGTCGAGGCCCGGGCCGGTCAGGCCCTCGTGCTCGCCGACGACGGCCGCATCGATCTCGACGATGTCGAGCCACTCCAGGCCGCCGGCGAGGAAGGCGGCGACGGCCTGCTCGTTGGCCGCGTTGAGGACGGCCGGGTGGGTGTCCGAGGCCGCCACGGCGCTGCGGGCCAGGTCGACGGCTGGGAAGGCGGCGCCGTCCAGCGGCTCGAAGGTCCAGCTGACCGGTTCGCGCCAGTCGTTGGGAGTCACCAGGCCCGACAGGTCAGGGCGCTCGGGCCAGGTCAGGCCCAGGGCGATGGGCAGGCGCATGTCGGGCGGGGAGGCCTGGGCGATGGTGGCGCCGTCGGTGAACTCCACCATGGAGTGGATGACGGACTGGGGGTGGACGACGACGTCGATCCGCTCGGGTGCCACGTCGAACAGGAGGTGGGCCTCGATGAGCTCGAGCCCCTTGTTGATGAGGGTCGAGGAGTTGATGGTCACCACCGGCCCCATGTCCCAGGTGGGGTGCTTGAGGGCGGCGGCGGCACTGATCCCGGTGAGCTCGGCGCGGCTGCGCCCGCGGAAGGGGCCGCCGGAGGCAGTCAGGACCAGCCGCCTGACCTCGCTGCGTCCGCTGAGGACAGGGCTGGTCAGTCCCTTCTCGTGGCGGCCGCAGGCCAGGGCCTGGGCGATGGCGGAGTGCTCGGAGTCCACGGGGACGATCTGGCCGGGGCGGGTCAGCGCCTGGCGGACCAGGGCGCCCCCGACGACGAGGGACTCCTTGTTGGCCAGGGCCAGGCGGGCTCCGCTGGCCAGGGCGGCCAGCGTGGGCAGCAGTCCCACCGAGCCGGTGATGCCGTTGACGACCGTGTCGTCTGCCCCGAGCTCGGCGGTCTGGACCGCCGTGGTGGCGGCGTCGGGGCCGGTGAGGATGGTGGTGACCGGGTCGGGGCGGCCGGCCTGGGCGGCTGCGGCTCTCAGGGCCTGACGCAGGCGACCGGCGAGGTCCTCTCCCCCGCCGGTGACGGCCAGGACGGGAACCTCCCAGGTGATGGCCTGGCGGGCCAGGAGCTCCAGGCGCGATCCGCCGGCGGCCAGGGCGGCCACTCGCGGGGCGTGCTCCCCCAGGCGGGCGAGGACCTCGAGCGTCTGGGTGCCGATCGACCCGGTGGATCCCAGGAGGACCAGTCGCTGTGGGTTGTGGGAGGGCGCTGCTGCGTGGCTGGTCATGGGGTGGCGGGTTTCCTCAGGACGGGCTCGACGGGCGTGACTCACTCGACGGACAGGAGGACCTCGACGACGCGCGCCAGGTAACGGTCGACGCTGGGCTCACCGTAGGCCTTGTTCCCCCGGGCGCGGCGGAAGACCGCTCCGCGCACCTCGCTGGAGGTCAGGGTGGTGTCGGAATCGAAGTAGCCGGCGATACGGTCCATGAGGGCATCGACGTCGGTCTTGTCGTAGCCCTGGCCGGAGGCCGGGGCGAAGCGCTCGCCGGCCGGGCGCAGCAGACGCGGGTAGAGGGTGGTGGCGAGCTGGGTGACCTGGTCCATCCAGGCCTGGCGGCCGTTCTTGGCCACGAAGGCCGCGCGACGGCGCTGGAGGAAGGCGGCCTCGAGCCGGTCGAGGGCGGCGTCCACGGCCTGGGGCTGGTAGCCGCGCAGGACGACGTCGAAGGCGACGGTGCGCACGCCCTCGGAGTCCATCTCGTCGAGCTCACCGGCGTCGTAGATCTCGTGAGCCGTCTCGAAGTAGCGGTCCACCTGCTCGGGGCGGTAGCCCGGTCGCAGGAGCGCTGACTTGGGGAACATGTCGCTCATGTCGTCTTGACCCTCTCCTGGTTGAGTACCTCGGTCGCGAGCTGACCGCAGGCACCGTCGATGTCGCTGCCTCGAGTGTCTCGCACTGTCGTGGTAATTCCGGCACGCCGGAGCGTGTCGACGAACATATCCTGAACCGCAACCTCCGAGCAGGTCCAGATGGAGCCCGGAGTGGGGTTGAGCGGGATGGGGTTGACATGGGCCCATCCGGTGTCCCTGCGGTTGAGCTCGTCAGCGAGCAGCTGGGCGCGCCAGGCGTGGTCGTTCATGTCCTTGATGAGCGCGTACTCGATGGACACGCGCCGGCCGGTGGCCAGGAAGTAGTCGTGGGCGGCGTCGAGCAGCTCGCCGACCTTCCACTTGGAGTTGACGGGGATGAGCTCGTCGCGCAGCTCGTCGTCGGGGGCGTGCAGGGAGACGGCCAGGGTCACCGGCAGCCCCTCGCCGGCGAGTCGGCGGATGAGGGGGACGAGTCCCACGGTGGAGACGGTGATGCCACGCGCCGACAGGCCGAAGCCCTCCGGGGCCGGGTCGATGAGCCGGTGGAGGGCGCCGACGACGTTCTTGTAGTTGACCATCGGCTCGCCCATGCCCATGAAGACCACGTTGGACAGGCGGGCCGGTCCCCCAGTCAGCTCCCCAGCGGCCGAGGCCTGGGCGGCGTGGCGCACCTGCTCCACGATCTCCCCGGTGGACAGGTTGCGGGTCAGGCCCATCTGACCGGTGGCGCAGAAGGGACAGGCCATGCCGCAGCCGGCCTGGGAGGAGACACACAGGGTGGTGCGCTCCTTGTAGCGCATGAGGACGCTTTCGACGCGCACGCCGTCGTGCAGCTCCCACAGGTGCTTGATGGTGCGCCCGCCGTCGGCGCGCAGGGCGCGTACCGGGGTGATGAGCTCGGGCAGCAGCTCGGCGCACAACTGCTCGCGCTGGGCGGCGGGCAGGTCGGTCATGTCCGCGCTGTCGCGGGTGAAGTGCGTGAAGTAGTGGCGTGAGAGCTGGTCGGCCCGGAAGGAGGGCAGGCCCGAGTCCTTGCAGGCGGCCTTGCGCCCGGACAGGTCGAGGTCGGCCAGGTGGCGGGGGGCCTTGCCGCGCGCAGCGGGCACCGCGAAGGACAGGCGCGGTTTGGCGTCGGGGCTGGTGGCGCCCTCCGGGGGCTGGTCGGTGGGCATGACCTGGACCCGGCCGTCATGCGGCCCTCCGGTGATGCTGACGGGCTGCGGGCGCCGAGGGCGCTGCTGTGCTCGCGATGGACTCACGCTCGTGCTCCTCGTGTCCCGGGGCTGGGGAGGGCCGGGCTGGTCGATAGGGGTGGGTGCGGCATGCGTCCCTATTTCACCAGGAGGGTGAAGGCGTAGACAAGTGGAGCGGCCACGAGGATCGAGTCGAGCCGGTCCATGATTCCGCCGTGCCCGGGCAGGAGCGTGCCCATGTCCTTGAGTCCCAGGTCGCGCTTGAGCAGGGACTCCCCCAGGTCTCCCAGGGTGGAGACGATCACGGTGCAGGCGCCCAGTGCGGCTCCGGTCCACCAGGGGCCGCCGATGGCCCAGACGCAGCCGGCACCGGTGGCGACGGCTGCGATGAGGGAGCCCATGAGCCCCTCCCAAGACTTCTTGGGTGAGACCGAGGGAGCCAGGGGGTGACGGCCGAAGGTGATGCCGGCCATCCACCCGCCGGTGTCGTTGGCGGCCGCCAGGGCGATGAGCATCATGACTTTTCCCACTCCGTGCTCCTGCACCAGGAGCAGGACCGCGAAGCCGGCCAGGAAGGGCAGGTAGGTGGCGGCGAAGACCGAGGCGGCCGCGGCGCTGGAGCGCGAGCGGCGGACCTCGTCGTGGGCCTCGGTGCGGGGGATGTCGTGGCCGGCCTGCTCCAGGACGGTGCCGACCTCCGCCTCGGCCTGGTCCATGAAGCTCCACAGGACGCAGGCGCCGACGGTGGCGACGTAGGCACCGAAGGCCGCCTCCGCTCCCACCTCCCAGGCGCACACGGAGATTCCCAGGGTGCCCAGCCACAGCGGCGCCAGGGGCAGGCGGATGCGCTTGCGGGCGAAGGCCGCCGCCAGCTCCCACAGCGCCCCGCACACGGCCAGGACGACGACGCCCACGAAGATGACCTTGTAGAAGGCCAGGGAGCCCAGGACCACGGCGATGAGCACGACCGCCACCCCGATGGCGGCGGGCAGGTTGCGTCCCGCCCGCCCGGTGGCGGGCAGGGGGTCGTGGTTGCGCGTGGGGCGCGGGTTCAGCAGAGGCGACACGGGGCTCACAGGGGTTGACGGGACAGGGCGGGAGGCCGGGCGGTGGCGCGGCCGCTCCCGGGACGAGGCGGCTCAGACCTCGAGCAGCTCGGCCTCCTTGGCGCTCAGGGCGGCGTCGATCTGCTCAACGAAGCGCTTGGTGAGGCCGTCGAGCTCGTGCTCGGCGCGCTTGACGTCGTCCTCGCCGGCCTCACCGTCCTTCTTGATGGCCTCGAGCTCCTTCTTGGCCTTACCGCGGATACCGCGCACCTGGACGCGGGAGTCCTCGGCGCGGGAACGGGCGAGCTTGACGTAGTCCTTACGGCGCTCCTCGGTCAGTGCCGGCAGGGTGACGCGGATGACGGTGCCGTCATCGGTGGGGTTGACGCCGAGGTCGGACTCGCGGATGGCGGTGACGATGTCCTTCATGGCGGAGCGGTCGAAGGGGCTGACCAGGACCGTGCGGGCCTCGGGGATCGTCAGGGAGGCGAGCTGCTGGAGCGGGGTGGGGGCGCCGTAGTAGTCCACGACGATCCCGTTGAACATCGAGGGGTTGGCGCGGCCGGTGCGGATGGTGGCCAGCTCGCTCTTGGCGGCCTGGAGGGCCTTGTCCATCTTGTCCTCGGCCTCGAGCATGACGTCGTCGATCATGGTGCTTCCTTTACTGGGCGGTCGTGGGTTCGTCAGGTAGTGATCGGCCATCGCGGGGATGGCTGCGGGTTGGGAGGGTGTGCCGGCCGTCTGCGCCGCACGCGGTCACGGAACTCGAAGGGGCCCTCGGCGGCCCGTCGGAGCTCGCAGCCGGGTCAGTCGCAGCTGACGAGTGTCCCGATTCTCTCACCCAACAGGGCTCGGGTGATGTTGCCGGGCTCCCCCATGCCGAAGACGCGCATGGTCAGGCCGTTGTCGCGGCACAGGGCGAAGGCGGAGGCGTCGACCACCTGGAGACCGTCGGCCAGGGCGCGCTCGTAGGTGAGCCGGTCCAGGCGCCGGGCATCGGGGTTCTTACGGGGGTCGGCGGTGTAGACGCCGTCAACCCCGTTCTTGCCCACGAGCAACTCGTCGCAGTGAGTCTCCAAGGCGCGCTGGGCCGAGACGGTGTCCGTGGAGAAGTAGGGCAGGCCGGCACCGGCGCCGAAGACGACGACGCGGTTCTTCTCCATGTGGCGGATGGCACGCAGGGGGATGTAGGACTCGGCGACCTGTCCCATGGCGATGGCGGTCTGGACACGGGCGGGCACCCCGGCCTTCTCAATGAAGTCCTGCAGGGCCAGGGCGTTCATGACGGTTCCCAGCATGCCCATGTAGTCGGCGCGGGCGCGGTCCATGCCGCGCGAGGAGAGCTCGGCGCCGCGGAAGAAGTTCCCGCCTCCGACGACGACGGAGACCTGGACTCCGGCGCGCACGGCCTCGGCGATCTGGCGGGCGGCGTCGGAGACGACGTCGGGGTCCAGACCTATGGCTCCGCCACCGAAGACCTCACCGGAGAGCTTGAGTAGAACACGTCTGGGGTGCGTGCCGTGGGCGACGCGGTCGTCACGAGCCGGTTCCTGACTCATTGCGCTATGTCTCCTGGGTTCGGTGGGCAGGCTTGGCACAGCCTACCCCGTCCGGGCGGGTGCCGGGCCACGATGAGCGTCAACCCCGGCGGTCAGACACACCATGGGGCCGTGCCATGGGACCAGGGCCACGCATGAGACGTGCTCGAGGAGGGCGCCCCGGGGAACAGACGGTGAGGGATGTCGATGAGTGGGGAGAGAAACGGGGCGGGGGCGCGAGCATGATGCTCGCGCCCCCGCCCCGATCAGTGAGCGGATCAGGCGCCGACGCGGAAGCGCACGAAGCCGGTCAGCTCGCCACCGGTGGCCTCGACGACCTTGCCGACCGTGGTCTTGGGGTCCTTGGCGAAGGCCTGGTCGACCAGGACGTTCTCCTTGAAGAAGCCGTTGAGACGACCCTCGACGATCTTGGGGATGGCCTTCTCGGGCTTGCCCTCGGCGCGGGTGGTCTCCTCGGCGATGGCACGCTCCTTGTCCACGACCTCGGCCGGGACGTCCTCACGGGTGGCGTAGGCCGGGGAGTAGGCGGCGATGTGCATGGCGACGTCGTGAGCCACCTCGGCGGCCTTGGCGTCGGTGCCCACCAGGACGCCGACCTGGGCGGGCAGGTCGGGGTTGGTGCGGTGCAGGTAGAGCTCGATCTTGTCGGCCTCGAGGCGGCCGACACGGCGCACGACGATCTTCTCGCCGATGACGGCCTGCATGCCGTCGGTGAGCTCCTTGACGGTGGAGCCGTCGACCTCGACCTCGGCCAGGGCCTCGGCGTCGGTGGCGCCGGAGTCCAGGGCGGCGGTGAGGACCTGCTCGGCGTAGTCGAGGAACTTCTGGTTCTTGGCCACGAAGTCGGTCTCGGCGTTGATCTCGACGAGGACGCCGACCTGGCCGTTGCCGGAGTCGACGACCTTGGCGGCGATGAGGCCGGCGGAAGCGGCGCGGCCCTCGCGCTTGGCAATGCCCTTGAGGCCCTTGACGCGAATGATCTCGATGGCCTTCTCGGCGTCGCCGTTGGCCTCGTCGAGGGCCTTCTTGACGTCGAGCATGCCGGCGCCGGTCTTCTCGCGCAGCGCCTTGATGTCAGCGGTGGTGTAGTTCGCCATGAATGTCTCCTGGTCAGTCAGTGACTAATAGACGTGTGAAAAAGGACGAGTGAGAGGTGCCCACAGCGCGGGGACGCCGCGCTGTGAGCGAGGAGCTGAGGCGATGAGCCCGAGCTCAGGCCTGCTCGGCGGCGGGGGCCTCGGCGGTCTCAGCAGCCTCAGCGGCCGGGGCGTCGGCCTCGGCTCCGGCGAGGAGCTGGGCCTCCCACTCGGGCAGCGGCTCGGCGTCGGCGGGGGCGACCTCGGCCTCCTCACCGGTGCGGGCGCGTCCGCCGGAGCGGGCCAGCAGGCCCTCGGCGGTGGCGTCGGCGACGACACGGGTGAGCAGGGTGACGGCGCGGATGGCGTCGTCGTTACCGGGGATTCCGTAGGTGGCCTCGTCCGGGTCGCAGTTGGTGTCCAGGATGGCGATGACCGGGATCCCGAGCTTCTGGGCCTCGGAGATGGCCAGGTGCTCCTTCTTGGTGTCCACGACCCACACGGCCGCGGGGAGCTTGCTCATGTCGCGGATACCGCCCAGGGTGCGCTGGAGCTTGTCCTTCTCGCGGCGCATCATGAGCAGCTCCTTCTTGGTGCGGCCGGAGCCGGCCACGTCGTCGAAGTCGATCTGCTCGAGCTCCTTCATGCGGTCCAGGCGGGCGCGCACGGTGGAGAAGTTGGTGAGCATGCCGCCCAGCCAGCGCTGGTTGACGTAGGGCATGCCGACGCGCTGGGCCTGCTCGGCCACGGCGGCCTGGGCCTGCTTCTTGGTTCCGACGAACAGGATGTTGCCGCCGCGAGCGACGATCTCCTTGACGAAGTCGTAGGCGGTGTTGATGCCCTCAATGGACTGCTGGAGGTCGATGATGTAGATGCCGTTGCGCTCGGTGAGGATGAAGCGCTTCATCTTGGGGTTCCAGCGACGAGTCTGGTGCCCGAAGTGGACACCGCTGTCAAGGAGCTGGCGCATGGTAACGACGGCCATGACGGTCCTTCCGTGTGTGCCGAGAGGTTGCTCGACGCACGATCATTCAGGGGACGGCCGAGCTGCGCCCGGACGCGTCCCAGGGTTCTTCTTCTGGGTTCTTCCCCGTGGTTCCGCACGCTTGCGAACGCGCACCGGAGCCGGTGACCGGCTGGGAGCCGGCGCGGATGGGGCCTGGTGCCTGCGACGCACGGCCACCCGTTCACCGTGGCGAACCGTGATGACCGGGACCGCGACCGTGTCGCCCGGAGGGACGTCCCGAGATACTCGGGTGCAGGCACGCGAAGTCAGCATTCCGGGCCCGTCTCCCGCTGACGCCGGAGCGATCCGCAGAATGCTGCGGAGGCGAGGCTACCACAGGACTGGACCAGCCGCCGAGGCCGAATCAGCGGTATTCGGAGTCGTCCCGGTCACCACAGGCCGCTTCCTCACGGGGCTTTCCACAGGGCCGACGACGCTCCCGGCGCCGAGGGCCGCTCGGCGCGCACTCTGAGGGCATGCAGCCACAGCAGCCCCGGCAAAGCAGCCACTTCCGGAAGCATCGCACGCCGCCCTCTCCTTCCCACCACTCGTCCCGCCGTCTCGCCGCGCTGGCAACGGCCCTGATCGCCTGCGGCTCACTGGCCGCCCTGCCCGGTGCACCGCCGGCTCAAGGCATGGGCCCCCTCTGTGGCCCAGCCACCGGCACGGCCGTGACCACGGTTCCGCCTCCGTGGGTCCAGGATCCGTTACTTCCCGTTCTCACGGACAGTGCACCAGGGCCGGCCGGGGCCGCCCACTGGTTGACCTCGTCGACCTCGCTCGTGACACGCCTGAGCCCCTCGTCCCCGCTCATCAACGGCACGGGGACGGCAGGCCTGGCGCTGACGGACCGGTCTGCGGGTCCCCGGCGCCCGCGGGGTCGCTATCAGTGGCCGACCGGTGCGCCGGCCACCGTGGTGGAGGACTTCGACCCGCCCGCCGTCGTGTGGGGACGCGGGCACCGGGGAGTGGATCTTGCGGCCGCTGAGGGTACTCAGATCCGAAGCGCCGCCGCGGGGACGGTCGCCTTCGCCGGCATGGTGGCCGGGCGCCCCGTAGTATCCGTCGACCACGCCGACGGGATCCGCACCACCTATGAGCCGGTCGAACCGGCCGTCAGCACGGGTGACGCGGTGGCTGCGGGGCAGGTCATCGGCACCCTGCTGCCGGGGCACCGCTCGGACGGGGTCTGCGCCCTGCACTGGGGGGCGCGCACCGGCCCCAAGACGTACATCAACCCGCTGCGGCTGCTGCAACCGGCCGTCATCCGTCTCAAGCCCCTTCACTGAGAACGCGGCCCCACGCGGGCTCCGTTCAGGCTCGGGGGAAGGCCTGCTCGTAGACGCTGCGCAGGCGCTCAGCCGAGACGTGGGTGTAGCGCTGGGTGGTGGCCAGCGAGGAGTGGCCGAGGAGCTCTTGGACGCTGCGCAGGTCCGCTCCCCCGCCCAGGACGTGGGTGGCGGTGCTGTGCCGCAGTCCATGCGGGCCCAGGTCGGGTACCTGGGCGGCCGTGCACAGGCGGTGGACGACGTCGCGCACCGCCCGGGGATCGATGCGTCGCCCTCGGGCCCCGAGGAAGAGGGCGCCGCCCGCATCGACGGCGCAGATCTCACCGCGCCGATGCAGCCATGCCTCCAGCGCCCTGGCGGCGGGCAGCCCGTAGGGGACGGTCCGTTCCTTACGGCCCTTGCCCAGGACTCGCAGGGTCCGTTGGGAGTGGTCGAGGTCGGCGACATCCAGGCCGACGAGCTCGGAGACCCGCACTCCGGTCGCGTATAGCGTCTCGATGATGGCCAGGTCACGCACGGCCAGGACGTGCCCGTCCGAGGCGAGGTCCGAGGCGGTCGTGAGCAGCTGCGAGGCCTGCTGGGGCGTCAGCACCCCGGGCAGGCGGTTGTCGACGCGGGGGGCACGCAGGCGCGCGGCGACGTCGGAGGTGAGCAGTCCCGTCTCGAAGGCCCAGGAGGAGAAGGTCCTCACCGAGGCCGAGCGGCGGGCCAGGGTGGCGCGCGAGTGACCGCTCGCGGCCATCGCGGCGAGCCAGTCCCGCAGGTCCGCCAGGTCGAGGGTGGCCAGGGCGGCATCGACGGGCTCGGCGTCGCCCTCACCGACGCCGAGGAAGCTCAGCAGGTCGTTGATATCGACGAGATAGGCGCGCACGGTGTGCCCGGACAGGTCACGTTGCAGGGCCAGGTAGCTGCGGTAGGAGGCGAGCAGCTCGGCACGCGTCCTCGACATGGACTCCCTCCTCCCCGCTGGCGACAAGAACACCTGAAGACTACGGCGCCGAGACAGGCCATCCGCGGAATACGCGCCGCAAGCTTCGGCAGCGCAGGGCCCGGTGACGCCGCCCTGACGCGCCCCGGCTCTGCCCAAGCACGAGAGTCTCGGCGACGCCCTCGCCACTAACCACCTCCGCCTCAGAGCACTATCTCCGCCGGACAGACAATCGCCACCTTGATTCAACGCACAACCTGGGGGAAACCCCTCACTCTGGCTCACACAAATGACGAAGCACACCAGCATAAGGGTCTGCAATAAATAATTTATACGGCAATCAAGGCCAATGAGTCACAAGTTCATAACACCCACACCCCGGCCGTCACTCTCAGTACCAGATTTAGGCCCTATACCGGGGATATGTCCACACCTTGCCACTCCCTCGAGGAAACGCACCAACCTTGCAGCCTTCCAATACGAAGATTAAAATCTTCCCCGTTCTTACGGGACCTTGACTGACCCCGTCTCCCCTTTTCTCTCGCTGGAGCGCAGCACTGTGAAACGGTTGTCCAGACGCCGTGTCAATGTCGGCGTCATCGCGGTACTGACCGCTGCTGCTCTGGTCGCCATCGTTCTGCACCCGGGCATGGTCACTCATGATGTCGATCTTCATGACGGCGGAGTGTGGGTGACCAACGGGAAGATGAAGATGGTCGCCCACCTCAACTACCCCTCACAGACGCTCGACGGGGGGCTGCGAACCTCCTCGACGAGCTTCGACGTCGACCAGTCCGGCTCCCAGGTCTTCATGTCCGATGCCTCCTCGGACACCTACACGCAGATCGACGTGGCCCGTACCACCCTCATGCCGCCCAACACCTCGGCCGGCTCATCCACCATGGAGCTGGGCGGGGACCGCATCGGGGTGGCCGATCCGGCCACGGGCAAGGTCTGGGTCGCCAGCGCCTCACAGGCCCCCACCTTCAGCCAGTCGGCAACTCCTCCCACCATCTCCGACATGCCCGGCGCCGTTCTGGCCATGGGCACGGATGGCTCGGCCCACGTCGCATCGATCAGAACCGGCACCGTCAAGACGGTCACGCCCCGTGGCTCCATAACCGACATCTCGACCACCTCGCTGCCGAAACTGGCGGACGACGCCGAGCTGCAGGTCAGCGCGGTGGGAGACAAGAGCGTGGTCCTCGACCGCCGCAGCGGCACCCTCGTGCTCCCAGGGGGCCAGACGTCATCCCTGCCCGGAGACGACCTCCAGCTCCAGGTTCCCGGCCCGCAGGCCGACGAGGTACTGGTCTCCTCGACCTCCGGACTCCTTCGCGTGAGCCTGTCCGGGAAGGTCTCCTCGGTCTCCCCCGGCGTCACCGGCGGCAGCCCCTCCCGGCCCGCGCAGCACTCGGGCTGCGCCTACGCGGCCTGGGGGGTCAAGGGCTCCTTCCTGCGGGACTGCGCAGGCACCGACCACGATGTCGACATCCCCGTCCCCACGCTTAACAACGTCTCGAAGGCCGTCTTCCGCACCAACCGCGACGTCATCGTCCTCAACGACATCCCCACCGGCGGCGTGTGGCTGCCGGACAAGAACATGGTCCAGGTCGACAACTGGGAGCAGATTAACTCCCAGACGAAGAGCGAGGAGTACTCCGACGAGGAGTCCACCGAGACCCGGGACGAGGCCACTCAGGAGCGGTCCAAGGAGAACACCCCTCCCCAGGCCCAGGACGACTCCTTCGGCGTGCGACCCGGACGGACCGCCTACCTGCCGGTCATCGCCAACGACACTGATCCCGACGGCGACGTCCTGGTGGCCACCGCGACCTCGCAGCCGTCCTTCGGACAGGTGGGCCAGGTGCGCTCCGGCGCCGCCCTGCAGGTGAAGGTGGATGACAACGCCATGGGTTCATCGTCCTTCGCCTACGCCCTCGATGACGGCCAGGCGCAGGCCAGCGCCAACGTCACCCTCAACGTCCACCCCTTCTCCGTCAACGCCGGCCCCGAGCAGAAGCGTCTCTCCTCGCTCGACCTCGCCTCCGGAGCGAGCACTACTCTCAATGTCTCCGACGACTGGCTCGACCCCGACGGCGATCCCGTCTACCTCAAGAGCGTCTCATTCCCCTCGGGATTCGACGTCACGTACCGGGCCGACGGCACCATCACGGTCAAGGACATGGGGCAGACGACGGGCAACACGGACCTGACCGTCACCTACTCCGACGGCACCGAGGACACCGAGGGCCGCCTGACGGTCAAGGTGCACGGCAACGAGAACCTGCCCCCGGTGACCAACGCGGACCACGTCGTCGTCCCGGTGGGCCAGTCCGGCCAGGTCTCGCCGCTGGCCAATGACGTCGATGCCAACGGCGACACCCTGCGCCTGGCCTCCGTGGGGGAAGCGCCCGAGGGGCTGAGCGCCACCGCCGACGTCAACACCGGGGTCGTCACGCTCAACCCGTCCAAGGCGGGCACCTTCTACCTGACCTACACCGTCAGTGACGGGCCCTCCGCCACGGAGGGCGTGATCCGGGTCGATGCCATCGAGGTTGACCAGGCCGCGCTGCCCGTGGCGCAGGACGACGTCATCACGCTGCCGGCGGGAGGGCAGGCGCTGTCGGCGGTCCTGGACAACGACTCCGACCCGCAGGGCGGGGTGCTCTCCGTGCAGTCCGTGCGCACCCCCGAGGGCAGTCCCCTGGTGGTGGCGCTCCTGGAGCACCACCTCTTACGCATCACGGCTCCCAACGGGCTGACCGAGACCACCACGGTCACCTACACGCTAGCCAATGCGGCCGGGACGACTGAGGGCACGCTCCAGGTCATCCCGGTACCGGCAGCACCGAGCACCACCCCACCCGAGCTCACCGATGACACGCTCGTGGTGCGAGCCGGGGACGTGGGCGGCATCAGTGTCCTGGACAACGACCGCTCCCCCGCGGGGCTGGATATGAGTGTCCAGTCCGACCTCCAGCACGAGATCGACCCAGCCATGGGCGAGCCCTTCGTCTCCGACGACGTTGTCCGCTTCCGCGCCGGGGAGCAACCCGGCAGCGGACGGATCATCTACAGCGTGCGCGACTCGGAGGGCAACGTCGCCTCGGCCAGCGTCAACCTGACCGTTGTGGCCCGCGACGACGAGCGCAATACGGCCCCGCACCCCAAGGACGTCACCGGGTGGGCCGTAGCCGGGGAGAAGGTGACCATCCCGATCCCCATGGAGGGACTGGACTCCGAGGGCGACTCGGTCAGCCTCAGCGGGCTGATGTCCTCGCCGCGGCTGGGCGGGGTGGAGATGGAGAGCTCATCCCTGATCTACACGGCCGCCCCGAATGCCTCAGGCACCGACGTCTTCAGCTACACGGTCCAGGACCGCCTCGGCAAGACGGCCTCGGCCGTGGTCAGGGTCGGTGTAGCGCCCGCGGGGGCGACGAACCAGAAGCCCGTCGCCGTGGCCGATGTCGTCACCGCACGGCAGGGAGTCGACCTGTCCATCCCGGTACTGGTCAACGACGTCGACCCGGACGGGGACACGCTGTCCCTGGAGTCCTCCCTTATTTCCGGCCAGGACTCGGGAGTGTCCCCGTCGGCCGACGGCACACGGGTCAGACTCACGACCCCCAGCACCGAGGGGAGCTACACCATCCAGTACGGCGTTACGGACGGCCGCTCCGAGCCCGTCGTCGGCATGGTGACCCTCGTGGTCTCCGCGGCGGCACCGCTCCAGGCCCCCATCGCCCGCGACGACCACATCAGCAAGGCGCAGGCCCGATCCAACCGGAGCGTCAGGGTCCCGGTTCTGGACAATGACGAGGACCCGGACGGCGATATCAGTGCCGCCACCGTCACCACTCAGGACGAGGGGGCGAGCGTCGGGCAGGACGGGGAGCTGACGATCACGGTGGGCGACGAGCCCCGCTTCGTGCTCTACACGGTCACCGATCCCAGCGGGCTGACCTCCTCCGCCCTGGTCGAGGTCCCCGGATCGGTGGTCACCGAGCCGGAGGTCGACGCGAGCAAGATGCCCTTGACCGTGCGCTCGGGCGAGACCCTGTCCATCGCGTTGCGCGACTACGTGCTGACCCGCGAGGGCCGCAGCGTGCAGCTGACCGACGGCAACAAGGTCACGGCCGCCGCTGGGTGGAACGGCTCCAACCTGGTCAAGGACTCCACCACGGTGACCTTCACCTCGCGTCCCGACTACTCCGGCCCCTCCTCGGTCACCGTGGAGGTGACCGACGGCAAGGACCTCAACGACTCCAGCGGCAAGACCGCCTGGTTGACACTCCCCATCACGGTGACCCCCGGGGACAACCGCCCACCCACCATCGCCCCCACTGCCATCGAGGTGGCCCCCGGTGAGACCGCGACGGTTGACGTGTCGCTGTGGGCCACGGACCCCGACGGGGAGAAACCGGCTGATCTGACCTACTCGGTACGGGACGTCCCCGCTGGCATCAAGGCCTCGATCAGCGGCAAGACCCTATCGGTGGCAGCGCCCTCGGGAGCCTCGAAGGGCTCACTCGGGTCGCTCACCATCGATGTCAAGGACGGCTCCGGGGCCCAGGGATCGGGATCGGCGCCGGTGAGCATCGTCTCCTCCTCCCAGCCCCTCATCATGCTCTCGCCGGCATCGGTGAGTGCGAACGCCGGTCAGTCCACGACCGTGGATATCTCCTCCTACGCCGTCAACCCCTTCCCCGACTCCCCCATCCATCTCGTGGGGACCCCCACGGCCCCCGACGGCATTACGGTCACAGGCTCCGGCTCCACCCTGACGATCACACCTGCAGCCGATGCCCGGGCGGGAGTCATCACCTACCGGGTCGGGGACAAGACCGGTGACGGCGGCCGCGAGGTCGAGGGCACCGTCCAGGTGACGGTGCGCAGCCGGCCGAGCCCACCGACCTCGGTGGCGGCCTCCTCCAGCAGCGCCTCAACGGCCATGGTCTCGTGGACCGCAGGGGCGGCGAACGGCGCGCCGATCAGCGGTTTCACCGTCTACGACGAGACGCAAGGCGACTCCCAGGACTGCGGCACGGTCACCAGCTGCCTCATGGAGGGGCGCACCAACGGCAAAGACCACACCTTCCACGTGGTGGCCCACAACGAGGTCGGCGACTCTGATGCCTCGGCATCGGCCACCACCTCGATCGACGTCGTCCCGGACACGGTCCCCCAGCCGGTGGCCACCGCCGGTGACGGCTCGGTGAGCGTGTCCTGGTCCGCTCCGTCCAACCAGGGCTCGCCCATCACCGGGTACGTCGTCGCCCTCAGCCCGGGTGGCCAACAGCAGACGGTGTCGGGCACGAGCGTCACCTTCTCCGGCCTGAGCAACGGGACGGCCTACACCGCGGTGGTCAAGGCCGTCAACGCCAAGGGTGAGAGCCAGCAGTGGTCCTCCGCCTCCCTAGCGGTCTCCCCCTACGGCAGGCCCGGACCGGTCGGCTCGGTACAGGCCGCCTCGGCCAATCTGGGCAGCGGCGGCTCCTCCGATACCGTCACCGTCTCCTGGGGGCCGGTGTCCGACACCAACGGCCGACCGATCGAGTACTACACCGTGACCTCCTCAACCGGGGCCTCCAAGACGGTCTCCGGAGCCGACAACCGCTCAGCCACTCTGGAGGGGGTGAGCACCTCGCAGGAACAGGTGACCTTCACGGTGACGGCCACCAATGACTCCGCCAATGCCTCCACCCATACCTCACCGGGGCAGTCCACCTCGACCTGGGTCGTGGGACGCCCGCCGGCCCCCAGCGTCACGGGCGTCAATGCGACCGGCGCCAGTCGCCAGATCTCACTGTCCGCCAGTGCCTCCGCCGGGAACGGCTGGAGCGCCGGGGAGCTGTCCACCCAGTGGAGCACCGACGGCACCTCCTGGCAGTCCGTCAGCGACCTGAGCGGCAACGGGCTGAGCGATGGCAGCGCCTCAACCGTGTACGTGCGTGTCTGCGGGGCCAAAACCGGAAGCACCTCGTGCTCGGAGGCGGTCAGTGCCGGCAGCGTCACCCCCTTCGGTCCACCTGCCTCACCGAGCATCAACTGCTCGGCAGGAGGAGCCACCTCCATCTCCTGCTCCTGGTCCGGAGGGGGCGACGGTGGGCGATCCACCCGCTACCAGCTGAGCGGGCCGTCCACCAGCGACGACGCCGGAGCCTCCGGCTCCCAGCAGTGGAGCGTCGGAGAGGGAAGCACGACGCGCGTGTGTCTCCAAGCCGTGCAGTCCTCGTCTGAGCTGGGATCACGCACTGGGCAGGAGAGCTGCACTGAGGTGACCACGCGTACCTTCGCCAGGAACTACGCGGGCTCCCTCGAGGGTGAAGGGGAGTGCCATGTAGGTACGTGCAAAGACGCCAAGAACGCCCATTATCAGGTGGTGACGCTCTCGGACTGGCCCCCGAACTCGGTGGTGACCTGCAGCGGAGTCTGGGACAACCGAGCGGTGAGCACCTCCATCACGGTCGATGGCTCGGGTGGCTACAGGGACCGGCCCATCTGGCGCGGTTACAACAGCGTCCTGATGACCTTGCAGGATCAGGGGACCTGGTTCACATGCACGTAGCAGCCGGTACCCGCACTCGCCGAGCCTCGACGCCAAGCGCGTCCCCACATCGATCAGCCGCCGGAGTTCCTCACCGAGCCGGCTCCCTTCACCGCAGTCAACACCCCACGGAGAGCGAGGGCCATCAATGGCAATGACGAATGAGAACGCGACCTGGTTCGCCGACACCTTCGCCCGGATGGTGAACAACGTGGGGCAGGCCCTGCTGGGCAAGACCGAGGTCATTCGGCTGGCGCTGACCACCATGCTCGCCGAGGGCCACCTCCTGCTCGAGGACGCCCCCGGCACCGGCAAGACCGCCCTGGCCCGGGCCATCGCGGCAACCGTTCAGGGGACGCACTCGCGCATCCAGTTCACCCCCGATCTGCTGCCCAGCGACATCACGGGCGTGACGATCTTCGATCAGAAGGCCGGCTCCTGGGAGTTCCACGCCGGCCCCGTCTTCTCCTCGATCGTCCTGGCCGACGAGATCAACCGGGCCAGTCCCAAGACCCAGTCGGCCCTCCTGGAGGTCATGGAGGAGTCCCAGGTGACCGTCGACGGGGTCAGGCATGCCACGGGCCGTCCCTTCATGGTCATCGCCACCCAGAACCCCATCGAGCAGGCCGGCACCTACCGCCTGCCCGAGGCCCAGCTCGACCGCTTCCTCATGAAGACCTCCGTCGGGTACCCCGATGAGGAGGCGATGGCGGATGTCCTGGAGGGAAGTGCCAACCCGGACCGCTCGAAGTCGCTCAGTGCCGTCATCGCCTCCAGCGCGGTGGCCTCCATGGCGGACCTGGCCGCGGAGAACCACATGGAGCGCTCGGTGGTGAAGTACATCGCGGCACTGGCGGCCGCCACCCGGGCCTCGGAGAGCACTAGTGTCGGGGTCTCCACACGAGGAGCGCTGGCGATGGCTCGGGTCGTGCGGGTCTGGGCGGCTGCTCAGGGGCGGCCCTATGTCCTCCCGGATGACGTGCGGATGCTCGCCCAGGTCGTGTGGGCCCACCGCCTGGTCATGGACCCCGACGCCGAGTTCGCCGGAGCCACGCCGTCCGCCGTCATCTCCGAGGCCCTGGAGGTCGTCCCCGTCCCCACGGTTCAGAAGTAGGACCTCATGGCTAAGACGACATGGGGGACCGTCCCGGGAGCCCTCCCCCGCTCGCCGGGTCAGAAGTCCCGCGGGACCCCGGAAGGCGGGAGGGCCTCGTCCTCCGCCCCGCTGGGCTCCTCTACGCAGCCGAGGAGCGGTCCGAGGCGTTCTCGACGATTGCTGAGCGCGCTGGGACTCGCATCGAGCGCAGCACGCTCCGCACTATCGGCGCTGACCAGGGCGGCCCTACAGGCTCTGGCAGCACTGCGGCGAGCAGGAGGGGCCGTGCACAGGCGGATGGCCACGCCGGCCGCACGGCTACGGTCTCTTCCTGTGGTGGGCCCCGTACTGTCCGCCTGCGGCTCGTGGCTGGGCGGCGCGGTCGCGATGGTCACCACGCTGGGGCGGGTCTGCCTGCTGGTGCTCGTCATCTCCTGGTACCTGGCTGCCAGCCGGCACTGGTTGGAGGCATGGGTCATCACCCTGGCCCTGGCCACCCTGCTGGTGCTGGCGGCGCTTCAGGCGCTGGGACGAGCCACCTACCGGGTGCGGCTCTCCCTGGTATCGACCCGAGTCGTCGTCGGTGATCCAGCACTGGGATCCCTGCACCTGTCGCACCCCTCGGGACGCGCCACCCGACCGGCGACGGTGGAGATGCCGGTGGGCCAAGGCCTGGCTGTCTTCGATATTCCGCGCCTCTCCCCCGGCGCCGAGCACCAAGAGATTTTCACCGTGCCCACCCGGCATCGGGGAGTCATCACGGTGGGGCCGGTGCGAAGCATCCGCGGGGACGTCCTCGGCCTGGTCCGACGCGCACAGAACTGGACCGAGCCGGTCGAGCTGTTCATCCACCCGCGCACCGTCAACCTGGACTCGACGGCGATCGGTTTCATCCGCGACATCGAGGGCGCCGTCACCCAGGATCTGTCCAGCTCGGACGTGTCCTTCCACGCCCTGCGCGAGTACACCCCGGGTGATGATCGCCGCAACGTCCACTGGAAGACCACGGCCCGGACCGGGCGCCTCATGGTGCGGCAATTCGAGGAGACCCGCAGGGCCCATCTCCTGGTCATCCACGACCTGGATCCCCTCGCCTGGGACGAGGAGGAGGACTTCGAGACCTCAGTGTCCGCGAGCGCCTCATTGCTGCTGGCTGCCGTGCGAGACAACCGGGAGATCAGCCTGGTCACCCAGACCGGCCGCCCCTACCTGCCCACCGGGGCGCGAGTGCTGGACACCTTCACCACGCTAGACCCGGTGGAGAGGGCCGGGGACCTGGTGGACCTGACCCGACAGGCGGTCAGTGCCGTACCTCAGGCGTCGGTCACCGTCCTGGTCACTGGTGCCAGGACCTCGGCGGCCACGCTCCACCGCGCTCACGCCGAGGTACCGGCCAGCACCCGCTGCCTGGCGCTGAGGATCAACGGCCGTCAGCGCCTGGCCTCGCAGAGAGTCTCAGGACTGCCCGTGGTGACGCTGCCCGACCTGGAGCACCTGGCGCCCGCGATGAGAAAGGCCCGTTCTTGAGCACTCATGGGTCACGAACTCCCACCAATCGTCCTGAGAGCCTGCCCACCGGCGTCGGTGCAGGCACTGGGGCCACCGCCTCGACCGGCAGCGGATCACCGGTCCATCACCTGGACTGGGTGAGTCTGGGCGCGGTCGTCCTGCTACTGGTCGCCGCGGGGGCTACGCACGGGGCCGTCTTCGGCTCCTTCAGCGGCTACGTCGCCGTCGCCGGGGGCATCGTCATCGGCACGCTCGTGGCACTGGCCGGGGCCTGGTGGCGATGGAATCCCCTGGAGGTCCTTCTGGCCGCGGTCATCTCCTACCTACTGGCGGGAGGTCCGCTGGCACTTCCCACGACAACGGGTCGGTGGGGGGTGCCGACCTTGGCGACCCTTCAGGGGCTGGTGATCGGCGCGGTGACCTCGTGGAAGGACCTGTTGACGATCGCTCCTCCTGCGGCGTCCTTCGTCGGCCCGGGGATCGTCCCCTATCTCAGTGGACTGCTGTGCTCGCTGGTGGCGGTGACGATCACGCTGCGAGCCGGCAGGCGTCGGGGCTGGGCCCTGCTGGCTGTGGCAGTGCTGGGACTCATCGGGATCCTGTGGGGCTCGCAGCGGGCGCCACTAGCGCTTCCTGCGGCTGGCGTGGCTCTGGTGGTCGCCATGGTGTGGATGGCTCACCTGCAACAGCGGGGTCGTATCGCGGCGGGGCACGGGATCGTCGGCAGGCCCGGTTCCCGACGTCGTACCCGGCTCCGTCTTGTCGCGGGCGCCACAGGAATGCTGACGCTCGCCATCACCGTCGCCACGGTACTGTCCCCCGTCCTTGAGCCCGGAGGCCGCCGAGATGTGCTGCGCGATCATGTGAGGCCTCCTCTGGATATGTCGGCCTACGCCTCGCCGTTGACCTCCTTCCGCTACTGGGTGGACAACCAGAAGGACTCCACCCTCTTCACGGTGGAGGGCCTCAAGGAGGGGCAGAGGATACGTCTGGCCACGTTGGACGCCTACGACGGCACCGTCATGCGCGTGGGCACCGACGCCTCGGCGGAGGGGTTCCGGCGGGTGGGCTCCACCGTCACCGATGAGCCGTTGCCCGGTGGTGCCAGCACCACGAGCCTGACGGTGACGATCAAGGACTACTCGGGCTACTGGATGCCCGGAGGCGGTCAGATGCAGTCGATTGCCTTCACCAGCGCTCGCGCCAGAAGCCTGCAGGAGTCCCTGTACTACTCCGAGCCCTTGGAGTCGGCCATCACGACACAAGGCCTGACCTCGGGGGACCGCTACACGACGACGATCATCGACACTCCGACCTGGACCGATGCCCAGCTCAGCGACAAGGCGCTTACCACGCTGACAATGCCTGAGACGAGCAACGTGCCGGAGCAGGCCGGGACCCGTCTGAGCGAGTTCATCGGTGAGGCCTCCACCCCGGCCGAGAAGATCCGGACGATGGCGCAGACCTTCTCCAGCCAGGGATTCTTCTCCGATGGCAGTGACAAGCTCTCCCTGCCGAGCCATTCGACCGCACGTCTGACCACCTTCCTGGATCCCAAGAAGCCGATGATCGGCGACGACGAGCAGTACGCCGTCGCGATGGCGCTCATGGCCAGGCAGGCCGGCTACCCGGCGCGCGTGGTCCTGGGGTTCTACCCCGAGACCTACTCCGGGGGCACGCAGGCGATCACCGGGACCAACGCCCACGCCTGGGTGGAGGTGAGCTTCTCCTCCGTGGGCTGGGTGGCCTTCGATCCCACTCCGCCCCGTGACCAGAAGCCCCAGACGGAGGTTCCCAAACCCAAGCCGAATCCTCGCCCCCAGGTGCTTCAGCCACCGGTGCCGCCCCAGGACCCGGCCGATCTGACACCGCAGACCAACGACGACCGCGACGACGACTCAGACCGCCCCAGTCCCTGGTTGGCATGGCTGCTCCTGGCGGCCAAGGTGGTCGGTGTCCTGGTGGTCATCGCCGCGCCCTTCATCGCCATCGTGGCCGCCAAGGCATGGCGTCGTCGACGACGGCGCCGGGCCGCGAGTCGGATGGATCGCATCACCGGCTCATGGAACGAGCTCATTGACTACGCGACGGACCTGCATACCGGGGTTCCACGGGCGACCACCCGCAATGAGCAGGCCCTCTACCTCGATTCCCTCGTCTCCGGCGAGCCGAACCCGGGGCTGACCTTCCGACCGTCCCCGTCCTCAGACAGCGTCGGCGGCCTGGCCCAGCTGGTGGACTCCACGGTGTTCAGCGGCCAGGACATGGCAGACACGGTGGAGGCACGTGCCTGGAACAGCACCGACGCCCTGAGTCGGGCTCTGGCGTCTCGCTCCTCCCGGTACCGCCGCCTGGTGGCGCGGTTCTCGGTGACCTCCTTGAGGCATCGTCCCGGCCGCGTACCAGCTGGTCGGTCCCTGGGCGTCGGACCGTCTCGGCTCAGTAACGCTCCGACGCCATCCCCGGACGGCTCGCGCCGTCTGTGGCCGAGCTGGCTGAGTCCATCGGGCCTGCGCAGACCGCCGCGTCAGCCTGCCACGGATTCACTGCCCTCCTCTGAAGGAGACGAATGATAATGACAGAGCCAGTAGTCAACCGCGGGGCGGATCCTGAGGTCTCCCCGGCCTCACCAGACTCCCATGACTCCCCCGCTCACCTGCGGGACCTCAGACCGGCCAGCACCGGCATGCGTGCCACGGCTCTGGTCGTCGACTCAGTGGTGGTGTCCCTCATCAACGTCATGTGCCTCATTCCCACCGTAATCGCCGTGCAGCTGACCTCCACGGTGACGATCGGAGTGGCGGCAGCAATCGCGTTCCTGGGAGCGGTGGCCGTCATCTGGTTCCAGATCATTGACCTGTGGAAGCGTGGACAGACCCTCGGGATGCGGGTTGTGGGCATCTCCTGGCTGCGATGGTCCCGCCCGGGAAGGCCCGGTCTGAACGCCCTCGTCAAGATGCTGGTCCTGTCGACCGTCTCCGGCCTCACCCTGGGTATCGGCGCCGTCATCATCTACCTGGTCTCCGAGGACCGCAGCGGTCGTTCCTGGTTCGATCGGATCAGTGACATCGTCGTCGTCACTGCCAAGGACACCGGTGAGGGCGAGGAGCCCCCGGGGTGGGAGCTGCGCGATGGGGATACCAACGGCGGCACCGGCAGCGAGCACGACCATGACCGGTTCCTGCGTCCCGAGGACCTTGAGGACCGCATCGATGCTGATGAGTACCTTCAGTCCACTGTCACTGTCACGGCACGCCGACCCCTCTCCGAGAGCCGCAGCGCAGATGACTCCGTGGCTGCTGTGGGGGCCGAGGGCTTCATCACCGAGGTCCCGTGGCGATCCGGAAAGCCGGAAGGGCCAGTAGCTCCCAGCCGGCGGCCCACTGACTTGGAGTCATCGCCGATGGCGCAGGACGGCGAGCCGGCCGCAGCACCTGTGGGATCAGCGCCCCTTTCGCCACTGTCCGTACCTCGTGGCTCAGACCCTTCCGCTCCAGTCATGGTGCCGCTATCGGCGCGCCAGGAGCAGGCAGACTCCACCGTGGCCTCCGGTGGGGCGCTGGCGGGGTCCCAGAATCATTGGGCGGCCCAGGACTCCTGCGCCGGAGACGACCCCATGGATCGCACCGTTGCCAGGTCCACCCCCCAGTCCGCGCCCTCGCTCCTGCTGGACACCGGGCAACGGGTCGACCTCGGCGCCGCAGGCACGGTCCTGCTGGGACGCGACCCGCAGGCGGTCTCTCCCTGGGAGGGCGCCTGCACCGTTGCCGTGGACGACCCGGGATTCTCCATCTCCAAGACCCACGTGGCTGTCGTTCTGGACGGCACCGGCGTGCTCATTGAGGACCTGGGCTCCACCAACGGCACCACGGTAGAGACGCCTGACGGAGCGTTGACGACGGCCGATGAGGGACAGCGCATCAGAGCCAGCGTCGGCGACATCGTCCATGTCGGTCAACGCCGGTTCACGGTGGGGAACTGAGCGGGACGCCGAGATGAACAGCTCCACCACAGCGCATCCGACGGCTCACGCGGACTGGCGCCCTCAGGAGGCCCGCCTCATCGTGCGCCATGGCTCGGCTACCGACGTCGGCCAGGCCCGTACTGACAACGAGGACTCGCTGCTGGCCGACTCTCCAGTCTTCCTCGTTGCGGATGGCATGGGGGGACACCACTTAGGCGGTACCGCCTCGGCCCACGCCGTCGGAGCCTTCGAGGACCTCGTGGGGCGCGCCTTCGTCACGTCCCACGAGTTCAGCAGGCGCCTGACCCGTGCCGCGCGCAGCGTAGCCGCCCTGGGAACCGGGGAACGCGCCCCCGGCTCGACGCTCACGGGTCTGCTGCTCTCCCGGCAGGGGGCGCTTCCGTGCCTGCGAGTGGTCAACATCGGCGACTCACGCACCTACCACCTCTCCGCTCAGTCCTTCTCCCAGATCACCCATGACCACTCCGAGGTCCAAGAGCTCATCGACTCCGGTCACCTGGACCGTTCCCAGGCACTGTCAGCATGCCACCGCAACGTCATCACCCGGGCACTGGGGGCAGGCGGCGGGGACCAGGTGGTCGCCGACCAGTACCTTCTGCCGGCCACCGAGGGCGACCGCTTCATCATCTGCTCGGACGGGTTGAGCGGGCACGTCACCGAATCCCTCATCGAGATGGTAGCCCGGTCCGTGCCCGAGCCGAGCCACGCCGCCCAGACGCTGGTCGACCTGGCCCTGGCCACCGGCGGCCGAGACAACGTCACCGTCGTCATCGTCGACGTCGTGGAGGCCTTCCCTCCCTGGGAGGACACGCAGGTCGACGACACCACGCTGCCCCGGGCCACCGACTCCGACTCCACCGTCCCCACCCCCGCCTCCAGGAGGTCCTGTCCATGAAGATGCTGACACGCTGGGTACCCGGCGGCATCCTGGTCGCCGTCGCGGAAGGCGGCGTCCTCGCCCTCGACGGGAGCGCGCAGGCGATGGAGGCGATGTGGGCTGAACTCACTGAGCACCGCTGCCTCGGCGACCTGCTGCGAAGCCTGAGCCGGCTGCACGACAACGAGGTCTTCACCCTTCCCGACTTCCTCATGATGGCCATCGACGGCCAGGAGCTGCGAGTGGCCGCCCGGGGGCGCTTCTGCCTCCACCTGGACACCGCAGACGGCGAGCGCAGCTTCAACGCCTCCGAGGTCATCGTGTGGGAGGAGTCCCGCTATGACCGGGTCAACCAGTGCATCCTCGAGCTCACCCCAGCCACTGGACGTGCAGCCGGCCCCGAACAGTTCGAGGAACTCCTCCCCCTGCGGTCGGGGATCGTCCGCGCCTCACAGCTGCACATCGGGTTCGGATCCCACCAGTTCCCACTGCCCTCACCAGCTCAGAGCAGCGCTCACGGGGGTGAGGAGACACCGCTGCCGTCGGCAGTCCAGGAGATCCTCCAGCAGGCCCAGGCCGAAGGCGTCCCGGAACCGGTCGCCCCACCGGCACCATCGCCCCGACCTGCGACGCAGGGCCAGAAGGGGATCGGTCACCCGGACTCCCCCGATCCAGGACGGACGCTGGGACCGGAGTCCTTGGACCTGTTGGCCGGCGCGGGTTCCCTGCAAGGGACCGGCTCCGAGGACCCGGCCACGGTGCTGGGTCACGACGACGTTCCTGCGGCCGCTGGTACCGCAGACTCACAGATACGTGAGCAGCAAGCCGAGGACGAGTACTTCGGTCATCTCTTCGAGCACACGATGATGAGGGGGGTTGAGGCTGCGGCCATCCGCTCGGTCCACTGCGAGGACGTTGATCCGTTGGCCCAGGTCGCCGGCGGGCTTGGAGACCACCGCGCGCAGCCCCACAACGAGGACGCCTCCGGTCATCCTCTCGAGGCGCACTCAGCACAAGCGGATGATCCGCTCCCGGCTCACGGACAGGCACCGCACGGCGGCGGTACGGACGAGGCCTCCCCGAATGGTTCCGCCCCTTCGAGTGAGCACTGGCGGCACGACGGGCACACGGTCTCGGCCGCCGGGCTTCATGCCGCCAGGGACGCGCTGAGCGGGCAGGCCAGGACGGCCGGGATCGATGAGCCCTCCGGCACCGGCCCCAGTGTGCTGGCCGTCTTCTGCGAGACGGGGCACCCCAACCCGGTGCATGCCTCCTCGTGCCGCGATTGCGGCGGCGCCATCTCCTCCAGGACCGGCCAGGTCCAGCGACCGGTCCTGGGCATTCTGCGTGTCTCCTCCGGTGCCACGGCGGTTCTGGACGCTGACGTCATCATCGGCCGAGTGCCCCAAGGCACGAGCACCACCGCCGCTCAGAGTCCTCATCTGCTCGCGGTCCCCAGCCCGGGCAAGGCGATCTCGAAGACGCACTGCGCGGTGCGGGTCGAGGGCTGGGACATGAGTGTGGAGGACCTGGGGTCCACCAACGGCACCTTCCTGCTGCGTGCCGGCGAGGAGCCTCGCCGAGTGCCCGAGCACCAGCAGATCTTCCTACGCCTCGGCGACATCATCGACATCGGTGACGGCACCACCCTGACAGTGGAGCGTGAGGCGTGATGTCCTCCGAGCGAAACGCTCCGCCGCAGGGCCCACCAATCCCCGGAGCCAGACCAAAGCGCTTCCTGGGCGCCGGGGGCTTCGCCGATGTCTTCCTGTACGAACAGCAGGTTCCGCACCGCGACGTAGCGGTCAAGATCCTGCGGCAAGGAGGCAGCCAGCGCGACCACCACCGGTTCACCACTGAGGCGGACCTCATGGCCCGGCTGTCGTCGCACCCCTCCATCGTGTCGGTCTACGGGGCAGGGACAGTGGAGGAGGAACGCAGCTACCTCATCATGGAGTACTGTCCACCGCCGCACCTGGGCAAACTGGCCGCATCCCAGCCTTTGACGCTCACACGCACCCTGGAGATCGGAATCCAGGTGGCGGGCGCCGTGGAGACCATTCACCGGGTCGGTTACCTCCACCGCGATATCAAGCCGGCCAACATCCTCCTCACCTCCTTCGGACGTCCGGTGCTCGGCGACTTCGGGATCGCCGCTCCTATCGGTCTGAGCATCGAACAGGATGAGTTCGGTGGGGCCTCCCCACCGTGGGCCTCACCCGAGCAGCAGCTCGACCAGGAGAGTCTGACGCCAGCCTCGGACGTCTATGCCCTGGCGGCAACCATCTACACGCTGCTGGCGGGACGCTCGCCCCACGTTGACGTCTCCGGCGCCGACCGCAACGACCAGCTCTCGATGCTGGACCGAGTGCTCCACCGACCGATCCCCCCAATCGGACGACGCGACGTGCCCGAGCAGCTCGAACGGGTCCTGGTCACGGCGATGGCCAAGTCGCCCAGCGGCCGGTACACCAGCGCCGTCGCCCTGGCTCGCGCGCTGCAACAAGTGCAGACCGACCTGCAGCTGGCCACCACCCAGCTCGATGTCATGGAGGAGACACCCGGAGGGCAGCCGGATGGGGCCGGGGACCAGGACTCCACGATGCTGCGACCGGTCCTCACCGTGGACCCCGATGGGCCGACCGGCACCGTACCCATTACCCATAAGCACGACGACGCCGCCACAACCTTCGCGCCCCGTCGTGTCGAGGCCCAGTCCACAAACGGCACCCTGCTGCGCAATCGCTCCCGCCTCCGGTTCTCAGCGCCTCAGGCGCCCGCAGGACCACTCATGCCCGAGATGCCCGGCACCCACCCTGGGCGCAGGGACGACGACGCCGACGCTGCCCTGGAGGCGACGGTCCTGCCGGGACAGCGGGCACGTGCCTCATCGGCCACGACCTCATCATCTCCGCGGTGCGGGACTGCTACCCATTCCGTTGACGATGCGGCCGATGGCACCGCCAACACTGCGGGTTCGGACGAGGCCGAGGTGCACCGGAGGCGCCAGCGGGAACATCTGTCGGGGCGAGCCGTGGCCGTCACTGTTCTGGGCGCCGCCGTCGTCGTCTGCCTGAGCGTGATCGGAGTGTGGTCTGTGCTGCGAGAAGAGGGTGGGACACAGCAGGCCACCCCCCATCCAGCCACCACCGCACCGCCCGGGGCCGTTCCCGGAGCCGGGCTACTGCCCGCCGTCACGGACCTCAAGGTCTCCCAGGCGGAGGGGCGCGTCGCAGCCACCTGGTCCTACGACTCCAGCGGCGGCGACGTGGTCTTCCTGTACCGCATCTCCGACCCGGGCCAGCTGCTCCCGGTCCAGGAGACCAGGCAGACCAGTGCCACCGTCACCCCGATCAGTGCACGCACCTGCATTGAGGTCATCGCCCGGGACTCCAGCGGGGCATCGTCGGAGGCCTCCGTCGCCTGCATCGACACACCCGGGGCGGGCAGCTCGGGGTGAGCCGGCGCTCCTGCCCGAGGTCCTGCAGGCAACCTCACGAACACCGCCGTTCAAGGAATAACCACCCATTGAGGAATCAAAGGAAGAAGGAGGGATCATGACGAATTCTCCTGCCGAGCCCCTGCTCGTGGACTTCGTCGGCGAGCTGTACAGCGTCGAGCCCGGTACGCGCTTCAGCATCGGGCGCGAAGGGGATCTCGTGCTTGACGACAACAACCTGTTCCTGCACCGCACATTCCTCATCCTGGAGCATGACACGGGCCTGTGGTGGGTTGCCAACGTCGGCTCTCATATCGGGGCGACTCTGACCGAGAAGTCCGGTACCTCCCGTTCCTGGATCGCGCCCGGGGCCCGGGTACCTTTGGTCTTTCCGGAGATGGCCATCGTGTTCACCGCAGGGTCGACCACCTACGAGATCCTGCTGACCGTGCCCCTTCCCGGCTATGAGACCGCCCAGCCTCGCCCCATGAGCCCCCAGACCGGTGAGTCGACCGTGGGTATGGTGACCCTGACGCCAAGTCAGCACCTGGCGATCCTGGCACTGGCCGAGCCCTGGCTCAGGCGCACCGGCAGCGGCCCGGTGGACCTGCCGCGCAACGCCGACGCGGCCGCCCGGTTGGGTTGGACCCTGACCCGTTTCAGCCGCAAGCTGGACAACGTCTGCGACAAGCTCGACCGCATCGGTGTCAAGGGCATGCGCGGAGGACCTCGCGCCCACGCCTCCTATCGGCGCACCGCGCTGGTCGACTACGCCCTGACCGCACGGATTGTCACTGTCGAGGATCTCCCCCTGCTGGACAGCACGACGCAGCCGGCGGGCACCGAACATCCAGCGCCTGTCCTTCCACTCCGGGCGCGACACGGAGCTGAGGCGCGGCGATGAAGATCCAGCTATCCGTGGTCGGGCGCAGCGGCCACCCCACGAACCTGCGCATCACCGCTGACGCCACCGCCACCGTGGGAGACGTCGCTGCGGCACTGGCCAGCGCCAGTCCCGTCAAGGCCGCAGGCGCCGTTGATCCCGCCGCGGTGACGCTGCGGGTGCTCGACCCGGCGGGCGTCACCGCCCCGATGACCCTGACCAGCCACACGCCACTGGACGAGTCGGGGCTGCGCTCAGGCGACCTGGTCAACGTCAGCGCCGTCGTCTCCGAGCACTCGCCGGCCCAGCAGGTGGCCATCGCCCAGGTCGTGTCCGGGCCCGATAAGGGGCGGAGCTTCCCCCTGCCTCCCGGCTCGACCGAGCTGGGACGCTCCGGCCGCTGCGACATCGTGCTCAGCGACCCGCTCGTGTCCAAGCGGCACATGCGGATTACGGTGGGGCACGGCATCGAGGTGCATGACCTCAACTCGGCCAACGGCGTCATCGTCGCTGACCAACGCGTTCAGCGCCTGTCGCTAGGACCGGATGACCTGGTCACCGTCGGGGACACGACGCTGCGCCTGTCCATGCTGACAACCGTCTCGTCGATCCCCGGTATCCGTCAGGGAGGCGACAACGGCGACATCGCCTTCACCCGCTCCCCACGGGTGGTCCCGCGCACGCCCGCGGTCAAGATCAAGCTTCCCGAGGTGCCGCGTTCCCGCAACGCCGCCCGGTTCCCGCTGCTGGCGATGGTCATGCCGCTGCTCATGGGGGCGACCATGCTCCTGATGACCCGCAACATGCTCAGTCTCATCTTCATCCTCCTCAGCCCGCTCATCATGATCGGCAACTGGGTGGATCAGCGCATCCGGCGCAAGCGTGAGCTCAAGCACGACATCAAGGTGTTCATCCAGGGAGTGGAGGACGCAGACCGGCGCCTGACCCGCACGCACGCCGCGGAGCGCCGGGCGCGCAAGGCCCAGTACCCGGCTGTCAACGAGGTGGTCGACCAGGCTCTCGCACTGGGGCCGATGCTCTGGTCACGGCGCCCGGAACATCCTGAGTTCCTCCAGCTGCGTCTGGGGCTGGGGACGGATCTGCCACGCACCGAGATCGAGGCGAACACGCACCGAGACGGCCTGGCGGTCCATCACCAGTCCCTGGACAAGCTGCGGGAGCGCTACGCCACGATCAGCGACGTCCCCATCATCGTCAACCTGCGTGAGGACGGGGCACTAGGCGTGTGCGGAACCGGCCCGGACCTGGAGGCGGTGGGGCGGGCCATCGTGGCCCAGCTCATCTGCCTGCACTCCCCCGCGGAGGTCACGGTGGTCTGCCTGACCGACCCGACCGGCCGAGAGCGGTGGGACTGGTTGGAGTGGGCGCCTCACACCTCCTCCCCCCACTCCCCACTGGGTGACCTGCAGCTGGCCTGCGACGGCGCTACCGGCACTATTCTCCTGGCCCGTCTGGAGGAGCTCATCGTCCAGCGCGGCGCCACCACCCCGGCGCGTCGTGGACCGTCGGAGGATGTCAGTGACGACGAGGGGGATGAGGCCATCGTCCCCGACGTCGTCGTCATCGTCGACAACCCTGGGGTCAACCGCTCCCGGCTCATCCGGGTCGTCGAGCAGGGTCCGGATGTCGGGGTCCACGTCCTGTGGTTCGCCAGCGACGTCGCCGACCTTCCCGCCGCCTGCCGCACCTTCCTTCATCTGGGCGAGGAGAAGACGGTCGTCGGCTACGTGCGACGCTCGCGCAATGCGACCGACGTCGTCCCCGAGTCGCTCAGCCACTCCCAGGCCCGGGCGCTGGGTCGCCACCTGGCTCCAGTGATCGATGCCGGTGTGCCCGTCGACGACGAGTCCGACCTGCCTGCGGCCATCTCCTTCGTCGGCCTGACCGGCGAGGAGCTGGCGGACTCCGTGGAGGCCCAGATCTCCAGGTGGAGTGCCAACCACTCGATCATCGACCGAGGAGGTGCGGCCGTCCCCCTCAAGCAGCCCTTGAGCCTGAGCGCCCTGGTGGGGCAGGGAGCGGAGGCACCCCTGGCACTGGACCTGCGCGCCCACGGGCCTCACGCCCTGGTCGGGGGGACAACGGGTGCCGGAAAGTCGGAGTTCCTCCAGTCCTGGGTGCTGGGGATGGCCCAGTCCCTGTCCCCGGATCGCATCACCTTCCTCTTCGTGGACTACAAAGGGGGCTCGGCCTTCGCCCGCTGCACCGAGCTGCCGCACTGCGTCGGTCTGGTGACGGACCTATCCCCCTACCTGGTGAGGCGGGCGCTGACCAGTCTGAGAGCCGAGCTGCGCCACCGAGAGCACCTGCTCAATGAGAAAGGCGCCAAGGACCTGGTCACGCTGGAGAAGACCGGGGATCCCGATTGCCCGCCCAGCCTCGTCATCGTCGTCGACGAGTTCGCCGCCCTGGTCGGTGAGGTTCCAGAGTTCGTCGACGGCGTCGTCGACGTCGCTCAGAGAGGCCGGTCCCTGGGGCTGCACCTGGTCCTGGCCACCCAGCGGCCCGCCGGCGTCATCAAGGACAATCTGCGGGCCAACACCAACCTGCGCGTGGCACTGCGCATGGCAGACGAGTCCGACTCCCAGGATGTCCTGGGAGAGAAGACCGCCGCCCATTTCCCTCCGGAGTTCCCGGGGCGCGCCGCCGCCAAGACCGGGCCGGGCCGGGTGACCCGCTTCCAGTCCGCCTACCCCGGGGCCCGCACCTCCGCCAAGCTGCAGGTGGCCCGTGTCTCGGTGGACGAGATGACCTTCGGGGTCCCCCGCCCCTGGCAGGTGGCCCATATCGAGACCGCGTCCGATGACGTCCCCCAGGACATCGAGAGGGTCGTGGACACGGTCAAGCGGGCCGCCCAGGAGGCGGGTATCACCGCTCCGCGCAAGCCGTGGCTGGAGGAGCTCGCAACCACCTACGACCTGAACTACCTGCCCCAGCGCCGGGACACCGAGCTGATCCTGGGCGTCGTCGACGACCCGGACAGCCAGGACCAGTACGCGGAGTACTTCCGTCCAGACGATGACGGCAACATCTGCTTCTACGGTTCGTCGGGCTCAGGGAAGTCGACAGCGCTGCGGACCCTGGCGATCGCCGCCGGGATCACGCCCCGATCGGGGCCAGTGGACGTCTACGCCCTGGACTTCGCGGGTGGCGGACTGCGGATGCTGGAGTCACTGCCGCACGTGGGCGCCGTCGTCGACGGTGACGACGAAGAACGCGTCAGCCGGTTACTGAGCCACGTGGTGAGCATCATCGACGAGCGCTCCGAGCGCTACTCACAGAGCCGTGCGGGCACCATCACCGACTACCGGCGCATCGCCCACCGCAATGAGGAGCCCAGACTGCTGCTCCTGCTCGACGGCGTGGGCTCCATGCGCGCCGAGCTGGAGAAGACCTCCGACGGCGTGGCACTGCTGGACCTGCTCCAGCGGATCCTCGTCGACGGCCGCGGAGTGGGGGTTCACGTGGCCGCGACCGCCGAGCGCCCCAATGCTGTGCCCACCTCGATGAGCAACTCCTTCCAACGCAAGATCGTCCTACGGCAGACCGATGAGGACGGGTACATGTACTTCAGCCTGCCCAAGGACGTGCTCACCCCCTCCAGTCCTCCGGGAAGGGCCATGCAGGTCGGACGCAAGGACGAGGAGCTCCAGCTGGCGATCCTGGGGGACAACGTCAACATCCTGTCCCAGTCACGTCTGGTGGACTCCCTGGGGCACTACCTCACCCGTCAGGGCCGGCAGCGGCCGGCCGCCATCGGAAAGCTGCCCGTAGAGCTGCCCGCGGCGGGGCTGCCACGAACAGTCGCGGGCGCCCCGGCGCTGGGCATGTCCTCGGACACGCTGGCCATGATGGGCTTTGAGCCTGTCGGCGCGATCCTGCTGGGCGGCCAGCCCCAGTCGGGCACCTCCAACGCGATCCGCTGGATGAGTACAGCGCTGTGCGAGTGGGAGCCGCAGATCGTCCGGGTGCATCTGGCCTCGCGGCGCTCACCGCTGGCAGCCATGGAGGGACTGTGGGATCTGTCCGTCTCCGGTGAGGAGAGGATCCGCGAGGCACTCGAACGGCTCTCACCGACCCTGGATGTGGAGGCCGACCCAGGCCATCCTCACGTCGCCCTGTTCATCGAGGGCTATCCCGAGTTCCTCCAGGCCCCACTGGAGATGGCCCTCATCGACGCGGTCAAGAAGGCCAAACGCAACGGGCACCTCGTTGTGGCTGAGGGCGACACCTCCCAGTGGAACTCATCCTGGCCCCTGCTCCAGGAGGTGCGCTCCGCCCGCACCGGTCTCATCCTCCAACCCGACTCCATGGATGGCGAGCTCATCCTGCGCACCCCGACACCGAAGGTGCGCCGCGGTGAGATGCCGGTGGGGCGGGGCTACTGGGTCAGTGCCGGTCGTGCCGTCAAAGTCCAGGTCCCGCTCATGGAGTGAGAGGAGTCGACGCTCGACCGTCACCGGAACAGAGCCTGTCCTGTGAGGCCTACGTCGACAGCGCTCCACGGTGGGGGTTGACCCCCATCGCCTCCCGAGTTCTTCACCCGTACCGTCTTTATCAGCAATCATCCCGTCTCCGGAAGGACAACCCGTGAGCTGCCACGACATCAAGATCGTCGACAAGGACTTCTCGGAGGCATTGCTCTCCCTGGGAAAGATCGAGCACGCCTTCACCTCAATGAGTGATCGCAGTAATCAGTACGCCACGATCGTCGGACACGACCAACTCGCCTCAAGCCTCGAAAAATTCGAGAACTCATGGAAGAAGAAACGCGCTGATCTGACCAGCTCCATCCAAAGCTACCGCAAAGACCTGGAGGGTGTCCGCGACGCATTCACCGCCTGGGACAACGGCGTGGGCAAGGGCCTCAGTAACGAGCAGCAACCGTCACAGAAGGCCGATACCGGAAGCCAGCAGCAACCGCAGACCAGTTCAACACAATCCAGCACACCGCACAGTGGCGAACCCCGACAGCCACTCTCAGCTGGGGACACTCCAACAAACTCGACGGAGAGTGCAGGAACGAGAGCCACGCCCGAATCGAGCGCCAATCGCGGCACCTCCGGCCCCCTTACCCCTTCCTTCAGCGCTTCAGCACAGACGGAACCGACAGACTCTTTTCAAAGCGGTTCGCCACTTTCCTCCCCACTCAACGAGTCAGGTCACCCCGAAGTTGAGCAGATGCGCCAGCTGCTCGGCCCCGCGGTTGATATCGGCCTTGCAGCCTCACCCGACGGCTCTCTGACCATGAGAATCGGCTCATTGACCGGGATCAGTCTTGCAGCCATCAGCAGCGTTCTGTCACACCGGAAGACATCTCCCCCTACCATAGACACATTGGGATCCGACACTCGCCAAGGCGACTCCTCCAACGACCTGCGCCAAGCCCTTGCCGAAATCAGCAATAACGACATCCCCACCTCACTACACTCCGACCGGGAGAGCACGCTGGCTAGCCTCCAAGGCATTGATGAGCAGCCACCGAAGGCTCCTCTCACAACGTCAACACCCCCGGACATGACGAGCGGCTCGAGCGCACCCCCATTACCTCAGGACCACCTTCCCTCAGAAGTCGACACGTCAGCCTCCCCCATATCGCCGACACCCCCAGCACCTCAGGCAGGAGAATCGACACCCCCCTCGCTCACACCTCCGCAGCCCAGCCCCTCCCCCTCCACTAGTGCCACATCCTCATCCACGTCAGCAGGCCACAAGGCAGAACCCTCATCCTCTTCAAGCACCCCCCTCATGAGCGGAATGGGGATGGCCGCAGGTCTGGGGACAGGAAGTGCCATACAGTCAGCAAACGACGATAAGCGAAATGAAGAAGCCCGTCGCCTGCGGGACCAACTGCAATCTCTTAAGGAGAAGAACTGATGAGTGCACGTCCCTCTGACTGGAGCCCACTCGGACAACAAAAGGATCCCATCCCCGGAGATCCGCTGGGAGTTCAAGCCGCAGCCCGCCAATACACCGAGACTGTTGAGGCCATAAAAACCGCCCAGAGCAGCCTCCAGAGCATTTCCTACGAGTCTCACGGCGAAGCCGTGGCCAAGCTGCAGAGTAAAGCCAAGCATCTGGTGGAACAGATTGGCCAAGCCCAGTCGCGCTGCGAAGGAGCAGCAGCAGCATTGAACACCTACGCACCACACCTGGAGAACGCCCAGAAGATCTCCCTCGAGGCACTCAAAGAGGCGGAAGGGCACGCAGGTCAGCTTAAGCAGGTAGAAAACCAGAAGAAAAACATCGAGAACGCCTATAATTCCAGCCGAAACCCCGAGGAAATGAAGTCCCTGAGATCAAGCTATGCCAACCTGCTTGGACAGCAGAGCGAGATCCAGGGGAACATCAACGCATCCAAGAAAAAGTTGAAGCAAGCGATCGAAGAGCGCGACTCTGCAGCAAGCAACGCCATCTCCCAACTTGATAAGACCGACGAGAACAGCCCCATGAAAGACGATTTCTGGGACACCATCAAAGAGGTCCTCAGAGTCATGGCCAAAGTGGCTGAGCTCATCGAGCCAGTCTTTGACGCATTCAGCGAGTTCGTTGAGGGCATCCTTCCTGCAGTCACCGAAATCGCCTATGCAATTAATCCGGAACTTGGAGTCGCTGTGAGCATAGCAGTTCCGGTCACCCTGACCCAAATGAAGGGATGGATTCAGCGCATCCAGGACATCTCTAAGGTCGCGGACGGCAAGATGAGACCAGGAGAGTTTATTAAGAGAGAACTTAATCGAACCGGCGAACTATTCAAGTCACTAGCCAGCGGAGTCACAGAAATCTTCAACAAAGGAAAAGGGGGAGGAAAAAACAAGAAGACCCCTAAAACAAAACCGAAGAACAAGCCCAACCATCAAACCCACAATCCTCAAGACCCCCACCGCAAGAACAAAAATAGATCCCCAGAACCCAATCGTTCCCCCAAAAAACAGCCACACCCCATACCGGGGCGAAAAACCCCCAAGTCGATCCCCCTGACCAGACTCGCTTGACGCCTCCGAAAAAACAGGCTCCCACGCACTACATACGACACTTAGACAGCCAAGGCGAGAAACATCGTGAGACCCTTCAACTACATCATTCCCCCAGAATGGAGAACAGTCCACCTCAGCGGAGACCTATCCGCTCAGGCTACCGAACTAGCAGAGGAAATGATTTCTGCAGGCAACAGCGAGACACTACATCACATACGCGGGAAAATTGCAGAGGCATTGGCGAGCCATCTCATATCGCTGGCCGACCTTGAGGCATTCTTGCTGCTCATGGAGGTCGATGCAGTTGCAGGCATCCGCACCGGTACTTTCCTTGCAGCCCTCCCATTTCCTTACCAGGAAGGCGAGGATCCAATGGACACTCTTCTCGCCATCGCGGCTTCGACACCAGGCGCACAAGCATTAGAGGGCGGAGATCTGCTCATCATGCGTACACGAGTCGCGAAGGATTGCACCGATTCCATCAACACGGCCTTGGTTATGGCCAGAGGAGACCTGGGTCTCGATCTGTCAACGCTCACCCCGGGTTCCGCTGTGCGCTCGGAACGACTGACCTACTACCTCGGCCATCCAGATATTCCTGACAGCTGGTTCACCATGGTTGGAAACATCACCACTCACGACGACGCCGACGGACAAGCGTTGGCAGGGTCACTTCGGGATGTATGTGATGCGGTCGTCGAGTCAGTGAGGTTCTCATGAACTCATACTCTCTTCCCGAGTCTCCACAATGGACCGAGGTCCCTCGTGCCGACCAGCCAGAAGGGACAGTTCAGCCCTTTGCCCGGCTGGGTCTGAACAACGCAGACGGGGACATCATCGGCATCGTCGACCTCATCGCCTTCCCCGCTGAGGGAGAGGAGTCTGAGAGCCTCCCTACCCTCATCACGGCGCCAGAAGAGGCACCTGGTCCCCATGTGTGGGACACGGTGCTGCTACCTGGCGGAACCACGGCCTACCGCTCTCTGGGGCCGACTCTCGAACCATTGAACGAGCAAAGCACCCCTATCGAGTTTGTGTGCTACCACGCGCTGCGCCGCGGCAGCATCGATGTCGTCGCAGCCACCTGGCTGGGACCCGACCCAGGCATTCTAACGGAGGTGATCACCCCGCTCGAGACCATGCTTGACTCGCTCCAGATTGAATCGTGAGCGGGCCGATGGGGGTTGAGCCCCATCGCCGCAGATCCTGATGACCGCAATACTTACGTTCAACAGCAACACCACATGAAAGGACTACTTCCATGGCCAACATCTCCGCTTCCTACGAGGACATGCGCTCGCAGGCCAACGCCCTGATCACCACCCGCGACAACATCCAGCAGCAGCTCCAGCAGGCCAAGATGCAGGTGGACAACCTGGTCTCCTCGGGCTTCGTGACCGACGCCGCCTCCGGCGCCTTCCAGACGAGCTATCAGGAGTTCACCACGAGCGCCACCAAGACCATCGATTCCCTGACCAGCATCTCCAACAACCTCAACCAGGTCGTCTCGACCCTGGAGGAGACCGACACCTCGTTGGCCTCCCAGCTGCGTGCCTGACCGTACACCGACTCAACGAGGCGCCTTGGGTGCGCTCGCGACATCATGCGGGTCCCCCAAGGCGCCTCGGTCGTTGTGCTCCGGTCTCAGCCACGACAGGAGCCCCGGTCCAGTCACGTGGCTGGGGCCGGGTGCGTCGCCTCCAGCCGGAGGCGGTGCGTTCCACCTTCCCTGAGAGCTCCAGGATCCCCAGTGCCGAGGTGGTCTCCTTCGGGGACAGCCCAGCGGAGCGGACGATGGACTCGGTACTCGCCGCGGCCCGGGCCGGCATGGCGTCCAGAACGAGGGAGGCGGCAGGGTCCAGGCCGTCGAGAAGCCCGCCCCCGGTCAGCTCGGGGTCCTGCTCCTTGGCCGCGTCCGCATCAACAGTCCCCAGGGGCGTCAGAAGCTCTAGGGCGTCATCGGTGTCGGTGATGCACACCGCCCCCTTGCGCAGGAGCCGGTGGCATCCGACCGAGGACATGGAGGTCACGGGACCGGGAACGGCTCCCAGCTGCCTGCCCAGCTCGAGGGCGCGGTGGGCGGTGGACAGGGCGCCTGAGCGCCAGGCCGCCTCCACCACGATCGTCGCCTGGGAGATCGCCGCGATGACGCGGTTGCGTGAGACGAACCGATGGCGGCCCGGCTGACAGCCCGGCGGCACCTCCGCCACCAGGGCCCCGGAGGCGATGACTGCCTCCAGCACCCCGGTGTTTCCCACCGGGTAGAGGCGGTCCACTCCCCCGGCTGAGATTGACACCGTTGGTCCCTCGCCCAGTGCCCCGCGGTGAGCGCAGGCATCAATGCCGAAGGCTCCCCCGGAGACGATGAGGCCACCCTTGGCCGTCACCCCCGCTGCCAGGGAGGTGGCGACCGCCTCCCCGTAGCGGGTGGAGGCCCGGGCCCCCACCAGTGCCAGACACAGTCCGCTGGCCGGTCCCACCGGCATCCGCTGCTCACGTACGGGTTGACCGGCGCCCGCGACACGTGGGGCGTCGTCGTCTCCAACGGCCCCGGGCTCGCCTCCCTCAAGTCCCTTGTCCCTCAGGTCCCCGGCGTTGACCAGCAGCGAGGGGTCTCCGCGCACCCACAGGCAGAAAGGCGGGTGCTCAAGCTGGTCGAGTCCCGGCGGCCACCAGGGCTCCCCCGGGAGGATGAGGCTGCCACCCAGGCGGTCAAGCACATCGAGCTCACGGCGGATATCGAGTCCCTCCAGGCGCGGCGCCCACCGGGCGGCGACCTGGGCCCAGCAGGCGCTGATATCGGCGGAGCCGGACATCCCCGGGGGCGGCTGCGGCACCGGTGGCCGCGGGGAGCCGCGCACCTGTCCGGAGGGGTCGATGGCCTCCTCCAAAAGCCACCTCAGGGCGGGACTCGGCCCGAGCCGGCCCACCACCATGGCTGCGGTGGCGTTGTCGGGCTCAGCCAAGCGGGACCAGGTCGCGCGTGCCAGCGCCGGATCGTCGATGTCGTAGGGCAGTGTCATAGGTGTCATGGGTGTTATGGGCGTCATGGCCGCACTCCTGAGGTTCTCAGGGCCAGGGCGGTCCCGATGTGTGCGAGGGAGAGGGTGTCGAGCCCCTCGAGGTCGGCGAGGGTCCAGGCCAGTCTGAGGACCCGGTCCACCCCGCGCAGGGAGAGGTCGCCGCGTTCGAGGGCGGTCATGAGCCGGCGGCTGAGTAGAGCGCTGAGTCCGCCGTCGGGTCCTCTGAGGTAGGAGCCGGGGACCTCGGCGTTGAGGCGCCACGGGGTGCCGGCCAGCCTGCGCTCCGCGGCCCGGCGGGCACGCAGGACGCGCCGCGCCACCTCGACGCTGGACTCTCCATGGCCGGTGGAAGCAAGGTCGGCGGCGCTGACGGCACCGACCTCGACCTGGATGTCGACTCGGTCCAACAGTGGACCGGACAGTCGTGAGAAGTAGCGCCGCCGCTGCAGGGAGGTGCAGGTGCACTCCAGGCCCCGACCGCCGGCCTTGCCGCAGGGGCAGGGGTTGGCTGCCAGGACGAGCTGGAAGGCGGCCGGGTAGCTGGCACGCCCACCCACCCGGTCGATGGTGACCACGCCCGACTCCAGCGGCTGGCGCAGGCAGTCCAGGACGCCGGCGCTGAACTCGGGGGCCTCATCGAGGAAGAGCACCCCGCGGTGAGCCAGGGAGACATCCCCGGGGCGGGGCAGGCCGGAGCCTCCCCCGACGACGGCGGCCCGGGTCGCCGTGTGGTGCGGCGCGCGCAACGGCGGCCGGGTGATGAGTCCGCGGGCGGGGTCGAAGATGCCGGCCACGGAGTGCAAGGAAGTGACGGTCACAGCATCGGCCTGCTCCAGGGGCGGCAGGATCGAGGGGAGCCTCTCAGCGAGCATGGTCTTGCCCGTCCCCGGGGGCCCCACCATGATGAGGTGATGTCCCCCGGCGGCGGCGACCTCCAGGGCCTGGCGGGCCTCGGACTGCCCGACGACGTCGGCCAGGTCCGGCTGCTCGGCATCCTGCGGCGGGGTCGTGGGGGCGTCGTCGGCAGCGGCCTCGGTGACCTGCTCCAGCGCGGCGGCCACGGCCGCGCTCAGGCGCCCTCCATAACGCTCGACGAGCTGGCCGACGTGCCTGACGGCGGTGACGCGGGCGCCGGGGACGAGCTCGGCCTCGGCGGCGGCCTCCTGGGCGACGACGATCTCCTCGACCCCAGCGGCCACCGCGGCCTGGACGCTGGGCAGGACACCGCGCACCGAGTGCACGGAGCCGTCCAACCCGAGCTCGCCGATGTAGACGGTCCGTCCCAGGAGCCCGGCCGTGCTCCGTCCGAGCCGCCCTCGGGCCCCCAGGACGGCCAGGGCGAGCGCCAGGTCCAGCCCGGTCCCGGTCTTGCGCAGATCCGCTGGGGAGAGGTTGACGGTCAGGCGCTGCTCGCCCCAGGTGACGCCGCAGGTGCTCAACGCGGCCCGGACGCGCTCACGCGACTCACGCACGGCGGCGTCGGGCAGGCCCACGAGGGTGAATCCGGGCAGGCCCTGGGCGGCATGAGCCTCGACCTCAACGATGTGTCCGGCCAGCCCGGTCAGCGTCACAGCAAGCGTACGAGCTAGCCCCATGACGCATCCACCGCCCGGTGGTGGCGCAGCAGCGCAGGACGCGCGTCGCGCATAAGGATCGAGACGACGTCCAGGCGCATGCCGGCGTGCCGCGGGGTCTCGTGGGTACTTGCCCAGGCGGCAGCCAGGGCCCGCAGTCGGGCGACCTTGCGGGCGTCGACGGCGGCGGCCGGCGGCCCCTGGCGCAGGGAGCTGCGGGTCTTGACCTCGACGATGACGAGCCTTGCTCCTGCCCACCCCTGAGCTGGGTCGGCGACGGACTCGCTGCCCGGCTCGCGGTGCGCATGGGCGGGTTCCAGGGCGATGATGTCGAGCTCTCCGCGCAGGCCGTGGTCCGGACGCCAGTTGCGCTCCAGGACCTGCCAGCCGATGTCCTCCAGGTAGGTGGCGGCAAGATCCTCTCCACGCCGTCCGGTGCTCTGGCGGGACGCCCCTGCGCGGACAGCTTCTGCGCCTCCCGGGCCCTGGAACGGCGGCGTGAGTGCGTGATCGCCGCACCTGGCTGCGATCACCGTTCGTCCCCTTGTGGCTGCTACGACCTGTTCGGTCATCCCGATCACCTCCGCCACTAGCGTGAGGCCGGATCAGCCGGTGCGCGTCATGGCCCGATCGGCTCTGTGGAAGGCGCTGTCAGAAGACGAGCTGTGGCCCCCGGCGAGCGGGGAGGGACAGCCGAACGGAGCCTTCTGAGGTGGCGCGGCGTGGGAAGGACGCTAGGAGGAGGGGATGTCCATCTCGAGCTTGGTGAGCTCCTCGACGTTGACGTCCTTGAAGGTGACGACGTGGACGGACTTGACGAACCGGGAGGCCCGGTAGATGTCCCACACCCAGGCGTCCTCGAGGGTCAGCTCGAAGAAGACCTCCCCGCCGCTGGTGCGTACCTGGACGTCAACGGCGTTGGCCAGGTAGAACCGCCGTTCAGTCTCCACCACGTAGGAGAACAGGGAGGCGACGTCGCGGTACTCCCGGTACAGCGAGAGCTCCAGCTCGTTCTCATAGGACTCGAGGTCTTCTGCGCTCACCGGGCCATCATGCCTGGCCTCAGCCGCTGGAGGCGGCAGGCAGCGGGGGCGAGTCGGCCCTGCCCGCACCTCGCCCCCGGGGCCGCACACCCGCGTCAGGCGGCGCCGTCAGCGGTGGCGCTTGTCCAGGCCGGGCAGGTGCCAGCTGCGTCGATGCTGGTCACTGGCCCCCAGGGTGGCGAGTCCCCGGATGTGGGCCGGTGAGGCATAGCCCTTGTTGGAGGCCCAGCCGTAGCCGGGGTCATCGAGATCGGCCATGAGGCGGTCGCGTTCGACCTTGGCCAGGACACTGGCCGCGGCGACGACGGCGCACCGGGCGTCGGCCTTGACCTCCATGCGCACCGGCGGGGTGGAGAGAACCTCTGCCGGCTCGGGACTGTCCTTTGGGGCATGAGTGCTCTCCAGGGTGGTGAGCAGGTCGGGTTGGGGGGCGGTGAGCCAGTCGGCCACGCCGTCGAGGATGATGACGCCAGGGGCGTGACCGCGATCAGCGACCTGCTGCAGGGCCCGCAGACCCGCCACCCGAAGGGCCCCGATGATGCCGTGCTCATCGATCTCTGCCGGTGAGGCGTGGGCGACGGCGTAGTCCACGAGCCAGCCGCGCACGGGTTCGATCAGGCCGGTGCGGGCCCGGGCCGTCAGCTGCTTGGAGTCGGCGAGTCCCTCGGGGAAGTCATCGTCGGTGCGCCGCGCCACGATCGCCAACCCGACACTGACCGGTCCGGCCAGGGCCCCGCGACCGACCTCGTCCAGACCGCCGACGTAGTCGTAGGTCTCCAGCAGGGCCTTCTCCAGGGACCGGTCGGGGCGGGTGCGTCCTCGAGGACTCACCTCGTTCTCCCCGCAGCCTGCTCCTGGCCGGAGGAGTGTGCGGAGACGTCCGGGCTGTCAGCCGGCCCGCCGGGTCCGGTCTGCGGCCCGTCATCAACACCGGCCCCCTCACCACCAGTGCCAACGTCATCGGAGTCCCTGCCCTCGGGGGCCGAGGAGGGGGCCTCCTCCTCGGAACCCGTCTCCCCGTCACCCGTGGGGGCAGCGGGAGACGAGGAAGGTGCCGGCGGCGTCGCCTCCTGCGCCGGGACGCCGGAGAAGGCGCGCTCCCCTCCCCACAGCAGCCCCCACCGGCTCAGGTGCGTCCACTGGAAGACCACCTTGGCCACCCCGACGACGTTCTTGAGCGGCACGAAGCCGCCATGGGCGTCGTCACGGTGGTAGCGGGAGTCGGCCGAGTTGGAGCGGTTGTCCCCCATGACCCACACGTAGCCCTGGGGGACGGTGACATCGAAGGAGGTCAGGGACGGGGACTGACCGTCCTTGACGTAGGGTTCCTTGATCGCGACACCGTTGACGCTCAGTGTCCCCTTCCCGTCGGCGACCACATGGTCGCCGCCGACACCGACGACCCGTTTGACGAGGTGATGGCCGGTGTTCTCCGGCAGAAGGTTCACTGAGACCATGAGCCTCTGGGTGGCGCCGCGCAGTCCCGTCGGTTCCTTGACGTGAAGCCAGTCGTCGGGATCGGAGAAGACGATGACGTCACCCCGCTCGACGTCGTCGGAGCCGTACATGGGCACGGCGACCTTGTCCCCGTCACGCAGGGTGCGTTCCATGGAGCCCGAGGGGATCTCGTAAATCTGGACGACGTAGGACCGTAGAAGAGCCGGCACCATGATGACGACGACCACGACGAGCACCAGTCTGATGACCCGTTGGTACAGGGGGCTGGTCTGCGGCGGGGGGATGGCGGGGGCCACCTGCCGGCGGGGCGGGATGGAAGGGGGCAGCTCGGTGGGCTCGTCATCGGGCTCGGGCTCGGCGTCGGGGTCGATGAACGGGTCGTAGTCCCACTGCTTGCTGTCGTCGACCGGGGCCGCACTGGGAGGTTCCTCGGCGGTCTCAGGAGCCGTGCGGCTCTCCTGGGGGGAGTCCGCTGACGGAGAGCTGCAAGCCGGTGTGATCGCGGACCTGGAGGTCCGGCCGATCTGAGAGGGATCGGCCTGCTTCAGGTCCAGCCCGACGTCGTCGGCCCCATCCTGCACCGGACTCACCGTGCTCCTTCCCCGGAATTGATGGACATGGGTCCACCGCTGCACGGCGGTGGGAGATGGCGAGCGCCCGGAACCCGTGGGCTCCGGGCGCCGCCTGGAGAGTGCAGGCGCTCAGTCCTCGCGACGCTCCTTGATCTTGGCGGCCTTACCGCGCAGGTTGCGCAGGTAATAGAGCTTGGCGCGGCGGACCTGGCCCCGGGTGACGACCTCGATCTTCTCGATGGAGGGCGTGTGGACGGGGAAGGTGCGCTCAACACCGACGCCGAAGGAGACCTTGCGGATGGTGAAGGTCTCCGAGACGCCGCCGCCCTGGCGCGCGATGACGACGCCCTGGAAGACCTGGACGCGGGTACGCGATCCCTCAACGACCTTGACGTGGACCTTGAGGGTGTCCCCAGGACGGAAGGAGGGGATGTCGTCACGCAGTGATGCGGCGTTGATCTCGTCGATCAGGTTCATGTTTCTCTCCACACCCGTGCCACTGGTCAGGAGTGCTGGTTCGGCGGCGCCGCGCCGTGCGGGGCAGCGCCGGAGGTGGACGCTCCCGGGCTCCTTCACAGCGGCCGCCTCCCCAGTGGCAGAGGAGCCGCAGGACCCAAGTGCCCGCTCAGTTTGCCACAGGCTCAGTCCACGGACGAGAGCGTCAGCCTCGACGTGCCTGAGTTCACGCCTTTCTCACGCCCCGGTACGCATTCGGGGCGGTCAGTCCCCGGAGCCCGCCAGCGTGCTCGCCGGCGCGGCCGGTCCGGCGGGGAGCGCCGTGGGGGTGGAGGTCGGCTTGGGAACCTGGGAGAAGACCTCCTGCCCGGAGGTGAGGCTGGACCAGTGGGAATAGGGCCATACGACGTTCTTGGCCACGCCGACGACGTTACTCAGGGGCACGAAGCCGCGATGGACATCGTTCTGGTGGTAGCGGGAGTCCGAGGAGTTGGAGCGGTTGTCGCCCATGACCCAGATGTAGCCCTCGGGGACGGTGACGTCGAAGGCGACCTCGGAGGCCGACCGGCCGGGCTTGAGGTAGCCCTCATGGAGCTCGACGCCGTTGACGGTCAAGGAGCCCTTCCCGTCGGCGACGACGTGGTCACCGGGCATTCCGATGACCCTCTTGATGAGGTGGTGGCCGGCGTTCTGGGGGAAGATACGGATCGCGACGAGGAAGTCCTGCGCGGCGCCCTGCAGGCCAGTGGGCTCCTGGGTCGTCAGCCAGTGGTCAGGGTCCGTGAAGACGACGACGTCACCCCGGTGGACCTTGTCGGAGTCGTACATCGTCACGGTGACGCGGTCGCCCTCGTTGAGGGTGTTCTCCATCGAGCCCGACGGGATGGTGAAGCTCTGGATGATGAAGGTGCGGATGAGGGCGATGATCGCCACGGCGACGACCAGGTAGGACAGGGTGATGCCCCACTGCTTGAGGCGGAAGACGATCCGCTCCCCCAGCGAGGCCGGCTCAGCGGCCTCGCTGGCCCCGGCCGTGTCCTCGCTGGCGCGGTCCTTGTGACGGTGGTTGTTCCGGCGGTCATGGTCGGTCCGCAGGTGACTGTCCGAGGTCACGTCCTCATCCGCCTCATCATGGATCCTGCCCTGAGGGCTCTGGTCGGGTGCGCTGCTCATAGGCCTTCTCCTGTCCGCCGGGTCATGACGACGTCGTGGGCGTCCTGGCCACCGACGTTGTAGGTGCGGGTGCCGACCTGGCGGAAGCCGGCCCGCTTGTAGGCCTTCTGGGCGCGTTTGTTGGTGACGTGGGTGCCGAGCCAGAGCAGGTCTGTTCCGTGGGCGCCGGCCTGGCGCGTCACGGCGTCCATGAGCGCGGGGGTCAACCCGGATCCCCTCATGGCGGCGTCGACGTACACCTTGGACAGCTCGCCGACGACCTCTCCCCCGGCGGGCCGCACGCAGGCGGGACGGGGGTCGATCCCGTGGGGCTGTTCCCCGTCGGAGTCGGCCTCCTCGCGCAGCACCGCGGCGTAGCCGACCAGGGCCGGAGCGGTGCTCGTACTCGCCCTCCCCTCGAGGCCGCCGTCCCGCACTGACGGGGGCTCCAGCAGCTCGGCGAGAATGAGGTCGACGCGGTCGTCGTCGGCCCAGGTGGCGAACAGCTCGGGAACCAGGTTCGTGGCGATGTGGCGCTCGAGGAACTCGGGGTCGATGACGTTGCCGCAGGCATCGGGAAAGGTGCGCGCCGCGAGCTCGGCCAGGGCGTGGGCGTCGTCGGCGGTGGCGTTGCGAAGGCGCACCGGAACCGGGTGGTCCGCCCCGGCCGGGACTGCCCATCCCAGGCGAGCCAGGAGCGCACGGTCCTCACGATCCAGGCCGGCGGGGTCCAGGGCCCGGATCATGTCAGGTCGGCGCTCAACGGTGCGGGTGAGGGCCTGGTCCCGTCTGGCTCGAGCGATACGGCCGTGGTCGCCGGAGAGCAGGACGGGGTCGACCTCCAGGCCTCGCCACCGGGTGGGGCGGGTGTGGACGGGGTACTCCAGCAGGCCCGCGACTCCGTGGGACTCCTCGACCAGGGACTCGGGATTGCCCAGGACCCCGGGCAGGAGTCGGGCGATGGCCTCGATCATGACAATAGTGGCGACCTCTCCCCCGTTGAGCACGTAGTCGCCGATGCTCAGCTCGCGCACCTCGATGCCGCGAGAGGCGTAGTGCTCGGGCACGCGCGCGTCGATGCCCTCGTAGCGGCCGCAGGCGAAGACCAGGCGTTCGGCTCCGGCCAGGTCCTCGGCGGTGCGCTGGGTGAAGACCTCCCCGGCGGGGGTGGGGACGATGAGGACCTGACGGGGCGCACCGGGGGTGTCCACGGCGAGCACATCATCGAGAGCCTCGCCCCACACGTCGGGCTTCATGACCATGCCAGCCCCACCGCCCAGGGGCGTGTCGTCAACGGTGCGGTGCCGGTCGTGGGCGTGGTCGCGCAGATCGTGGACGTGCAGGTCGAGGGGGCCGTGGTCGGCCGCCTTCCCGATGAGGGAGAGGTCGAGGACCTTGAGGTAGTCGGGGAAGATGGTGACGACGTCGATCCTCACCTGGCCTCCTCCGCCTGGCCGCGTCCGGGGAACAGGCCACCGGGCGGGGCCAGCGTCACGGTGCCGGCCTCGGAATCGATGGCCGGTACGAGAGCCTCAACGAAGGGCACGGCCACATCGTCCCCCTCAGGGGTGGTGACCACGAGCCGGTCCTGGGCGACGCCGGGCTCCAAGTCGGTGACCTCTCCCAGCTCCTCACCGGAGACGCTCAACGCTCGTAGACCGACGAGCTCGTGGCGGTACCAGGCCTCCTCGGAGTCCTCAGGGCCCTCACCGCCCTGGTCGTCGTCGGTCTCGACCAGGAGCCTCACTCCTCGCAGGGCCTCGGCAGCCGTGCGGTCGCGCGCCTGCTCGAAGGCGGCGAACCAGCGCGAACCGTCGAAACGCAGACGGCTGACCGTCAGCGGGCCCGCGTGGGCCGGCTCCGTGGGGACGGTGGTTCCAGGTGCGAGACGGCCCTCGGGGTCATCGGTACGGATCTCGAGACGCACCTCGCCCTTGAGGGCATGGGCGGGACCGACGACAGCAAGGGTGAGCAGCACCTGTTCTCCTGGGATCGGGGCATGGAACGGTTTGTCCGGAAGGTCTGGATGTCTGCGGCCAACCTACCGCGCCGTGGTCTGCGTTCCCATCGGCCGCGGGGATGAGGTGGCGCACCGCCGGAGTGAGGTTGGCCAACTCGATGCGGACCATTCTCCTGTTGGCCACGGTCGTCGCCACCGGCGGCGCAGGAGCGCCCGCCCCGAAGGACGACGACGCCCGGCCCCCTTGGGCGGGGACCGGGCACCGGCGTTGATCGATCAGACCGGCCGAGGCCGAGACGGCCTACTGCAGCGACCTGAGGGCCCTGCGCTCAGCGGCGGTCGGTGTCGACGACGTCGACGCGCACCGGCGAGTCCGCCAGCGCTCCGACCACTGTGCGCAGTGCTCGAGCAGTACGGCCCGAGCGGCCGATGACTCGGCCGAGGTCCTCGGGGTTGACCCGCACCTCCAGCAGGTCGCCGCGGCGCAGCGACCGGGAGGTGACGGTGACGTCGTCAGGGTTGTCGACGATGCCCCGTACGAGGTGCTCGAGGGCGTCGGCCAGCATCTCAGGCCTCCTCGGCGGCGGCCTCATCGGAGGCCTGGTCCTCGGCGGACTCCTCGGCCTTGGACTCGGCGGCCTCGGCCGCTGCAGCGGCCTCCTCGTCAGCCTTGGCCTTGGCGGCGGCGGCCTTGCGCTTCTCAGCGTCGTCGGCGGCGGCCTTGACCGCGGCCTGCTTGGCGACCGCGGCGGCGTCGGCGTCCTTGACCTTGAGGGTGCTCTCGACACCCTTGAGGCCCTTGAACTGGTGATAGTCGCCGGTGATCTTGATCAGCTTGTAGACAGCGTCGGAGGGCTGAGCGCCCACGCCGAGCCAGTACTGGACGCGCTCGGAGTCGATGCTGATGAGCGAGGGCTCCTGCATCGGGTCGTAGACGCCGATCTCCTCGATGACACGGCCATCGCGCTTCTTGCGGGAGTCGAGGACGACGACCCGGTAGAAGGGGGCGAACTTCTTGCCCATGCGCTTGAGGCGAATCTTGACTGCCACTTGGTTGAACTCCTGGTTCTGGATGGTTTGGCGCGCGCTGGTCCCCGGTGGGGTCAAGCAACGGTTTCCGGCGTGAGCCGAGACGCGACCGGGGCCGGGAGAGGGACCGACGTCCGACCGAGTACAGCCGGACATTCTGCCAGAGCCTCCGAGGGGGTCGCCAGCCCGAGCCGGGGCACCGCCCCACCACTCGGTGCGAGATCGCCCACAACTGTCGCCGACAACAGCGCTGAACGGAATTCACGGTTCGGCCGGGTGGCGATGCCAACACACTCAAGCCCATCCGGGCCGCACCGGTCAAAACCCGGCACTACATACGAAATCGGGGCATGCTTCGTTCATGAGGCCTCCCTCCTTCAGCAGTCGCAGCATCCAGCCACCCGGCAAGACCTCATCGATCCGACCACCCCGTTCCGGACAGAGCGCTCCGACGTCGATCCGTCCTCCCAGCACCCCCTCGACGGACGGACTGCCCTCAGGCGCCGACCACGAGAGCGCCACGACCGGACCGAAGCGCCCCCAGCGCACCCCACGGCCCCTGACTGGTGACACGCAGGCCATCAAACCCCGCCTCACTGTGGGGCTTTGGCCCGCGGTCATCCTTGGAACCGTCTGCGTGATGGCACTCGTCATTGCGGGACGGGTGGCCGTGGACTCCACGTCACACGTTGCGCCGAGCGCCTCCCCTCCACCACCACCTCCGCCTGCCTCCTGCGAGATGGAAGGACATCGAACGGAAGGCTCTTCATGGAAGAAGACGTGGAGTCTTGACACCGGTCTCCCGGCATGGAAGAACGATTTTACGTGGGACACGTACTCGTGCGGACAATATATCGTTGTCATTCACCACAAGAACGACGACAAAACAGATCTGACAGGATTCCACATTGAAGGCAATAAGCCCAAGAAGATCTGGTCGACGTCGCTAGGATATACGTTCACCACCGGCTACCGACACTGGTGGGGAGGGAATCTGCTACTGAACGGCCAGGTTCTTGACCCCACAACAGGAAAGACGACTGAACTCCCAACGGGTTTCCAGTCTTTAAGCTTCGTCGCCAATGACAACACAGCCGTCTCATGCAGTTCCTCATACTCGGACGCGAACAGCACCTGCACGGGTTGGGACTGGAATAATGGAGAGCCGACTCAGCGCTGGCAGCAGACCTACGACTTCACATCAGTCCACCCACTCTGGCACCATGCCGATGGAACACCATCATCAGAGTCGATCGCGGTGTCCGTTGAAAACTCCCCAAAGACTCTTCCAGCATCGGAGTTCTTTCGACGAGTGACGGCTCCCTCGTGACCCTCTCACCGGAAAAGAACGGTCAAGGGCACCCCGTTCAGCTGCTTTCCGCTAGCGACGGCTGGGTCACCATCGATCAAGACAGCTCGACAGCATCCACCTTCTCCAAGAATGGGTCACCCGCGGAGTCCTTCACCCTCAGCGGCTCCACTGCGTCCCTCCTCATCAAGGATGGCCAACAACCCACACTGTCACAGTTCAGGGCCGCTTACGAGTCGGGCGACACGAGCTGGGCCGATATCGACCTTACCTGCACCGATGCCACGCACTGCAGTCTCAATGGAAACCCATTGACACTGACCGACGACGTAGCCACGTGGAACACCCCGGCCCGTGCGCAGTTCCAGAGCTCCTGGAAACTGAGCTCCGACAAGCGCACGCTCACCATACGCGGCCGCTCCGCCAGCAGTGAGATCGGTGCGGTGTTCATGATCGACACGGCATCAAAGACGCCGTTGGCTCCTCTGCCCATCACATCCCGTGGCGCAGTCATCCCCGTCTGGCGCCAGGATTTCATTGTCGCGATCGATGGCTCCACATTGGTCGGCTACGCACCGCAGTCCTGAGGACACGACGGCATGACGCACAGCCTGCTGCCGCATGACAGGTGTCATGCAGCAGCGGTGACAGCGCTCAGTACCGGGAGCCGTGGGCCGGCGCGAGCCTGGGGCCATGATCCGAACCACAGCAGCCGCCACCACTCACTCCCCGGGTTCCGGTCCTCAGGTCGAGCGCACGGCTCCAGCCCCCGCGATTGACTCCCGTGGCCTGCGCAAGACATTCGGCAGCCTCGTCGCCGTCGACAACCTCGACCTGACCATCCGGTCCGGAGAGGTGGTCGCCTTCCTGGGCCCCAATGGCGCGGGCAAGTCCACCACCCTCGACATGGTCCTGGGGCTGGCCCGGCCCGACGCCGGGACGATCGAGCTTCTAGGAACCTCCCCCGACCGGGCGGTCCAGGCAGGTCGCGTTGGTGTCATCTTCCAGGACGGCGGTCTCCTGGACGACTTCACCGTTGGGGAGACCCTACGGGTCGTGGCATCGATGCAGCCGGGGCGCCCCGGCCGTCGTTCCCGCGCTCGCCACGCGCCCAAGCTCAAGGATGTCGTCGACCAGGCGAATCTTGGCCAGCTCCTCACCCGCAGAGTGAGCCGCTGCTCGGGAGGCGAGCGCCAGCGCCTGCGCCTGGCCCTTGCTCTGCTGCCAGACCCCGACCTCCTCGTGATGGACGAGCCCACCGCCGGCATGGATGTCAGCGCCCGGATCGCCTTCTGGAAGACGATGCGCACCCAGACTCGCCGCGGCCGCACCGTCCTGTTCGCCACCCACTACCTGGAGGAGGCGGCCTCCTTCGCCGACCGCATCGTCATCATCGCCCACGGCCGCCTGGTCGCCGACGGCAGCGTCGACGACATCCGGGCTCTGGGCGATGGCGCCCTGGTGACCGCCACCTGGCCCGGAATCTCCGAGGACTCACTGGGGCAGCACCTGGCCGACTGCCCCGTGGCCGGCAGCATCGGGCACGCGGTCGTCCGCGGTGAGCACGTGGAGCTGCGTACGACGGACTCCGATGCCGTTGCCCGCTGGCTGCTGACTGCCACCCCCGCCGAGCACCTGGGTATCGGCGCCGCGAGCCTCAACGAGGTCTTCGCCGCTCTGACCTCCGACGCCTCTGATGAGACAGCCCCGTAGACGCCTGAGCCCCACCCTTCACCCTGACCACCATCACCACCAGCAATGAGGCCGCATCATGATCGCGACGTCCCAAGCACCCTCTGATTCCTCAGCATCCGACTCCCCTGTCGATCCCGACGCGGGCGAGCTCGCAGGCCGATCACCTCATCCGGGAGGGCTCAGACCCGCGCGCCCTGTCCTGACCTACCTTTGGCTGGACCTCTATCGGAGCCTGCGCGAGCCCGCCAACCTCTTCTTCGTGATCGCCTTCCCTCTGGCGATGTACCTCGTCTTCGGTCGGTTGAATGCCTCCGCCGGGGACTACGGACCGCACGCTCACGGCAACGTCTCGGCATCAGTGATGCTTGCGATGGCCTCCTTCAGCGCCTGTCTGGGTGCCACGAGCGCCTCGGCGGCGGCCGCCGTCGAGCAGTCGGCAGGCTGGGGCCGGCAGATGGCCATCACCGGTCAGGGCCTGCGCGGCTACCTGGTGGTCAAGACCGGAACCGCGGTGGGAACAGCGGCTCTTCCGGTCACCGTGGTCCTCACCGCTGGAGCACTGACGGACTCACTCATGGAGGGCTGGGCCTGGGCCGTCAGTCCCCTCATCTGCCTGATCGGGGTCCTGCCCTTCGTCCTGTGGGGGCTGGCTGCCGGGATGTGGCTGCCGTCCTCGGCATCGATCGGTATCGCGACCTCCTTGGTCTCCTTGTTCGCCTTCATCGGCAACGCCTTCATGCCCCTGAACCACACACTGTTGACGATCAGTCGCTTCACCCCGATGTACGGGGCAACGGCGCTGGCCCGGTGGCCGCTGGGCGAGGGGTGGGTCTACGTTCCGGATCGGCCGGTGGGCGTTCAGGACCCGTTGTGGATGCCATTGACTAACCTGGTGGCGTGGACACTCATCTTCGGGCTGCTGGTGATCGGGGCCCGACGTCGGGCGACCAGGCGCCGGTGAGGCCGGAGATGACCATGCCACAGCCCCTGCGTGACTCAGCCGACCTGACGGCATCATCGTCTGGGTCAGGGCGGTCCCGTTCCCGCTCCTGGCGCCTTCATCGCCGTCATATCGTCTGGGACGCCACAGTATGGGTGCTGTTCCTGGCCCTTCCCATCATCCAGCTTCTCCTCGGTTCCTTCGCCTGGTGGCAGCGTCTGCTGGGACTCACCGGGGTGCTGGGGTTCATCGCCGGCTACGTCTGGGCGTTCTCGACGCCGGACAACCGTGCATCGAGCGTCGGAGTCCCTCCTACTGGCCTCTCGACTCGCATCCTCCTCAGAGAGCTCGCGGTCCAGGCCTTCTTCACCGTACTGACGCTGCCGGCACTGGGATGGTGGACGGTCTGCTTCTTCCCCTTCTTCTGCTCGTTGATCCTGTTCTCCACGACGTTGCGCCGAGGCATCCCCACCGTTGTCATGGCGACGGGTCTTCTGGTTGCCGCCTCGCTGTTATGGAACACGCATCCGGAGTCGCACTGGCAGGTACTGGGCATATCGCTCACCGAGGTTCCCATCATCATCGCCCGCATCGCGGTGGAGCTTCAGGAGCGCAGAACAGCCGCCGAGCGCGAGCTCGCCCTTGTCTCCCAGCGAGAGGCGCTCGGGCGCGACGTCCATGACATCCTGGGGCACTCCTTGACGGTGCTCACTCTCAAGGCCGAGGTCGCCCGCCGGCTCATCGAGCGCGACCCGGCCGCCGCCTCCCGAGAGCTCGACGAGGTCATCACCCTGGCCCGTGGAGCCCTTGCCGACGTGCGTTCCACGGTGACGCGCCTGCGGTCCCCGGACCTGGCCAGCCAGGTGGAGGCCACGCGTACCGCCTTGAGCGCGGCCCGGATCCGTGTGGAGGTGACCGGTAGTGCCCAGGACATTCCGGAGCGTCAGCGTGCCCTCATGGCTTGGGCCCTGCGTGAGGCGACCACGAATATCGTCCGGCACGCGCGCGCCACCAATGTCACCGTGCACCTGGCACCGGGGATGCTGCGAGTGAGCGACGATGGTGTCGGCCTGGCCGGCGACCAACCCGGCAACGGGTTGGAGGGCCTGCGCTCCCGTTTCGAGCAGGAGGGCGGTTCCCTCACCATCGTCAGTCCGCTCACCCGTCGCACGGACTTATCCGGCGACGTCGAGACAGACTCCGCTGACGAGCCGTCCGGCGGAACCAGACTGGAGGTGAGGCTGCCGTGACCCCGATCCGTGTGCTCATCGCCGATGACCAGGCCCTCGTGCGCGGTGCTCTGGCGACGCTCCTGGGACTCGAGAGCGATCTGGAGGTCGTGGCCCAAGTGGGGCGGGGCGACGAGGTCCTGGAGGCGGTGCGCGAGCACGCCGTGGATGTGGCCCTGGTGGATATCGACATGCCGGGGCGCGACGGGCTGGCGGCCACCGCCGAGGTCGTCGGCTCGGGTTTGCCGTGCCGGTGCCTCATCGTGACGACCTTCGGCCGCCCGGGCTACCTCTCACGGGGCATGGAGGCAGGGGCGGCGGGCTTCATCGTCAAGGACACCCCGCCCGAGGCGCTGGCCGAGGCGATCCGCAAGGTCCATGCGGGTCTGCGGGTCATCGATCCCGAACTCGCCCAGGAGTCGGTGCTGCTCGGGCCGAACCCTCTCACTGAGCGGGAGAAGGAGGTTCTGCTGGCGGCGGCCACGGGTGCGGACGCTCGAGAGATCGCCACGCGGCTGCGCCTGGGCGAGGGCACGGTGCGCAACTACCTGTCCTCGGCGATCGCCAAGACCCACGCCCGCAACCGCACCGAGGCGGCCCGCACCGCCGAGACCAACGGCTGGTTATGAGCCCAGTCACTTCCAAGCCGTCGGCGTAGCACAGAGAGGTAGAGATGGAGAGCTCATCACAATGGCATGAACTGATCCGACGAGAACCGATCTTCCACCACCCGGAGCTGATCTGGGACGCCGGCTCTTTCGATGAGCAGATCGCGGAGGACTTCAACGCGGTCGGTGCCTCGGGACGGCGTTACAGCCGCAGCGAGGTCAAGGAGATCGTCCTGGGACGCTTGGAGGGAACGCATGCGGAATCCCTCACCGATGGATACAGCATCGAGGAGGCTGAGTCCCGCATACTGGCCGACGACGTCGTCCAGGTCCTCTACACCTTACGTACGCCGAGTCGTGTCACCCGCAGATCCACGCTCTACCGTCGCCGGGGCTCGACCTGGCAGGCGGTATTCCACCAGGGCACCGTCATCGAAGGCGCTACCGGCTGAGCCCCACGACGGCCGCCCGGGGCGGCGACGAGGCTCTGACCACGAGCTCGTACGCTGGGGCTCGCGGGCAGCTGCGGAGGATCAGGCCTTGAGGCCTGCCGTACGTACGCGAGGGCCAAGCAGCTCCCAGGCGCCGCGGGCCGTTGTGTCTACAGCCCGAGGTGGCGGCGCAGGTCCTCGGGCAGGGCGCCCATGGCGTCGGCGACGTCGTCGCCCGAAGGCTGCTTGCTCTGCTGGGCCTGGGGCATGATCCCGTAACCGGAGGCATCGCCCTGGCCGCCCCCGAGCCCGAAGGAGGAGCCGGCTGCGGGCGCAGCCCCCTGTCCGCCCTCGATCTTCGCCTGCTTGGCGGCCGCCGCCTCCTTGGCCTGACGGGCGGCCTTGGCGGGGTTGCCGCTGCGCCCCTTCTTGCCGCCCTTGCCGCGCTTGGCCTTGGGGGCCTGACGGGCCTTGGAGTGCTTGCCCATGCCGGGCAGCGACCCCATGCCGGGCATAGGACCGCCCTCACCGAGTCCGCCCATGCCGCCGGAGGCCATGGCCTCCATCATCTTCTTGGCCTGCTCGAAGCGGTCCACGAGCTCGTTGACGGCCTGGACCGTAGTCCCCGAGCCCTTGGCGATACGGCTGCGGCGAGAACCGTTGAGGATCGACAGGTCCTTGCGCTCGGCGGGCGTCATGGAGCACACGATCGCCTCGATACGGTCGACCTCGCGCTCATCGAAGTTGTCCAGAGCCTCACGCATCTGCCCCATCCCGGGCATCATGCCCAGGAGCTTCTTCATGGAGCCCATCTTGCGGATCTGGCGCAGCTGTCCCAGGAAGTCGTCGAGGGTGAAGGTTCCCTTGGCGAGCTTGGCGGCGGCGTCCTCGGCCTCCTGGCGGTCCATGGTCCGCTCGGCCTGCTCGATGAGAGTGAGCAGGTCACCCATGTCCAGGATGCGCGAGGCCATGCGGTCGGCGTGGAAGCGCTCGAAGTCGGTCAGGCCCTCACCGGTGGAGGAGAACAGGACCGGGGCGCCGGTCACGCCGCGCACGGACAGGGCCGCACCACCGCGGGCGTCGCCGTCGAGCTTGGAGAGGACCACACCGGTGAAGCCGACGCCGTCGCGGAAGGCGACCGAGGTGTTGACGGCGTCCTGACCGACCATGGCGTCCAGGACGAAGAGGATCTCGTGGGGGGAGACCGCATCGCGGATGCGGATCGCCTGGTCCATCATCTCGGCGTCCACACCCAGGCGGCCGGCTGTGTCCACGACGACGACGTCGTAACCGCTGGTACGCGCGTGCTCGACGCCGGAGCGGGCCACTGCCACCGGGTCGCCCACGCCGTTGCCGGGCTCGGGCGCCCACACGTGCACCCCGGCGCGCTCGGCGACGACGCTCAGCTGGGTCACGGCGTTGGGGCGCTGGAGGTCGGAGGCCACCAGCAGGACGCGCTTGCCCTGGTCGCGCAGCCAGCGTCCGAGCTTTCCGGCCAGGGTGGTCTTACCGGCACCCTGGAGACCGGCGAGCATGATGATCGTGGGGCCGCGGTCGGCCCAGTGGATCTCCCGGGTCTGGCCTCCCAGGACCTCGATGAGCTCCTCGTTGACGATCTTGACGACCTGCTGGCCCGGGTTGAGGGCCTGAGAGCGGGCGGCGTCGACCGCCTTCTCGCGCACCGCTGCGGTGAAGGCGCGCACCACGGGCAGGGCGACGTCAGCCTCCAGGAGGGCGCGGCGGATCTCGGTGACCGTGGCGTTGACGTCGGCCTCAGTGAGACGACCCTTGCCGCGCAGCTGGTTGAAGGAGGCGGTGATGCGATCGGAGAGGTTGCCGAACACGCGATGGTCCTTCCTGGCGCCGTCGGGCGCGTTGGTCGGGAGACTTCAGAGCGGGTGAGGGAGGAACATCCACGGCCGTGAGCCATGGCGACTCCGCTGACTGCGACCCAGGATAGCGGCAAGACGGGCCAGTCCTCTCCCCCGCGCCCGGACCGGGACTGAGCCCACACTCCCCGGCCGGCGACCTCGTCTGCGTCATGCCTCAGGGCCTCGGCTCTGCCTGGCGCGGTCCCCCAGCCCGAACGAGGGTTTTCTCCCGGTATCCCGTGGTATTTCACGGCTTGACGACCCCTGAGATATGTCATGAGCAAATGATGACCGATGGGCCATGGACCGCTGCCGACGCGGGACGAGTCTTGAGCCATGAGCACAGCAACGCCTCGGACCGGCCTGGAGGCCACCGTCCCGGAAGTTACCCGGACGGACCATGTGGACGCCGTCCGACTGACCGATCTGCACAAGTCCTTCGGTGACGTCACCGCCGTCGACGGTGTCGACCTGACCATTCGTCCCGGCGAGGTCGTCGCCCTCCTGGGCCCCAACGGTGCGGGCAAGACGACGACGATCGACATGATCCTGGGACTGAGCCGCCCCACCAGCGGCGATGCGAGAGTCTTCGGGATGAGCCCGCGACAGGCGGTCGACCGGGGCCTGGTCGCCGCAGTCATGCAGACCGCCGGCCTCCTGCCCGACATCACCGTGCGTGAGACGGTGCAGCTGACGGCGAGTCTCTTCTCCCATCGGATCGACGCCGAGGAGGCCATGCACCGCGCCGGCGTCACCGACTTCGCCTCGCGCATCGTCAAGAAGTGCTCCGGAGGCCAGCAGCAGCGCCTGCGCTTCGCCATGGCGCTCGTGAGTGATCCGGCACTGCTCATCCTCGATGAGCCGACCACAGGTATGGACGTCGAGGGGCGCCGCAGCTTCTGGGAGGCCATCCACGCCGATGCCGAGCGCGGGCGCACCATCGTCTTCGCCACGCACTACCTCGAGGAGGCCGACGCCTTCGCCGACCGGATCGTCCTGATGCGTCATGGGCGCATCATCGCCGACGGCACCGCCGCGGAGATCCGCGCCTCCGTGAGCGGTCGCACCCTGAGGGCCACCCTGACCTGCGCTCCCGAGCGGCTGCGCGACGCCCTGGCCGATGCGCAGAACCGTGGGCAGGTCCACGACGTCGAGATCCTGGGCAGCACGCTCACCCTGAGCTCGACCGACAGCGATGCCGTCGCCGCGCTCCTCCTCAGCGAGCACCTCGCCCAGGACCTGGAGATCACCAGCCGGGGACTGGAGGACGCCTTCATGGCCCTGACCAGTGACAGCGCCTCCACCCCTAATGCCGGAGCGTCAGCATGAGCCGTTCCGCCCGCCCCGGCAACACCGTCACCCTCCCGCCCACTACCTCCACCGGAACCGCAATGTTCTCTTCTCAGTCCTCCTCGTCCTCCTCCGCCTCATCAGTAGTCAAGCGCCTCGATCTGTCCTCCCGGACCGCGCCACCGCTGGGAGGGTTGAGCCTTCCTCTGCTGTCGCTCGAGGTGCGCCGGCGCTTGCGCAACCGTCGGTCCGTCATCTTCTCGATCGTTCTTCCGGTGGCCTTCTTCCTCATGTTCACCACCACCGACTACTCCGCCATGCCCTACGGCAACGGCAATGTCGTGGCGAACATGATGATCGGCATGGCCCTGTACGGCGCGCTTATGACCACCACCGGGGCAGGAGCGGCCGTGAGCACCGAGCGGGCCTCAGGATGGAGCCGCCAGCTGCGTCTGACCCCGCTCAAGCCCATCGCCTACATCACCGCCAAGGCGATCGTGGGGATGCTCATCAGCGCCCTGGCCGTCGGCGCCGTCTACGCCTGCGGCCCCGTGCGACACGCGCAGATGCCGGCGAAGGTCTGGATCTCCTCGGCCCTCATCATCTGGCTCGGCTCCCTGGTCTTCGTCGCCTTCGGACTGTTCGTCGGCTACCTCCTGCCCTCGGACAACGCCATGCAGGTGGTCGGCCCGCTCATGGCCCTGCTCGCCTTTCTCGGCGGCATGTTCATCCCGTTGACGCCGGGCTCCACCATGGATCGCATCGGCAGCTTCACCCCCATGTACGGGCTGCACAACCTGGCGCTGTGGCCCATGGGCGCCGAGAGCTTCTCCTGGTGGTGGGTAGTCAACGTGCTGAGCTGGCTCGCCGTCTTCCTGGGCGGGGCCGCCTGGAAGATGGGCCGCGACACCGCCCGGGTGTGAGACCGTGAGTACCATCAGGGTCATGAAAGCCCGCGCCCTGTCCCCCGACGAGGCGCGGGCTCGCCGCACCCGCGTTGTAGCAGTCGGCTGGGGCATCGCGTGGGCCGCCTCCATGGTTCCGGTCGTCAGGGAGGGGCTGACCCGAGGATCCAGCGGCGGGGTGTGGGGCGCCGCCAGTGCCATCGTCTCCTGCGCGTGTCTGTATGCCGCCTGCTCGCTCAGCGTAAGACGGGTGCGCCAGGGCCTGACCTGGCCCGGCCGCCTGAGTGCGTTGCTCATCGTAGTCGGCGCGCTCACAGCGATCGGGGCCGCCCTCGGCGTGGGCCCTCAGAGCCTGCAACTGGTGGTCTTCCTGGCCGTTGTCCTGGCCTTCTCCCTGCCCTGGCGGGCGTCCATCGGCCCCATCGCGATCCTTGCCGGCACACTGTTCCTCGTTCCCAGGATGAGTCCCTCCTGGTCCGCAAGTGAAGGCGCCTGGATCGCTCTACTCGGCGCGGGCGGCGCCTGCGTCTTCGGGCGCTACATCATGGAGCAGCGGCGGGTGGCCCGCGTTCTGGAGCAGCGCACCCACGAGCTGGAGATCAACGAGGAGCGCAACCGCATGGCCCGGGACATGCACGACATCCTGGGGCACTCGCTGACAGTCATCGCCTTGAAGACCGAGCTCGCCACCAGACTCGTCGATGGCGCCCCCGATCAGGCCAAGGCGGAGCTGACCGAGGTTCAGTCCCTGGCGCGCTCAGCCCTGGCCGACGTGCGCGCCACCGTCAACAGCTACCGTGAGCTGAGCCTGGCCGGCGAGCTGGCTCGCGCCACGAACGTCCTGACCTCTGCCGGTGTCCGCGCCGACCTCCCGCTGACCGTCGAGATCGTCGATCCCGAGCTGCGCGAGCTCTTCGCCTGGGTGGTGCGTGAGGGCGTCACCAACATCGTGCGCCACGCCCACGCCTCGCACTGCAGGGTGGCGCTGACCGCCGACTCCATTGAGGTGGCCGACGACGGTATCGGGCTGAACTCGGCCGGCACCGGTGACGGTCACGGCTTGGAGGGGCTGCGCCAGCGCTGTCAGGACAACGGCGCCGACCTCACCATCGAGGCCCCCTCCAGTGGCAGCGGCACCGTCCTGAGGGTGCGCGCCCGCCACCTATCCTCACCTATGGTGCCCGACGCGAGCCGGTGAGCCGGTCGGGCACCCCGAACTCCGGCGAGCACTCATGCCGTCGGCCCTGAGGAACCTTGAGTAGACGGAGCTGAGCGATGATCCGAGTGATGCTGGCCGATGACCAGGCCATGGTGCGCGGGGCGCTGGCCGCACTGCTCGCCCTGGAGACCGACATCGAGGTCGTCGCCCAGGTCGGGAACGGGAACGATGTTCTGCCCGTCGCGCTCGAGCACCGGCCCGACGTCGTCCTCATGGACGTTGACATGCCCGGCACCGACGGGCTGAGCGCGACCGCGAGTCTCCTGGAGCGGTTGCCGGCCACGAGGGTCCTCATCGTGACGACCTTCGGGCGTCCCGGATTCCTGCGGCGCGCCATTCAGTCCGGGGCCCACGGCTTCGTCGTCAAGGACGCCCCGGCCACCGAGCTGGCCGAGTCGGTGCGCCGGGTCCATGCCGGGCTGCGCGTCGTCGACCCGGCACTGGCCGCCGACTCGCTCATCTTCGGGGACTCCCCCTTGACCGCCAGGGAGACCGAGGTTCTTCAGGCGGCGGCCGATGGCGCCACCGTCTCCGAGGTCGCTCGGCGGGTCCATCTCTCGGAGGGAACCACCCGGAACCACCTGTCCCAGGCCATGGCCAAGACCGGAGCCCCCACCCGGGCCGCGGCGGTGCACATCGCCGCCCAGAAGGGGTGGATCATCGAGTAGCGCAGGGCGGCGACAGAGAGCAGGCCCCGCTCCGACCGGCTTTGACACCGGTGGCCACCCACCTCGTTTCAGAGCGCGGGTGGCCACCGGTATTGCGGCGTGGTTCCCTGGGCGTCGGTTCTTAGGCTCAGCCCAGCAGCGCGTCGACGAAGCCCTCCGGGTCGAAGGGGGCCAGGTCATCGGCGCCCTCCCCCAGGCCCACGAGCTTGACGGGCACGCCCAGCTCCTTCTGGACAGTGACGACGATGCCGCCCTTGGCGGTGCCGTCGAGCTTGGTGAGCACGATGCCGGTGACGCCCACGGCCTCGGAGAAGACCTGGGCCTGACGCATGCCATTCTGGCCGGTGGTGGCGTCCAGCACCAGGAGGATCTCGCCGACCGGGGCGATCTTCTCCATGACGCGCTTGATCTTGCCCAGCTCGTCCATGAGGCCGGCCTTGTTCTGCAGGCGCCCGGCGGTGTCGACGACGACGACGTCCGCCTCCTGATCGGCGGCCTCACGGGCGGCGTCGTAGGCGACGGAGGCGGGGTCGGCTCCCTCCTTCTCGGAGCGCACGACGTCAACGCCCACGCGCTCGCCCCAGGTGCTCAGCTGCTCGGCCGCCGCGGCGCGGAAGGTGTCGGCCGCTCCCAGGACGACAGTCTTGTCCTGAGCCACCAGGACGCGGGCGAGCTTGCCGCAGGTGGTGGTCTTGCCGGTGCCGTTGACCCCCACCATGAGGATGGCTGCCGCGGGCTTGCCCTGGGCCCCTTCGACCGGGGTGGGGCGCTCCAGGTTGAGGGAGCGGTCCAGGGAGGGGTCGACGAGCTTGAGCAGCTCGGCGCGCAGGACAGTGCGGACCGCCTCGGGGTCGGAGGTTCCCAGAACCTTGGCCTGGGTGCGCAGCTCGTCCATGAGGGAGGTGGTCACCTCGATGCCGAGGTCGGAGGTGAGCAGGGTGTCCTCGATCTCCTCCCAGTCCTCCTCGGTGAGGTCGCCTCGGGACAGGACGGACAGGACCGCCTTGCCGAAGCCGCCGGCACCGGCCAGGCGGGCGCGCAGGCGCTGCATGCGTCCCGGGATGGACTCGGGGGACTCCAGCGTCGCAGCCGGCTTGGCGGCGCCCGCCCCTTCCGCATCCTCATCGGTGTCCTCGCCCTCCGAGGGCAGAAGGTCCTCCACGGACATCGGCTGGTGGGCGCTGATCTCGTCGGAGACCTGGCCCCGCCGTCGGCCGGCGTAGAGCCACAGCCCTCCTCCGATGACGATGACCAGGATGATGCCGAGAACGATGAGGATCGGTTCCATGGGCCCATCATGCCCGATCATGGGCTCCCTGTGGCGGGGTCGGCCTGCCCGGGTCGCCTCTCACCCACGGACGGCACGACGGCCATGGCGTGCGACGCAGCTGTGGCATGAAGAAAACTGCAGCACGCCTGTTGACGTGCTGCAGGACTGGCCACCGTCGTAGCGGCAATGCCCATTGAGCTGTGTCGCCCTGAGACCGAGGCGGCTCTAGGACCGTGAGAGAAAGTGCGAGAGGGTATCGGAGCGGCGATCTCCCACGGCCAGGATTTCATCGAGAAGTAGCGTCATCGCGGCATCACATAGTCGTGAAAAAACGTTGACCGCAGTATTTCACGAGACGACCGCCGCTACTCAACTCTGAGACTGCGACAGACCACCGGTTGCCGGCTCGTGCGCCTGAGCGCGACGCCGGGCGCCGGCGGAGCTACGGGTCCTCTCGGCAGCGTCCATCGCCTTTCCGACGACGCCGACCAGCCCTCCGAAGCCCTCGGTGCCGGCGTAGGCCGCCGGCCCCTCACGCGTCATGAGGTCGGACAGGCTGACCTCCTGGGGCACGACCTCGACCTCGACGTCCTGCTCCGCCAGGCGCACCTCCTGGGAGTTCCGGACCACGCTGCGAATGCGTGAGGGCCAAGAGCGCACCGGGAAGCGCTCAGCACAAACCATGCCGAGCACAAGCAGGCCGGCAACCAGCACGACAACGAGGGGAAGAATCATGACACCCATAGTTAGGATTCTGCCTTGCGAATTACGATCTGACCAGACTTTGCACGCACTTGTCGCCCAATCAACAACAAAACCTGACAACTTCCTGACACAACAATGGCTCATATCTGAAAACGAGCGTCATGCTGCCAGCAGTCTATCACATTCCCATCACGTTTCACTCAGACATCAGGAGTCACAGCCGTACCGCGGTCGGGCTGGGCCAGCCTCTGCGAGACGGCCTTGGTGACCCCGTCGCGCATCGTGATGCCGTAGAGGGCGTCGGCCACCTCCATGGTCCGTTTCTGGTGGGTGATGATGATGAGCTGGCTGGAGCGCCGCAGCTCGGTGAAAATCTCCAGCAACCGCCCCAGGTTCGTGTCGTCCAGGGCCGCCTCGACCTCGTCCATGACATAGAAGGGCGAGGGCCGTGCCTTGAAGATCGCCACCAGGAGTGCCACGGCGGCCAGCGAGCGCTCCCCTCCTGAGAGCAGGGAGAGTCGCTTGACCTTCTTGCCGGCGGGGCGCGCCTCGATCTCGATGCCGGTGGTGAGCATGTCATCGGGATCCGTGAGCACCAGCCGCCCCTCCCCGCCGGGGAAGAGCCGGTCGAAGACGGAGGCGAACTGACGGGCGGTGTCCTCGTAGGCCTGCGCGAAGACCTCCTGAACCCGCGCGTCGATCTCCTCGACGATGCTCAGCAGGTCGTCGCGCGAGCGCTTGAGGTCGGCCAGCTGTTCGGCCAGGAACTGGTGACGCTGCTCCAGAGCCGCGTGCTCCTCCAGGGCCAGCGGGTTGACCTTGCCGAGCCGGGCGAGGTCGCGCGAGGCCTTGGCCAAGCGCTTCTCCTGCTCGGAACGCACGTAGGGGCGGCCCAGATGGCCTGAGCCGCCGGCCGACGCCTGCGCGGCGTCCTGCTCCGCGGCGGAGCCGGGGTCGGAGGCGGCATCAGCCTCCTCGTTGAGCTCGGGGACGAGCATGTGCGGTCCGTACTCCTCCACGAGGGGGTCCAGCTCCAGGCCGAGCTCGCTCATGGCGCGCTCCGCCAGAGCCTCCAGTCGCATGCGCTGCTCGGCCCGGGCCACCTCCTCGCGGTGGGCGGCATCGGTGAGACTGCCCAGCTCCTTGGTCAGCTGGTCGATCTCCTCGCGAACCTCGTTGGTGGCGGCCAGGGCCTGGGAGCGCTCGGTCTCGATGGCCGCGCGCTCATCGGCCGCCTGCTGCACACTAGTGCGCGCCACCTCGGCGGCCGCGCGCGCCTGGTCCCGAACGTGGGTGGCGACCGCCAGTTGGGCGCTGCGGCGCTGCTGGGCCCGCTCGGCAGCAGCGCGCTGGTCGCGTTCACGCCGTGCGGCCGCCCGCAGCGAGTCGGCGCGCCCACGGCTGGAGCGCTCGCGCTCCTCTGCCGTGCGCAGGGCGAGCCTGGCATCGGTCTCGGCGGCACGGGCCTGGCGCGCAGCATCCGCAGCGGCCTCGCGCTCCTGTCGGGCAGCTTCCAGGGCGCGCTCGAGGCTGTCGGCACCACTCTTCCCCGAGACACCCGTACCGTCGGCGCCCTCGGCAGCCTCTGCGGTTTCACCCCCGCCCTCCACCTCGGCCAGTGCGGCAGTGGCGGCCGCCAGCTCGGCGGTGCGCTGGACCGACTCGGCCTCGGCGCGCTCCAGCACCCGGCGAGCACGCCCGGTCTCCTCGGCGGCGGCATGGGCGGCGGAGGTCAGGCGGGCCATCGCCTCGGCGGCCCGGGCAGCCTCGGCGTCGGCCTGACGCAGGGCGGACAGCGCCTCGCTGAGCGCCTGGCGAGCAGCGTCCTCCTGGAGACGGGCCTCCTCCAGGGCCGCGTCGGCCTCAGTCTCGGCCTGTGCGGCGGCAGCGGCCTCGGCGTCGGCCTCCTCGTGGGCCGCGGTGAGCTCGAGGACCGAGGAGGCCCCCCGGCCGGCCCCTCCGACCCAGCCAGGCGCCAGGACGTCACCGCCGCGGGTGGCCACGACGGCGTCGGGCAGCTCTGCGCGCAGGGCCCTGGCGGCCTCGAGATCCTCCACCACCCAGGAGTCCTTGAGCAGCCGGTCCAGGACCTGCTCAAGACAGCCCGGCTGCGCGGTACCGACGAGGCCGCGAGCCGCCAGGGCCCCGTCAACGGGAGCCGGCTCCGCCTCATCATCGGTGTCGGCGGCCCCCAGTGAGGGGTCATCAGCCAGCACCAGTCGCACCGCCCCGAGGTCCTGGCTTCGGGCATGATCCAGCCCGGCCAGGGCCGCCTCGGCATCTGCGGCCAGGCCGGCCTCGGCGAGCGCTCCCAGGAGGGCGGCGACGGCGTTCTCCCAGCCGCGCTCGACACTGAGGTGCTCTGCAAGCGGTCCGAGGAGACCGTCGATACCGGCCTGCAGCAGCGCGGCCGTGCCGTCCTGGCCACGCAGGGACATGGCCAGAGTGTCGCGTCTGGCAGTCCAGGTGGCCCGGTCGGAGGCCGCCTCCCGGCGGGCGTCGGTCGCGGCCGCGACGGCTTCACGGGCCTGGGCCAGGTGGCGTGCGGCCTCGTCGTGCACGGCGGCGGCCCGCACCGCCGCGTCGGCAGCCGCGCCGGCCTCGGCAGGTACCTGCGCTGGAACGACGGCGTCCTGCGCACCATCGGCGGCCACCTGCGCCGGTTCCGCTTCTCCCCCGGCCTCGGCCAGGGCGGCCCGGGCGCTGTCCTCGCGAGCCTCGGCGGCGCGCAACGCGCTGCGCGCCTGCTCGAGGGCGGCCAGGCTGGCCTCGTGGCGGCTGCGGGCCGAGGCGACGCGCCCGCCGGCTCGGGCGATGGTCTCACGTCTCTCTGAGACGCGACGCTGAGCTGCTGAGAGCTCCTGGTCGGCTGCCTTCTCGGCGGTTTCCGCGTCCGCACGCACCCGGGTGGCGTCGCTGAGTGCGGTGCGGGCTGCCTCGAGGGTGTCGGCGAGCTCGGCCTCCTCCCGGCCCGCGGCCTCGGCCCGCCGCTCGAGCTCCTCGGGATCGGTGCCGTGGCTCGGGGCCGGGGCGGAGGCCAGGAGCCGGATCCGCTCGCCGGCCACGTCCGCGAGCGCCCCGAGGGACTGGGCCGCGCCGGTGAGCTCCTCCCAGATGTTGCCGGCCCGGGCGAGGCGCTGGGCGGAGGTGGTCTCGATGGCGGCCAGCTCGCTCAGGCGCGCCCTGGCGACGCGCTCGGCCTCCTCGACGGCGCTGCGGCGCCGGGCCAAAGCCTCCTTGTCCTCGTCACCGGCCTCCAGGAGGGACTGGGCCTGGACGACGTCGTCGGCCAGGAGCCGGGCAGTGGCGTCACGAACCTCGACCTGGATGCTCCGGGCGCGCCGGGCGATGGCGGCCTGCCGGGCCAGGGGGCCGAGCTGACGGCGCAGCTCCTGGGTGAGGTCGGCGACGCGGGCGAGGTCGGCGGCCATGGACTCGAGCTTGCGAAGGGCGCGCTCCTTGCGCTTGCGGTGCTTGAGGACGCCGGCGGCCTCCTCGATGAAGCCGCGGCGGTCCTCCGGCGTGGCACTCAGGACCGTATCGAGCTGCCCCTGCCCGACGATGACGTGCATCTGACGTCCCAGGCCCGTGTCACTGAGGAGCTCCTGGACGTCGAGGAGGCGGCAGGGGCTGCCGTTGATGCGGTACTCCGACCCGCCACCGCGGAACAGGGTGCGCGAGATGGTGACCTCGGTGTAGTCGATCGGCAGGGCGCCGTCGGTGTTGTCAATGGTCAGTGAGACCTCGGCGCGCCCGAGGGCCGGGCGGGAGCCGGCACCGGCGAAGATGACGTCGGCCATGGAGCCACCGCGCAGGTTCTTGGCGCCCTGCTCCCCCATAACCCAGGTCAGGGCGTCGACGACATTGGACTTGCCGGAGCCGTTGGGGCCGACCACCGCGGTGATGCCGGGCTCCAGGCGGAGGGTGGTTGACGAGGCGAAGGACTTGAATCCCTTGATCGTCAACGTCTTGAGGTGCACGGGTGCCACCCTAACAGCGCGGGCGGTTGAGACGGGGGCAGGCACGACAAAGGGACTTGACATCACCACGTTGGACAAGCAGACTTTCCATATCAAGTGGCCGGCATGCAGCGTGCGCCTGCTTGACCGCCCCCGCCCCACCCCCGAACCCGAAGGAGCCACGATGCTCAAACTGTCCGGCCTGTCCAAACGCTTCGGGAGCCTTCAGGCCCTGGATGATCTCTCCCTGTCCCTGGAGCGCGGCGAGATCGTCGGCTTCGTCGGTTCGAACGGGGCGGGCAAGTCCACCACGATGCGCATCGTCATGGGGGTGCTCACCGCCGACTCCGGCGCCGTGACCTGGATGGGCGCCCCGGTGGACGCCGCCATCCGACGCACCATCGGCTACATGCCTGAGGAGCGCGGCCTCTACCCCCGGATGAAGGTGGCCGAGCAGCTCGTCTACCTGGCCCGTCTCCACGGACTGTCCGCCTCCGCCGCCAAGGCGGCTGCAGACCGGTGGACCGAGCGTCTGGGCCTGGAGGGGCGCCGCGGCGACGAGGTGCAGAGCCTGTCGCTGGGCAACCAGCAGCGCGTCCAGCTGGCCGCCGCACTGGTGAGCGACCCCGAGCTGCTCATTCTTGATGAGCCCTTCTCCGGCCTGGACCCGGTGGCCGTGGACGTCATGAGCCAGGTCCTCCTGGAGCGGGCGGCCGCAGGCGTGCCCACCCTCTTCTCCTCCCACCAGCTCGACGTCGTCGAGCGCCTGTGCGACCGAGTGGTCATCATCCGCTCAGGCCGGCTCGTGGCTGACGGCACGATTCCCGAGCTGCAGGCCACCGAGACGCCCCGATGGCGAGCCGTCGTCGAGCGGACCGCGGGGAGTCCACCGGTGCAGGCGGCCTCCCTGAACCTGCCCGCCCCAGCGGTCGAGCTCGATGATGCCGGCCGCCTGGTCATCACCGCGGCGGGAGCCGATGAGCAGGCGCTGCTGAGCACTGCCCAGCGCCTGGGGACGGTGCGCGAGCTCGGCCCGGTGCGCCACCGGCTCACCGAGATCTTCCGAGAGGTTCTGACCACCAGCTCCGACGAGGGAACCGCAGACGCCAACGAGACGAAGGAGGCACGCTGATGAGCGACCGGACCACCCCCATCACTCGCCGTCAGGAGATCGCCCTGGTCACCGGCCGGGAGCTGCGGGCGCACCTGCTGAAGAAGTCGACCATCATCCTGACCCTGGTGCTGCTCATTGCCGCCGTCGGTGGCATCGTCGGAGTGAAGCTCTACACCGCCGGCCAGGACCAGACCTATCGAGTCGGGCTCAAGGGCGTGACTCTCACCCAGGCCACCGGGCTGGACAAGGTTGCCGCCTCCAACGGGGAGACGATCAAGCTCGTTGACGTCTCGGCTCACCAGGCCAAGGACGTCCTGGCCGACGACGCCCCCGAGGGCACGCCGCACGTGGACATGGTCCTGGACGTCTCCGGCTCGACCCCCACCATCACGGTGGAGAAGTCGGCCGACGACGCGGTCGTCTCGGGGGTCACGGCCTACCTTCAGCAGGCGGCTCTGGGCCAGCAGATCGCGTCCTTGGGAGGCGACCCCGCCCAGGTGGCCTCTCAGCTCAGTACCGCCAAGCCGCAGGTCACGGCGCTCCATGCTCCTCAGCGCGATTCGGCAGAGTTCGGCTCGCGTTACGCGATCCTCATGACGATTGACGTCCTGCTGCTGTTCGCCATCATGGGCGGTGGCCAGTTCATCGCCCAGGGGGTGGTGGAGGAGAAGTCGAGCCGGATCGTGGAGATCCTTCTGGCCTGCGTGCGGCCCAGCTCGCTGCTGGCCGGCAAGATCCTGGGGATCGGTATTGCCTCGGTCCTGACCACGGGGGCCGTCGCCGTGGCCGGGGTCGTCGCCGCGAAGGCCACGGGAGTCATGCCGGACATCAGTCTCAACCTGGACGGTGTGCTCGTCGCGATGATCGTGTGGATGATCGTGGGCTATGCGATCTTCGCGGTCGCCTTCGGGGCCGCTGCCTCTCTCGTGAGCCGCCAGGAGGACGTCAGCTCGGTGAGCATGCCCCTGGTCATGCTCTCGATGGTCCCTTACGTCCTGAGCTTCTTGATGGCCACCGGGGACACCAACAGCATGACCTTCCGGGTCCTGTCCTACGTGCCGCCCTTCGCCCCCTTCATGATGCCGGCGCGCCTGGTGCTGGGGGTCTCCTCGTGGACCGAGCAGCTGATCGCCCTGGGGCTCGCGCTGGTCTTCCTGCCGCTGCTGGTGCGTGTGGCGGCGGCGATCTACACCAGGGCCGTGACCCGCACCGGTGCCCGAGTCCCCCTCAAGGAGGTCCTCAGGAGGGCCGAGCAGGCCTGAGCGGGGCCTCATCGGCTCGCGCCGGCCACATGAGACGACGGTGGTGCGCCTTCCTTCTCAGGAGGCGCACCACCGTCGTCTCGTGTCGCGCGTCAGGCGCCCTGCGGGAGGGGCTGCGGGTCAGTCGGCCAGCTCGGGGAACCAGATGGCGATCTCTCGGGCTGCGGACTCGTCGCTGTCCGAGCCGTGGACGAGGTTGAGGATGGCGGGGGTGCCCCAGTCGCGTCCCAGGTCTCCGCGGATGGTGCCGGGTGCGGCCGTGGTGGGGTCGGTGGGGCCCATGAGGCTGCGCACGCCCTCGACGACGCGCTGCCCCTCGGCGACCGCGGCCACCACGTTGCCGGAGGTCATGTACTCCACGACGCCGGGGTAGAAGGGCTTGTCCACGTGCTCGGCGTAGTGCTGGGCGAGGATCTGCTCGGTGGGAGTGAGGACCTTCAGGGCCGTCAGGGTGTACCCCTTGGCCTCGATACGACGCAGGATCTCACCGGTGAGGCGACGCTCGACGGCGTCGGGCTTGATGAGGACGAGGATGCGGCCGGCGTGGGAGGTGCTTGCCATGGGGGCTCCTTGGTGGGTTGGCATTCGAGGGACCGAGTGGACCATAACGGGTTCGGGCGCCTGCCCGCCATGGCGGAGCCGGTGGAGTCAGGCCTGTTCGACAACCAGGATCGGGTCGGCGGCGCGGTCGCGGGCGGCATCGAGGGCGGCCTGGAGAATGAGTGCGGAGGACTGGGCCCCGGGATCGCGGTGGCCGCAGGAGCGCTCCCCCAGGAAGGAGGCCCGACCACGGCGGGCCTGGAGGGGCTCGGTCTCCTGAGCCCCCTTGGATGCGGCCTGAGCGGCTGCGGCGAGGACACCGACCTCGTCCTGCCCGATCTCGGCGGCTTCCCTGGCGGCCACCGCCGCAGGGCGCCAGGCGTCGGCCATGGTCTTGTCCCCACTGACGGCGTGCCCCCGGGCCTCCAGCCCCGAGGTGGCCTCCTCCAGGGCGCGGGCCAAGTCCCCAGGCCCCCAGGCAGCGGCCTCACAGGAGCGGGAGGCCTTGAGGAAGGCTGTTCCCAGCAGCGGCCCACCGGCACCACCGACGGTGGCCATGAGCGTGGTGGCGACGAGCTTGAGGACCCCTCCGGGACTTGCCGGGATACCTCCGGCCTGCTGAGCGGCATCGAGCTTGGCGACCACCGCCTTCATGCCACGCTCCAGGTTGTCCCCGTGGTCGGCGTCTCCGATGGCTCGGTCCAGCTCGGTCAGCTCCGCGCGGTTCTCTGCGATCAGCTCGGCGGCTCGACGGGTCCAGTCAAGGGCCCAGGCGGCGTCTAAGGACATACTGCTTCCTTCTCGGGTCTTAGCAGGTGTTGGTTCCAGGCCTGACCGCCACGCACCCGAGGGTGAAGGACGACCATGCGGCTGTGATCGGGCCCCGCACGGCCCCGATGGGTCCCTGCGCATCCCGGGAACATCCGTGGGACGCGCCGGAGCAGGTCGACGAGGTGCTCACCGCCCACTCGCGTTTCCATCCTCTCACGCACCTGGCCACCTCGCGCGCTGAGACGGCCGCAGGGCCTGCGACCAGCCCAAACGCACATGTCTGCGCAGTTGGAACGGAGACTCAAGAAGCGCCGTCGAAGGAGCGGACCGCTGCTGTCAGGGCCGGCCGAACAGGGCGCGGGCCTCGGCGGCCAGAACGACGGAGCCGACGATGAGGATTCCTGAGGCGGTCAGCGGGGCGTCATACCCCTCGGACAGGGCGACCGCCCGCTCCACTCCCTCGCCGAGCTGCTGGCTCACCACGACGCGGTCGGCGCCGTAGACCTCCCGGGCGATCTCGCCGAGGTCCTCGACGTCCATGGCCCGAGGTGAGTCGATGGGGACGCACACGACGGCGTCGGTCACCGGTTCCAGGCCCGCCAGGATGCCCTCGGCGTCCTTATCGGCCATGACGCCCAGGACCGCGACGAGGTGCTGGAAGCCGAAGGCCTCCTCGATGGCTCCGGTGAGGGCCTCGATGCCGTGCGGGTTGTGTCCGGCGTCAACCAGGACCGTGGGCGAGGAGCGCAGCACCTCCAGACGGCCCGGGCTGGTGACGGAGGCGAAGCCGTCCTCGACGATGCGCGCCGGCAGCCGGCGCCCGCCATGGACCGCCTCGGCGGCAGCCAGAGCCAGCAGGGCGTTGTGGGCTTGATACTCCCCGTGCAACGGAACGAAGACGTCCTCGTAGACGGCCGCCGCCGTGGCGAAGGTGACCATCTGTCCGCCGACGGCGAGCTGGCGGTCGAGGACCTGCAGGACGCCGGCCTCCGGCGAGGCGGGATCCTCCTGAGGGTCCCGCTCCCGACGCACGACGGCCCGGTGAGAGACCGCGGCCTGCTCGATCTCGGCAGCGGCCTCGGGGACCTGATGGGCGACGATGACGGTGGAGCCGTCCTTGATGATGCCGGCCTTCTCATGGGCGATCTCGGTGATCGACGAGCCCAGCCAGCGCTCGTGGTCACGCCCGATCGGGGTGATGACGGCGACGTCGGAGCCGATGACGTTCGTGGCGTCCCACCGCCCGCCCAGGCCCACCTCGATGACGGCGACGTCGACGGGGTAGTCGGCGAAGGCGGCCAGCGCCATGACCGCCAGGACCTCGAAGAAGGACAGGCGGGGCCCGCCGGCGGCCTGGGAGCGCTCGTCGACCATGGCGACATATGGGGCCACGTCCTCCCAGGCGGCGATGAAGCCCTCCTCGCTGATCGGTTCACCATCGAGGCTGATGCGCTCGCGGATGGTGGCCAGGTGCGGGGAGGTGAAGCGGCCGGTGCGCATGCCGCCGGCGGCCAGCAGTCGCTCGGTCATACGGGCGGTGGAGGTCTTGCCGTTGGTGCCGGTGATGTGAACGGTGCGGTAGGTGCGCTCGGGGTTGCCCAGGAGGTCGAGGACGGCCTCGACTCGCTCCAGGGAGGGCTGAACCTGGTGCTCGGGGGCGCGCGCGAGGATCTCGGCCTCGACCTGGCGCATGCGGGCGGAGACCTCGACGCCGCGGGCAGCGGCTTGCAGATCGCGCAGGTGCTCACCCTCGGAGTCGTCGGCGAGCTGGGGCTCCCAGGAGTCCCAGTCGTCGGCGTCCACCTCGGCCAGGAGCTCCTCGAGGCGATCAGTGTCACCACCCGGAATCATGTTGGCGGCGACGAGCTCGCGCAGAGCCTCGAGGTCCTCGCGGTCCTGGGACTCGGCGTCGGCCTGTCGCTGAGCACCGGCCTCCTGAAGCTCGGAGACGGCCAGCCCCTCGCCCTCGGCCAGGTCGGGGGCGCCTGCGGCCTCCAGGTAGGGCAGGAGCTCGGGGTCGATACCGGCTTCACCGAAGACGGCGTCGACGACTTCCTCCCCCGTGGCCCCCTCGGGGATGCCGAAGGCGGCACCGGGCCTGACCTGCTTGGAGTCGTCGTCTACGGGCACTGTGCCATCCTTTGCTCGACGTGACGGGTTGGGCGGAGGCTCTCTCAAGCACCCCCTCCCAGCCCTAATCTAGCCGAGGCCCGAAGCCTCCCGGCCACTGCATAGTCACGACTGATCGGCAGGGGAATCACGTGAGCGCAATCTCTCACAGCAAGGTCCGCACCCGAAAAACGATTTCTTCTTAAATCTTTTTCGGGGCACAAGCCCATTCGGACGCCATCGACAATACGACTACCATGATTGTTGTACAAAAACTCGATGAATACATCCTAATTCTCGGTGAAATATTTGAGGAATTCACCAGGGAACCCTATGGGTATAGGGGTAGACATACCCCCCACATGCCTGCCTAGGCTTCCTCCATGCGTTTGTCAGTGATTGGTTGCGGATATCTCGGTGCTGTTCACGCTGCGTCAATGGCGGAGCTCGGGCATGATGTGGTGGGCGTGGACGTCGACGCCCACAAGGTAAATCTTCTGAGTAACGGCAGGGCGCCGTTCTTCGAGCCCGAGCTTGAAGGGCTTCTGGCCCGTAACGTGGAGGCCGGACGCCTGACCTTCACTCAGGACTTCTCCGCCATTAAGGGAGCCCAGGTCCATTTCATCGGCGTGGGCACACCACAGTCCGAGTCGGGGGCGGCGGACATGACGTACGTCGACGCAGCCGTGACCGCCATGCTCCCCCACCTGGGGCACTGCACCAGCGGCCCTGAGGTGGTCGCCGGCAAGTCCACGGTTCCCGTTGGCACCGCCGCCCGCCTGTCCCAGCTGATCGAACCGACCGGGGCGCTGCTGCTGTGGAACCCGGAGTTCCTGCGGGAGGGCTTCGCCGTTCAGGACACGCTGCGTCCGGACCGGATGGTCTACGGCCTGCCGGAGAATCCCGACGCCGCCGGCCGCGCCCAGGAGACGATGGACGCGGTCTACGCGCAGATCCTGGCCGCCGGCACCCCGCGTCTGGTCATGGACTACGCCACCGCCGAGCTGGTCAAGATCAGTGCGAACGCCTTCCTGGCCACGAAGATCTCCTTCATCAACGCCATGTCCCAGGTCTGCGACGCCGCGGGGGCCAATGTGACGGCCCTCGCTGAAGCGATCGGCATGGATGACCGTATCGGGCGCCGGTTCCTGCGCGCCGGTATCGGCTTCGGCGGAGGCTGTCTGCCCAAGGACATCCGTGCCTTCCAGGCCCGCGCCGGCGAGCTCGGCGTCGGCGACGCCCTGGCCTTCCTCGCGGAGGTCGATCGCGTCAACGACACCATGCGTGCCGGCGTCATCCGCACAGTCGCTGAGCTCCTCGGCGAGCACACGTCGGCGGCCACGGTGACGGTCCTCGGGGCCGCCTTCAAACCGGACAGCGACGACATGCGCAACTCCCCCGCCCTGGATCTCGCCGTGGAGCTGTCGGGCATGGTCGAGCGAGTCGTCGTGCACGACCCGGCCGCCGGCCCGATCCTCGCTCAGAGGACGAACCGCCCCTACGAGGTCGCCGCCTCAGCGCAGTCCGCCCTGGAGGGAACCGACCTGGTCATCATCGGCACGGAGTGGCGCGAGTACCAGGATCTTGACCCCGCCCAGGCGGCCGGTCTGGCACGTAACCGCTACGTCATTGACGGACGCAACTGCCTGGATGCGCAGGCCTGGAAGGCGGCCGGTTGGAGCTACCGCGGCATCGGCCGGCGGTGAGCGGCTTGGGCGGCGCGGGCTCCTCAGCGCCGCCCAAGCCTGCCGGCGAACGCTGCGGCCACCGCTCGAGCGCCGCCACCCAGCACTGACATGTCACTGGTCGCCAGGAGGATCAGGCAGCCCCAGACCGCCCCGTTCAGCCATGAGCCGCCGTCGAAGGACGTGCACACGGCCATGACGCTGAGCAGCGCGAGCTGGTAGGTCAGGCGCGAGCGGTCCATGGGCAGGTTGATGCGGCGCCTGAGGTCCCGGGCTCGCACCACCAGGACGAGGGCGTAGGCCACCGCTCCGGCCAGGCCGGCGCCCCACGGCCCCATGAACGGCACGAGAGCCACGCCGAGGACCACGTTGACCAACGCCCCCATCATGGTGGAGACCATGAGCATGCGACTGTTCATGAGCGCCTGGTAGAAGGTGCCGAAGAAGATGGTCATGACCCCGAAGGTCGCCGCCAGCATGAGCAGGGGGACGTAGCGCCACCCCTCGGCGAACTCGGCCTGGAGCATCACCCTGGAGATCGGCCGGTTCAAGGCGATGACCAGCCCGGCGGTCGACAGAGTGGCCAGCGAGTAGCCCCGCAGGACGGAGCCGAAGAAGGCGCCTCGGTCGGGTGAGTCGATCTCGCGGGCGGTGGAGTACTGCCAGGCCTGCTGGAAGACGGAGGCCACGATGTTGATCAGTGAGGGCATCTTGCTCGCCGCGGTGAAGAGCCCGGCAGCCGCCAGGCCGCTGCCCCACAGGACCACGTACCGGCCGGAGACACTGACCAGCCACCACGACAGCAGGTTGGGCACGAGCGGCAGGCTGTAGACGAGCATCCGGCGCAGCAGGTCGCGATCGACCCTGAATGGGGCCAGGAGCCGGTACTCGGCCGACCCCAGGAAGGCGACAAGACCACCCACCAGGTAGCCGATGGTGTACGACCACAGGTAGCCCTCGATACCTGTATGCGCGCGGACCAGGAGCAGGTAGGTGGACACCACCATGGCGAGCGCATTGATGAGCCCGTAGAGCACGAAGCGGCGCACGTGCCCCAGCCCACGGGCGAGCTGGGTCGTGGCCTTGAAGACGCACACCGAGCAGAACAGGGCGAAGAACGCTGCCGCGTGCTCCATGTTCCACAAGACGCTGCCCAGGGCGCACGCCACCCCGGTGCAGACGAGGCCGCCGCCCAGGACCACCAGGGAGCCGGCGAAGAGCTCATCCTTGGGAACGTCGTCGTCAATGGAGAACCGGTAGAGGGCCTCCACGACACCAAGTGAGAGCAGCGGCAGCACAATCTCGATCGCGCTGTTGAGCAGCTCGGCCGTCCCGTACTCACCGGCGGTCAGGGCGGTTGTGTACAGGGGCATAAGGACCAGGGAGACCGCCTTGACCGCCAGGCCCCCCAGCGCGAAGACCAGGGTGTTGCCCAGCAGGAGTCTCATGCGCCCCTTATGGCTAGCCGACATCGAACTGAGCCTTCCACTTCTCGATGCGGTCGAAGTCCAGGCCATGGATCGCGGTCGGCCAGGAGGACTCGATCAGGTCGGCCAGATCGGTCTCGATGGAGTCGCGCTCCACCAGCGGCAAGGAGTAGTCCTTGGCCATCTCCCGCGCGCGGTAGTCAATGGCCACGATGATGGCGCGCCGCTTGCGCTGCAGGGCGAAGATGCCCCCGTGCAGGCGGTTCCCCACGTAGTCGACACCCCGGTCGAGCACCTCCCGGAAACCTGCCAGGCTCGGCGTGACGATCTCGACGCCGTCGGCCGCTCCCAGCGACTGCAGGTAGTCCAGGTCATCGATGGACTGGGGCCAGAAGTGCAGTCGCGAATAGCTCCTGCGCAGCACGTCGACCATTGCCCGGTCCTTGCGCGGGTTCGGGTGGTAGGAGGTGAGCGTGAAGACCACCTCGTCGCCCTTGGTGCGGGCAATGGTCTCGCAGTGCTCAGGGGTCAGTCCCCACAGGGTGGGGCAGCCGGTGTTCCAGGCCCGCAGACCCACCCGCTGCAGGAGATGCTTGGTGCGCTCGTCACGCACCGAGTGCACCAGGTCATGGGACAGCACCTTGCGGTAGAGGGCTCGCGTGTAGAGGTTGACCGATGAGGAGTTGGCCCCCGCGCCCACCCCGAGACATACCGTGCCTGTGGCCATCCCGCAGTTGAGGTAGTTGATGTTCCATGTCGGCAAGGGCCGCAGCATATTCGTGTAGAGGGCGTTGGTTCCGCACAGGAGCTTGATGTCGGCTCCTTTGAAGATGCTGAGTCGACGCTTGGACAGCAGATACTGCGCCGGCGTGTACATCGGGGTGTGAGTGGCCAGGCGCATGACATAGTTCGATGAGAACAGCTCACGCCAGTTCATCTCAATGGATCGCCCAATGATCTCATCCCCCATATTGAGGGATCCAACAGATGTATCCAAAAGCAGAATACGCTTCATAATCTTCCCTTCTTGCATCAGCAAGATACTTCAGCTCAACCAGTCAGATCGGCCCGGCAAGAATACGTCGTGTCGGCGGACCCGCTCTCCCATAGACGTCACGAAAAGACAACAGGGATCATCACACTGTGCAGTTAAGACAAAACGCACTGGTTGACACAAAAGCATTTTCACAAGCAGGGCAGTAAATCGTCGCTTCTCACACAGGGCCGTTATACCGCGCACATCCTGCGCCGACACCCCGTGTCAGAGCTGGCGCATCAGCCCCCCGCTCCTGTGCCTCAGGGACTCCGCCACGGCTCGAGCACTGTTGGTGAGAACCGTGATGTCGCTGGTCGCCAGGAGGATCAGGCAGACCCAGACTGCCGCGCTCAGCCATGAGCCGCCGTCGAAGGACATACATGCGGTGATACTGATGAGCAGCGCGAGCTGGTAGGTGAGACGAAGGCGGTCTATCGGCAGGTTGATGCGGCGCCTGAGGTCTCGCGCCCGCACCACCAGGACGAGCATGTAGGCCACCGCTCCGGCCAGGCCGGCGCCCCACGGTCCCATGAACGGCACGAGAGCCACGCCGAGGACCACGTTGACCCCTGCGCCCAGAGCGGTCGAGGCCATGAGAACGCCGCTGTTCTTCAAGGCCTGGTAGAAGCTCTCGAAGAAGATGCTGATGACCCCGAAGGAGGCGACCAGCATGAGCAGGGGGACGTAGCGCCACCCTTCGGCGAACTCGGCCTGGAGCATCACCCTGGAGATCGGCCGGTTCAGTGCGATGACCAGCCCGGCGACCGTGAGAGTCGCCAGCGAGTACCCCCTCATCACGACGCCGAAGAAGGCGCCGCGGTCGGGCGAGTTAATCTCGCGGGCGGTGGAGTACTGCCAGGCCTGCTGGAAGACGGAGGCCACGATGTTGACCAGCGCAGGCATCTTGCTCGCCGCCGTGAAGAGCCCCGCGGCCACGACTCCGCTGCCCCACAGGACCACGTACCGTCCGGAGACACTGACCAGCCACCACGACAGCAGATTGGGCACGAGCGGCAGGCTGTAGACGAGCATCCGGCGCAGCAGGTCGCGATCAAACCTGAATGGAGCCAGGAGCCGGTACTCGGCCGACCCCAGGAAGGCGACAAGACCACCCACCAGGTAGCCGATGGTGAAGGACCACAGGTACCCCTCCACGCCCAGGTGCGCGCGGACCAGGAGCAGATAGGTGGACACCACCATGGCGAGCGCATTGATGAGCCCATAGGCCACGAAGCGGCGCACGTGCCCCAACCCACGGGCGAGCTGAGTCGTGGCCTTGAAGACGCACACCGAGCAGAACAGGACGAAGAAGGAACCCGCGTGCTCCATGTTCCACAAGACGTGCCCCAGGGCGCACGCCGCCCCAGCGCACACGACACCTCCACCCAGGACCACCAGGGAGTCGGCGAAGAGCTCATCCTTGGGAACGTCATCGTCAATGGAGAACCGGTAGAGGGCCTCCACCACGCCCGCCGACAGTAGCGGCAGCACGATCTCGATCGCGCTGTTGAGCAGCTCGGCCGTCCCGTACTCACCAGCCGTCAGCGCAGTCGTGTACAACGGCATGAGGACCAGTGAGACGGCCTTGATCGCCAGGCCCCCCAGAGCGAAGACCAGGGTGTTACCCAGCAGGAATGCGATGCGGTTCTTATAACTCGCCGGCATCGAAGTGCACCTCCCACGTCGGGCTGGCGTCGCGTCTCTCCCGCAGGCAGCCGCCATTCAGATCACCGACACCGGTTCTCCACGAACTCGCGGAACGGACAGATTCCATCACGGGATCCCTTTCTCGAAGAAGGTTCGGTAGGGGAACAGGTGGTACCACTCGGGCCGGTACAGGAAGAAGATCGTGGAGGCTGCGAGGGCGATGATGACCAGGAGGGCGCCGATGTAGGAGCGCTCGGGCCTGCGGCCCCGCACGGTGAGGTTCACCAGACCGACGACGAAGGGCATGGTCAGGTACATCTCGAGACGATCGACGAGGTTGAAGCCCAGGGACACCGTCACCATGGCGATATCGGCAACGGCCAGCGCCAGGAGACTGCGGGTACGCCCGGAGGGATCCTCCTCCACGGCGGCCTCCCATCCGCAGGTGGAGGCCAGAAGTATGAGGAAGATGCGCACTACGATCAGCAGAACGGTGGCCGAGCGCACCCCGCCGTCGGCGTAGTCGCTGTTGAGGTAGTGACCGTAGTAGGCGGAGGACGCCGCAAGGGAGTTCATCACCCAGCTCAGCGAGAGCATGCTGGTCCCGATGAGGGCGCCCCATTTGATCCAGTCACCGAAGGTACTCAGCCGCATGGCGGAGACGAGGTAGATGACGAGCAGGAGCAGGGCGCTGAGATGGAACTGGGAGGCGAGCGCGATGAGCAGGGCGTAGCGCAACAGCTTGCGCTCCATGAGCGCGGGGACGGCCAGCAGGAAGATCGCCACCGCAACGCTCTGTCGGGTAAAGAGTGTGAAGTCGTAGAAGGCGGATATGCCGAAGGCGAGGAGGACCGCCAGGGAGTAGTTGGCGGCGTAGCGCTTGATGAACAGCACCGCTGATCCGTAGACGAACACCGAGATGATGAGCAGCAGGATGTTGAAGCTGCCCGTGATGCGGCTGACCAGGTAGTTGAGTACGACATAGCCGTACTCGAAGCGGCTGACGGTGAAGGCCTCCTGGAGGGAGGTCGTCGCCTTGATCTCCTCGAAGACCCGGTGGTACTCAACCGTGTCATTGCCAACGCTGACGGCTCGCATGGAGGAGAAGGCCACGAAGGCCACGAAGGCCACGACCAGAATGACCCGGGAGCCCCGCCGACCGGCATTGCCCCGCAGCCCCAGGAGAGCTGCTGGCAGGAGAAGGGCGGCGAAGAGCGCGAAGTGAATCCACATGCTCCGGCATCACCATTCCGCCAGCGCACGGTAACGGTGCGCGAGCCGCTCGGCTTCGTGAGTGATGTCGAAACCCGCGTTGCGCGTGGTCCGCTCTGCCTCCGCCCTGCGCCGCGGGTCCCGCCCGTGGTCGAGGGCCTGGCTGACATGGTGCGCCCACTGAGGCGCCGGCATGTCCAGCGGCAGGAAGGAGACCTCCCCGATCGTGACCTCATCGGTCACCTCGTCGGAGCACACCAGCGGGAGCCCCGCGCACTGCGCCTCCACCCCCACCATCGGCAGCCCCTCGTAGAGGGAGGGCAGAAGGAACATGTCCATGGCCTGGTAGAGGTCAGGGACGTCCTTGCGGTCCCCCAGGAACAGAACGCGGTCACTCAGGCCGCGCTCGGCCACCACGGCCTCGATGCCCGGCCGTAGCGAGCCGTCGCCGATGAGCATGAGACGGGCCTCGGGGCGCGCACGGAACAGCTCGGTGCACACATCGATGAGGAACCGGTGGTTCTTCTGCTCACTGAACCGTCCCACATGGCCGACGACGGGTGCCTCCCCCAGCCCCAGCCGGGAGCGCACCTCGGCACGGACCGACTCATTGAAACGGTAGGTCTCCACGTCGATCGCGTTGGGAACCACCTCGAAGCGGCCTGAGCCGAACAGGAAGTCACCGGCCGCCCGGGAGCAGGCCAGGCGCGCGTCGGAGTAGGCCCCGATATTGCGGCAGACGAGCCAGTTGCGCAGGCTCCGCAGCCGGGAGTCGGAGTACGCCGTCGCATGGGAGTGGACGGCGAAGGACCGCACCGCGTGGCGATGGGCCACCGGGTAGAGGAAGCGCGACAGGATGGGGTCGTGCAGGTGCGCCACGGGGTACTGCCCTGCATGCTGCTCCAGCACCTGCCCCAGGGATGATCGGATGCGTCCGATATGGTTCCCGGCATCGATGACGTAGCAGCGCCCGCCCAGTGCCTCGATCTCCTCACGGTGGGTCTCATCGGGCGTGGCGTAGCAGAAGAAGTCGAACACCACCTGCGAGCGATCCATGTGCCTGAGGTAGTTCATGAGCACGCTCATGACTCCGGAGCGCCGGGAGATTGATGAGTTGATCTGCAGGACCCGCAGGGGGCCGCCCCCAAGGTCCCGCGTGGTCGATGACTGTTCCTGGCTCATTGCCTGTCTGCCTCCGTCGGCCCCGGACCGCTCCGGGGAACTGCTCGTCCTGCTGACGCCGGTCCTCATTTCACCTTGAGGGTCTTGATGAGGACCCACACGCCGATGTGGAAGACGGAGCGGGGGACGCTGAGATGCTCGATGTCGCGGTAGAGCGTCCAGTGGTACTTGACCAGGCTCCGTTTGTTGGCCGACACCGATCCCGAGCGGAGCCGGTACCTCATGAGCACCACCGGCATCCCCCAGATGTAGGGCTCGGTGCGGAGCATGCGCAGCCACAGGGCGTCGTCGTTGCGCTTGCGGATGTTGGGAACCTCGAACTTGCCCAGGCGCGCCACGTCGTACATGACGGTGGAGTTGCCCACCGGGCAGTCCAGGAGCAGGCGGTTGTAGCTGATCCTGGCCGGGCTGCGCACGATCCTGCCGGTGGGCACGCCCTGCTCGTCGATCTGGGCGTAGGCGGTGCAGGACATGGCCACGTCACGCGAGGTCATGAAGTCGATCTGGCGCCTGAGCTTGTCGGGGTGCCACAGGTCGTCGGAGTCCAGGAAGGCCATGTAGCGCCCCTGGGCCAGCTCCATCGCCCGGTTACGGGCCATGGCGGCACCGCTGTTGGTCTCCAGCCGTACGTACCGGATCCGCGGGTCGTCCTTGGCCAGAGCCCCGACCACCTCAGTGGTGTCGTCGGTGGAGCAGTCGTCGACGACGATCAGCTCCCAGCGGGGGTGGGTCTGGGCCTGGACGGTGGCGATGGTCTCGGCGATGAAGGCCCCGCAGTTGTACGTCGGCATGATGATGGAGACCAGGTCGGAGTCCAGTTCGCGATCGTGCTCAGTGCCTGCTGTCATGCTTGCTCCTTAGGTGTCGTCGTTGCGCGCCTCACCTGGCCACCGCCAGGACGGTCCTCAGCGCGATCGACAGATCTCGTCCGATGCTGAAGTTCTGGACGTCACGTAGGTTGAGGCGCATCTTGGCCGGCAGGACCTGAGTGAGGTAGGCGTCCTGGCCCGGCGGGGCGGCCGCCAGGATCTCGGCCTCGTCCTTGAACTCGATGGAGGCCGTGGAGGTGACTCCGGCGGGCAGCAGCAAGGTGGCCCGCATCTGCGGGGTGTACTGCTGGACGTACTCGGGCACCTCCGGCCTGGTCCCCACGAAGCTCATCGTGCCGCGCAGGATGTCGATGAGCTGACTGATCTCATCGAGCCGGTAGCGGCGCAGCACCGCTCCGACCTTGGTGACCCGGGTGTCGTTGCCCCGGGTGATCTGGTCACCGGGATCTGCCGGCCGGTGCGTCATGGTGCGGAACTTGACGATCCGGAACTCGCGCCCGAACTGGGTGACCCGCCGTTGGCGGAAGAACACCGGTCCGGGCGAGTCCAGCTTGATGAGGGCCGCCAGGATGATGAACAGCCACCCGAGCAGCACCATCAGGATCGTCGCTCCGACGACGTCGAGCAGGCGCTTGAGTCGCAACTGGACTCCGCGCCGGGCCAGTGCCTCGTAGTAGGGGCGGACCTCCTCGGTACGCAGGGAGGCCGGCAGCTCCTCCCAGGGCGGCATCGTCATGAGCGACCCATCGCCGCGAGCGTCTCGAGCGCGCAGCTGATGACGTAGTCGACCTGCTCGTCGGTCAATGAGGTGTGCAGAGGCAGACTCACCTCACTGGCGTAGAGGGCGTAGGCCTGCGGGAAGTCCTCAATGGAGAAGCCGAGGTCGCGGTAGGCGCTCAGCAGGGGCAGCGGCTTGTAGTGGACGTTGCAGGCCACGTCCGCGCCCGCCATGCGCTCGATGAACTCGTTGCGCGCCTCCTCCCCCAGGCCCGGCAGGTTCGCCAGGTAGAGGTGCCCGGATGAGACGCTCCCGTCCTCGTAGTGCCGCAGCGATGTCACGCCCGCCGGCGCCAGGGCCTGGTCGTAGCGGGTGATGATCTGGCGCCGACGCTCGAGCATCGAGTCGTAGCGGGTCATCTGCGCCAGGCCGATCGCGGCGCACACGTCGGTCATGTTGCACTTGTAGGCGGGGCTGACGACGTCGTACTCCCAGGCCCCCAGGCGGGTCTTGGACAGGGCGTCCTTGCTCTGCCCGTGCAAGGACAGCAGCATGTACTGGCGGTAGAGCTCCTCGTCCAGGCCCAGCTCCGGCCTCCACGTGACGGCGCCGCCCTCCGCGGTGGTCAGGTTCTTCACGGCGTGGAAGCTGAAGGTGGTGAAGTCGGCGGCGCTGCCCGAGGGCGTGCCGTCGCGCCGGGCGCCGAAGCTGTGGGCGCCGTCGGCGACGAGGGCGACACGTCCCAGCGCCTCCTGGACTGCCCCCGCCGGTGTGAACAGGTGGCTGTGGCTGTCGACGACCGCGCGCAGCGCCGGGTATTCGCACATGCGACCACCGATGTCGACCGGGATGACGGCCTTGGTCCGCGGGGTGATGGCGGCCTCCAGGGCGCCGGGGTCCAGCCCGTAGCCGCCGTCGGCCTGGCCGGCATCGACGATCACGGGGGTGGCGCCCACATGAACGATCGGGGAGGCCGAGGCCGTGTAGGTGTAGGCCGGGACGATGACCTCATCTCCGGGACCGATGCCCAGGACCCGGAGGGTCAGCTCCAGCGAGGCGGTCGCGGAGTTCAGGCAGGCAGCCCGGGTGGTTCCGCAGCGCTGCGCCACCTGCTTCTCCAGGGTCTTGGTGCGCGGTCCGGTGGTGATCCAGCCAGAGCGCAGTGCATCCACCACTTCCTGGCACTCGGCGTCGGTGATGTCTGGAGGCGAGAAATCAACACGCATCAGTCAGCTGTCCTCACTGTTGGCGACGGATTCGTACTGTTGTCAAAACGTGGGTGATAGGTGGGCACCGCGCGAGCAAGCTCCCGCTTGATCTGCTCGCCGCCCTGGGGCAGACAGGCCATGAGACGAGCGATCTTGTCCTCCACCTCCAGCCTGGTGGGAGGCGGTGCCGTGGAGACGAGGATCGAGGGGTTCTGCGTGGGGTGCAGATCCTCATCGTGCATCTGCAGCTCCTCGTAGAGCTTCTCGCCAGGACGCAGCCCGGTGAAGACGACCTCGATGTCACGCCCCACCCGCAGGCCCGAGAGCTTGATGAGGTTGACGGCCAGGTCGTAGATCCGCACGGGCTTGCCCATCTCCAGGATGAAGATCTCTCCGGCCTGGGCCATGGAGCCGGCGGTGATGACCAGCTGGGCCGCTTCGGGGATCGTCATGAAGTAGCGGGTGATGTCGGGGTGGGTGACGGTCAGCGGCCCGCCTGATCTGAGCTGGCGCCTGAACAGCGGGATGACCGAGCCGTGGCTGCCGAGCACGTTGCCGAAGCGCACGGCGGCGAAGACGGTGGAGCGGCTGGTCTGGGCCAGGGCCTGGATCTCCAGCTCGCACAGCCGCTTGGTGGCCCCCATGACGTTGGTGGGGTTGACCGCCTTGTCGGTGGAGACCAGGATGCAGTGGCTGCAGCCGAGCTCCTCCGCCAGACGGCAGACGACCCAGGTGCCCAGCACGTTGTTCTCCACGGCCTCACGGGCGTTGTCCTCCATGAGCGGCACGTGCTTGTGGGCCGCCGCGTGGAAGACGACCTTGGGCCGGTACCGCTGGAAGCAGTCGCGGACGATGCGCTCGTTGGTCACCGAGCCGATGACGACCGAGAGCATCACCCCCAGCTCGGTGGCCTTGGGCTGCATCTCGTGGAGCAGCTCGTAGGCCGTGTTCTCATAGACGTCGAAGATGATGATCTGGCTGGGCCGGGCCTCGATGAGCTGACGGACCAGCTCAGAGCCGATGGAGCCACCACCGCCGGTGACCAGGACGACCTGGTCGCGCACGTACCCCATCCCCGTGGAGTCGAAGGCGACCTCGTCACGGGAGAGCAGCTCGGAGATCTCGACCTCCCGCAGTGCGATCCGCCCGTCATCCTGCTGAGCCAGGTCACGTACGTTCGGGAGGGTGAGGATCCTCAGGCCCGTTGTCAGGCAGATGGACAGGATGCGCTGGCGCTCGGAGGCCAGCGCCGAGGGGCAGGCCAGGACGATCTGCTCGGCCCGGCACTCCTGGGCGATGCGGGGGATATCGTCACACGCACCGAAGACCTTGACGCCGTGGACGTGGCGACCGTGCTTGGTGATGTCGTCATCGACCAGGGCCACCGGTTCTCCGCACATGTCCTCGTCCCCCAGGTGCATGCGCTTGATGGTCAGAGAACCGGTCTGCCCGGCTCCGACGATGAGGGTACGGGGGCGGGAGCCCGGCTCACCTGCGCGAGCACTGCGGTGGGCGCGGCTGTGCCACAGCGCCCGGGCGGCGAGGCGAGTCCCCGCGGTCATGATGACGAGCAGCGCCCAAGCCATGACGTAGGAACGCACCGACAGCCCACCATCGAAGGCCAGGGAGAAGAGCAGGTCGCCGCAGATCGAGCCGACGACGGTCGCGTACAGAATCCTCAGCGCCTCCGCCATCGAGGCGTAGCGCCACAGGCTGTTGTACATCTTGAAGGTGGCGAAGACGCCCACGTTGACGATACCGAGCACCCCGACGGCCAGGAGGCCGCCGGTCGCCCCCGTGGCGGTCGCCCATTTCGTGGTCCCCCAGGCCGCGGAGTACAGCGCCATATACGTGGCCAGGAAGTCGATGACGATCAAGGCGACCGGCTCGAGCCGGCACAGGGTGAAGCCTCCCCGCTGCGCGCCGCAGTCCGACGGTCTCACGGGCGCTGAGCCCGGTGCTGAAGGGGCGCCCGCGGTGGCACCCCCGGGCGCTGCGAGGGATCGTGCGGGTTGAGGTGCGCCAGGGCGACCAACCTCGGTACTGCGCTCATCACGGCCGGCGGTGCCATGGGAGTCCTGATGTGCTTCAGCCATGAGTCGTCACGCTCCATTGAGTCTGCTGAGGAGCATGGGACACACCGCATGAGAGTGAGGAACTCCGATCAAGCGTTTGACGCTGGCAGGAGCGACAGATTTCAAATGTCATCAGGGTTTCAATCTGCATATGGGCGAGCAGGTTTCACTGCTTCGCGGGACGGACTTGGGGACGCGGCTCCTACTGCTCAACAGGAGGAAACGGCACAGAAAAGGGCATACGGAACCCATTGAATCATCACTATTAGATTCCGTATTTAATGCTCAGCATTAATCTAACACCGAGAGTCACCGATTGGAAGATTTTGAGGAGGCCACTCCTCGATCGTCGTTTACCAACAGATCCACTTCGGCACAATGGTATAAATCCACAGGCGACTGGGCCCGAGAGCCTGAAGCGTCAAGATTCATTCCAGCGGAACCCCGGAGCACACACCCCAACGACTAACGTCAGTGCGACTGCAAAGTAACATTTGGATAAACATCCTTGACGTCACGTCTCGGCTCTCTGCACACGTGCCGCATTCAGTGAAGGAAGGGTCAGACGGTGGCACTCTCCGCATGAGTGACGGCAGCCTGGGCACTCCGACTACCGCGCCCGAGATCGGACACGTTGGTGAGCACCACGCCGAGCATGTGCCCGCCTCCCTGCCCCACGGCCAGCGCGGCCTCGCGAAGCTCTTCGGCAGACGTGCGCCCGGCTCGCGCCACGAGGAGGACGCCACCGGCATACTCGGCCAGCACCACAGCGTCGGTGAAGCGGCACACCGGAGGCGCATCGATAATCACGATGCGGTCTGCGGCCAGATGATGCAGGAGGTCACTCATGTTGCGGCCCCCGAGCAGCTCAGAGGGGTTCCCGGGCATGTCGCCGGCAGGCAGGAGCTCCAGGCCCGGCACCTCGCCTTCGACCAGAACCTGACTGAGACGAGCCGTCCCCACCAGGACCTCCGCGAGCCCTGGGGCACCCGGGGCGCCGACCGCACTTGGCGAGCGCAGGTCTCCCCCGACCAGGACGACCCGATGACCGGACAGAGCCAGGACTCGCGCCAGACCGGCGGCCGTCGTCGAGGCCCCCTCCCGCGGACCAGCAGAGGTGACGACCACGACCTGCCGAGCCCCGTGAGACAGGGCATGGAGCACGTTGGTGCGAGCGGCCCGAAGCCGCTCCTCGACCTCCGTCTGCGCACCACGCCCCAGTCGCAGAGGCGACGGATCCTTCGGCAGCACGCCGAGCACGGGCGCCGACAGGGCCTTGCGCACATCCTCGGGTCCCTTGAGGCTCTTGTCGAGCAGCTCCTGGACGAGAATCCACACGTATCCCAGAACCAGCCCGGCCAGCAGCCCCACACCCACACAGGTGACCAGGGCGGGGGACCGAGTAGGACTCACCAGTTCGGCGGAGGACAGCAGGGAGATCTTCACCGGAGAGTCACTGCCCTCCAGCTCAGTCACCTCTTCGGCCGTCTGGCGGACGACCTCATCGGCCAGAACCTGAGCCTGACGCGAGGTGGAGGCCTCCACGGAGACCTGCACCGACACGGTCTCAGGCGTCCGCGTCGCCGACACCGAGGAGGCGAGCTCTTCCGGGGTGACATCCAGCTTGAGGGACTCGATCACGCGCTGGGCGACTGCCTCTGAGGTGAAGACCGGAACGGCGGCGTCGGCCTTCAAGTCGGCGAGCTGTGCGGCGTTGTAGTGGGACTGCGTGTTCAGCCCCGGGTCTCCGCCCACCTCCACGTGCAGGTAGGCCTGAGCCGTCGCCGTATAGGAACTCGGCGTCACGAAAGCGAACGCTACTGACAAAAGTACGCAGATCACGATCGCCAGCGCGAGAGATCCGAAGCGTCGACGAGTTAGATGAAGAAGGTCCTCGAGCGTCATCCGCATACCACCTGTCATTATTCAGGACTGATAGGACACAGCACTCACCAGCATGAAGCGACAGTCACGATACCCCACGAAGGAGCGCCAGAATTAATGACACAGACAGTAACACGCGAGAACCCGAACAGGGCAAGTGACCGACGGACTTAATGAGAAAGCCCTCACGCACATCGAGAGACTTGAGAGGTCTCACTCACCGAGCACGACGATCTTCGTAGAAAATCTACAGACACCATTCCCTGAGCATTAAACCATCACAGGATGATGCCCTTGAACGACTTCTTCTCGGGAAGGACGATTCGATCACCGAATATACGGTTGTAGCGAGCGGGAGCAAATTCAGACAACCCATCGGCGTCGGTGAAGGTGATCTCACCGAAGTAGACACGTCCCCGCACCTGGTAGAAGTCAACGCGCGCGCAGGCGAACCCCTTCCCGAGCCTGCTGGCGAGCCGGAGCATGGTCTCCAGGCCGCTCGGCGGGGGGACGTCAGGGGCGCGAACAGCCTCGCAGGTGTACTCGAAGGGGGCTCGGGTCCAGTCCGGCAGGTAGGTCCCCCGCATCGCGAGCCCCGCACGCCTGTCCACGGTGAAGGCGAACTGGACGACGCCGTCGAACACCATGAACTTGTAGTCCCTCAGGCCCCCTGTGCCGTCACGCAGGAAGCGCTCGCACACGATGCGCGGCTCGCAGTACTCGTAGTGCAGCTCGAAGCCGCCCTTCATGGCCTGGCGCAGGCCGAGCCACTCCCTGAGGCGTCCACGGGCCCACTCCTCATCAAGAGCGCTCTTGTTCGGTACGAGGATGTTCCACCCCGAGCCGTGCGTGGCCTTGAGGACGAAGCTGGTCGGCAGGGAGGCGAAGTCGATCTCATCAGGCGAGTCCCACACACCCAGCAGAGGTACGAGGTACTCCTCCCCCACCGTGTCGGCGACCCACTCGCGTACCAGGAACTTGTCCGCCAGACGCCCTTTGAGGGGTGTGGAGTCATAGAGCTTGAGCCAGTGGATCTTCTCAGTCATGGTGCGCGGCGCCTCCAGGTGGCAGGGGCGCCCCTTGAAGAGCCAGTACCAGTGTTTGAGGGCCGCACGGTACTGGGGCGGCGACAGGTGACAGTTGCGGTGGTAGATCGCCTGCTTCAACCATCCCTGAGCCGGCGGGGGAAGAACTGCTTCTGCAGCACCCTTGATACTCATCGTCCGCACCTCTCACAACCAAGGCCACCAGCGAGCCTGCTCCAGGGAGAAGACTGCGCACAACGCTTCCCCTACCGCCATCATGGCGGTAGAAGGCATGCTGACCGGGAGATGGGAGAGGCGAACCGCGGGAGGAGGAGCACCGTCGCTCAACCAGGTCCTGGTGGCCGAGCAACGGGATTATTCTGCCTCACACCTCAGGTAATTGGAAAGTTAACCTACCGGCGTGTCGGATCGGCTCCGCATCGCCGTGCGCAGCGCCCCTCCCGGCAGCTCATCGCCACGATGACATCACTGGGCTGGGGCGGGAGAACCTCAACTCGTCTCTCGGACCTGGATGCAGGAGTGGGGCCGGCCAGACCGAGCTCATCGGTCTGGCCGGCCCCGCGACGCGGCCCGTTCGGCGGCTAGGTCAGCTCTCCCTCGCCTCGGCGACCTTCTCAACCGTGGCGGTGGGCTCCTTGGCAGCCGGGTCAGCCACGACGGAGGCGTCCACGCAGCCGACCTCCCGCTTGATGAGGTCCAGGTGGGCACCGGTCCAGGCGTCCTTGTCCTGCGGGACCCGCAGCTCCAGGCGGATCCGGTCCCCCACGTGCAGGCCGACGGCCTTGCGCTCGTCCTGGACCAGACGCACCAGGTCGCGGGCCCAGCCCTCGGCCTCCAGGGCGTCGTCGAGGGCAGTCTCCAGGACCACGAAGGCCCCCGAGGGCAGCATGGTGGCGGCCAGGGAGTCGTCGTCGACCTCGATGCGGGTGGTCAGGGTGAAGGCGGAGTCCTCCGCCTCCAGGACCACGGGGGCGCCATCGAGCAGGACGTCATCGAAACGCACGTCCCCGTCCTCGGTGAGCTCCCACTGGCCCGCCTTGACGGCGGCGAAGAGCTTGGAGGTGAGCTTGCGGACCTCGGGGCTGAAGGCCCGCGGGTTGAGGGCCAGGTCCGTTCGGGCCTCGTAGCCGGCGGACTCGGCGTCCAGGACCCGTACCTCCTTGACGTTGACCTCCTCGGCCACGAGCTCGCGGAAGGGGGCCAGCCCGGCCGGGTCGGCGGTGGCGACGGTCAGGCTGCGAAGCGGCTGGCGCACGCGCAGCTTCTCGGCCTTGCGCAGGCTCAGGGCTGCCGAGACCGCGGCTCGGGCCTCATCCATGGCCGCCACGAGCTCGGCATTGGCGACGTGGCCGGGCAGCTCGGGCCAGTCGGTCAGGTGCACGGAGCGCCCACCGGTCAGGCCCCGCCAGATCTCCTCGCTCACCAGCGGCGCCAGCGGCGCCATGACCTCGGTGAGCACCCGCAGCACGGTGGCCAGGGTGTCGAAGGCGGCCGTCTCGCCGTCGGTGAAGCGCTGGCGCGAGGTGCGCAGGTACCAGTTGGTGAGCACGTCGAGGAAGTCGCGGATCGTGGCGCAGGCCCCGGTGATGTCGTAGCCGTCCATCTGGGCGGCCACCGTCTCGGTCAGGTCCTTGGTGCGGGCCAGGACGTAGCGGTCCATGACGTGCAGGCCGCCGTGCTTGGCGAACAGGCTCGCGTCGTCCAGGTCGACGCCGCTCGTGACGTAGCCGGATTGACCCACCTGGCCCGCGTAGAGGGAGAAGAAGTACCAGGTGTTCCACAGCGGCAGCACCACCTGGCGCACGGTGTCGCGGATGGCCTTGTCGGTGACCACGAGGTTGCCTCCGCGCATGACCGGCGCCGAGAGCAGGAACCAGCGCATGGCGTCGGCCCCGTCGCGGTCGAAGACCATGGAGACGTCCGGGTAGTTGCGCAGCGACTTGCTCATCTTGGCCCCGTCGTTACCCAGGAGGATGCCGTGGGAGACGCAGGAGGTGAAGGCGGGCCGGTCGAACAGGGCGGTGGCCAGTACGTGCAGGGTGTAGAACCAGCCGCGGGTCTGGCCGATGTACTCCACGATGAAGTCGCCCGGGTAGTGCGACTCGAACCACTCGACGTTCTCGAAGGGGTAGTGCACCTGGGCGAAGGGCATCGAGCCGGACTCGAACCAGCAGTCCAGGACGTCGGGGATGCGGCGCATCATGGACTTACCCGTGGGGTCATCGGGGTTGGGCCGCACGAGGGTGTCGATGAAGGGGCGGTGCAGGTCGGTGACCTTGACACCGAAGTCGCGCTCCAGCTCGGCGTAGGAGCCGTAGACGTCGGTGCGCGGATAGTCGGGGTTGTCGCTGACCCACACCGGGATGGGCGCGCCCCAGAAACGGTTGCGGGAGATCGACCAGTCGCGCGCGTTCGCCAGCCACTTGCCGAAGATGCCGTCCTTGATGTGGCCGGGGTACCAGTCGATGTCCTGGTTGAGCTCGGCCATGCGGTCGCGGATCGCCGAGACGCGCACGAACCAGGAGGAAACGGCCTTGTAGATGAGCGGCTTGCGGCAGCGCCAGCAGTGCGGGTAGGAGTGCACGTAGGAGGCCTGGCGCACCAGGACGGCGCGCCGGCTCTCGTCGCGGCGGGCCAGGGGGCCGGTGCCGTCGCGCAGGTCGGCAACGATGGGCTTGTTGGCCTCGAAGACCTGCAGCCCGGCGTAGTCGCGGATCTCCTCGGTCAGGCAGCCGCCGTCGTCGACAGGCACGACCGTCTCGATGCCGGCCTCGGTGCAGGCGATCATGTCGTCCTCACCGAAGGCCGAGGCCATGTGCACCAGGCCGGTTCCGTCGGAGGTGGTCACGAAGTCGGCGGCGATGATCGTCCAGGCATTCGGCCCCGGGGCGGCGCCCTCGGCCCGGTGGGCGGCGTCGTCGAAGTAGTCGAAGATCGGGTGGTAGCGCCGCCCCACCAGGTCGGCCCCGGTGCAGGTGGCCAGCACCTGCGGGTCCTCGCCGAGCTCGCGGGCGTAGGAGCCCAGGAGGTCCTTCGCGATGACGACGTCCTGACCGGCCACCGGCGAGTCGAGGTCCTCGTCGACGTGGACGGTCACGTACTCGACGTCGGGCCCCACGGCGATGGCCACGTTGGAGGGCAGTGTCCAGGGGGTGGTGGTCCAGATGAGGACCAGCTCGGGGCGCTCGGCGCCCTGGCGCAGCGGCTCCTCCAGGCGCAGGCCCACCGTGACCGTGTTGTCCTGGCGGTCCTGGTAGACGTCGTCGTCCATCTTGAGCTCGTGGTTGCTCAAGGGGGTGCGGTCGTGCCAGCAGTAGGGCAGGACGCGGTAGCCCTGGTAGGCCAGTCCCTTGTCCCACAGCTGCTTGAAGGCCCACAGCACCGACTCCATGTAGTCGGGGTCGAGGGTCTTGTAGTCGTTGTCGAAGTCGACCCAACGGGCCTGGCGGGTGACGTAGTCCTCCCACTCCTTGGTGTAGCGCAGGACGGAGCTGCGGCACTCCTCGTTGAACTTCTCGATGCCGATGCCGCCGGGGCGGGTGATCTCGGTGACGTCGTCGATGCCGAGCAGGCGCTGGGCCTCGAGCTCGGCGGGCAGGCCGTGGGTGTCCCAGCCGAAGCGGCGCTCGACGCGCTTGCCGCGCTGGGTCTGGTAGCGCCCGACGGCGTCCTTGACGTAGCCGGTCAGCAGGTGGCCGTAGTGGGGCAGGCCGTTGGCGAAGGGCGGGCCGTCGTAGAAGACGAACTCGTCGCAGGGCTCGCCGCGGTTGTCGATGGAGGCCTGGAAGGTGCCGTCGGCCTTCCAGTAGGCCAGGACGTCCTCCTCAATGGCGGGGAAGGAGGGCGAGGGGTCGATCTGCTCCCCCGGGCGGTGCAGGGGGTAGAAGGCGGCGCCGGTCGGCTCGCTGCCGTCGGCGGTGGTGCTGTCAGCCATCTTCTCAGCCATCGCGGTGTGCTCTCGTCTCACTCGTTCCTGCCGCCTCGGGCGGGTGCCCGGGGCCTGACGAGGACGACGTCGGCTCCCGACCGGGCCTGGTGCCCGGCTGGTGCCGCACCGCGGTACCACCTCGCTTGCCGTGCTGCGCGCCCCCGAGAGGGACGGTGTGCACGACCGCTTCGTTTCCAGCTGTGACGGGCTGTCCCGTCCGGTTCTACTGAGGGCCGACGGCGCTGATGCGCCGGGGTCCGGTTCTTCCGGAGGCTCGCCGGTGATGGCCGGGTCACTGCCTTCGCTCCGGGGAGTGTAGTGGGGGGCGTGCCGCCGGGGCCAGTTCACGCCGCGGCTTGGCGGCGTCATCCTCCCCACACCCGGCGGTGGAATAGCCGCGGGCACCACCTTCCCTAGCCCAGACCCGACCCCAGCGCCAGCAACCGAATCTGCACACACCGACAAGAACTTCAAAGGCGACACGAATACGCGTCGTCTTTGAAGAAAAGGTCGATCTGTGGGCGGTGGTCCTGCTGGTCGACGGCTCAGAGCCGCTCGGTCTAGCCGTACCTCTAGCCGACTGCGTTGAGCTCCTCGACGGCCTCCTGAGGGAGGCTGAAGCGCGTGGCCTCGATGGCGTCAGTGAGCTGGGCGACACTGCTGACGCCCACGATCGGGGTGATCGTCGGCTGCTGGGCGTTGAGAAGGGCCAGGACGACCTGGCTCGGCTTCATGGCAAGACGCTCCGACCACGTGCCCAGCGCTGTCAGCCGCTTGTCAGTCCCCGGGTGCCTGTATGCCTCAGGCAGCGGGCGTTCTGGGTGCTCGTAGGCGCCGGTCAGCAGAGGTGTGTAGGCCCACAGGTCCAGGCCGCAGCGCTCGGCGAGATCCTTGCTCTCGATGGTCATCATCCCGTGGGGGTGGTCCTCGCCCTCAACCGGGGTATCCGGCCTCGGGTGGAGGTACGACTCCCGCAGCTGCAGGGCGCTGAAGCCGGCTGAGCCCCGTTGCTGGGCGTGCACGTTGGCTGCGGCGGCGTACCAGGCCGGGTGGTTGGACAGCCCGATCCGTGCGGTCAGCCCTTGGTCAACCAGGGCGCCGAAGGTCTCTGCGACATCCGCGACCGACTGCTCCCGGTCCTCCATATGGGCCCAGCACATGTCGACGCGCTCCGTCTGCAGGCGCTGCAGACTGTCCCGAATGGCCTGGTTGACGGTGCCCCTCCCCAGACCTTCCACGGCGGCCGGGAAGCCGTGGGGGCGGGTCGGCTCCGCACCGACCTTGGTGCTGATCCTCACCTGGTCGCGCACGCCGCGATCAGCGAGCCACTGGCCGATGACGGTCTCGCTCTGGCCCCCGAGGCCGGACTCGGCTCCCCAGAAGGCGTAGCAGTTCGCGGTGTCGATCCACTGGCCGCCCATCTCCAGGTAGGCGTCGAGGATTTCACGGGACTGGGTGGCGGACAGACGGGTTCCGAAGTGCATGGTGCCCAACGCCATGCGGGGGTGTGCGTCAGTCATCGGGTTCCTCTCCTCCGTGTCATCAGGGTGAGCGCTGCGAGGCGTGCCAGCGACCGTAACCGAATCTGCAAACACCGACAAGAACTTCAAAGGCGACACGAATACGCGTCGCCTGTGAAGAAAATGGTGATCTGTGGGCGGCGGCCGTGCCGGCGGGCTCAGCCCTGCGTGCTCGGAGAGGCGTCCTGCTGCTGGAAGACGCCCGAGGAGCCTGAGCCGCCCTTCTGCTTGCCATCACCCGAGCCGGAGCCCGACTGCTGGCCACCACTCGAGCCCGAGCCACTGGAGGCGTCCCCGTTGGGGGTGGTCCGGCCGGCTCCACCGGAGCCTCCTCCCGGACCGCCCTGGCCGTTCTGGCCTCCCTGTCCGCCGGGGCCGCCTCCGGGTATCTGCCCACCGGGCCCGCCCTGACCACCGGGGCCTCCCCCGCCGGGACCTCCCTGGCCCCCTCCGGGCATGCCCTGACCGTTGCCGGCCCCCTGCTGCTGGGCCTGACCGTGCTGGGAGTGGGAGCTGAGGAGCTCGTTGGTCCCCCACCCAGCCCCGAAGGAGCCCGCCAGCAGCGCCACCCCGGCAGCACCCACGACGGCGCGACGGCGGTACCAGGGCCCACGCGCCTTGGTCCGGGCCTTCTTGGCCGCCGCGGACGTGGAGGGCACGACGCCGATGGTCGCGGCGTTCTGAGCATCCGGGGACGCCCACGCCCCGCCCAGCCGGGTGTCGGCAGTGCTGCTGCCAGCAGCCGAGTGAGCCGCACCAGAGCCCTTGGCGGAGTCCGACGCTACGTCCTTGGCAAGAGCCTCGGTCCTCACCGCCTCTGAGCCAGCGCTACCCGCAGCCACCTTGAGGTCCTTGACGTCCGTGCTGACGTCCGTGCGGCCGTCCGTATTGCCGGCACTGCCGGGGGCGCCTGCGGCGCCCTGCGGCAGGTGCTGCGCAGCGGCATCGGTGGCGTCGGCGGATTCCCTGATGGGAAGGCTCTCCGTGGCCGCGTCACGCGAGGAGGAAGTGGCCTCGCCACCGGAGGAGACGTGCTTGGTCATGGGTGTCCTTTCAGTCTGGTTCCCGGCCCGGCCGGGGCTGGAAGAGACGTTAGGAACCCGCGCTGTGCCCGGGGCAGGTCGAGCCTGTGGGCCACCTATGTGCGACGACGCCGCTCCCCTACTGATCCCTGGCCACCAGGGTGTTGGAGGCCTGGGCCCGCGGCCGCACCACCATGGAGTCGATGTTGACGTGGGCGGGCAGCTCCAGTGTCCAGACGATGCAGGCGGCGACGTCGTCGGCGCTGAGCGGCTCGGCGACACCGGCATAGACCTTCGCGGCGGCCTCGGCGTCCCCGTGGAGACGGTTGAGGGAGAACTCCTCGGTGGCCACCATGCCGGGGGCGATCTCAATGACGCGCACCGGTTCCCCCACCAGCTCCAGGCGCAGCGTGTTGGCGATGATCCGCTCGGCGTGCTTGGCCGCCACGTATCCGCCCCCACCGGGGTAGGTGTCGTGGGCCGCCGTGGAGGTGAGGAAGACCAGGTCCCCGCCCCGCTCCCGAAGCCCGGGCAGGAAGGCCTGGCTCACGCGCAGGGCCGCGAGCGCATTGCGCTCATACATGGTGGCCCACTCCTGGGCGCTGCCCTCGGCGACCGGGTCGACCCCCAGCGCGCCACCGGCATTGTTGACGACGGCGTCGACAGCTCCGCCGGCCAGCACCTCACCGGCCAGGCGCTCGACGTCGCCGGGCTCCTGGAGGTCGGCGGCCACCCACGTGCAGCCGGTCTCGGCGGCCAGCGCCTCCAGGCGCTCCACCCGACGCGCGGTGGCGACGACCTCCCACCCGTGGGAGCGCAGGAGGCGGACGGTGGCGGCTCCGATACCGGTGGAGGCCCCGGTGACGAGGGCTCTGCGGGCCGGGGCGGAGTCGGCAGTGACGTTCTTGCGGTTCTCGCTCATCGGTCCACGATACGTCCCCGTCACGCTCGCCTGGCACAATCGGCCTCGATTCGCACGGGTTCACCCTGGCCCGCTCGCGAAGCCCAGCACACTCGGCCCCACATCGGAAGGCCCCCTATGAACGCCATCATCCTCGCCGTCCTGGTCATGCTTATCCTGGCGATGCTGCGCGTCCATGTGGTCCTGTCCCTGTTCGTCGGCGCGCTCGCAGGCGGGTTGAGCGCCGGCCTGGGCGTCAGCCGCACCATGGTCGCCTTCCAGAATGGGCTGGCCGACGGCGCCCAGATAGCCCTGTCCTACGCGCTGCTGGGGGCCTTCGCCATGGCGGTGGCGCACTCAGGGCTGCCCCAGCTGCTGGCGAACTGGCTTATCGGCCGCATCGAGAACGACGACGAGTCCGCTTCTCGGAAAGCCGTGCGCACCACCACCATGCTGGTGCTGGGAGGCCTGACCACCATGGCGATCATGAGCGAGAGCCTCATCCCGGTTCACATCGCCTTCATCCCTCTCGTGGTCCCACCGCTGCTCATCGTCATGAGCCGCCTGCAGCTGGACCGCCGCGCCGTGGCCTGCGCCATCACCTTCGGGCTGGTCACGACCTACATGTTCCTGCCCCTGGGCTTCGGGCGGGTCTTCCTTTACAACACCCTCTACCGCAACATCAAGGAAGCGGGTCTGGACGTCTCACAGGTCTCTGCCACCCAGGCCATGGGGATCCCGGCGCTGGGCATGGTCGCGGGGCTGCTCATCGCCGTGTTCGTCACTTACCGCAAGCCCCGCGTCTACCAGGTCGACGCCGGCAGCGGCGTGGGCTCGGGCGAGGAGGTCTCCGGCCCGGTCGAGGTGGACCGCCACAAGATCCGGGTCGCGTTGGTCGCCGTCGTCGCCTGCTTCGCGGTCCAGGCCTTCCTGACCTGGACGAAGTCCGAGGCCGACCCGCTCCTGGTCGGGGCGCTCACGGGTCTGCTGCTGTTCATGGCCACCCGGGTCGTCACCATCGCCGAGGCCGACGACGTCTTCACCGGAGGCATGCGGATGATGGCCCTCATCGGGCTCATCATGATCACGGCGCAGGGCTTCGCCAAGGTCCTCAAGGAGACCAAGCAGATCGAGCCGCTGGTGAAGTCGGCGACCTCCTTGTTCGCGGGCTCCAAGCCCGCCGCCGCCTTCGTCATGCTGCTCGTGGGCCTCATCGTGACCATGGGCATCGGCTCGTCCTTCTCCACCCTGCCGATCATCTCCGCGATCTACGTGCCGTTGTGCGTCTCCCTGGGCTTCTCGCCGGTCGCCACGGTCTCCCTCATCGGGACCGCCGGGGCCCTGGGGGACGCCGGCTCACCGGCGTCGGACTCCACGCTGGGGCCCACGGCCGGGCTCAACGCCGACGGGCAGCACGACCACATGCGCGACTCGGTCATCCCGACCTTCCTGCACTTCAACATCCCCCTGCTCATCGCCGGGTGGATCGCCGCACTGGTGCTCTGAAGGCCGACCGGCGCCCCGGAAGTCGCACTGCCCAGCGCGCCGCCGCGGTACGGTGATGGCCTCATGTCGCTCACGAGCAGGAGGCCTTCATGCGTATCGGGTTCATCGGCGCCGGCAACATGGTCAGCGCCATTGTGCGAGGGGCCGTGGCCGCGGGAACACCGGCCGGGCACCTGCTCCTGACCAGCAAGCACGGCTCCGCCGAGCGCCTGGCTGGGCAGGTCGGGGCCGTCCATGTGCCCGACGCCGCCGAGCTGGTTTCACGCAGCGACGTCCTCATCGTGGGCCTCAAGCCCTACGTCATCCCCGATGTCCTGCCCCGGTTGTCGGAGGCCATCGCCGCCAGCCGCCCCCTGGTGGTCTCCATCGCGGCCGGTGTGCCCTTGGAGCGCCTGGAGTCGATGCTGCCGAGCGGTACCCGGGTGGTGCGCACCATGCCGAACATGGCCGCCTCCGTGGGCGAGTCGATGACGGCACTGGCCCCTGGCAGCAGTGCGAGTGCCGAGGACCTGGAGACGGTACGCACCCTCATGGAGACCATCGGCCGCACCGTGGTCCTGGAGGAGAAGGACTTCTCCTCCTTCATCGGTCTGGCGGGCTCCTCCCCCGCCCTGGTGTGCGCCTTCATCGACGCCCTGGCTCGCGCCGGCGTCATGGGCGGCATCCCCAAGGCCCAGGCCGTCCAGATCGTCGCGCAGGCGGTACTGGGGACCGCCCGCACCGTGCAGACCGAGGCTCAGCGCACCGCCGAGGGAGGCCACGGCCGCACCCCGGCCGACCTCATTGACGCGGTCTGCTCCCCCGGAGGGACCACAGTGGCGGGCATGGTGGCCCTGGAGCGGGCCGGTTTCTCCGACGCCGTCGTGCGCGCCTTCGAGGCCATCACCGAGAGGGACCGCGAGCTGGGCGCCTGACCGCAGCCCCAGGCCCAAGGTCCCAATATCTCGCCTATCCGCTGCCGCAGACCGCTACCGGCGCCCTGTGCGGCAGCGCGATCTTATTCCGCGTCCTGACGGGTTAAAGTGCACCCCCAACTCCCCTGCCGTGACTCGAAGCACAGATCATTCCTGCTTGTCGCCAGGTAAATGCATGGTTACTGTTTCGGCTATGACCTTCTCTCACGCAGCACTCTTCAGCGGTACCTATCCCGCTGATCTTCTGCGTGCCCATGCGGTCATGTGTTGTCGGGCCTGACCAGCGCCTGACACCACGGGGACTTCCCCCGCAACGAGGTATCCGGCGCAATGAAGCGTCCGGAAGGCCCCGTTGAGACGGCTGACGCCAACCGAACGGCCCTGCAGGCTCGACACGCAGCAGCACACCAGGCCGCCCCCGGACGCTCCTCATACGCCAATGACACGCCACCGTCATGGAGGAGCAATGACCACCACCGTCACGCCACCCGCCCGCACCCTGCGCCCACCGCGCAAGGCCCGCTCCAACGGCCAGTGGGCCCTCGACGGGCGAAAGCCGCTCAACGACAACGAGGCCTTCAAGCAGGACGGGGACCCGCTGGCGGTGCGCGACCGGATCGTGAACATCTACGGTCCCGGCGGCTACGAGAGCATCGCGCCCGATGACCTCAACGGCCGTTTCCGTTGGTGGGGCCTGTACACCCAGCGCAAGCAGGGGATCGACGGCGGCCGCACCGCCCAGCTGGAGGCCTCGGAGCTGTCCGACCGCTACTTCCTGCAGCGGGTGCGCCTGGATGGTGGCAGCCTGAGCCGCGAGCAGCTGCGGGTGCTCGGCTCGGTCTCCAACGACTTCGCCCGCGGCACCGCCGACATCACCGACCGCCAGAACATCCAGCTGCACTGGGTGGAGATCGACAACGTGCCCGAGCTGTGGCAGCGCCTGGAGTCGGTGGGACTGACCACGATTGAGGGCTGTGGGGACACGCCTCGGGGGTTCTTGGTCTCCCCGGTGGCCGGCATCGCCAAGGACGAGGTCATCGATCCGACCCCGCTGGCCCGTGCCATCAAGGACACCTACCTGGGTGACCCCGAGCTGGCCAATCTGCCCCGCAAGTTCAAGACGGCCATCACCGGCTCCCCCAGCCTCGACATCCTCCACGAGATCAACGACATCTCCTTCGTGGGCGTCAACCACCCCGAGCTCGGTCCCGGCTACGACCTGTGGGTGGCCGGCGCCCTGTCCACCGCCCCGCGTCTGGGTCAGCGGCTGGGGGCCTTCGTCACCCCTGAGGACGCCCTGGACGTCTGGTACGCCGTCATCCGCATCTTCCGCGACTACGGCTACCGTCGCCTGCGCAACAAGGCCCGGTTGAAGTTCCTCATGGCCGAGTGGGGGCCGGAGAAGTTCCGACAGGTCCTCCAGGACGACTACCTGGGGCGCGCCCTGCCTGACGGCCCGGCACCTGAGGAGCCGAGCGGGGACTCCGACCACATCGGCGTCCACGAGCAGAAGGACGGCCGCTTCTGGGTGGGGGCCAAGCCGCCCGTCGGCCGGTTGAGCGGGGACGTCCTGCTGGGCCTGGCGGACCTGGCCGAGCGGGTCGGCTCCAACCGGGTGCGCACCACCCCGCTGCAGAACCTGCTGCTCCTGGACGTGCCCGCCGAGAAGGTCGACGACGCCGTCGCCGGCCTGCGCGAGCTGGGGCTCGATCCCGATCCGGGCGCCTTCACCCGCTCAACCCTGGCCTGCACCGGGCTGGAGTTCTGCAAGTTCGCGATCGTGGAGACCAAGAAGCTGGCGGCGCGCGTCTCGGCCGAGCTCGACGCGCGCCTGGCCGACACCGACCTGGAGCGGCGCATCACCCTGACCGTCAACGGCTGCCCGAACTCCTGCGCCCGCATTCAGATCGCGGACATCGGCCTCAAGGGCCAGATCATCACGGTCGACGGCGAGCAGATGCCCGGCTTCCAGGTGCACCTGGGCGGCGGCCTGGCCACCGACGGGCGCGCCGAGGCCGGCCTGGGCCGCACGGTGCGGGGCCTGAAGGTCCCCGCCTCGGGCCTGACCGATTATGTCGAGCGCCTGGTGCGCCGCTACCTGGACCAGCGCCTCCCTGAGGAGACCTTCGCCCAGTGGGCGCACCGAGCCGATGAGGAGGCCCTGCAGTGAGCGCCACAACCACTGACCGCGCCCAGGCGTCCCTGAACGTGGCGCACCGTGCTCCTGCCGCCTCGGGGTCACGGGGAGCCGGCGCGGCCCCGCTGCGGTCCACCGAGGAGCTGCGCGCCCTGGCCGAGGCCGGTGCGCGCGAGCTCGGTGACGATGCCCCGGCCCTCGACGTCGCCCAGTGGGCGGCCCAGAACTTCCCCGACACGCTGGCCGTGGCCTGCTCCATGGCCGACGCCGTCCTGCCGCACGTGGTCTCCCGGGTCCTGCCCGGCGTCGACGTCCTCTTCCTGGACACCGGCTACCACTTCACCGAGACCGTGGGTACCCGCGACGCCGTGGCCGCCACCATGGACGTCACCGTCGTCGACGTGACTCCTGAGCTGAGCCTGGCCGAGCAGGACGAGCGCTACGGGCCGGATCTGTGGTCGCGGGACCCGGCCGCCTGCTGCCGTCTGCGCAAGGTCGAGCCGCTGGCGAGGGCCCTGAGCGGCTACGAGGCCTGGGCCACCGGGGTGCGCCGCGAGGACGCCCCCACCCGCACCCACACACCGTTGATCGGATGGGACGCCACCCACGAGATCGTCAAGATCAATCCCCTGGCCGCCTGGAGCATGGAGGAGCTGACCGGCTACGCCGACCAGCACGGCGTGCTCATCAACCCCCTCCTGTACGACGGCTACCCCTCGATCGGCTGCGCCCCGTGCACGGCGCGAGTCAAGCCCGGAGACGACCCCCGTTCCGGCCGCTGGGCCGGATTCACCAAGACAGAATGCGGAATCCACCTATGAGCATCACCCTGACCCACACCCGTCCGGCCCCAGCCCCCTCCTCCGTCCCCCATCAGACGCCGGAGCTCGAACCGGCCGGCCTGGCCGACCTCTCCCGGGCCCCCGTCACCACTGAGGCCCTGGACATCCTTGACGTCCTGGAGGCCGAGGCCATCCTCGTCATCCGGGAGATCGCCGCCGAGTGCCGCCGCCCCGTGCTGCTGTTCTCCGGGGGCAAGGACTCCGTGGTCATGCTGCACCTGGCCCGGAAGGCCTTCTGGCCCGCTCCGATCCCCTTCCCCGTCCTGCACGTGGACACCGGCCACAACTTCCCCGAGTTGCTGGCCTACCGCGACCGGACGGTCGAGGAGCTCGGTCTGCGGCTCGTGGTGGCCCGCGTCCAGGACTACATCGACGACGGCCGTCTGCGCGAGCGCACCGACGGCACCCGTAACCCGCTCCAGACGATCCCGCTTCTCGACGCCATCGAGGAGGGCGGCTTCGACGGCGTCTTCGGCGGCGGGCGCCGCGACGAGGAGAAGGCCCGGGCCAAGGAGCGCATCGTCTCCCTGCGCGACGAGTTCGGCCAGTGGGACCCGCGCAACCAGCGCCCCGAGCTGTGGAACCTGCTCAACCCCCGCCACCGCCCCGGTGAGCACGTGCGGGTCTTCCCCTTGAGCAACTGGACCGAGCTGGACGTGTGGCGCTACATCGAGCGTGAAGACATCGCCCTGCCCGGCCTCTACTACGCCCATGAGCGTGAGGTCTTCCTGCGTGACGGGATGTGGCTGGCGGCCGGCGGCGTCAACCGGCTGCGCGATGGCGAGCAGGTGGTCACCCGCACCGTGCGCTACCGCACTGTGGGCGACATGTCCTGCACCGGCGCCGTCGAGTCCGAGGCTGCCACCAACCACGACATCGTTCTGGAGGTCGCCGCCTCCACCCTGACCGAGCGGGGAGCCACCCGCGCCGATGACCGCCTGAGCGAGGCGGCCATGGAGGACCGCAAGAAGGAGGGCTACTTCTGATGAGCACCCCCACCCTCACCGACATCCCCGCCGAGGCCGAGGCTCGCGCCGCCGCCACCGGCTCACTGCTGCGGCTGGCCACGGCCGGCAGCGTCGACGACGGCAAGTCCACGCTCGTGGGCCGTCTGCTCTTCGACTCCAAGTCCGTGCTGCGCGACCAGCTGGCCGCCGTCGAGCAGGTCAGCCTGGATCGGGGCCTGACCAGCGCCGACCTCGCCCTGCTGACCGACGGTCTGCGGGCCGAGCGCGAGCAGGGCATCACGATCGACGTCGCCTACCGCTACTTCGCCACCCCGCAGCGCTCCTTCATCCTGGCCGACTGCCCCGGGCACGTGCAGTACACCCGCAACACGGTCACCGGCTGCTCCACGGCCGACGTCGTCGTGCTGCTGGTGGACGCCCGCAACGGGGTCCTGGAACAGACGCGCCGCCACCTGGCGGTCGCCGCCCTCCTGCGCGTCCCGCACGTCATCGTCGCGGTCAACAAGATCGACCTGGTGGACTTCTCCGCCGAGGTCTACACGGCCATCGAGGCCGATATCCGCACCGTGGCAGCCGAGCTGGGCGTGGCCGAAATCCATGTCCTGCCGACCTCCGCGCTCCTGGGGGACAACATCGTCGAGGCCTCGACCAGCACGCCCTTCTACGAGGGGCCGACCCTGTTGGGGCTGCTGGAGTCCCTGCCCACTGCTCGCGACGAGGGCGTCTTCCGCCTGCCGGTCCAGCTGGTCATCCGCCCCCAGGGGGCGGCGCCGAGGCCCGAGCTGCGCGACTACCGGGGCTACGCCGGGCGGATCGCCTCGGGCACGGTACGCGTCGGCGACCCCGTGGTGGTGCTGCCCTCGGGCAGGCACTCGCGCGTGGCCGGCATCGACCTGGGCGAGCGCAGCCTGGAGGAGGCCGTCGAGGGCCAGTCGGTGACGGTTCGCCTGACCGACGATATCGACATCGCCCGCGGTGACACTCTGGCCGCGGCGGGGGACGCGCCCCAGGTGCTCACCGAGGTCGACGCCCGTGTGTCCTGGCTGAGCGAGGAGCCCCTGCGCCCCCGGGCGCGAGTGCTGCTCAAGCACGGCGCCCAGACGGTCCAGGCGATCGTGCGCGCCATTGAGGGGCGCCTCGACCTGGATGACCTGACCACGGTGCCCGCTGACCGCCTGGAGCTCAACGACATCGGCCTGGTTCGGCTGCGTCTGGCCTCGCCGGTGCCTCTGGCCGACTACTCGGTCTCCCGGTCCGACGGCGCCTTCCTCCTCATCGACGCCCACGAGGGCGGCACGCTCGGGGCGGGCATGGTGCAGCTGGCAGGCGCAGGGCGCGCAGAACCGGCTGCGGCCGCCGCCTCAGGCAGGGGCTGAGGCATGACCCACGACGTCTCTCCCCATGGACCCGACGGTTCCGCTGACTCCGCGGGTTCCGCAGATGGCTGGGTGGCCCTGGTGGGCGGCGGCCCGGGCAGCAGCGGCCTCATCACCGCCCGCGGCCTGGAGCTGTTGGGCCGGGCGGACGTGGTCGTCGTCGACGCGCTGGCGCCCCGGGACCTCCTGGAGGACCTTGACCCCGGCACGGAGGTCATCGACGCCTCCAAGCGGCGCGGCCGGCACGTCATGAGCCAGGAGGAGATCGACGCGCTCCTGGTCGACCTGGCCCGCCGCGGCAAGGGGGTGGTCCGTCTCAAGGGCGGCGACCCCTACGTGCTCGGGCGCGGCGGGGAGGAGGCGGCCGCCTGCCGTGCAGCCGACGTGGCCGTCGAGGTCGTCCCGGGGATCACCAGCGCCATCGCCGTGCCCGCGGCGGCGGGGATCCCCGTCACCCACCGGGGACTGTCGCGCGGCTTCTCGGTCATCACGGCTCACGCGGATCTGGGGGTGCTCCCCCAGCGCCGCGACCACACCCTCATCCTGCTCATGGGGGTCTCCCGGCTGCGGGACTCGGTCGCCTCCCTGCTGGAGGCCGGCAGCGACCCGGCCACTCCGGCGGCGATCATCGAGCGCGGCTACCACCCCGACCAGCGCGTGACCACCACCGAGCTGCGATGTCTGGCCGACGTCGCCGCCCGGTACGGCGTGACCGCCCCCGCGGTCATCGTCATCGGCGACGTCGTCACCCTGAGCCCGTACTGGGCTGACCGAGTCGTCGAGGAGGCCCGGCCGGCGAACCCCGCCGCCTGAGTCCACCTCGGCGCATGCAGACTGAATGTCCCGGAGTCACTGATGCGCAAGCTTGTTCTTCTCGCCCTCGTCGGCCTGGCCGCCCAGCTGGTCGACGGCTCCCTCGGGATGGGGTACGGCATGACCTCCTCCTCCCTGCTGCTTCTGGCCGGGCTGAGCCCGGCACTGGCCTCGGCCTCCGTGCACCTGGCCGAGATCGGCACGACCCTGGCCTCAGGTGCCTCCCACTGGAGGCTGGGCAACACCGATCCTCGCCTGGTGGTCCGGCTGGGGCTGCCCGGCGCGGTGGGGGCCTTCAGCGGCGCCGCGGTTCTGTCTCACCTGTCGACCCGCGCGGCGACCCCGGTGACGGCGAGCCTGCTGATCCTGCTGGGGACCTATGTCCTGGGGCGCTTCGCCCTGCGCCCGCCCAGCGGATCCGGTAGCCGGCGATCCCCGCACGGTAGGCGGCTCCTGGTTCCCCTGGGACTGGTGGGCGGTTTCGTTGACGCCACCGGTGGTGGCGGCTGGGGACCGGTCGTGACGACGACGCTGCTCACGGGTGGTCGCACAGCGCCGCGCACCGTGGTCGGCTCGGTGGGGGCCTCGGAGTTCCTGGTGACGGTGGCGGCCTCGGCCGGATTCCTCACCGGACTGGGCACCGCGGGCATCAGCCTCGGCATCGTCCTGACCCTGCTGGCCGGTGGGCTCGTGGCCGCACCGATCTCCGCCTGGCTGGTCTCCCGCCTACCCGGAGCGGTGCTGGGCACCGCCGTCGGCGGGCTGATCCTGGCCACGAACCTGCGGGTGCTACTGTCCTGGTCCGAGGCCTCGGCCCGAACCGGGGTCGTGTTGTACGGCGCGCTCGGGGTGATCTGGGTGGCCTTCCTGACCCTGGCGGTCCGCAAGGCACGCGCCACCGCTACAGAGATTCGAGAGGAGACCGAGCAGGTGCTTGAGGAGGTCCGCACCGATCCTCTACGCGGCCACGAGCCTGAGACTGCTGTCCTGGAGGAGGCGATCGCCGCCGGCGGTCCCGTCACCCCGAGGCCGGTCGAGCCGACTCGTCCTCACACGCACACGGTTCTGGTGGTGGAGCCGGCATGAGCACTCGTCCCCTGGTGCTGCTGGCCCACGGCTCGCGCAGGCCCGGGCCGTCCTCGGTCCTGTCCCGCACCGCTGAGCGCGTCGGCACGATCCTGCCGGGGGTGGAGGTGCGCACCGGCTACATCGAGCTCCAGCCCCCGGACCCGGCCACGGCCCTGGAGGGGCTGGTGGATCCGGTGGTGCTGCCCTTCTTCCTGGCCCGCGGCTATCACGTCGTCCATGACGTACCGGCCGCAGTGGAACGACACGGGTCGGGGACGGTCACCGGGCACCTGGGGGTCGAGGAGCACCTGGTGGAGGCCGTCGCGCAGCGTCTCCACGAGGCATCCGCGCCCCTGGGCGGGCTTGCAGGGCTCGACCACATCGTCCTGGGCGCGGCCGGGTCGCGCCAGGCGGTGGCACTGGAGGAGGTTGAGACCATCACTCGCCTGCTCGAGGCGCGCCTGGGGCGCGAGGTGACACCCGCCTACCTCTCGGCTGCGCGCCCCAGCGTCCGTGACGCGGTGAGCACGGCCCGGGCCCGAGGCGCCAGGCGGGTGGGCGTGGCCACCTACCTGCTGGCGGAAGGGCGTTTCCACCGGGCACTGCACTCCACGGGAGCCGACGTCGTGGCCGCTCCCATCGGCGACCACCCGGCGCTCGCCGAGCTGGTGGCCCACCGCTACCGGGAACAGGTCGCCTGACCGCGGGCGCACCCCGCCACCGCCGCAGGTGCTCCTCACGGGGCCTTACGGGCGCTCCGACACCGTTTCTCAGTCGCCCTCAGCGGAGGATGCCACTGCCGCCAAGGAGGAGATGTGCCAGCGCGAGGAGGCCGTGGAGGCCTCGATGAACTCACGGAAGGGGCCGGTGACGGCAGCCAGCTCCTGGGGCGTACCGCGCTGGGCCACACGGGCGCCGGCCTGAGTCGGCTCGAGGAAGACGACCTCATCGGCCTGGCGGACGGTGGACAGGCGGTGGGCCACCACGATGACGGTGCGCCCCTCGGAGAGCTCGCGCACCACCTCGGTGATGGCGGACTCGTTCTCCCCGTCCAGGGCCGAGGTGATCTCGTCGAGCAGCAGGATCGGGGCGTCCTTGACGAAGGCCCGGGCGATGGCGACGCGCTGGCGCTCCCCGCCGGACAGGCTCATCCCGCCGGGACCGACCTGCGTGTCCCACCCGTGCGGCAGCGCCTCGATGACGCGGTCCAGGCGGGCGCGCCGGGCAGCCTCGGCCAGCTCGGCGTCGGTGGCCTCGGGCCGGGCGATGCGCAGGTTCTCCCGGATCGTGGTGTCGAACAGGTAGACGTCCTGGAAGACCATGGAGGTCATGCCCATGATCGTCGAGGCGCGCATGGAGCGAACCGGTGCGCCGCCAATGGTGACGGTCCCGTCGTCGACGTCCCAGAACCGGGCCGCCAGACGCAGGATCGTGGACTTGCCCGCCCCTGACGGGCCCACCAGGGCGGTCACTCTCCCCTGCGGTGCGCTCAAGGAGACGCCCGCCAGGACGGGGCGGCCGGCGTCGTAGGAGAAGGAGACGTCGTTCAGGGAGATCGTGGTCCCCCGGGGCTCGATCTCCTGACCGGGCTCGGGGTCGGACAGGGGACGCGCGTCGAGAATGTCCCCCACGGCCCGTAGGGCGACCTTCGCGTTGTCGGCCTCGGATCCGTACATGGCGGCCTTGGTCAGTGGCAGGAGCGTGCGCGCGGTGACGGCCATGATCGCCAGGTATGCGACGACGTCGAGCCGGTGCCCACTCACCCGTGCCAGCCCCACCGCCATGACCAGGGCGAAGGCGACGTTGACGATGAGGTTGAAGTACTGCCCGGGCCTGCCCTTGACCCGTAGGCCGTCCAGGGTGGAGGCGGAGTCGGCCTCCAGGGCGGCTTGCACCGGCGCCCAGCCCGTCTTGGTGGCACCGGTGGCGCGCAGCACGGGCTGGAGTCGGGCGAACTCCACGAGGCGTCCGGCCGCGGCGCTCGACGTACGGTCCTCCATCTCGTTGGCGTGAGTGGTCGCGGCGCCCATGAGCCGCCACGTCAGGACCAGCGGGACGACGGCGGCGGCCATGATGAGCGCCAGGGGCCATTCGACGACGGCGGTGGCCCCGAGCATGACCAGCGGGACGATGAAGGCGTTGCAAAGGTTGGGGATCACCATGGAGGCCAGGTGGGAGAGGGTGTTGACCTCCTTGGAGGTGGCGTTGACGACGGCGGCCTCCCGCTCGGCGCTGAACCAGCCCAGCGGCAGGGTCAGGACGTGATCGGCGACGCGGTCGATCATGGTGTCGCAGACCTCGAAGACACTGACCCGGTAGGAGCGGTGCATGGCGATGGTGTCGACCAGCGCGGCGCTCACCGCCATGACCACGACGGCGATCAGCCAGGCGGTCAGGAACTGCGAGCGGGAGTAGAGGGCGCGCAGGAAGGGGATCATGAGGGCCAGGGTGAGGCCCTGGAGGACGGCGGAGGCTACGAACCAGGCGATGATGGTGCGCATCTCGGCGGCGTTGACGACTCGCGTCAGCAGCTTCCACATGGTTACTTCTCCTCCTGCCCGGCGGATTCGGCTCTCAGCCGGTCGATCTGGGCGGTCAGTGCGGCGGCATCGGTCTCCTCACTCAGGTCCTGACTGCGCCACATGGCGGCATAGCGTCCGCCGGCGGCCAGCAGCTCCTCGTGCGTGCCGCGCTCGGTGATGCGTCCGGCGTCGACGACGAGGATCTGGTCTGCGTCGCGGATCGTGGACAGGCGGTGGGCGATGATGATGACGGTCCGCCCGGCGGCGAGCCGGGACAGGGCCTGGTGGATGTCGCGCTCGGAGGCCGGGTCGGCCTGGGCGGTGGCCTCGTCCAGGACGAGGACGGGGGCGTCCTGGAGGTAGGCGCGCGCCAGGGTGACGCGCTGACGCTCCCCTCCGGAGAGGAACCCGCCTTCCTCACCCAGAATCGTGTCGTAGCCATGGGGCAGACGCGCGATGCGCTCATGGATGCAGGCCGCGCGGGCAGCGGCCTCGACCTGCTCCCGGGTGGCGTCGGGGCGCCCCAGGGCGATGTTGTCGTGGACGGACTCGTGGGCCAGGGCCACGTCCTGCAGCACGACCGCCACGCGCGAGAGCAGCCAGGGGAAGGTCGCCTCGCGCACGTCGACGCCGCTGATGCGCACGGCTCCGTCGTCGACGTCGTAGAAGCGGGCGATGAGGCGGGCCAGGGTCGACTTGCCCCCGCCGGAGGGGCCGACGAGCGCTGTCACGGTTCCGGGCTCGGCGGTGAAGGAGGCGCCGTGCAGGACCGGGGAGCCGGCCTCGTAGGAGAAGGTGACGTCCTCGACGTCGACGCGCCCGGGGGCGGGTCCCTCGCCCTCGTCATGGGTTCCCTCGGGCATCGCCGGCAGGGAGAGCAGGTCCGCGGTGGCCTGGGCGGCCATCCTGGACTCGTACATGTGCTGCATGAGGCCGATGAGGGTCATGAGTCCCTCCGGCAGTCCGAGGGCCACCAGGAAGAACGGCAGGGTGGCCGACAGGGGCGTCCAGCCCTGGGAGGTGAACAGGACAGCCAGGAGCGCGACCGTGGCGAAGACCGTGGAGGGACGCAGGACGGCGGTCATGGCGCTGATGGCCTTCCCGGACCTGCTCACCCACTCGTAGGACAGCCTGGAGAACTCGGTGCGCGCCTGGCTGAAGCGCGTGCGGGAGGCGTCGGTGGCCTGAAAGCCCTTGATCTCCTTGATGCCCTCGAGCATCTCGACGGTCGCGGCGGCCAGCGCGGTCTGAGCGACCCCGAAGCGCTCGGTGATGCCCGACAGGCCAGTCATGGTCAGGAGCATCGCGCCCAGGGCGAGGACCCACAGCCCCACCAGCGCACAGGCCAGGCGCCAGTCGGTCCACAGCAGGTAGGCCGTCCCCGCCGCCGCCATGACGACGGCGTTGGTGGCGTCCCCGGGGACGTGGGCGACGAGGGTGTGGATGGAGGTGGTGTCGTCGCAGACCATCTTGCGGATGGTGCCGTGCGGGATCTGCGCCACCCGCCCCAGGGGCAGGCCGCTGATGGCCTCGACGACCCGCTCACGCAGGTGGTGGCGCAGCCGGGCCTCGGCCAGGTGCGTGATCCCCAGACCCGCCAGGTAGAGGGCCTGGGAGGCGAAGAGCGCCCCGACGGCGATGGCCGCCCAGATCCACAGGCTGCCGCGCCAGCCCTGCGGTGAGGTCTCGCCCAGCCAGATGGCCGCCATGTTGCGCATGGCCTCGAAGGGGACGATGGACAGCAGCGCTCCGAGCGCGGTCAGCAGCCCGGTCGCAATCATGGCCGGGCGCGCCGGTCGGATGAGGTCGCCGACGGCAACGCCTGCGACCTCCTGGTGACTCGTCCGGTGCATCGGTTGCTTAGGCATGGTTGTCTCCTCAGCGGAGGGTGTTCCAGATGATGAGGGCCATCGCCCAGGTGAGAACAACGACTCCCCAGTCGCATCCTCTCCAGGGCTCGTCGGTCATCTCGGTGCGCCGTCGGTGGGCGCCGAAGGCACGTGAGTCCATGGACAGGGCGACGCGCTCGGCGTGCTGGATGGCCAGGATCATCAGCGGCAGGATGGAGCCGATCCAGCGGACCACGGGCGCGAGCATCCCCCAGCGGCCGCCGACCCCGCGCAGCGCCCTGGCGGTGCGCAGGAGGACGAAGTCGCCGTGGAAGCGGGTGATGAAGGCGATGGCCGCGGTCCCCGCCGCCCCGAGGCGGTAGGGCATGTGGAAGGTAGTGGTCAGGGTGCGGATGAGGGCCTCGGGGTCGGTGGAGACGCCCGAGACGAGGACCAGTGCGATGAGCGAGCCGATACCGGTCCCTCCCGTCACCGCGTCACCCAGGTCGTAGAGGCGCGCGGCCGTCTCCTGGTGGTGGACCCCGCTACTGAAGATCCACATCATGAGTGCGGTGACCACCCAGGGGGCGACCACCGAGGCCACAGTGCGTCTCAGGGAGGCGCGCGCGGCGACGATGAGGACCGAGGAGGTCAGCAGGACGCCCAGGTTGAGGTGATGGTTGCGCAGGGCGAAGACCATCACCATGACCGGTAGGACCGAGGCGAAGAGGGTCAAGGGGTTGAGCGAGGTGAACAGGCCTCGCCGTGGCTGGGGCCGGGGCGGTACCGGGGCGGGCTCGGGCAGACCGACGCGCGAGTCCGCTGCTCCGGTTCCGGCCGCCCCGGGCAGGGCGACGATGTGGGTGCAGTGCTCCAGGGCGAGCTCGAGGTCGTGGGTGGCCATGATGACCGTGCGCCCCTGGTGGCGCAGCTGGTCGATGAAGTCCATGAGCTCACAGGTGTTGTCCCAGTCCTGCCCGTAGGTGGGCTCGTCCAGGACGACGACGTCGCGCTCCTCGCTGACCATGGTGGCCACCGAGAGCCTGCGGGCCTGACCGCCCGAGAGGGTCAGGGGATGGTGGTTCCGGTGGGCGGTCAGGTGGAACTGCTCGAGGAGCTCACTGACCCGCTCCGGCGAGGTCCCTCCGACGGCGAGCTCCGCCCCGACGGTGGTGGCCACGAACTGGTGCTCGGGGTTCTGGAAGACGTATCCGACCAGGTGCTTGCCCTTGCCGACGTCCCGGCCGCCAACCATTGCCTTGTCGGCCCGTGAGCGGACGAGTCCGGCCAGGGCGGACAGGATCGAGGACTTGCCCGCGCCGTTGGGTCCGACCAGCGCCACGAGCTCGCCGCCGCCCAGGCGCAGGGACACCCGGGGGGCGCGCCCCGGGACCTCGAGGTCGACCAGCTCGACGCTGGTTCGGGGCTCTATCCGGGGGTGGCCGGCTACTACCTCGCGGGTGTCGATGGCCTCGACCTGCTGCCAGCTCTCAGCGGATTCCCGCACCTGTTTCTCCAGGTAGCGCACCTCGCCCTCGGCGCACAGGTCGGCGAGCCGGGGCACCCGGATTCCGGCCTCGGCACAGGTCAGCGCCGCCTCCGAGGCCTGCATCCCCGCGGGGAGGTCGTCGCCGGCCTCACGCAGAGCTCGGGGCATCCACACTCCGGCGTCGGTCAGCTCGCGGCGGTGGCTCATGAAGACCTCCCGCGGCGAGCCGACGGCGATGGTCCGCCCGTCGGCGTTGAGGGCCAGGACCTGATCGACGATGGGCAGCACCGGGTCGAGGTCGTGGTCGATGACGACGACCGCCGTCCCGGAGGTGGCCAGGGAGGAGATGAGGGTATAGAACTCGTCCCGGCCGGTGGCATCGATAGTGCTGGTCGGCTCGTCGAGCACGAGGAGCTGTGGGCGCATGGCCAGGGCGACGGCGAGCGCGAGCCGTTGACGCTGTCCGCCCGAGAGCGTCCAGGGATCGTCCCAGATGCGCTCGATGAGTCCCACCGCGCGCAGGGCCTGCTCGACCCGCGCGGTGATCTCCGACCTGGTCAGGCACAGGTTCTGCAGTGGGAAGGCGACGTCGTCGTGGACGGTGCGGGTGACGACGGCGGCGTCGGGGCTCTGGCCGACGTAGGCGACGGTCTGGGCCAGGTTCTGGACGGTGGCGTCGGCGACCTCGGTGCCGGCCAGTCTCAGGCTGCCGGCGTACTCCGAGGGCAGGCAGTGCGGGATGAGGCCGCACAGCGCGCGCACGAGGGTGGTCTTGCCGCAGCCCGAGGGGCCGATGACGGCGGTGACCTGAGCGCGCAGGTGGGTCAGGTCGACGGCATCCAGGACCCAGCTCTCGCGTCCGAGGTAGTGGACGCTCAGGCCCTCGATGCTCACCAGGGCCGATCCTTCCGGCCCGCCATGCGGCTGTTCCACCGCCGGCGCGTCGGACACGGCGGGCACTGTCTCAGGCACGGCTGGTCGTGCGGTGATCGATGCCGACGCCAGCGCGGTTGAGCAGTCGGGTCAGGACAATGGTGAGGCCGCCGCCGACCAGGGCCGAGACCACGGCGATGACGACACCGGCGCTCGCCGAGGCCATGCCCGCTGCGGCGCTCATGACGGAGACGTACATGATGCCGTTGAGCAGACCGAAGGTTGCCGCCGAGATGAGGAAGGACCACCAGGTCCACTTCCGGTAGAGCAGGATGGCCAGGGGCACCTCGACGAAAGCCCCGCCGATGAGGTTGCCGACGATGGCCGCGGGGCCGACCGGGGTGGTGAAGACGGACATGATGCCCATGAGAAGAGCCGCAATCATGACGGCGCCGGGGCGCCGCACAACGGTTGCGGGCAGCAGGTACGGCACGAGCCACAGTCCCATGATCGCGCAGCCCAGGAGAACTGCGTCTCGGGAGGCTCCCGCCGCCGGGGCCAGGTAGTTCAGAGGCACCAGGAGGATCATGGAGACGACCGCCAGGGCGGCGATCATCATGAGGTTGCGGGTTCCCAGGGCGGAGTCGGCCAGGCCTGAGCGCGATGAGGTGTGAACCGAGGGCCTGTCCTGCTCGGTGGCGGCCGGCGTGCGGTTGGTGGTGCTCATGCTTTCTCCTTGCGTGTTCTCACGAGTCACGGTGACCGCTCCGACGTCGTGCCGGAGCCCCGGGGCACGCCGCGTCAGGCGCGCCGGCGTGATGACCGCACATCTACTCCGCCCCCAGCCTGTTTTGCAAATCATTATCATTATTGACTCGCTCAGAGAAATGCTCGACCCGAGCTGTGCGACCGACACGTCGAACGAACCACCCCTCAGAAATGCCGTCCCGGAGGGCAACCCACCCCATCGGCTTTGGTGAGGCATACCTAAGTGTTTACTCCTTCTTGGGAGTTCACGCAAGGGTCGACCAGGCTCCGGGCCGTGAGGGAACACCCGGCCCCAGCCTTTGAAAGGACGGGAGAAACCGGTAGCGGACAGCACTGAAGGGCGGCGGGGCCCAGGCTCTCAGGAGTCTCAGCCCGGCGCACCCAGTCCACCGCGTCCCACAAGGTCGATGCGGTGCATCTCCTCGGGACGCAGGCGCCGCACCCGCTGGGTCAGGGCCTCGGCGGCCTCATGGGCCGTCTCCAGCGGATCCGGCAGATCCACTGGAGCAGTGGGCGGCGAGTCCAGGCGCAGGCTCTCCCAGGTCACCGAGAAGTCGGCGCCTACCTCCAGACAGGCCGCCACGAAGGCCCCCCGCAGGGCGGCGCGCGTGGCCGGGGGCGTCTGGCGGGCGCGCTCGATCTCCTCCGGATCGCACAGGTTCACCATGGCCCCCTGGGCGACCAGGCGCGGAACCAGTCCGGTCTCGGCGTTGAGGTCGTGGTAGGCCAGGTCCACCCGCGAGCGCAGGGTCTCCAGGGACTGGCCGCTCAGCTGGGGGTGGCGCTCGCGCTGGGCGCGCATGAGGCGACGCTTGATGGCCCAGTCGATCTCGGTGTCGATGGCGCTGTCGTCGTGGTGGCGCAGCGCGGAGATGACGCGTGGCGCCAAGTCGGTGAGCAGATGCTCGGCGCTGCGCAGGAAGTCCGGCACTCCGGCGTCGTCCAGGTAGGAGGTCAGCCGCTCCAGGAAGGCCTCCTGGATGTCGACGGCGCTCAGGCACCGGCCCTGGACGATGGTGGCGGGCACGTCCCCCCAGGGGCTCTCCCCCAGTGCGGACAGCGTGACCAGAGGGTCGGCCAGGATCAGGTCGGTGAAGTCCCAGCCGGCCTCAAGGGCGTCCAGGAGCAGCAGGGTCACAGCGCTGCGCAGGCCCGTTGTCGGCTCGGCCATGGTGGTGTCGGCGCAGGTGACGTGCAGGCGCCGCAGGCGGCTGGCGTCGGCGTGGGGCTCGTCGCGGGTGTTGACCAGGGCGCGCTGCCCGGTGGTGTCGGCCGAGGTCAGGGCCTGCAGGTGGGGGGCGCGCGGTGACAGACCCCAGGCGGACTCCTCCCCCGCACCGCGGCCGCCGTCGTTCGGCTCCGTCGGGCCGCCTGCCAGTGGGCGCCCGGAGCCGACCAGGACGGGACGCGTGGCCAGGAAGGAGGTGAGGACCGCCATGGTGGTCTCACTGCTGGCGCCGGATGCGCCGTCGGTGGCATCGAGCAGGCTGCGGGGCACCGAGTAGCTCTCGTGGCAGCCGTAGGTGTGGCCGGCGGAGTCGGTGTTGTTGGCCAGGAGGTGGAAGCGGACTGCGGTCCCCTCCTGGGAGAGGCCCGCGGCGGCGCGCTTGGCCATGTCGGCCAGGATCGCCCGGCCGGCCTGGTCCTGGGCGACGAGGTCGCGCACGCTCACGCACTCGGCGGTGGCGTACTCGGGGTGGGCACCGATGTCGAGGTAGAGGCGCCCGCCGTTGGGCAGGAAGAGGTTGGTGCTGCGGTAGCCGACCGGCCGGTGACGGAAGATGAGCGCCGCCGCCCGCTCGACATCCGGCAGGTCCTCTTTCGTCGCTTCCGACGGCCCCGCGGGGGCGCACAGGAGGCCGAACTCGGTCTCCAGGCCGGTGACGCGCGGCCCCGGGGCGCTGGTGCTCACTGGCCGCCCTTCTGGACGAAGCCGCGCACGAACTCCTGGGCGTCGACGGCCAGGACGTCGTCGATCATGTCCAGCACCGAGTCCAGGCCCTGGCCCCGGGCGGGGCCGGCGGGGGCGGGGGTCGGGTCGTCGTCGGGGGCGGGGTCGTCCTGGCGGCTGCGGGACGGCTGGGCGAACTCACTCATGTCTGCTCTCCTGACAGGGTGGCGGATGTGGTCACTGCTTCGGTGGCTCGCCCCGGGTCGCCGGGACGCTCGCCCGTGAGGCGAGAGAGGACCTCGACGACGTCGGCGGCGTCCTTGAGGACCGGCGCCGTGGCGGTGCGGGTGAAGGACAGGGTGTCGGTCAGGGGAAGGCGGCGCTGGGCCCTCTCACCGGTCTCCAGGACCATGGAGTGCCAACCGGCGGCGACCACCTGCCCGGGGAAGTCGCTCACGAGCCTACCCCTGAGCCAGGCCCGGGTCGTGGTGGGCGGCTGGCCGAGGGCCGTCTCCACCACCTCGTCGCTGAGCCCACCGCGTGCGTCGACGCCGGCGGGAACCCGCTCGGCCAGGCCCCTCCCGGCCGGGGAGAGCTCGGACCAGGCCAGGTCGACGGCGTGGAGGACGTCGTGTCCGCCGGCGCCGGGATGGCGGCGGGCGGTGGCGTCCAGGAGCTGCTTCTTGGCGACCCACTCCAGGTGCCCGGCCGCTCCTTGCGACTCCCCCGGCTCGTGGCCACCGGCGCACTGGGCCTGCAGCTCGCGCAGGGAGGCCAGTGAGGCCTCCCAGAAGGCGAGGATCGCGCCGGTCTCGGCGCCATCGGTGTCGGCGCCGTCGGCCAGCGCGGCCAGGTCCGGGCGCAGGGGGTCGTCTTGCGGCGCCGGCGCGGGGCGGCCGTGGTCCTTCAGGTGGCTGCGCACCGCCTGCAGGTAGTGCTCCAGGATCTCCAGGGCGCTCAGGCGCCGCCCGTCGTCCAGCTCCAGCGTGCCTTGAAGGCAGGTGTCGCGGGAGACCTCCCGGGCCTGGGCCACGGGGTCGGCCAGGCGCAGACGGCGCCAGGCGGCGGGGACGCCGTCGGCCAGCACCTGGAGGACGAGGGCGGTCATGCCGAGCTTGAGCCAGGCGATGGTGTCGAAGCAGTTGGCGTCGCCTGCCACCAGGTGAAGACGGCGCCAGCGCTGGGGGTCGGCGTGGGGCTCGTCGCGGGTGTTGACCAGGGGGCGGTCCACCGTGGTGCCCAGGCCGACGACCTTCTCCAGGTAGTCGGCCCGCTGACTGATCTGGAAGTCGGCGCCCTGGCCGACAGCGCCGGTGCCGACCCGGCCCGAGCCCACCAGGAGCGGGCGGACCACGAGCAGGGGGACCAGGGCCTGAACGAGGTCGTCGAAGTCGAGGGCGCGGGGCACGAGGTAGTTCTCATGGGTGCCGTAGGTGGCGCCCTTGCCGTCGACGTTGTTCTTGAACAGCCGGGCCTTCACCCCGCGCCGGCGCAGCCGCTCGGCTCCTCTGGCCACCAGGAGGTCCCCTGCCCGGTCGGCCAGGACGGCCTGTGCGGCACCGGTGCACTCGGGTGTGGCGTACTCGGGGTGACCGTGGTCCACGTAGAGGCGCCCGCCGGTGCCCACGCAAGTGGCGGTGCCGCGCTGCCAGGCCTCCTCCTGGGCGGTCAGGCGCACGACGGCGGTGGTGCGCACCCGTCCGGGGACGGGGGCCTCGACGGAGGCGGCTCCGGGGATGTCGGTGAGCATGGAGGGGTCGGCCGCGGCGCGGTCCATCTCGAAGCCGCGGGCGTCACGCAGGGGGTACTCCCCGGAGTAGTCCCAGCGCACGCCTCGGCTGCGCCCCGCCTCGCCCTCGGCCTCCAGGCAGGCGGCCACGACGTCCTCGGGCTCGGCCCCGAGGATGCCGTACTCGGTCTCCAGGCCCATGACCGTGACCTCACGGCCGGGGAACCGCTGGGTGCTCGCCGGCGCCACGGCTCTCACTCCTCCCGCGAGCGCTGGAGCACGCTCATGGAGACCACGGGGGTGCCGCGCCTCCCGCTGACGCGGGCCCAGTCGTCGGGGTGGACGGTGGCGGGCAGGCCCTCGTTCTCCATGATCTCCTCAATGACGGCGCGGCGCAGGTGCTCGGACGTCAGGCCGCGCCTGCCCTTGGTGACCAGGTCCTTGACGGCCGCCTTCTTGGCGCGGTCGACGATGTTGGCGAGCATGGCGCCGCTGACGAGGTCGGCGACGTGGAGGATCTCGATCTCCCCGTCGGCGCGGGTGAGCTCGACCATCTCGGTGGCGCGGCGACGGGTGTAGAGGGCATCGATCACCTGCTCGATGAGGGCATCCACCGCGCCCTGCGCGTCACCGTGTGCCGCCAGGAGCTCCTCGCTGATGGGGAGGTCGGGGGCCAGGTATGTCGCCAGGATCTCGGCGGCGCCGCGCCGGTCCGGCCGGCCGATGCGGATCTTGACGTCGAGGCGGCCCGGCCGCAGGATGGCCGGGTCGATCATGTCCTCGCGGTTGGTAGCACCGATGACCACGACGTTGTCGAGCTCGTCGACGCCGTCGATCTCGGCGAGCATCTGCGGGACGACGGTGGTCTCGACGTCCGAGGAGCGTCCGGACCCGCGGGTGCGGAACAGGGAGTCCATCTCGTCGAAGAAGACGACGACGGGCACGCCGGTGGCCGCCTTCTCCCGGGCGCGGGCGAAGATGACGCGGATGCGCCGCTCGGTCTCCCCCACGTACTTGTCCAGCAGCTGGGGGCCCTTGATGTTGAGGAAGTAGGCCTCGCCGCGCCCACCGGCCCCCAGGGAGGCGGCGACTGCCTTGGCGATGAGGGTCTTGCCGCATCCGGGCGGCCCGTAGAGCAGCACCCCGCGCGGCGGGGTGAGCCGGTGCTCGCGGTAGAGGTCGGGGTGGAGGAAGGGCAGCTCGACGGCGTCGCGGATGAGCTCGATCTGCTCGCCCAGTCCCCCGATGTCGCCGTACCCGACGTCGGGCACCTCCTCCAGGACGAGCTCCTCGACCTCGGAGCGCACCACGGGGCGCAGCGCCATGCGCACGGCCAGGTCGGCCACGAGGGCGTCGCCGACCCGGGGGCGGTGGTCGCTCAGGTTCTCCGAGAGGCTGAGGACCTGCTCCTCGTCGTGACGGGCCAGGACCAGGACGGTGCCGTCGTCGTAGGTCTCCTTGACGGTGACGACCTCCCCGAAGCGCGGTGACGGGCAGGTGGCGGTGATGACAAGGTGCTCGTTGAGGACGACGTCGTCACCGGGGTGGAGGGAGGAGGACACGACGCCGGGTCCCACGCCCACCCGGTGGCGCCGCCCGGCGATGGAGACGTCGGCGGTGCGTGCGGTGGCGTCCACGGCCAGGACGGTGGCGTGCGCCAGGGGCGGGAGCTGGAGGGCCTTGACGTCCTCGTGGAGGGCTGCCAGCTCCTGGCGCGCCGCCCTGAGGGCGTTGGCCAGATGGGTGTTCTTGCGGCTGAGGACGCCGGCGTGCTCGCTGAGCTCCCGCAGGCGGTCGGTGACGTCCTCTCCGGGCTGGCCGCCTGCCTGCGCTGACGGGGCCTGGGAGACGCCCGTCAGCGTCTGCGCCAATGGGTCCTTGTGCTCCACCGGTTCCTCATCCATGCGCGTCCTCCTCGACTGCGGCCCGGGGCCGCTGCGATCCCCTTCGATCCGTATTGGTACAAGCGTACCAATCCGCGTCCGTTTCGTAACCCGTATCCGTATCCACGAGTCATGCGGAGCGGCGTTAATGCCCGCCGACCTCACACCGCAGCCGGTCGAGGCCCTGGGCCACGCCGTGACAGAATCGACCCATGTCTGAGATCCCCACGAGCCACTCCGCTCCCCCGTCGTCATCCAGCCGTCTGCTGCCCTCCGAGCCCCACAGCCCGCGAGTGCCGGCCAAGGTGTCGACCGACGGCCTGGAGACCACCTGGGGCGAGCGCTGGGAGTCCGAGGGGACCTACGCCTTCGACCGCAGCGCCGAGCGCGCCGAGGTCTTCTCCATCGACACCCCGCCGCCGACGGTCTCCGGCTCCCTGCACGTGGGGCACGTCTTCTCCTACACCCACACCGACACCGTGGCCCGCTTCCAGCGCATGCGCGGCAAGGCGGTGTTCTACCCCATGGGCTGGGACGACAATGGCCTGCCCACTGAGCGCCGCGTCCAGAACTACTTCGGGGTGCGCTGCGACCCCTCCCTGCCCTACGACCCGGACTTCACTCCCCCGCACACCGGCGGGGAGGGCAAGTCGATCAAGGCCCGCGACCAGGTGCCGGTCTCGCGTCGCAACTTCGTCGAGCTGTGCGAGCGCCTCACGGTGGAGGACGAGAAGCAGTTCGAGGCCCTGTGGCGCCGCCTGGGCCTGAGCGTGGACTGGTCGCACACCTACCAGACCATCGGCGAGCGGGCCCGCAAGGTCGCCCAGACCGCCTTCCTGCACAACCTCGAGCGCGGGGAGGCCTACCAGGCCGCGGCGCCCGGTCTGTGGGACGTCACCTTCCAGACGGCGGTGGCTCAGGCCGAGCTGGAGTCGCGCGAGTACCCCGGCTTCTACCACCGCCTGGCCTTCCACATCGTCGATGAGGCCGCCGCCGCCAAGGCCGAGGCCGCCGGCGCCCCGGTGGAGAACGGCGTCGACGTGTGCATCGAGACCACCCGCCCCGAGCTGCTGCCCGCGTGCGTGGCCCTGGTGGCCCACCCCGACGACGAGCGCTACCAGCCCCTGTTCGGCACCACCGTGTCCTCCCCCGTCTTCGGCGTCGAGGTGCCGGTCCTGCCGCACCCGGCCGCGGAGAAGGACAAGGGCGCCGGCATCGCCATGTGCTGCACCTTCGGTGACACCACGGACATCGACTGGTGGCGCGACCTGCAGCTGCCGCTGCGAGCGATCCTTCGCAAGGACGGGCGCATCGAGACCGAGACCCCCGAGTGGATCACCTCCCAGTCCGGCCGCGAGATGTACGAGGCCATGGCCGGCAAGACCACCTTCTCGGCCCGCGAGGCCCTCGTGGCCCGCCTGGCGCAGACCGGTGAGATGCGCGGCGAGCCCGTCAAGACGGTGCGTCAGACCAACTTCTTCGAGAAGGGCGACAAGCCCCTGGAGATCGTCACCTCCCGCCAGTGGTACATCCGCAACGGCGGCAAGGAGTGGACGAACCCGGCCTCCGGCACCGACCTGCGCGAGGAGCTGCTCGCGCGCGGCCGCCAGCTGGAGTTCCACCCCGACTTCATGCGCGTGCGCTACGAGAACTGGGTGCGCGGCCTCAACAACGACTGGCTGGTCTCGCGTCAGCGCTTCTTCGGCGTCCCCTTCCCGCTGTGGTACCAGGTCGGGGCCGACGGCGAGGTCGACTACGACGCGATCCTGACGCCGGCCGAGTCCGAGCTGCCCGTGGACCCCTCCTCCGACGTCCCGGCCGGCTACACCGAGGACCAGCGCGGCGAGCCCGGTGGTTTCGTCGGCGAGCTCGACATCATGGACACCTGGGCCACTTCCTCCCTCTCTCCCCAGCTGGCCTCGGGCTGGCTGAGCGACGAGGACCTCTTCGGCCGGGTCTACCCGATGGACCTGCGCCCGCAGGGGCAGGACATCATCCGTACCTGGCTGTTCACCACGGTGGTGCGCGCGAACCTGGAGTTCGCGGCCCTGCCGTGGACGAATGCCGGCCTGTCGGGCTGGATCCTGGACTCCGACCACAAGAAGATGTCCAAGTCGAAGGGCAATGTCGTCACCCCCATGGGCCTGCTGGAGCAGTACGGCTCCGACGCCGTGCGCTACTGGGCCAGCTCGGCCCGCCTGGGCCTGGACGCGGCCTTCGAGGAGACCCAGATCAAGATCGGCCGTCGCCTGGCCATCAAGGTCCTCAACGCCTCCAAGTTCGCCCTGTCCATGGGGATCCCGTGGGACGCCGACGAGGCCACCGTGGCCGCGGCCCCCGTCCCCTGCCTGGACGCCTCGGTGGTCAGCGAGCCGATCGACCGCGCGGTCCTGGCGGCTCTGGCCGACGTCGTCGACGCCGCCACGGCGGCCTTCGAGGAGTTCGGTCACGCCCGGGCCCTGGAGGTCACCGAGTCCTTCTTCTGGACCTTCTGCGATGACTACATCGAGCTGGTCAAGGACCGGGCCAATGACTTCGACGGATCTCACGACGACGCCGCCGTCCGCTCGGCGCGGGCGACGCTGGCGATCGCCGTGGACACCTTCGTGCGCCTGCTGGCCCCCTTCCTGCCCTTCGCGACCGAGGAGGTGTGGAGCTGGTACCGCACCGGCTCGGTGCACCGGGCCGCCTGGCCGCAGTCCGATGGTCTGCGGGAGGCCTCCACCGGGGCCGACGCCGAGCTGGTGGCCCGTGCGGGAGTCGCCCTGGCGGCACTGCGCAAGGTGAAGTCGGAAGCCAAGACGAGTCAGAAGACACCGATCCTCTCAGTGGCGCTGGCCGTTGCTGCCGACCGGCCCGAGTACGCCGAGGCCATCGAGGCGGTGCGTGCGGACCTGACGGAGGCCGCCAAGGTGACTGGCACCTTCACTGTGGAGCAGGCCGCCCCGGCAGCCGACTCGGCTGAAGGCGCTTCCCCGGTGACCGTGACCGCCGCAGAGCTCGGCGAGGCCCCGGCCAAGAAGAAGTGAGCCGCGAGCACCCGGTCCTGTGACGAACGGTGGCGCCGTCTCCCTTGGGCGGCGCCACCGTCGTCGTCGATCTGCTCAGCGCTCCCTGACGACGGTCTCATACACTCGTCTCGATGACGATCAGCCTGAAGCCCCTGGATGCCGCCGACCGCGAGTCCTTCATCGCCGACCTGCAGGAGGCCTTCGAGCACTTCGTGGGCGACGCACGAGACTCATTCATCGACACATCCCTGCTCGAGGACGGAACCGTCAACCCCGCCGCCCCTCCGATCCTTCCGCGAGAGGACATTGAGGAGTCACTCAGCAGGTCCGATGCCCAGGCTCTACGCATCATTGAGGACGGCACTGCGGTCGGCGGCGTTATCCTCACAGTGGAGGGAGATCGCGGAGAGGTCGAGATTATCGCGATCAATGCGAGCGCGCACGGGCGCGGCATCGGCGCACGCGCATGGACCGCCATCGAGGAGGCGTACCCCGATGTGCGGGAGTGGGAGCTGGTGACCCCTTACTTCGAGGTGCGCAACATCCACTTCTACGTCAACAAGTGCGGTTTTCATATCGTGGAGTTCTTCAATGAGCATCACCCCGCCCCCTGTGCCCCGGGCATGGACAAGGACCTCTCCTTCCGCTTCGTCAAGTATGTGGGGCTCCCGGAGTAGGGGGACGCAATCCGTAGCGGCTCCGGCTATTCCTGATGGCGCGCCGTGGAGCCGCGGTCGGTGAGGACGGCGGGCATGAGCCCGCCGTGCTGGGCCGGATCCGGTTCTCCTCTGAGGCACCTGAGCAGGAGCGAGCCCGCCTCGACCCCCATGGCCTCCCGGTCTACGCTGAGCTCGCTGAAGGCCTCCCCGTGGCGGCCGCTGCCCTGGGTGATCCCGAGGGTGAGCACGGACAGGTCGGCGGGAACGGACAGCCCGTGGGCCTGCGCCGCGCAGGCCAGTCCCACCACGGCGGCGGGGTTGTTGGACAGGACGGCGCTGCAACCCTCGATGAGGCCGCCGGCTCCCAGGATCTCGGCGCCGGCCAGCGCCGCTTCCGGCACCTGGCGCACCAGGACCTCCACCCCCAGCTCCTGGGCGGCGCGCAGGAGCTCGCGGGCCTGGTCCTGGCGGGCGTGAGCGTCATCGGATGCGGTCTCCCGCATGAGCGCGACGATGCGACGGTGCCCGAGTTCGGACAGGTGCTCCACGCCGGTGCGGGCCATCTGAGCGAAGTTCGCGTCAATGCCGGGCGCCCCACCGGCGCGATCCGAGGATCCGATGAGGACGGTGGGGACCTTCTCCTCCAGCAGCATCGCCTCGCGCTCATCGCCGTCGGCCACGTCCATGAGAACCACTCCGCCCAGGGCGCCGGAGCGCACGAGCGAGCGCAGCTCGATCAGCGGCGCCGAGGAGGTCATGACCGGGATGACGACCTGGATTCCGCTGGGCGTCAGTGCGCGACGCACACCATCGACGTAGTCCAGGTCGTTGGCGTCAATGGTGGAACGCTGGCGCCGAAAGAGGACTCCCACGGTGCGCAGCACCCGCGAGGCCAGTGAGCGGGCGGCGGTGTTGGGGTGGTAGTCGAGCTCGCGCACGGCCCGCATGACCCGCTCCCGCGTGCTCGAGCTCGTCGAGCGCTGACCGCTCAGGACGTAGGTGACGGTCGAGGGCGACACCCCCGCCGCCCGGGCCACGTCAGCGCGGGTCGCCGCCATCGGTTCCTCCGGCGGAGGCATCCAGCCAGCAGGCGCCGTTGGATGGTACGACGACGGCGCACGCAGTGTTCACGGCGTCCCCAGCCTCCGCCCCGTCCACCTCGGTCCGGTGCCAGGAGGTGAAGAGGGGCCTGCCGGCCCCCTCGATCGCCACCGGCTGCTCGGTAGTGTTGAGGACGATCCCGGTGGTGCCGTTGCGCAGGTGCAGGACCCCAGGCTCGCTATCCAGCCACTCCACTGACCCGCGCCCGAGTCGGAGCTCACGGCGCAGGGCGATGGCCCGCCGGTACAGGGTGAGGGTGGAGTCCTCGCGTCCCTCCTGGGCCTGGGGCGAGTACTCGCCCCAGCCCTCGGGTTGGGGCAGCCAGGTGCGGCCGGTGGCGTTGTAGCCGTAGGAGGCCCCGTCCCGCGTCCAGGGCAGGGGGACCCGGCAGCCGTCGCGCCCCGGGATGAGGTGGTTGGTGCGCTCCCACAGGGGGTCCTGGCGGGCCTCGTCCTCCATGGTGGTGTGCTCGGGCAGTCCGAGCTCCTCGCCCTGGTAGAGGTAGGCGCTGCCGGGCAGTCCCAGCATGAACAGGGTGGCGGCGCGCGCTCGGGCCAGGCCGAGCTCGGCGTCGGGCTGGGGGTCCTTGGGGCCGATCCCGGGGTCGGTGTCCATGTCGGCGGGGTAGGCCAGGCGGGAGGCGTGGCGCACGACGTCGTGGTTGGACAGCACCCAGGTGGCGGGCGCCCCCACGGCGCCGTACTCGCTCAGGGAGACGTCGATGACACGGCGCAGCGCGTCGGCGTCCCATCCGGCGCCCAGGAAGGGGAAGTTGAAGGCCTGGCTCATCTCGTCGGCGCGCACGTACTGGGCGGCATCAGCCTCCGTGGGCACCCAGGCCTCGGCGACCAGGAGGATGTCCTCGCCGATCTCGTCCAGGACACGGCGCCACTCGCGGTAGATGTCGTGGACCCCGGGCTGGTTGAAGGCCGGTCCGACATCGGGCAGCTTCTCGTGGGCCGCGTCCTCATCCGGGGAGCCTGCGACGTTCCACCGGTCGGGGCCGAGGTCGTCGTCGGGCAGACCCTCGGCCTTGACCAGACCGTGGGCGACGTCCACGCGGAAGCCCTCGACACCACGCTCCACCCAGAAGCGCAGGAAGGTGCGGAAGTGCTCGTGGACGTCCGCGTTGGACCAGTTGAAGTCGGGTTGCTCGGCTGCGAACAGGTGGAGGTAGTACCAGCCCCGGTCCTCGCTACGGCCGGTGAGCGGCTCCACCGGCTGCCAGGCCGGCCCGCCGAAGAGCGAGCCCCAGTTGTTCGGTGCGCCGTCGTCGCTGTGGCGGAAGATGTAGCGGTCACGCTCGGGAGACCCCGGCCCCGCCTCCAAGGCGGCGCGGAACCAGGCGTGCTGGTCGGAGGAGTGGTTGGGGACCAGGTCGACGATGACGCGGATGCCGGCCTCGTGGAGGTCGGCGATGAGGGCGTCGAGGTCCTGCAGGGAGCCGTACTCGGGGGCCAGATCGAAGTAGTCCGAGACGTCGTAGCCGGCGTCGACCTGGGGCGAGGGGTAGAAGGGCGACAGCCACACGGCGTCCACACCGAGCGCCACCAGGTGGTCGACGTGCTCCCGGATCCCCTGGATATCGCCGATACCGTCGCCGTTGGCGTCGGCGAAGGAGCGCGGGTAGATCTGGTAGATGACGGCATCGCGCCACCAGGCGTCGGTGTCGGTGCGCGGCAGGAGGTCCTGCGGGCGAGCACTGGTCAAGGTCATGAACAGGTCCTGGTCGGGCCGCGGCGCTGCGGCCGGGTGAATGGAGACATGGAAACAAGGGAGGGTGGGGTGGAGGCTGGAGGCATCCAGCCTAGTCCCGAACGCTCTCTGTGGGGCGGCAGCGCGGTGGCGGTGCCGCCCCACAGAGACGAACGGGTGATGGGCGGGCTCTCCGGTGAGCCGGGCACGGGGACTGCAGCCGCCCTACTGCTTGAGACCTCCTGCGGCCAGTCCGGCCACGATCCGGCGCTGGAAGAGCAGCACCATGACGACCAGCGGCAGCGTCATGATGACTCCCGCCGCCATCTGTGAGCCGAAGGGCGTGTTGAACTGGGAGTCCCCGGTGAACTTCGACAGCAGCACCGTGGCCGGCTGCATGGAGGGGTTGATAATCATCGTGACGGCCACGAGGAACTCGTTCCAGGCGCCGATGAAGATGATGATGGCGGTGGTGAAGATTCCCGGCGCGGCCAGCGGGAGGATGACCTTGCGGAAGGCCTGGCCCGGGGTGCATCCGTCAACCATGGCGGACTGCTCGAGCTCCTGGGGCATCTGCCGGAAGAAGCTCGTCAGGTTCCACACCGCCAGCGGCAGCGAGAAGGACAGATCCGGAACGATCATCGCCTGGTAGGTGTCCGTCCAACCCCAGGCGGCGAAGTTCTTCAGCAGGGGCACGATGATGGCCACGAGCGGGAACATCGAGGTGGCGATGATAAGGAGCATGAGCAAGCCCTTGCCCCGGAAGTCGAGGCGCGCCAGGGCGTAAGCGGTGAAAGTCGCCACCGCCAGCGCCACGATCGTCACGATGATCGAGACGACCAGGGAGTTGATGAGGCCGTTGGCGAAGTCGTTCTTCTCGGAGAAGACCGCCTTGTAGTTCTCGAAGGAGGGGTGGCGGGGCCACCAGCTGTTCTCGAAGATCTCACTGTCGGGGCGCAGGGAGGAGACCAGCATCCAGTAGAAGGGCGCCAGGCAGTAGATGACGATGAGGACGATGCCGACGGTGGAGAAGAGGCTTCCCCAGTCCCTCTTGGTCTTGCGGACAGGTGCGGCGGTGGAGGTGCTCATGCCTGCTGGCTCCTTTCAGTAGCCGTCTGGGAGGCCGGGGTGGAGGAGCCGGAGCGCTTGAAGAAGGCACTGACCGGCAGCTTGCGCTCATTGCGCTTGCGTCGGGCCTCGTCGTTACCACTGATGTCGGTGTTGGTGATCTTCAAGAACGCGACGGCGAAGACGAAGACGTAGAGGAACAGGATGAGGGCGTAGGCCGCGGCGCTGCCGTAGCGCGAGTTGGAGCTCTCGTCCTGGACCAGCATCGAGAGGGTCTCCACGCTGCCCTTCCTGGGGCCGATGAGGATGTAGGGCAGGTCAAACATGCGCAGGGCGTCCAGGGCACGGAAGACCACGGCAACGACGAGCGCGGGCTTGACCAGCGGCAGGGTGATGGAGGTGAAGCGCTTCCAGGCGCTCGCGCCGTCGATCTTGGCGGCCTCGTAGACCTCATCGGGAATGAGCTGGAGCCCGGCCAGGGTGAGCAGCCCGATGTAGGGGGCCGTCTTCCACACGTCGGCGATGATGATTGCCGCCTTGGCGCTCAGGTCCCCCGAGGCCCACATGACGTGCCGGCCCAGGATGGCGTTGGCGACACCGTTCTGGTTGAAGATCCACCCCCACAGGATGGCGGAGACGGCGGTGGGGATCGCCCAGGGCACGAGGATGGAGGCGCGCACGATGCCGCGCCCCTTCATCGCCTTGTGCATGATGAGCGCCATGGCCACGCCCAGAACGGTCTCCAGGACCACGGTGACCACGCCGAAGAGGGTCGTGTTGTAGAAGGCCACCCAGAACCTCTCACCGGCGCTGGAGAAGATGTCGGTGTAGTTCTTCAGTCCCACAAAGGGCTCGGTGGTGGAGAAGAAGCCGTCGTCCTTCAGCCGGGGACGCCCGAAGAGCGACTGGTAGAGGGACTGAGCGATGGGGATGAGGATGACGATCGTCAGCACCAGTACCGTGGGCGAGATGAGCATCCAGGCCAGACGGGCCTGCGCCTTGGAGCTCTTGGACTGGTGATTGACGACTTGCTCGGAGTGCGTCGTGGTACTCATGACTGTCCTTTGACCGTCCTTGTTGACATGACCGATTTGTCTCAGGGGCGCCGCCCGCGGCGGCGGCCGTTGCTGTGGCCTTACCCCTCCAGCTTCTTCAGGTTGCTGCTCAGGCCGGCGATGACGTCCTTGGAGGACCGGCTCCCCGGCTGCTGGATCGCGGGATAGATGTTGTCCTGGATCTTCGCGGTGACGTCGCCGTAGTAGACGGCCTGAGGACGGCTCTTGGCGTTCTCGAGGCTCTTCTTGAGGATCGGCAGGTAGGGGAACTCCTTGAGGAGCTCGGGATCCTCATAGAGGGATCCGAGGATCGGTGCGAGCGTCTGGGTCTTGAGCTGGTAGCGCTGGGACTCCTCGTTGATCCACCACTTGACGAACTTCAAGGCGGTCGCCTTGTTCTTGGAACCCTTGGTGATGGCGCAGTTGTGCCCACCCAGCGTGGAGACGAAGGACTTGCCGTCGATGCTCGGTAGCGGTGCGACGTCGAACTTCTCCGTTCCCAGGGACTCCTTGTTGTTGGCGTACTGGTAGGGCCACTGCCGGTAGAAGAGGAGGTCGCCCGACTCGAAGGCGTTACGTCCGTCCTCCTCCTTCCACTCCAGAGACTCCTTGGGGATGTAGCCCTTGGCGAAGCCGTCGATGAGCCACTGCAGACCGGTGGCCGACTCGGTGGAGTCGAGGATGACCTGGGCGTCGTCGTTGTAGAAGCCACCTCCGGCGGTGTGGATGAACTCCGAGGCGCAGCAGGTCAGGCCCTCATACTTGGCGAACTGACCGCCGAACCCTCCGATGTCCTTGTGGTCGGGCAGGGCCCGGACCTTGTCGATGGCGGCCTTGACCTCATCCCAGGTCTTGGGGACCGCCACACCGGCCTTCGCCAGGAAGTCCTTGCGGTAGTACATCATCGGAGCATCAGTGACGAAGGGGACCGCGAAGAGCTTGTCCTTGTACACGCCCGTCTTCCAGACGGGTTCCAGGATGTCGTCATTCTTGAGCTCGTCCTGGGGCAACTCGACCACCCACCGGTTGGCGGCGAACTCCGAGACCCAGACATTGTCCAGGGAGACGACGTCGTAGGCGTTGGAGTTGATTCTGGCGGCGTTGACGAGAGCGGTGCGCTGCTGGTCGGCCTCGGCGGAGAGCTCGATGAGCTTGACCTCCTCACCGGGATGAGCCTTGTTCCACTCATCGATCCTGGCCTGCACCTTGCCGCCCGAGTTGTCCTTGCCCTGGACCCAGGTGATCGGTCCGGTGCCTTCAAAAGTGACGGGGCCGTCGTCGTCTCCGTGGGAGGTGGCGCAGGCCCCGACGGAGGCCAGTGCCGCAGCCAGGGCCGAGCCCTGGATGAACTGACGACGGGGTAGGGGTGTCATGTGTGTTTCCTCCTTGAAACTGCTGCGGAGCCCACCGGCTCCGTTCCGGAAGGACCCACATCGTCGACGCGCGTCGACTTGGGCATGAGATGCACGTTACACATCTGCAACCGACCGGTCAAACCTAATTCGCGCTTGTCGTCTCAGAATCCTTGAGAGGAACCTCCGAACCGCAGGCTGCCCTCCCACCACCCGCACCCCGCGATCCCCACGAGACCACCGCGTACCGCCTGTGAAAACCTCCACAGCACCGCTCTCCTTCTCTCACCTCAACGGTGCGCCGCCCTGACCGTCGCCTGACACAATGAGGCCGTGAGCTCTCACCCCTCCTCGCCCCAGGCCACCAGCACCAGGCCGCCGCGCTATCCCGGCCACATGGCCGGCGGGGTCTCCAGCACCGAGATCCCCTTCCAGCCCGAGGCGCACTGGTCGGTGCCGTGGCTGCTCGCCGACCGCATCGCCCGCAGCGGCGACCGGCCACTGGTGGCCCGCAAGTCGCCCCTGTCGGGGGACTGGCAGGAGGTCTCGGCCCGAGCCTTCGGCGAGGAGGTGGCCCACGTGGCCGCGGGTCTCATCGGCATGGGGCTGGAAGCGGGCACCGCCGTCGGCATCATGGCGCACACCTCCTACGACTGGTTCCTCCTGGACATGGCCATCGCTCGCGCGGGCCTCATCTCCGTGCCCATCTACGAGACAAGCTCGGCCGAGCAGGTCGAGTGGATCGTCACCGACGCCGACGTGCGTGTGGTCATCACCGAGAGCGGCGCGCTGGCCGAGCTCGTGCGCGGCGCCGTCGCCGATATCGAGCAGCCGGTGAGGGTCCTCGCCCTGGACGCCGACGCGATCACCACCATCGTCCAGGCGGGCTCGGGCGTCAGCCCCTCCCAGGTCGACCAGCGCTCCAACGCCCTCACGGTCGACGACGTCTACTCCATCATCTACACCTCCGGCACCACGGGCCGCCCCAAGGGCGTCGAGCTCACCCACCGCAACGCCGTCGGCATCCCGTATCACGGGGTGCGCTACCTGCCCGGAGTCCTGTGGGGCACCAACGTGCGCCTGCTGCTGTTCCTGCCGCTGGCACACGTCTACGCCCGCTGCCTCCAGCTGCTGTCCCTGGCCGGCGAGGGCGTGCTGGGCCACACCCCCGACGCCAAGACCCTCCTGCCCGACCTGCAGTCCTTCGCTCCCTCCTACATCCTGGCCGTCCCGCGCGTCCTGGAGAAGATCTACAACGCCGCCGACGCCAAGGCCGGCAGCGGCGCCAAGCTCAAGCTGTTCCGTTGGGCCGCCAAGGTCGCCATCGCCTACTCCCGCGCTCTGGACACCCCTCAGGGCCCCTCCCGCGGCCTGCGTCGGGCGCACGCCATGGCCGACCGTCTCGTCTTCCGCAAGATCCGGGGACTCATGGGACCCAATGCCCGTTTCATCATCTCCGGCGGAGGACCGCTGGGGCAGCGCCTGGGGCACTTCTACCGCGGCCTGGGCCTGGCCATCCTGGAGGGCTACGGCCTGACCGAGACCATCGGCCCGGTCAGCGTCAACACAGACTGGCTCAACAAGATCGGCACCGTCGGCCCGCCCGTCTGCGGCAACGAGATCCGCATCGGTGAGGACGAGGAGATCCAGGTCCGCGGTATCGGAGTCTTCTCCACCTACCACAACAACACCTCGGCCACCGCCGAGGCCTTCACCGCCGACGGCTGGTTCCGCACCGGTGACATCGGTGCCCTCGACGAGGACGGCTACCTGCGCATCACCGGACGCAAGAAGGAGCTCATCGTCACCGCCGGAGGCAAGAACGTCGCCCCCGCCCAGCTCGAGGACCGCCTGCGCGGCCACCCGCTCATCAGCCAGGTGCTCGTCATCGGGGACGGGGACCCCTTCATCTCCGCCCTCATCACCCTGGACAAGGAGATGCTCCCCCAGTGGCTGCGCAACCACGGGCTGGCGGCGATGGACGTGGTTGAGGCCTCCTCCCACCCGCAGGTGCTCGCCGCCCTGGACCGGGCCGTGGCGCGCACGAACCGCGCGGTCTCGCGGGCCGAGTCGATCCGTACCTTCCGGGTGCTGGCCACCGACTTCACCGAGGCCAACGGCCTGCTCACCCCGTCGCTGAAGGTCAAGCGCGGCCCGGTCATGGAGGCCCACGCCGACGTCATCGCGGAGATCTACAGCTCCACGCGCAAAGGACCGCAGGAGTAAACGGGAGCAAACCTCGCCGGCGGCCTCGGGCGGGCATACTTGCCACCATGACCGACGCCTCAGTCCGACCGGCCGACCCCAGCCCCTCCGTCTCCTCCGAGGAGCACACCACCGAGCTCCTGGTCCCGGTTCACGACGGCATGACGACGCCCTGGGCGCTGGCCGAGCGCGTGCGCCGCAGCCCCGACGGCGGGCTCATCGCCCGCAAGTCCCCCTTGGGGCGGCGCTGGCGAGAGATGAGCGCCAGCGCCTTCCGCACCCAGGTGCGTGAGGTGGCCGCGGGTCTGGTGGCCCGAGGTCTTCAGCCCGGAGACGCCATCGGCATCATGTCGCACACGTCGTACGAGTGGACGCTTCTGGACTTCGCCGCCTGGGAGGCGGGCCTCGTCGTCGTCCCCGTCTACGAGACCTCCTCAGCCGAGCAGGCCCAGTGGATCCTCACCGACGCCGGCGTCAGGCTCATCGTCGTGGAGAACGAAGCCATGGCCTCCATGGTCGGCGCACTGACCTCCACCGTACCCGAGCTCGAGAGCCTGCAGGTGCTGTGTATCGAGCGCGAGGACGTCCTGGGGCTCATCAAGGCCGGTCGAGGCGTGGATGCCGGCGAGCTCGACCGGCGCAGCGCGGCCCTGACCTCACAGTCCCTGGCCACCATCGTCTACACCTCCGGCACAACTGGCCGCCCCAAGGGCGTCGAGCTCAGCCACGGCAACCTCGTGCACCTGTGCGTCAACGTCTGCCCGCACGTGCCCGAGGTCCTGGGCGGGGCCGAGGTCCGTTTCCTGCTGTTCCTGCCCCTGGCCCACGTACTCGGCCGGTTCGTGGAGATCGCAGTCGTCTGCTCACGCGCGGGCGTACTGGGGCACGTGCCCGACGTGCGTAATCTCCTCAACGACCTGGGCTCCTTCCGGCCCACCGCGGTCCTGGCCGTCCCCCGGGTCTTCGAGAAGATCTATAACGCCGCCGATGCCAAGGCGACCGGCGCCAAGCAGAAGGTCTTCCGCCTGGCGGCCAAGACCGCGATCGCGTACTCCCGGGCCTTGGACACCCCGCAGGGCCCGTCGCGCCGCCTCAAGGCTCAGCGCGCTGCCTTCGACAAGCTGGTCTTCTCCACCCTGCGCTCCGTGCTGGGCGGGCAGGTCACGCACGTGGTCTCCGGAGGCGGGCCTTTGGGCGAGCGCCTGGGTCACTTCTACCGCGGCGCCGGAGTCACCGTCCTGGAGGGCTATGGCCTGACCGAGACCATGGGTCCGTGCAGCGTCAACCTGCCCCAGGTCACCCGGATCGGGACTGTGGGCACCCCGCTACCCGGCTGCTCGCTCCGCCTGGACGACGACGGGGAGATCCTGGTCCGGGGCATCGGCACCTTCACGGGCTACCACAACAACCCCGAGGCCACGGTCGAGGCCTTCACCGATGACGGCTGGCTGCGCACCGGGGACATCGGCTCCTTCGAAGGTACCGAGGGCTTCCTGCGGATCACGGGGCGCAAGAAGGAGCTCATTGTCACCGCCGGTGGGAAGAACGTCGCCCCGGCCCCTCTGGAGGACCGCCTGCGGGGTCATCCGCTGGTCAGCCAGGTACTCGTCGTCGGGGAGAACCGTCCCTGCATCGGTGCGCTCCTCACCCTGGATGCGGAGATGTTGCCTCTATGGCTGTCCTCCCACGGCCTGGAGGAGATGACTGTCGTCGACGCCGCCCGGGACCCACGGGTGCGCGCCGCCCTGGAGAAGGCGGTGGCCCGGGCCAACGAGACGGTCTCACGGGCGGAGTCGATCCGCACCTTCGAGGTGCTGCCCACGGACTTCACCGTGGCCAACGGCTTGCTGACTCCCTCGCTCAAGGTACGCCGCGCCGAGGCGGAGAAGCGCTTCTGGGCCGAGATCGAGGCTCTCTACACGCGTACCCCGCTCATTCCCGGCACCACCGTCTCACCGTCGCAGGACTGAAAGCCGCCGCGAGAGCCCACTGGGCTCGGCCCGCCGGCTGCTCCAGGACCGCGCTTCTGGCTCGCCCGACCTGGACGGCTCTTGTCGCTGCGAGTCACCGGTAGGTCACCTGACCGGACGCCTCCGGCGGTTCCTACAGTTCGGTCTGCTTGGCCCGCTCGGCCTCGTGGTCGTCGCGGATCTCCTCGTGGTGCTGGATGACCTCGGCGACGATGAAGGTGAAGAACTTCTCGGCGAAGATCGGGTCCAGGCCGGACTCCTCAGCCAGTGCCCGCAGACGTGCCACCTGGTGCTGCTCGCGCCCGGGGTCGGCCGGCGGCAGGTCCAGTTGGGCCTTGAGCAGGCCCACTTGCTGAGTGCAGCGGAAGCGCTCAGCCAGGAGATGGACAAGGGCGGCGTCGAGATTGTCGATTGTGGCCCGATAGACGGCCAGCTGAGGGGGGACGCCGCCCTGCTCCTCGCTCATGCGGTCCGGCTCCGCTCCCCCATCTTGCTCGTCGAGCGCAGCGTTCCCGAACCGGACTGGTAGCTGGGCTTGCCGGTACCCCTGACGGCATCGGCGTCGACGACGACGCGCCCGACCTCGGGCAGGGAGGGAACCTCGAACATGGCCTGTCCCAGGACCTCCTCGACGATGGAGGTCAGTCCCCGGGCGCCGGTCTTGCGCTCCAGGGCGAGGGAGGCCACCGCTTCAATGGCGGCATCGGTCAGCTCGAGTTCGACGCCGTCGAGACTGAAGAGGTACTGGTACTGAGAGACCAGAGCGTTCTTGGGCTCGGTCATGACGCGCACGAGCTCACGCACCCCCAGGTCCTGAACCGTGGCGATGACGGGCAGGCGGCCGATGAACTCGGGGATGAGGCCGAACTTGTGAAGGTCCTCGGGGCGCACCGGTGAGGTGAAGACGTCCTGCGATCCCGTGCTACCGGTCAGCTGCGCCCCGAAGCCCACCATCTGGGCCCCGGACTCCTTGCGCTGACGCTGGCGCACGATCTCCTCAATACCGGCGAAAGCGCCCGCGGCGATGAAGAGAATGTTGGTGGTGTCGATCTCCAGGAACTCCTGGTGCGGGTGCTTGCGCCCGCCGCCGGGCGGCACGGAGGCCGTCGTTCCCTCGATGATCTTGAGCAGTGCCTGCTGGACGCCCTCACCCGAGACGTCGCGGGTGATCGACGGGTTCTCCGCCTTGCGACCGATCTTGTCAATCTCGTCGATGTAGATGATGCCCTTCTCAGCGCGCTTGACGTCGCCGTCAGCGGCCTGGATGAGCTTGAGGAGGATGTTCTCCACGTCCTCGCCGACATACCCCGCCTCGGTCAGAGCCGTGGCATCGACGATGGCGAAGGGGACGTCGAGGAGGCGGGCCAGGGTTCGGGCCAGGTGAGTCTTACCGGTTCCGGTGGGCCCCAGCAGAAGGATGTTGGACTTACCCAGCTCCAGGCCGTCCCCCTCGGCCACGGAGCGCTCCTTGACCTGGACGCGCTTGTAGTGGTTGTAGACCGCCACACTCATGGCGCGCTTGGCGGCCTCCTGGCCGATGACGTACTGGTTGAGGAAGTCGAAGATCTCCTGGGGCTTGGGCAGCTCGAGAGGAACTCCGGCGCCTGAGTCGCTCAGCTCCTCGTCGACGATCTCATTGCACAGCTCGATGCACTCGTCGCAGATGTAGACACCGGGCCCGGCGATGAGCTTCTTGACCTGCTTCTGGCTCTTGCCACAGAAGGAGCACTTGAGCAGATCCACACTCTCAGCGTTACGTGCCACAGTTTCCTCCAGGTTCGTCATCGGCCCCCGCAGCCGGGCGGCCCTGCGTCAGCCTACGGGCTCAGACGGCAGGTGCGCCGAGTGCATGGCGGCGTGTCCAGTCCGCAATATGCCACGTTGGGCGCCATGCTGCCAGGGTTTGCTGGACTTATTTCCACCGGCTGCGTGTGCGGCGCTCCCACCGGTCATGGGAGGGAGCGCCACACACGGCCTCAGCACGGCACTGAAGGCCCGGCCTGCATCCCGGCACTCCTCAGGAGGAGTGCGGAGAGGCCGGGGCCTTGCGGGACGTGAGCACCTGGTCCACGATCCCGTACTCCTTGGCGGCGGCAGCCGTGAGAATCTTGTCGCGCTCGAGGTCGGCGTGGATCTTCTCGCGGTCCCGTCCGGTGTGCGCGGCCAGGGTGTCCTCCAACCAGGAGCGCATGCGGTCGATCTCATTGGCGACGATCTCGATGTCGCTGGCCTGGCCCTGCATCCCCTCCATGGCGGGCTGGTGGATGAGGACGCGCGCGTTGGGCAGGGCCAGACGCTTGCCCTCGCTGCCGGCGGCCAGGAGCACGGCGGCGGCGGAGGCCGCCTGCCCCAGGCAGACGGTCTGCACCTGCGGCTTGATGTACTGCATGGTGTCGTAGATGGCCGTCAGCGCCGTGAAGGATCCGCCGGGACTGTTGATGTACATGGTGATGAGACCGTCTGGGTCCTGGGACTCCAGGACCAGGAGCTGGGCCATGATGTCGTCGGCGGAGGCGTCGTCGACCTGGACACCCATGAAGACGATGCGGTCCTCGAAGAGCTTGGCGTAGGGGTCCTGGCGTTTGAAGCCGTAGGCGGTGCGCTCCTCGAACTGGGGCAGCACGTAACGGGCCTGCGGCATGGCACCGGCCTGGCGGGCGATGGCCTCGAAGTAGGGACGGGTCGAGGACATGTCAGTTGTCTCCGTTCTGCTTGCCGATCTCCCGGCTGGAGCGCACGATGTGGTCGACGAATCCGTACTCCAGGGCCTCCTGGGCCGAGAACCAGTGGTCACGGTCGGAGTCAGCAATGATCTCCTCCACCGTGTGCCCGGTGTTGGCTGCGGTGATCTCCGCGAGCTCCTGCTTCATCTTGATGATGAGGTCGGCGTTGATGCGGATGTCAGTGGCCGAGCCCCCGGCACCACCGGAGGGCTGGTGCATGAGCACGCGGGCGTGGGGGGTGAGGTAGCGCTTACCCTTGGCGCCGGCCGACAGCAGGTGCTGCCCCATGGAGGCGGCCAGCCCCGTGGCCACGGTGGCGACGTCGGGCTGGACGTACTGCATGGTGTCGTAGATGGCCATGCCGGCGGTCACCGAGCCGCCGGGGCTGTTGATGTAGAGGTAGATGTCCCGCTCGGGATCCTCGGCGGCCAGCAGCAGCATCTGGGCGCAGATGGCGTTGGCGTTGTCGTCACGCACCTCGGAGCCGAGCCAGATGATGCGCTCCTTGAGGAGGCGGTTGTAGATGGAGTCGGTCAACCCCAGACCCGCGCCTGCGGCGTCGGCTGCCTGGGGAGGGGCGACCGCAGCGGGTGTGTAGAGCTCGCTCACGTCAGTCCTCTCATGGTCGGTGTCACCAACGCTAACGCGACCCCCTCGGCCACCATGCCCGCCGTCGCACCCTTTTCGCCCACGGCGCAGGTGCGACGACCACGGGGCGCATCTCCTCGAGCCTCCTCGCGATCACGGCACCATCCCCGACGGTCAGCACCTCGGCAGATCGCGCCCCTCAGTCTTGTCACCAGTACTGTCTTCCATAACAGCATCATCCGACGCCCGGCACGCCGCCACCTCGGGACGCGCTCGGCCCAGCCCTCACAGCCATACAACCCTCACAGTCCTGTCCACCCAACATCGTAGGAGCACACATGTCCCCCTCGTCCAGCACCCCCTCAACCGAGTCCCTGTTCCGACTCGGCCTCAACGCCGCCCTGCCCATCTCCGAGGAGGCAACCACCTCACGGGTCGTCGTCAACAACGAGATTCTGCGCACCGTCGTCTTCACCTTCGACGCCGGTCAGGTCCTCACCGAGCACTCCTCCCCCAGGGCGGTGATCGTCACGCTCCTGGAGGGCGAGATGGACTTCTCCATCGGCGAGCGCACCGAGCGGATGGGCGCCGGGGACGTCATCTACCTGGCACCCGGTGACCGTCACGCGCTGACGGCCGTGACGCCGTGCCGCATGCAGCTGGTGATGGTCGACGTCGACAAGGCCGCAGCAGCGAACGAGAAGTAGCCCGGGAGCGGGCAACCGCCTACCGATCGGGAGCCGTCCGACTGACGGCCACCACCGCGCGTGATGGGGGCGAGGCGCCGAGCCTTCGCCCCCATCCCGTTTCCTTGTGAGTTCCACTAAGTCGAGCACCTCATCCGGCCGCAGTAAAGACGCCGGCCGACCACGCACCACCTGACGTATCGCGCCCGGTGTCGCGGATCACTCGCTCCCACAGGCGCGAGACGACGGTAAGCCAACTCACCCTTCCTTGTAGGAAAACTAAACCTTCCATCGGATAGGTTGTAGGCGCCCGAGATCTTGACGTGACCCGCTTCCCACACCGTGGCATCGGTGAGGGCGGCGTGGCACCATCGAATTTATCCGACCGATAGCATTGGAGTGTCCGCCTGCCTGACGACACCAAAGCCCTTCGACTCAGGCTTCACTCCGACGCCAGTCAGCCACATTCTTTCACGATTCAATAATCCCGTCCCTGCTAGAACAACACGTCTTTTCCGCTTGCCGCACCACCCAGTAAGGGGCTACTCGTGTTCAGCACGTTCGCACAATTCCATGCATCAGAGAGGACCACTGCATGATCGTCATTACCCTGCTGGTGGGAATCCTATTCTGGATCGGAATTGACATCTGGGCCGGCATCACCTCGAAGTGGTATAAAGCCGTGGAGCTGAATCCGAACATCACCTCGGACGACTTCAGCGTCCTGGTACCGATCTACGGCAACGTCAAGTACTTGCAGAACGCGGATTATCTGCGCCCTTATGGAGATCGAGTAGTCCTGTGCACCACATCTGGTGAGTCCGAGGAGTTCTACCGCGACCTGGAGGACATCGCCATTCGCTACGGGTTCAGAATCTTCCGCAGCAACTACGTCCCACGGAAGGTAGGGCGCAAGCGGAGCACCTCGGGAATCACCCGGGACACGGTTGTCCGCGACGCACTGCTGGCCGCCCCCCTCAACTCCTACATCGTCTGCCTTGACGCCGATACTACGGCGCAGGAGCCGCTGACCCACATCATCGGCGCCCTGGTGGCCAATAAGGCCGACTTCGCCTCGGTCACCATCGTGCCTCAGAAGAAGGGGCCCTTCATCGTCCAGATGCAGCGCCACGAGTACGTGGTCTCGATGCGCGCACGCAGAATCATGCCGTGGCTGCTCAGCGGCGCCCTTCACATCGGCAAGACCGACGTCATGCGCCAGATCATGGCCCGCCACTCACTGTTCTTCCAGGGCAATGACATCGAGTCCGGGATTATCGGAGACGCACTGGGATACAAGGCCGTTCACATTCTTGCCCACGTCAACACCAACGCTCCAGACACCCTGTACTCCTGGTGGCGCCAGCGAATCGCCTGGAGCGGCGGTTCCTTCAGGCTTTTCATCATCAACTTCAGATTCGTCTTCCAGCACCCCTTCCTGTGGCTGTACAGCGGCATCGTGGTCATCAGCATGTTTGTGCTCAGATGGATAGCCGTTGTCAATCCCGGATGGACACTTCTGCTGGCACTGTTCATCTACTACGCCGCTATCGTGTGGCTTCACTGGGACCACGGCAACAAGTGGCTGATCTTCCAGCCCTTCTACTGCCTCTTCGTCAGTCTCATCGTGGTTCCCATCGGGGTCGCCTACTATTTCAAGATGGCGATTCCTGAACGCAATTTCGGAGTCATTCGCCCCAAGCGCAAGGACCTCGTCACAGCGGGCTGATCCTCATCCGGGACACATCCCGGTCAACGCGGCAGAGGTCATCCCGACAACACTCCCCCGCACGGCAACGGGCCCACCTTCCAGAAGAAGAAGGTGGGCCCGTCTGTTCAGCTTGTGAGGCGTCCCGCATGAGCGGGGAACGCGCCTCAGCTCATACGCCGCCGTGGGCTCACTCGGCGTCCTCGCCCTCAGCGGCAACGGCTGCGGCCTGAGCTGCCGCGGCGGCGTCGTCCTCGTCGGAGCCGATGAAGGCGGACAGGTCCACGGTCTCGCCCTTGGAGTCAACCACCGCTGCCTGGCGCAGCGCCATGGCCAGAGACTTGTTGCGAGCGACCTCGGAGACGAAGGCGGGAATCTGCCCGGCCTGCTGAGCACCCTGGAGGAACTGGGCGGGCTCCATGCCGTACTGCTGGGCGGTCTGGAAGAGGAACTCCAGCAGCTCGTCCTGCGCCACACCGACCTTGAGGTCCTCAGCCAGGACATCGAGGATGATCTGGTCGCGCACACCGTTGACGATGTCCTCGCGGATCTCCTTGGCGTGCTCCTCGTCGCCGTCCTTGCCCTCGGCCCGCAGGTGCTGGGCGACCTCGGCCTCGACAACGGCCTCGGGGACGTCGAAGGCGACCTCGCTGCGCAGGTGCTCGAGGAGGGCGTCACGGGCGGCGACCGCCTGCTCGCCGGTCTTGCGCTCGGTGACCTGCTTGACGAGGTCCTCGCGCAGCTCCTCGACGGTGTCGAACTCGGAGGCGAGCTGGGCGAACTCGTCATCGACCTTGGGCAGCTCACGCTGCTTGACGGCAGTGGCGGTCACCGTGACCTCGGCCTGCTCACCGGCGTGCTCCCCGCCGGCCAGCTCGGTGGTGAAGGTGGCGGACTCGTCGGTCTTCAGGCCGCGCAGGGCGGTGTCCAGGCCCTTGAGCATGTTGCCCTTGCCGATCTCGTAGGAGACGCCCGAGATGGAGTCGACCTCCTCGCCGTCGATGACGGCCTTGAGGTCAATGGTGACGAAGTCACCGGTCTTGGCCTTGCGGCCCACGGACTTCAGGGAGCCGAAGCGGGCACGCAGGTTGTCCAGCTCGATGTCGACGTCCTCATCGGTGACCTCGACGGCGTCCACGGTCAGCTTGGCCTTGCTCAGGTCCGGCAGCTCGATGACGGGGCGAACAGTGACCTCGGCGGTGAAGGCCAGCTGACCGCCGTTCTCGCCGGTGGCGTTGGGCAGCTCGACGACATCGACCTCGGGCTGGAGCATGGGGACCCGCTCGGCCTCTGTGATGGCGTCACGGTAGAAGTCGGAAAGCTTGTTGTTGACGGCCTCCTGGATGACGGTCCCACGGCCGACGCGCTGGTCGATGACCCGGTTGGGGACGTGACCGCGGCGGAAGCCGGGGACCTGGATCTGGGAGCCGATCTCCTTGTAGGCGGCATCCAGGCTGGGCTTGAGCTCCTCATAGGGGACCTCAACGGTCAGCTTGATGCGACTGGGGTCAAGATTCTCGACAGTGGTCTTCACGGGGGTTGCTCCCAAGGTCTGAGTTCTGCGGTAACACCGACGCACTCGGAGGCGCTCGGTGGACGCGTGTCTGTGGCGTCAATCCGTGCCATCTTAGGGCAAACGGACAGTGGGATCGACGCTGCGTCCGCACCTGGCGCATGAGTCTGGACACAGGAGATGGCACCGGGCACGGCCGTCGTGGCCGCGGGGCGCATCGGCATACTCACGGGCCATGCATCCGCCTCGACGCGCACCTGAATGCGGTCTGCGCACAGGCCGTCCGACCACGGGACGAGGAGTCGGGCTGGCGGGATTTGAACCCGCGGCCCCCTGCTCCCAAAGCAGGTGCGCTACCAAACTGCGCCACAGCCCGTGACGTGACGAAAGGGACCGCCGAGGAGCGGCCCCTTTCGGCTCACAGAGCGGGTGACGGGAATCGAACCCGCGCAATCTGCTTGGAAGGCAGAGGCTCTACCATTGAGCTACACCCGCATGGATGAAGGGTTTCACCCCTCCACCTGCAGCCTCACTGCTCGATGAGGCCCTCCTTGTAGGCCCGCGCCAGACGGCGAGGGACGGAGATCTCGCGGCCCTGGACGCGGATGGTGTTGAGCTCGGTGAGCTTGGCCTTCCACTGTGAGCGGCGGTTGCGGGTGTTGCTGCGGGACATCTTCCGCTTCGGCACTGCCATGGGCCCGCTCCTCTCTCATGAACCTTGGGGATCGGACGACCCCTCGAAACTGGACCGAGGGACACCATAACGACATCGCCGGGACCGCTTCCAGTCCAGGAGCACCTCAAGGCGTGTGACATCGGTCCCGCGCCCGCCTCGTGCGAGGATCCTGCCATGGCCCCGCACGCCCCTCGCACACCATCGCACCAGCCGTCTCGGGAGCAGTCACCCCCCGGGCTCATCACCCTGGCCCGCGGCGAGCAGCCCGAGATCGACCTGGAGATCAAGAAATCCCACTTCCTGGCACGCGCCTGCCGCACGGACTCCATGGACGAGGCCCGCAGCTTCATCGCGGAGGTGCGCTCCACCTACCCCGACGCGCGCCACCACTGCTCGGCGCTGACGCTCACCGACCTCTCCGACGGACACGCCCTGGCCGCCCCGCCCCCACCCACCGAGCGCTCCAACGACGACGGCGAGCCCTCCGGCACGGCCGGCCAGCCCATGCTCGACGTCCTGAGAGGAACGGGACTGGCCAACACGACCGTCGTCGTCACCCGTTACTTCGGCGGAACGCTCCTGGGTACCGGCGGACTGGTGCGCGCCTACTCCGAGGCGACCGCTCAGGCGCTGCAGGCGGCTGCACGGGTCACCCTGACCCGGCTTCATCTGTGGGACCTGCGGGTTCCGGTGGCCCAGGCCGGCAGGATCGAGGCGGAGCTGCGCTCCCGCAACCCCACCGCAGCATCGGGGCCGACGGCGGAGGGCGGGACGGCCACACCGGCCCCGACCATTCACGTCGAGGAGACGATCTGGGGACCGACCCACGCGGTCCTCGTGCTGGCCACGTCCTGCGCCGACCCTGAGCTCCTGCACGCCCCGCTGGCGGCCCTGACCCGCGGCGAGGGGGCGGCAGAGCCTGCCGGGAGCCGACTGGTCGAGGTCCCTGTGCCCCCGGCCTGAAGCCCAGGGTCGAGAACCCCCTCTCCCCCGGATACGCCTACCAGGCACCCGCGGACTCGGCCGCGCTCACGACCACGATGCGAGCAGATACCGGATGGATGTGGCGATCACCGTCGGATGCGGGGTAGGGTTCCACCAACAGCCGGGGAACCACGCCCCGGATGAGCAGTTCACGCCCGGGTAGGCGCAGCCAGTCGCCGAGAGGAACTAAGGAGGACCCATGATGGTGAAGACCGTCATGTGCACCATGTCCTCGCTCTCCATGCCCATCGCGCCCGCGTGCTGCTGCTGCCGGTGTCGGTAGGGCGCCAGGCCACGACATCTGTGCGCGTACCGCTGCGCGCATGCCCGGCGCTCCCGGAGCAGGCGGTCACCCCTGCTGTTCGAGCCACTCCTCATGACGTGGCCCCCTGACGGACGCGGACCGTCCCACTTCTTTTCTCTTACGAGTCCTCGCGGGCCCGACGTCGCCTCATCACGCGGCACCGCCGGTCGCCATCACCACAGGGCTCACCCAACCCACACTCGAAGGACATCACTATGACGTACGCACCCGACGCAACCGCTCTGGTCGGCAACACTCCCCTGGTCCGCATCAACCGCGTCACCGACGGCGCCCCCGCCACCGTCCTGGCCAAGGTGGAGGCCTTCGAGCCGGCCGCCTCGGTCAAGGACCGCATCGCCCTGTCCATCGTGCGCGCCGCGGAGGCCTCCGGTGACCTCAAGCCCGGTGGCACCATCGTGGAGGCGACCTCCGGGAACACCGGCGTCGGCCTGGCTATGGTGGGAGCGGCCCTGGGGTACAAGGTCATCATCACCATGCCCGAGACCATGTCCAAGGAGCGCCGGGCCATCATGCGCGCCTTCGGTGCGGAGCTGGTGCTGACCACCGAGGGCGGCGTGGCCGGCGCGGTCAAGCGGGCCGAGGAGATCCAGGCCGCGACCCCCAACTCGATCCTCGCCTCCCAGTTCACCAACCCGGCCAACCCCAAGATCCACCGCGAGACCACGGCTCGGGAGATCCTGGAGCAGACCGGGGGCGACATCGACGTCTTCGTGGCCGGTATCGGCACCGGGGGCACGCTGACCGGAGTGGGCCAGGTTCTGCGCCAGGAGAAGCCCGGGGTGAAGATCTACGGCGTCGAGCCCTCCGAGTCCCCGCTGCTGAGCGAGGGCCAGGCCGCTCCCCACAAGATCCAGGGCCTGGGCCCCAACGTGGTTCCCGAGATCCTTGACCAGGGCATCTGGGACGAGCTGCTCCACATCGAGTCCGACGTCGCCATCACCTACGCTCGCCGGGCCGCTGCGGAGGAGGGTCTCCTGGTGGGGATCTCCTCGGGCGCCGCTCTGGCTGCCGCCAGCGAGCTGGCCAGGCGCCCTGAGTTCGAGGGCAAGACCATCGTCACCGTCCTGCCTGACACCGGTGAGCGCTACCTGTCCACGCCCTTGTTCAAGGACTTCCTCGACTGACTCCCCCGACGGCGGCGAACCTGGGAACAGGTGAGCCGCCGTCGGTGTTGTCATCGGCGCAGCGGGCGAGGTGAAGGCTCACCAGCCGACCTGAGCCGCACCGTCACCCATCACAGGAGCACACCATGCACAACTCCCAGCGGTCCCTCCTGGACCTGGCCCGCGAGGACCTGGCCACGGCCCGCAAGCGCGACCCCGCCGCCCGCTCCAGCGTGGAGGTGGCCCTCCTCTACCCGGGTGTCCACGCCCTGTGGGCGCACCGGGCGGCTCACAAGCTGTGGCACAAGGGGCACCGCTTCGCGGCACGCGCCCTGTCTCAAGCGGCCCGCAACTTCACCGGCATCGAGATCCACCCGGCCGCGACGATCGGTGAGCGCTTCTTCATCGACCACGGCATGGGCGTGGTCATCGGTGAGACCGCGGAGGTCGGCAACGACGTCCTGCTGTTCCACGGAGTGACTCTGGGCGGGGTGTCGATGAGTCCGGGCAAGCGCCACCCCACCATCGGTAACAACGTGCAGATCGGCGCCGGCGCCAAGGTCCTGGGGCCGGTCACCGTCGAGGACGGGGCCAAGGTGGGGGCCAACGCGGTCCTGGTGAAGAACCTCCCGCAGGGTCATGTCGCCGTGGGCGTGCCCAGCCGGGCCCGCGACCCCCGCACCGACCCCGAGCTCATGATGGACCCGACCATCTACATCTGAGCCGCCTCACAGCATCCCAGCGGGCACCCGGGGGCCGCCTCACGCCCGTCCCTCGCGTGCTCCTCAAGCACCCGGCTGTGCCCTGGTGCGCCCGGTGGGCGTACCGGGGCACAGCTGTCAGCGGGCGATCACCCCGGCGGCCAGGTCTCGCAGGCGCTTGAAGACCCGACCGCCGGAGGCGCGTGAGCCGTCATGCTCGTACTCGCTGGTGATCCAGGTGCGCAGGCCGGGGATGAGCGCGGCCGTCTCCAGGGAGGTGGTCATCGGCACGAACACGTCGCGAGCGTAGACGGCGGCCGCCCCGGGGGTCGTCGTGGCCTTGAGACGGGCCGGGTCGTAGAGCGCCGGCCACTCGTGCGCGGCCAGGAGGTCGGCCACCTCCAGCCAGGGGCGCAGACCGGCGTCCTCGACGAAGGCCTCACGGCGCACGTGCTCGCCTGTCAGCAGGGTGGGATCGTCGTCGAAGACCGCGGGACGCACCCGCTGCGCGGCCCAGTCGGTGGTGCCGGCGTCGGCCCAGCAGGACTCGTGGATGACGGCGTAGAGCGGGAACCTGCCGCCGAAGGGCAGGCACTGCCCCAGGTCATAGCGGAAGGCCCAGGAGTCGGGGTCGCGCTCCAGGAGGTAGTGGATCGTGTCCGCTCCCCCGGCCCCGCCCAGCAGGGCGCCGAGCGAGCGCAGGCGCTCGGGTCCTACGAAATCCCCTCCCGCCGTCCTCAGCTCACCCCGACCGGCCTTCTCAACCAGGGACGCCATGCGGTCGCGGTCCTGGGGGAAGCGGGTGTAGTACTCCTCGCTCTTGAGGCGCATCGCCTCGTAGCTGAGGGCGTAGACCTCGTCAATGCTGTGCCCGACGGCGGGCAGGCCGCCGGTGATGTAGACCTTCTCCAGGCTCTGGGCGTGCTCGGAGAGGTACCGGGTGACGCAGAACCCTCCGAAGGACTGGCCCAGCAGGCTCCAGCGCTCCAGGCCCAGAGCGCGGCGCAGGTCCTCGCAGTCCTCGACGATCTCATCGGCGCGCAGGTGAGTGAGCAGCCGGGCGGTGTCTGCGGGGGTGCCGGCGGCATCGGGCCGGTCCACCGGGCTGGAGGCTCCGGTGCCGCGCTGGTCGACGAGGATGAGTCGGTGGTGCTCGAGGATCGCACCGATCCAGCCGAGCCCGGAGTCGGCACTGGGGCGGGGTGCCTCGCAGCCCGGCCCGCCCTGAAGGAAGACCAGTGGCGGCCGGGAGACCGGGTCGATGCCCACGGCTGAGATCTCACGGGCGTAGACGGTGATGGACTCCGTACCGTCGGGGGCTGAGTCCCCCTGCCCGCTGCGGTCCAGGGGAACGGTCAGGTGGTGGTCGCGGGTCAGCAGGCCGGCGGTCGAGGAGGACCAGCTCGAGGAGTGCAGGGCGGGCGAGGCGTTCGACATGCTGCCACCTTAGTGGGACCCGGAGGGTCTCCAGCCGGTTTCAGTGGGCCTGACAGGTCGGGCACCAGAAGAGCCGGCGGGAGGCGACCTCCCGCTCCGCCACCGGGGTCCCGCAGCGCAGGCATGGACGGCCGGTGCGGTGGTACACGTACCACCGGCCGGCCTCGGGGTCGTCAGGCGGCAGGGGGGCGGGGACGTCGTCGAGGTCGACGGTGGTGATGAAGCCGGTGGCCACCCCGTACTCCATGAGAGGACGCAGGTCCTCCCAGATGGCCCGCAGCCGCTCCTGGCTGATGCGGTTGCCCGCTCGGAACGGCGAGACCCCGACCCGGAAGAGCGTCTCGGCCCGGTAGATGTTGCCGGCTCCGGAGATGACGGACTGGTCCATGAGCAGCTCCCCGATGCTCTTGCGCCGCGAGCGCGCCTTGGCCACGAAGGCCTCCACGTCGCCGTCAGCGCGCAGCGGGTCCGGGCCGAGGCGACGGCGGACAGCGGCCACGCCCTCGGCGTCCAGCAGCTCGCAGGCCGCCGGTCCGGTCAGGTCGGCCACCCCGTGCTCGCCGAGCAGCCGCAGCCGTACCGCGCCACGCGGCTCGGGAGGCTCCCACTCCTCGGGGGCGGGCCCGTGTGTGGCTGTGCCCTGCCCCTCGGCTTCGAGGCTCCCGCCGTTCAGCCCGGTCAGGGCCGACCCTCCCCCACCTTTGAGGGCGTGCTCGCCACGCTCCCCGACGCGCCGACGCGGCGCCCCGATGGCGTGGGGCGCTGTGAACTCACGGTCGCCGTCGAAGGTCCATGCCCCGTAGAGGCCCAGGTGGATCCGCAGCCAGGTGACGGAGGCGTCGTCGAGGGACATGTCGGCGCGGGGGCCGAAAGGCAGGAAGAGGTGCTTGCCGTGGGCCTGGCTGCCCAGGAGGACCTGACCGTCAAGACGGCTCGCCCCGTCGGCGAAGCGCCCCTGCGGCGAGCGCACGCGCAGGCTCTGACCGCCGTAGAGCTCGTCAAGGGCGGCGGCGAGCCGGTGGATGGTGTGCCCCTCCGGCATGCTCAGGCCCCGGTGGGGGTGCCGGTGGGATCAGCCGCTGGAGCGGGGGCGTCATGAACGCGGCTCTCGTAGTCGGTGAGCTGGGCGATGCGACGCACGTGGCGCTCATCGCCGCTGAAGGGTTCGGCGAGAAAAGCATCGATGATCGCCAGGCCCGCCCCCAGATCGTGCATGCGACCGCCCAGCGCGACGACGTTGGCGTTGTTGTGCTGGCGGGCGAGCCTGGCGGTCTCGATCGACCAGGCCAGGGCGGCACGCACCCCGTCCACCTTGTTGGCGGCGATCTGCTCCCCGTTGCCACTGCCCCCGAGAACAATGCCCAGGCTCCCGGCGTCGGCCACGACGGCCTCCCCGCAAGCCAGGCAGAAGGCGGGGTAGTCGTCATCCGGGTCGTAGGAGTGGGCTCCATGGTCGATGACGGTGTGCCCCTGCTCCCTCAAGTGCGCGCTCACGGCGCTCTTGAGCTCATAACCGGCGTGGTCGGAGGCGATATGGATGCGCATGGGCAGAATTGTGCCTCACGCGAACAGCGCTTCGCACCATGAGGCAACGGGCGCCATCGGGACGCCTGAGAGCAGCGGAGAGGGTTAGCGTGTCCGCTATGACTGACGCCTGCGCGACCTCACCGACTCCCACCGGCCCTGCATCGGACTCACCGGCCCAGCACTCCCAGCCGGCGAGCAGCTCCCCCGCCACCGACGTCATCCTCGCCGGCGTGCTGGAGACGGCGCACACCGACACCTCGGTGCGCCCCCAGGACGACCTGTTCCGTTTCGTCAACGGCCAGTGGCTTGCGACCGCCGAGATCCCGGCGGACCGGCCCAGCAGCGGCGCCTTCACCACCTTGCGCGACGAGGCCGAGGCCGCCTGCCGCCAGATCGTCGAGGAGCTCGCCGAGCAGTTCTCCTGCGTGGCGCCCGAGGGGGCCGCGGAGGTCCTGACCACCAACCGGGGCCGAGTCGGCGCCCTCTACCAGGCCTTCATGGACGAGGCCCATCTGGAGGAGCTCGGAGCCGAGCCGCTGGCTGAGGAGCTGGCACCGGTGCTGGGCGCCTCCTCCAAGGAGGAGCTGGCCCGAGCGCTGGGAGAGATGACGCCCGTCGGCTTCATGGGCGTGGTCGGCGCGGATGTCGAGGTGGACATCAATGACCCGGAGCGCTACACGAGCTGGGTGGGGCAGTCGGGACTGGGGCTGCCGGACGAGTCCTACTACCGGGAGGAGGCTCAGGCCCCGCTGCGCCAGGCCTACGTGGAGCACGTGGCCAGGATGATGGCGCTGGCGGGCCTGACGGACTCCTTCGGCACCTCGGGTGAGGACCTCGCCGAACGGGTCATGGCCGTGGAGACCGCCCTGGCCAAGGGCCACTGGGACCGCGTCACCTGCCGAGACGTGGAGAAGATGAACAACCCGATGTCCTGGCAGCAGATCGTGGACTCGGCCCCAGACCTGCCCTGGGACGAGTGGCGCGAGGGGATCCGTGCGGCCGCCCGGAGCGCCGGCATCGAGCAGACCGCCTTCCTCGAGGAGGCCATCGTCACCCAGCCCGACTACCTCCCCCACGCGGCAGGCGTCTGGCAGAAGACCGACCTGGAGGATCTCAAGGCCTGGGTGGCCTGGCACGTCGTTCACGGACGGGCCAGCCTGCTGTCGGGGGCCTTCGTGGAGGAGAGCTTCGACTTCTACGGCCGCACGCTCCAGGGGACCGACGAGTTGCGGCCCCGCTGGAAGCGCGGCGTCGGCCTGGTGGAGTCCTGCCTGGGTGAGGCACTGGGTGAGATCTACGTGGAGCGGCACTTCCCGCCGTCGCACAAGTCGGCGATGGAGGCCCTGGTGGGCCGGCTCATCGAGGCCTACCACCAGTCCATCTCCTCACTGGAGTGGATGAGTCCAGCCACGCGGGAGCGGGCCCTGGAGAAGCTGGCGCTGTTCACCCCGAAGATCGGCTACCCGGTGCGCTGGCGCGACTACTCCGCCGTCGAGGTCTTCCCCGGGGACGTCCTGGCCTCGGTGCGCAGCGTGGAGCGGGCCGACATGGCCTACTCGCTGAACAAGCTGACCAAGCCGGTGGACCGCGACGAGTGGCACATGACCCCTCAGACGGTCAACGCCTACTACAACCCCACCATGAATGAGATCGTCTTCCCCGCGGCGATCCTTCAGCCTCCCTTCTTCGACCCGCAGGCCGACGACGCTGTGAACTACGCGGGTATCGGCGCTGTCATCGGTCACGAGATCGGCCACGGCTTCGATGACCAGGGCTCGACCTTCGACGGCACCGGAAAGGTCAGCGACTGGTGGACCCAGGAGGACCGGGAGGCCTTCACCGAGCGCACGAGCGCGCTCATCAGCCAGTACGACGCCTACACGCCCGAGGTCGTCGTCGCCAAGCACCGGGAGGCGGGCACGGCGCAGGAGGAGATCCCGCACGTCAACGGCGCTTTGACCATCGGGGAGAACATTGGTGACCTGGGTGGCCTGGGCATCGCCCTCAAGGCCTACTCCCTGGCCCTGGCCGACATCGGCATCCCCTCAGTGGATGAGGCTCCTGTCATCGACGGGCTCACCGGCCTGCAGCGCTTCTTCTACTCCTGGGCACGGATCTGGCGATCCAAGAGCCGTCCGGACTACGCGGAGCTTCTCCTGACCGTCGACCCGCACTCGCCGGCGGAGTTCCGTTGTAACGGAATCGTGCGCAATGTGGATGCCTTCTACAAGGCCTTCGCGGTGGATTCCGACGACGCCTTATGGTTGCCACCAAACGAGCGGGTCTCTATTTGGTAAACGGCCCGGTCGCTCGGATTCAAGCCCCAGGGTCCGAAACTCGTTGCCCCACTTAGAAGAATCCACAACTACTCCCGACTGAGGTCGACACCTCATTCACAAAATACCGTAGAACCTCGCCCTGAGGAACGCTAGGGTGGGGACAACGCGGTGACACCCCGACTCACCGGTTGCCACCTATCCCCCTATATCTAGGAGTACTCATGCGTCTCGGACGCCCCCTGGCCGCCGCGAGCGTGATGGCCGCCGCCATCGGCGCCTCCCTTGCCGCCTCCCCCGCCCTGGCCGGCGACTCCCTCGCCTTCAAGTTCGCCGAGGACCAGCAGGTCATCGTCAACCCCTCGGACACCGCCTTCTCGGTGTCGGGCACCGGCTGCACCGGCAAGGACGCGGCTGTCGGCATCGCCCTCCACACCTCGAAGGGCGAGATGTCCACCATCGTGAAGGCCACCCCCGACGCCGAGGGCAACTGGTCCACCACGCTGAACATCCCCGAGCTGGTCAAGTCCACTGGCGCTGAGGCCAAGACGGACGGCTCGGACGACGGCTGGTCCCTCGTGGCCGGCTGTGTCTCCTACGGCGAGGAGAAGGGCCAGGACCAGCAGGGCATCGCCTTCGACGACACCGACGTGGACGGCACCTACAAGATCACCACCGACGAGAACGGCGCTCAGAAGATCACGGTGGACGTCAAGGGCTTCTCCCCCAAGGAGAAGGTCACCCTCACCCTGGTCAGCAAGACCGACTCCTCCAAGACCTACCCCGTCGGCACGCTGACGGCTGACGACAACGGCAACGTCACGGGCGAGCTTCCCGCACCCTCGAACGTGGAGGACGGCGAGTACACGCTGACCATCGAGGGCGACCGCTACGGCGAGGGCGGCAGCAGCACCAAGACCGTCGTCGCCAAGGGCGGCTCCCTCGACCTCGTGGAGAACGGTGACAACGGCATCACCGGCAACGGTGGCGCCACCGCCAACCCGACCGCTCCCGCCACCAACGGCAGCGTGAACGTCCCGGCCAGCACCGAGGCCACCCCGGCGGCCTCCTCCCCCACCTCGGGCAAGCCCCTGGCCCAGACCGGTGCCAACGGCCTGCTCTTCGGCAGCATTGCCGCGGCCCTCGTGGCCATCGGTGGCGGCGCCCTCGTCGTGCGTCGTCGTAAGGCCTGATCGCCTCCTCCCAGTCTGACTGGGAACACCTTCCCGCCGGGGAGACAGCACCGCACGTGCTGTCTCCCCGGCGGTCTCGTTCCATCCCGTCACCGCCACACGGCGCGCGCGTCCCCGCCTGACGGCACAGCACTGCCCCGAAGCGGACACTGAGACCATGGACACCACCTCCCACGACGAGCACAGCGCAGCCCCCTCGGAGGCCTCGGACGCCACCGGCGACCCCACCGCTACCTCCTCCCCCCTGCCGCAACGACGCCGCCAGGGCCGGGGTGGCACAGGCATCAGGCACTGGTCGAGGCGACGCAAGATCGTCGTCGGCCTGAGCGCTGCGGTCATGACGACCGCCCTGGCGCTGGGGGCGGATGTGGCTGTCCTGGTTCATCGCCCCGCACGTGTCGATATCGCCATGCCCTCCACCTCCTCACCGACGGCCGGCGAGACCTGGCTGATCCTGGGAACCGACTCGCGCGCCACCGTGCCGGGAGACCAGAGCCGCTACGGGACCACTCAGGAGGTGGAAGGCTCCCGCGCCGACGTCATCGCCCTGGTACGCCCATCCCAGGACGGACTCACCGTCATCAACCTGCCCCGGGACCTGACCATCAACAGCAAGGGCATGGAGCTGGACCGCCTGGCCACCACCTACGTCCCGGGACCGCAGAACACGATCAACGCCCTGTGCACCGGCCTGGGAATCCCCACCACGCATCTGGTAACCATCGACATGGCTCAGTTCGCCACCATCATCGACTCCCTGGGAGGCGTTGAGGTGGACATCCCCGAGCCGGTTCGAGACACCTACACCGGTCTGAACCTCACCTCCGCAGGCCACCACCGTCTCAGTGGGATCGACGCCCTGGCCCTTGTCCGCTCACGGCACCCGGAGATCCTGCGCGACGGCAGCTGGGTGGCCATGAGCCAGGCCGACGGCGCCCAACGCCGCAGCCAGTCCACGGCCACCGTCATGCAGGCCGTACTGTCCGCCATCGGGCAGAGGGCCAGTAACCCCGTCTCGCTCCATCAGCTGGCGCACACCGTGGCCGGGAACATCACCCTGGACTCAGGTACCGGGCTCGCAGACCTGGTCTCACTAGGACGTAGCGCCTCCAAAGCCGGACGGGCCGGAACCACGACGGTCATCGACCTTCCGACGGGACCTCGGGATGAGTCGATCATCGTCTCCCCCAACCAGGAGTCGCGCGATCTGCTGGCCGGCTACGGGTACACGCCCAAAACCTGTCGGCCAGCGGGCGCCTAGTCACTCATCGGAGAGACCCCGAGGGTTTCCCGCCGTATCAGCCTTTCGTCGCCCTTCTCACACGACCACCCCACATTTTCACGTGAGGGAGGACACTCCCATATGTGGCTGGTATCACCTCAGAGACCCACGCCCTCGCCCTATTCATCGTTACGGTAGATAACAAGTCGACGAAGAATCGGATCGCCGGCAACCATCGTTCCCCCGTCAGACCTAGGAGGACACATGCGTCTTGGACGCCCCTTGGCCGCAGCCAGCGCGGTGGCCGCAATGACCGGAGCCTCGCTCATTGCCTCCCCCGTTCTCGCCAACAGCTCCAACAGCAACAGCTCGAGCACCCCCAGCAGCACCGCCGAGGCCACCACGCCCCCCGGCAAACCTGCTCAGCCCAGCCCGGCTCCCAGCAAGACCGGCGAGGCCACTCCGGCCCCCGGCAAGACCGCCGCTGGCAGCAGCTTCAAGATCACTCAGGAGAAGACCTTCGCCTCCTCCAGCACCAACACGTCCTTCACCATCTCGGGAACCGGCTGCACCGGGAAGCAGGCCACCGTCGGCATCGCGCTGTACGCACCTGACGGCTCCGTTTCCGACGTCGTCAAGACCGAGGCGGCTGCGGACGGCAGCTGGACCTCCGACCTCGACCTGGCGGCGCTCATCAAGTCCATCGGCACAACCACCGCCACCACCACTGACGGGTGGACCATTGGCGCTGGCTGCATGACCTACGGTGACAAGACTGAGATGACCCAGGTCACCAAGCAGCAGCAGACGCAGATCTACTTCGACGACACGCGTATCTCCGGCTCCTACGAGGTCTCCGCCCGCACGGAGAGCCAGTCCCAGACCTTCACCTTCCACGCCCAGGGCTTCTACGCCAGCGAGAAGGTCACGGTCCTCCTCAGGAGCAAGAGCGACTCCAGCGTCAGCTACACCCTTGGTGAGCTGACGGTTGACGCCAACGGCAACCTCACGGGCAACCTGCCCGCTCCCACTGACGCCCCCGACGGGGAGTACGTCCTGGTGCTGACCGGCTCTCACCACAGCGAGACGGCCACCAGCCAGACCGTCACCACGGTCTCCCAGCACACCTTCACCATCGCGAGCTCCGAGCGCTCTAGCACCGAGACCGAGACCTCCGAGCAGAAGACCACCGAGAACAACGGCGGTGGCGACAAGACCACGAAGCAGAAGACCACCGAGAACAACGGTGGCGGCGACAAGACCTCCGAGCAGAAGACCACCGAGAACAACGGTGGCGGCGACAAGACCACGGAGCAGAAGACCACCGAGAACAACGGCGGTGGCGACAAGACCTCCGAGCAGAAGACCACCGAGAACAACGGTGGCGGTGACAAGACCTCCGAGCAGAAGACCACCGAGAACAACGGCGGCGGTGACAAGACCTCCGAGCAGAAGACCACCGAGAACAACGGCGGCGGTGACAAGACCTCCGAGCAGAAGACCACCGAGAACAACGGTGGCGGTGACAAGACCTCCGAGCAGAAGACCACCGAGCGTTCCACCTCCGAGCGTCAGAACTCGGAGCAGAACACCACTGAGCGCTCGGCTTCTGAGAACAACAGTGGCGGCAACAAGCAGGCCGGCGGTGACAAGACCACCGAGCAGAAGGCCAGCGAGAAGAAGACCACCGAGAACAACAGTGGCGGCAACAACGGCGGAAGCAACAGCAACGCCAACGCCGGCAGCGACAAGCAGGCCGGTGGAGACAAGCAGGCCAAGGCCGGTGACAACAAGGCTGGGGCCGACAAGGGCAACAACCTGAGCTCGAGCGCCAAGGACTCCTCCTCGGAGAACCGGGCCGGCGGTGAGACCACCACCAAGGACAGCGACAACTCCCTGGCCCGTACCGGTGCCAACGGCCTGCTCTTCGGCGGAATCGCCGCGTTCCTGGTCGTGGCTGGAGGAGCCGCCCTGGTGCTGCGTCGCCGCAACAAGGCCTGAGCCGCATCTGACCTGATCCGCTGACGTTCCCACGTCCATGGGAACAGCGTCGGTGCCGGGGGACGACACGCCACGTGTCGTCCCCCGGCATCGTCGTGCCGTACCTCGGGCACTGCCGGTGTCGATCAGAAGGTGAGACAATCGCCCGGCGCGCCCCCATGGGCCGCGCATCCCTCGCAGACAGGAGTTCTTATGCCCGGTCAGAACCTGACTCGTCTTGAGGCCGCCGAGCGCAGCGCAACCGTACGGACCCAGAGCTATGACGTCGTCCTCGATCTCACGCGAGGCGAGACGGTCTTCGGATCCACTACCACGGCGCGGTTCACGGCCACACCGGGTTCCTCCACCTTCATCGACCTCGTCGCACCGACGGTCCGCTCCATCACGCTCAACGGCGCCCCTCTGGACCCAGCCGAGGTCTACGCGGACTCGCGTATCGCGCTGAAGGATCTGGCCGCGGACAATGAGCTGGTCGTCGTCGCCGACTGCGCCTACATGCACACCGGAGAGGGGCTGCACCGCTTCACCGACCCGGCCGATGGCGAGACCTATCTCTACAGCCAGTTCGAGGTCCCCGACTCCCGGCGGGTGTTCGCCGTCTTCGAGCAGCCCGATCTCAAGGCCTCCTTCACCTTCACCGTCACCGCGCCGTCGAGCTGGACGGTGCTGTCCAACTCCCCCACTCCTGAACCGACTCCCACCAAGGCCTCCGACGGCTCAGGGGACGCCCACACCTTCGCCTTCGCCCCCACCGAGCCCATGAGCTCCTACGTCACGGCCATCGTCGCCGGGCCCTATGTCGGTGCGACCGACGAGTACGTCGCCGGAGACGGACGCGTCGTGCCCCTGGGGGTCTACTGCCGAAAGAGCCTGGTCGAGCACATGGACTCAGAGGAGATCCTGGACCTGACCAAACGGGGCTTCGCCTACTACGAGGATCTGTTCGCCACCCCCTACGCCTTCACCAAGTACGACCAGATCTTCGTTCCTGAGTTCAACGCCGGGGCGATGGAGAACGCCGGTTGCGTCACCCACCGCGACGACTACATCTTCCGCTCCAGGCCCGTCGAGGCCCGTGTGGAGCGGCGAGCCGTGACGATCCTGCACGAGCTGGCTCACATGTGGTTCGGGGACATGGTCACCATGACCTGGTGGAACGACCTGTGGCTCAACGAGTCCTTCGCCGAGTACACCTCCACCCTGGCCACCGCCGAGATCACCCGTTGGAACCAGGCCTGGACGACCTTCCAGACCCTGGAGAAGGGGTGGGCCTACAACCAGGACCAGCTGTCCTCCACCCACCCCGTGGCCGCGGAGATCCACGACCTGCACGACGTCGAGGTCAACTTCGACGGCATCACCTACGCCAAGGGGGCCTCGGTCCTGGCCGCGCTCGTGGGATACGTGGGCCGGGAGAACTTCTTCGCCGGCATCCAGCGCTACCTGGAGGCGCACGCCTACGCCAACGCCGAGCTGAGCGACCTGCTCCGTGAGCTGGAGGCGGTCTCTGGACGCGACCTGAGTACCTGGACCCGCTTGTGGCTCCAGGAGGCCGGTGTGACGACCCTGCGCACGCAGCTGGCCACTGACGCCGACGGCCTCATCACCCAGGTGGCCGTCCGCCAGGAGATCCCCGCCGACTCACCGGCCTCGCTGCGCCCGCACCGGGTGGCGATCGGCTGCTACAACCTGACCGGCCAGGGAGCCGAGGCGCGCCTGGAGCGCACCAACCGCATCGAGCTCGATGTCGACGGCGAGCTGACCGAGGTTCCCGAGCTGGTCGGCGCCAAGCGGGCGGATGTCCTCGTCCTCAATGACGACGACCTCACCTACGCCAAGGTTCGCCTCGATGAGGACTCACTGTCCTTCGGCCTCGAGCACATCGAGGCCTTCACCGACTCCCTGCCGCGCTCGATCGTCCTGGCCTCGGCCTGGGACATGGTGCGCGACGGCGAGCTCGCCTCCTCCCGATTCCTTGACGCGGCCCTGCGGGCGCTGGGCGTGGAGGAGCATTCCTCGGTCATCCAGGGGCTGCTGGGACGTATCACCACCTGCCTGTCCGGTTTCCTGCCCCCGGCCGTGCGGCGCGACCTCGCCCCGGGCACCGCCGACCGGCTGCTGGGGCTGGCGCGGGCGGCCCAGCCCGGCAGCGACAAGCAGCTCCAGCTGGTCCGGGCCCTGGCCGCTCACGCCGTCACCGATGAGCAGCTCGACGTCGTCGCCGGGCTTGTGGAGGGGAACCAGACTCTCGGCGGTCTCGACGTCGACCAGGACCTGCGCTGGGACCTGCTGATCGGCCTGGTGGCCGCCGGCCGCAGCGGGGAGGAGCAGATCCGCGCCGAGGAGGCCCGGGACCGCACGACCACGGGACGCGAGCGCGCCGCCGAGGCCCGGGCGTCGATTCCGACCCCGGAGGCGAAGCAGGCCACCTGGCGGGCCCTCGTCGACGACGCCTCCATGCCCAATGAGACCCAGGTGCGCGTCCTGCGGGGCCTGACCAATGTCGAGCGCCACCCCGAGCTGCTGGCTCCCTTCGTGGGGGCGTATGTGGAGGCCATCGACTCCGTGTGGTCCTCGCGCACCTTCCACATGGCTGAGAACCTGCTGACCGGCTTGTGGTCCTGTGCCACGGTGGGCCTTGCGGGCGCTGACGACCCGGCCGCCGCCCTGACGGGATGGTTGGAGTCCCACGCCCAGGCCCCGGCCGCACTGCGGCGGATCGTGCGCGAGAACCTCGACGACACGCTGCGCGTGGCCAGAGCGCAGGCCGCTGAGGCCCGGAGCGTCCAGTAGCCGCCTCGGGTCCCGGTCCGGGGCGCAACCCGGACCGGGACCCGACGACACCATGAGTTGGGGCCGAGCGCATGATGCGCTCGACCCCAACTCGTGAGGTGCCGGCCCCGACATCCCGACACCCGAATCTCTCAACGCCCAGACGACTCCGCGGCCTTCTTGCCCGTGGACGTGGCGGCGGCGGCCTGCGCGGCGGCAAAGGCGTCGACGTCGTCGTCCTCACGCCCAGGGGTCTTGAAGTCGAACTTGACGATGAGGAACCTGAAGAGGAAGTAGTAGATGACGGCATAGACCAGCCCCATGATGACGATCATGAGCGGTCCGCGGACCACACCACCGGAGAGCTCGGCGGACTTGCCGAAGTTGAGCAGGTAGTCGATCGCTCCGGCGGAGAAGGCGAAGCCGTCCTTCGCGCCCAGGAGGTTGGCGATGGCCAAGGAGGAACCTGTCAGCACCGCGTGGACGGCGTAGATCGGGAAGGCCACGTAGGCGAAGGCGTACTCGAGGGGCTCGGTGATGCCGGTGATGAAGGCAGTCAGGGCCACCGAGACCATGAGGGCGCCGGTCGCCTTGCGCTTGGCTGGTTTGGCGGTATGCCAGATGGCCAGTGCAGCGGCGGGCAGCGCGAACATCATGATCGGGAAGAAGCCGGTCGTGAAGCCCCCGGTCCAGGAGTTCGAGCCGTCCACACCCTGGAAGAAGCAGGTGATGTCACCGTGCGCCGTATCCCCGGAGGCCGTCTGGCAGGAGCCGAGCTGGAACCAGGGCACGGAGTTGAGCAGGTGGTGCAGGCCGAAGGGGATGAGCAGGCGGTTGACGGTACCGAAGACGAAGACCGCCAGGGCTCCGGCGATGCCCTTGGAGTTCCCGGCGTTGATGAGCCAGCCGCCGAGCTGTTCGTTGATGAGCCAGTTGAAGGCCGGGTAGAGAGCCGACATCACCAGGGCGATGACAAGCGCAGCGCCGGAGGTGACGATGGGGACGAAGCGGCGTCCACCGAAGAAGGCCAGCCAGTCCGGCAGCTTGACGCGGTAGTAGCGCTGCCAGAGCAGGGCGGCGGCGACGCCGATGACGATGCCGCCCAGCACCCCGTAGTTGATGGGCGTCTGAGTGGGGATGTCACAGAGCTTGATTCCCTGGTTCCAGGGGCCGACCTGTGCAATCTTCCCCGTGGCGGGATCGAAGGAGTGGAGGCAGTCGAGGGCCTCCTTGCTCAGGGGCGCGGGCTTGCCCATGATGATGGGGGACATGGTCCAGGTGACGGCGCGGTAGACGAGGAAGCCGAACAGCGCGGCCACCCCGGTGGAGCCATCGGCCTTCTTGGCGAATCCCACGGCGACGCCAACGGCGAAGATGAGGGGCAGGTTATCGAAGACCGCCCCACCGGCCGCACTGAAGATGTCTGCGACGGGCTGCAGCCAGGACGCCTTCGCGGCGAGCCCCTCGGCCCCCAGCATGTCCGCCTGCCCCAGACGCAGCAGCAGACCCGCTGCCGGGAGCGTGGCGATGGGCAGCATCAGAGATCTCCCCAGACGCTGGGCAAGGGCGAAGGCACCGCCCGTCTTCTTCTTGACTGACATGAGTGTTCTCCAGTTCAGGATCGCGCGGCAGCACTGCCGCGTCAGAGATATCCACCGTGACGGTGGTAGTCGGGACGGATCGACACCGAACACGTCTGGACCAGTGACACCAGAAAAACCGATAGAACCTTCAATGTCAAGCGCGGGGCACACTCGTCAGCCATAATGATATGAAAGTCGATGCGACACAGCGGAAGCAGCGGTCGTAGCCATCCCCCACGCCCTGGCTGCGTCCACCCACTGTCAACCAGGGGAGTCCCATGCCCAAGAACGCAGGCAAGAAGCCGGCAAAGTACGTCATCGTGCGCAATCACCTGCTGGACCTGGTCAGGAACGGGCTCGCCAACGGCAGCCCAGTGCCCTCCGAGCGCGAGCTGTGCGAGCAGTTCGAGGTCTCCCGCATGACCGTGCGCCAGGCCATCGACACCCTCGTCGTCGACGGCATCCTGGAGCGCCACCAGGGCAAGGGAACCTTCGTGGCGCCCCCGAAGCTCGACCTGCAGGTCCGACTGACCTCCTTCACCCAGGAGATGCGGCGCCGCGGGATGGAGCCCGGCGTCGTCATGCTGCAGGCCGAGACCATCGCCTCCGATGAGACAGTGGCGGAGGCGCTCGAGCTCGAGGCCGGGGCCGAGGTCCACCACCTGCGTCGCCTGCTGACCGCCAATGCCATCCCCATGGCGATCGAGGAGAACTGGATTCCCGCTGCGCTTCTGCCCAACCTGCTGCGCACCAGCCCGAACTTCTCGGTCTACGCCGAGCTGACCAGCGCCGACCTGGCGCCGCAGTGGGGTGAGGACATGATCGAGGCCCATGCGGCCACGGCCCAGGAGGCAGCGTTGCTCTCCGTCCCAGAGGGCGCCCCGACCCTGGACATCACCCGGCGAACCTTCCACGAGCACTGCGCCATCGACTACTCGCGCACCTTGTTCCGCGCCGACCGCTACACCCTGTGGGTCCCGGTGGCCGCCCCCAAACCCGCCTTCCGCCCGGACCGCTCGTCGTCTTGAGGGGCTGACCCAGGTCGGTACTGGACAACCTCCGGGCGGCCTGTACCATGGGGTACTGGTATGGACCATTAGTCCGGTACCGGCGAAGGTGCCGCACCTGACTGCACCTGCCCATGTCCTGACGCCTCATCTCGGCACCATCACCCACTGAGCCCGGCAAGCACCCGGGCAGACCCAGGAGGAACCCATGTCTCAGGCACAGAGCATCGTCGACGCCCTCGGAGGATTCGACAACATCGTGGAGATCGAACCCTGCATCACGCGGCTGCGCTGCGAGCTGGAGGACGGTTCCCTCGTGGACGAGCCGGCCCTGAAGAACGCGGGAGCACACGGTGTCGTCAAGCTCGGCGACATCGTGCAGGTCGTGGTCGGCCCCAACGCGGACACCATCGCGGAGGACATCGAGGACCTGCGGTGAGCCTGACCGTCCAGTCGCCGGTATCCGGCGTCGTCGTCGCTCTCAGTGACGTTCCCGACCCCGTCTTCTCCGGCAAGATCGTCGGCCCTGGTGTGGCCATCACCCCGGACACCGCTGACGGGGGCGAGGTCATCGCCCTGGCACCGATCAGCGGAACCATCACGAAGATCCATCCCCACGCCTACGTCATCACCAACGACGACGGCCACAGCGTCCTGGTCCATCTGGGGCTGGACACCGTGGGTCTGGGGGGCAAGGGCTTCACCCTCCTGGCCAGTGAGGGAGACACCATCGACGCGGGCAGCCCCGTCATCAGCTGGTCACCGGCTCAGATCGAAGCCGGCGGACTCAACCCGATCGTCCCCGTCATCGCCCTGGAGGGTGATGAGACTGATCTGGAGCCCGTGTCACCCGGCCGCATGATGGCAGCCGGCGACACGCTCATGACCTGGGTGTAGACCCGAACGCGGGCCCGGTCTCATCGGACCTCAACCGCTTAGTGTGTGGCCCCGGCCGTCATCGTGACGGCCGGGGCCACAGCGTCTCAGCACGTCGCCCGCCTCAGGCCCGTCTGCAGCCCAGTGGGCGCGGAGCCTGTGGTGGCATCAGTCCCGAGAAGCCATCTCGTCGCGCACGACGCTCAGCAGGCTGCCCAGGCGCGCGTTCTCGGGCAGGTCGTCGACCAGGACGACCTCTCCCGCGCCGTCGGCCAGAGGAATCCGCCAGTTGGGGTACTCCTGGTCGGTGCCGGGCTGGTTCTGAGCGCGTCGCTCCCCCACGCCGTCAACCAGGGCGACGCCGACCAGCACCGAGGGGGTGCGCACCACGTAGCGGTGCAGGGCCTCGACGACCTGACGCTCGGTGGGGGCATCCCCCAGCAGGCCGTGCTCGCGCAACCGGGAGGTCATCCGGTCGCGTTCGATGCGCGCCTCGGTGCGCACCTGCTCGACCGGCTCGGTGAGCAGGCCGAGGCGCTCACGCAGATCGACGTGCTCGTCAGCCAGGTAGCCGGCAGTCGGGGGAAGATCGTGGGTGTTGACCGTGGACAGGGCGAGCCGGCGGTAGTCCTGGGGCTGGAGGGGCCAGCCGTCGTGCTGCTTCTCGAACCACAGGACACTGGTTCCCAGCACACCGCGGCTGGCCAGGTAGTCGCGCGCCCAGGGCTCCACGGTCCCCAGGTCCTCACCGATGACCACAGCGCCGGCCCGGTGAGCCTCCAGCAGGACGACGCCGAGCATGGCCTCGTGGTCGTAGCGCACGTAGGCGCCGTGGTCCGCACCCATGCCCTCGGGGATCCACCACAGGCGGAACAGGCCGATGATGTGGTCCACGCGCAGTGCGCCGGCGTGACGCAGGACCGTGCGCACCATGTCACGCAGAGGGGCGTAGGCGCTGCGCGCCAGGTACTCGGGGTTCCACGGCGGCTGGGACCAGTTCTGGCCCTGCTGGTTGTACATGTCCGGCGGAGCCCCCACGGTGACTCCGGAGGCGAAGGCCTCCGGGTTGGACCACACGTCCGCCCCCTGGGAGTGGACTCCGACGGCGAGGTCGTCCATGATGCCCAGGGCCATCCCCGAGGCCAGGGCCTCGGCCTGCGCGCGAGCCAGCTGCTCGTCGACGATCCACTGCAGCCAGGCGAAGAAGTCGATGCGCTCGGCCAGCTGGTGCGCCTCGTTGGCGACGTAAGCGGAGTCCGCCTCCCGCAGCGTGGCGGGCCAGTTCTCCAGGGACCCGTGCTTCTCCACCAGCGCGCTCCACAGGGCGAAGCGCTCCAGCCCCTCGCCCTGCTCGGCCCGGAAGCGCTCGAAGTCTCGCTGGCGGGAGTAGGAGCGACCGGCGGCGAAGATGACCTCGAGGGCCTCGCGCTTGGCCTTCCACACCGCGTCGCGGTCGATCGGCTCGGCGCTGAGGTCACTGTCCTTGACCTCTTCGAAGGCCCACTGCACCAGCGAGCGCTTGGGGCCGGACAGGCGGGCCACCTCGGGGATGTTCTCCGGCCGGATGTAGAGGGGGTTGACGAAGCGACGTGTCACCGGCAGGTAGGGCGAGTGGGTCATCGGCGCCACCGGCTCAGCCGCGTGCAGCGGGTTGATGAGCAGGAAGTCGGCTCCCTGGTCCCCCAAGAAGGCGGCGAGCTCAGTGAGATCGTCGGTGTCACCGGTCCCCCACGACCCGCGCGAGCGGGTCGAGTACAGCTGGGTCATGACCCCCCAGCCCCGGTCTCCGAGGGACTCGGGAAGATCGAGGTGGTTGGGGGTGACCGCCAGCGCCGAGGTCACGGTGATGGTCTCCGCCTCGCCGTCGGCGGGCGGCGCGGCATGAGCCCCCTGCGGGGCGGCCTGGTCCGTGGAGCCGGGGCTGACCTCGGCGATGATCCGGTGCCATCCCAGGGGCAGATCGGCTCCGAGGATGAAGGAGGCGCGGCCGCGCTTGACGCCGTCCACCTCACGGGGCACGGTCCAGTCCTCAGTCTGAGTCAGCTCACGGACGTCCCCGTTCTCGAGCTCGACGCGCACCCGCACCTTGGCGCCGTCGGGCACGTAGACGGGGACGGTCGACTCCACACCGCCGCGCGTGACGACCGTGGGGGCAAGCGCCTGCCGCCAGGGGGCGTCCTCGACCTCTCGCAGAGCGCGCCCGATCTCCTCCTCGGAGTTGATGCTCACCCCTAACGCGGCCAGCACGGCCCTGAGAGTAGCGCTTGAGGGTGAGGCAAGGTTGCCGTGATAGTCCCAGTACTCGGTGGAGACACCGTGCGCCTCAGCCAGTTGCTTGAGGCTCTCGGAAGCAGGTAACAGGTCGTCGTTGAACTCGTTCATGTGCGTGGGTCAGCCTTGCGTGAGCAGATGTGCGATGGAGCGCCATGGAGCGGGCGTGGAGCAGGGTTGCGCTCCGCCATCACCCCTGGGGATGGATGGGTCGGATCGGGATGCGGGCGCTAGCAGGACTAGCAGTGTCCAAGTGTGCCCTAGCGGCTGAGGGTTGTGCACCCGCCGCACCGTGTCTCCTGACGTTTTGCTGCAACTGTTTCACCGTGAAGCCGCGCAATGGCGCGACTGCCGTTGAGCCGCCCGGGACCATGTGCCCAGGAACGCGCAGCCGGTCGGCGATCAGCGGAGCGGACGGCGAGATCGGGTCACACGTCCCGACATACGCCCACCGCTGTGCGGGGAAAGGCAGGCCGCCCGGCTCCGCGTTGCAGGTGCTGGAGCCGGGCGGGTGCGCAGACCCTCCGGGAACGGGGCGATCAGTTCAGAGCGCTGCGATCTCCGAGGCGAGGCTGTCCGCCGTGGGCCCCACGACGACCTGGACGACGCGGCCCGAACGCACCACGCCGAAGGCGCCGGCCGCTCGCAGCGCCTCCTCATCCACCTTCGTCTGGTCGGCTACCTCGACGCGCAGACGCGTGATGCAGGGCTCGAGGTCGGTGATGTTCTCCTGGCCGCCGAGACCGGCGACGATGTCTGATGCAGTGCTCATGGCTTCTCCTTCCCGGTTCCCGCCCTTGCGCAATCCCCGTCTGTCATGCGCGTGGTCGGGCAGCTGAGGTCCTTCGTGCTCGCGATCACTTTATCCCACCTCCGCGTTGTCCGCGGCGAAGAGTTCCAGTCGCCAGGAAGACGCGTGCGCACGCGGGCCGCAGGGCCTGCTTCACAGCGGACGACCGCGCCGGAGGATCTCCTTCCTCGCATGACGGGGCTCACTCACGTAACCTTACGGGAACGCGATAGATGCCTTGACGCGCCCACAGAGGAGATCGTTATTCCCCTGGCGGAAACGTCTCTTTCCGGCCGCACTCGGGGCACAATGAGCAATGATCCCCATTCGTCTCCGATGAGGAGCACCACATGACAGCGTCCGACACCACCTCCACAACCCTGTCCGGCATCGGTGTGAGCCCTGGCCTTGTGGCCGGCCCCGTCGCCAGGATGGCACCTCCCATTCCTGAGCCCGAGATCGCGACCCTCGAACCCAGTCGCGATGTCGAGAAGGAGTGCGAGCGCATCGCGCTGGCGGCCCAGCAGGTTAAGAAGGGCCTGGAGCTGTCCGCAGCCGAGGCCAAGGCCGAGGCGCGCACGCTCCTTGAGACCACCGCGCAGATGGCTGCTGACCCCACCCTGACCTCGACGGCGCAGGCCATGGTGCGCGAGAGGCGCCTGGTTCCGGAGCGCGCCGTGTGGGAGTCCGCAGGAACTCTGGCCTCCATGCTGGAGTCCCTGGGCGGCTACATGGCCGAGCGCACCCGTGACGTCCAGGACGTGCGCGACCGCATCGTCGCCGTCCTGACCGAGTCCCCGATGCCCGGGATCCCCCGCCTGCCCGAGCCCTTCGTGCTCGTGGCGGCCGACCTGGCCCCGGCCGACACCGCGCTGCTGGACCCCGAGAAGGTCATCGCCTTCATCACCTCCGAGGGCGGCCCCACCTCCCACACCGCGATCCTGGCGCGCGCACTGGGCATGCCGGCGATCGTCGGCACTGGCGAGAAGGTCACCGATGCGCTGGCCGAGGGCGACATCGTCCTGGTCGACGGCACCAAGGGAAGCATCACCCTCAACCCCTCCGAGGACGCTCTGCGCCGGGCGCGGGAGCTTGCGTCGCGCGTGCGTGTCTTCAACGGTGACGGAGCCACGAAGGACGGCCACGAGGTCCAGCTGCTGGCCAATGTCGGTGATGCGGCCGGCGCCCGTAGCGCCGCCGAGGCCGGAGCCATGGGCATCGGCCTGTTCCGCACCGAGTTCTGCTTCCTGGACCAGCCCGAGGAGCCCACGGTGGAGGCTCAGGTGGAGGCCTACCAGGGTGTCCTCGAGGCCTTCCCCGGCAAGAAGGTCGTGGTGCGCACCCTCGACGCCGGGGCGGACAAGCCGCTGCCCTTCCTGACCGACGCCACCGAGGCCAACCCGGCGCTCGGTGTGCGCGCCTACCGCACGACGCGCCGCGACCCCGAGGTCCTGGACCACCAGCTCGAGGCCCTGGCCAAGGCCGAGGCCGCCACCGAGGCGAAGGTGTGGGTCATGGCCCCGATGATCTCCACGGCCGAGGAGGCCGAGGCCTTCACGCAGAAGGCCCGCTCCTACGGCTTGAAGACGGCCGGGATGATGATCGAGGTGCCCTCGGCCGCGCTCATGGCCGACAAGCTCTTCGAGCACGCCGACTTCGCCTCGGTGGGCACCAACGACCTCACCCAGTACGTCATGGCGGCCGACCGTCTGCTGTCCTCGCTGGCGGATCTGTCCACGGCCTGGCAGCCGGCCGTTCTGCGTCTGATCGGCACCGCCTGCGAGGGTGCCTCGCCCAAGGGACGTCCGGTGGGCGTGTGTGGTGAGGCCGCCGCGGACCCGGCGCTGGCCGCCGTGCTCGTGGGTCTGGGGGTCGCCTCCCTGTCCATGACGGCGCGCGCTCTGCCGGACGTCGACGCCGTCCTGAAGTCCGTCACGCTCGCCGAGTGCCAGGAACTGGCGAGGATCGCTCTGGACGCGGCGACGGCTGAGGACGCGCGCTCGGCAGTGCGCGCCAAGCTGCCGATCCTGGAGGAGCTCGGTCTGTGACAACCCCATACCCCGTCCCCGCCGCCACGGAGGAGCCCCTCGGGTCGGTGACCCGGATCCTCAGCCTGGCGGCGGGTGACGGGGAGGATGTCTTCTCCGGGGGATCCCTCCCCCAGCTCTCGGGCCGGGTCTACGGAGGACAGGTGGTGGCCCAGGGCATGCTTGCCGCGGCCGCCACTATTGAGGATGACGGCGACGGCGAGCGTCTGCCGCACTCGGTTCACGCCTTCTTCATGCGGGGCGGTCAGCCCGATACGCCAATCACCTTCGCCGTCGAGCGCCTGCACGACGGACGGTCCTTCTCCCAACGGCGCACCGCCGCCTCCCAGGAGGGCACGCCGATCCTGACGATGCTCACCTCCTTCCAGGAGGAGCAGGAGGGCGCCGACATCCATGTCGAAGCCCCTTCGGTTCCGCGCCCCGAGGACTTGACGAGCGCTCTGGAGATCTTCCGAACCATCGATCATCCCGTGGCGCGTTTCCTGGGGCGCACGGCGGCCTTCGACCTCAGGCACGTGGAGGGCAACCTCTACCTGCGCCCCGCCAAGGAGCGCACCGGTCGCCAGCACCTGTGGATGCGCTCGCGCAGCCGCATCCCGGAGCAGACCTCCCAGACCGTGCACCGGGCGCTGCTGGCCTACGTGTGCGACCAGGTGATGCTGGAGCCGGTGCTGCGAAGCCAGGGACTGTCCTGGCGCAGTGAGGGCATGAGCCTGGCGACCCTCGACCACGCTCAGTGGTTCCACCGGGATGTGGATATGGGTGACTGGCTGCTCTACGTGCAGGACTCCCCCTCCTCACAGGGCGGCCGGGGCATGGCTCGCGCGCAGGTCTTCGACTCATCCGGTCGGCTGGTGTCGACCATCGCCCAGGAGGGCATGGTGCGCATGCCCACCGGTTCCCAGTCCGACGGCGGCTCGGGACGTTGGCGGATCCGCATGGGAGAGGGCGACGACGGCAGCGCCATCCCTGGCTGACGACCACCCCTTGAGGACACGGATCGAGGACTGCGTTCTCCATCCAAGACGTACTTCTCCCCCACACGACTGCGGCCGGGTCCCAGAGGTTTGCAGGAAGGCGCAGTCCTCGCCGGAGAAGTACGTCCCCGATCAGGAGCAGCGCACTGTGCCGTAGAGCCATCCCCCGTTTCTCGCCACAATCAGCACGCAGCGCCCCACGACCGATCATCACGCCGGATCCGAGGCTCGTTGTGTGGCGTCGCCTCAAGGCTGAGCGATGATCGAACCCTGCTCGGGGCATGACTGTCGCCGAAGTGCCCAGGGAGCACCTTGCTGCGGACTGCGTTGCCGGAACTCCTCAAAACGGAGCGGAACCCCCTTTGCGGTGCGGAGATCTGGGCTGTCCATTGCCTGGATGTGAAGGTGGGGCTGCGTGGAGTTCCCGGAGTTGCCGCATCGACCGATCTGATCGCCTGCGCTCACCCGGTCGCCGGGCGACACCTGGACGGAGCCTCGCTGGAGGTGCACGAGTCCCACGCAATGAGGCCCCTCGGCAACCTGGATGATGATGTGGTTTCCAGGGATGGCGGGAAGTCCCTGCCGAATTCGGTGGGGCTGGCTCAATCCGTACGGGATGCGAGTCAGGACGGAGCGGCGCGCCACGTGGTCGGGCTCGCCGTCGTGAACGGAGACCACGGTTCCTGCAACGGGCGAGTACAGGGGGCGGCCGAAGGCGTGGAAGAGCTCTGGCTGTTCGGGAGTGACGAGCGCACGCATGCTGCGTGGTGGAGCCGTGAGACCATCGTCGTCGACGGCGACGAAGTCAAACGCGTACGTGGTGGCGAACAGGTGAGTCCCATGGCTGGGAACGCGGCGTGTGGGACTGCGCTCGGTCAGCCACTGCCCGTCGAACGGAAGCTTCCCGATAACGCCGCCTTCGGGGATGAGTCCTAGGGTATTCCTACTCATCATGACACCTCCACCAGCACCTTAAGTGCAATCGACTCCAACCGACAAGACGTATGAAGTCGCCTTCTGAAGCAGGACGAGAAACGCCATTCCCTCAGCAGCCTGGCTGAGGGAATGGCGCTTCTCCTTCTTACGCGGTCGACCGGGCGGGCTCCACTCAGTCTCGAGTCAGCTTCCGGTAGGTGACCCGGTGGGGGCGGGCCGCCTCGGGGCCGAGGCGCTCGACCTTGTTCTCTTCGTAGGAGGCGAAGTTCCCCTCGAACCAGTACCAGCTAGCGGGGTTCTCGTCAGTCCCCTCCCAGGCCAGGATGTGGGTGGCCACGCGGTCGAGGAACCAGCGGTCGTGGGTGATGACCACGGCGCAGCCGGGGAACTCCAGCAGGGCGTTCTCCAGGGAACCCAGGGTCTCGACGTCGAGGTCGTTGGTGGGCTCGTCCAGGAGGATGAGGTTGCCGCCCTGCTTGAGGGTCAGGGCCAGGTTGAGGCGGTTGCGCTCACCACCGGAGAGCACGCCGGCCGGCTTCTGCTGGTCGGCCCCCTTGAAGCCGAAGGAGGCGACGTAGGCGCGCGAGGGCATCTCCACATTGCCGACCTGAATGTAGTCCAGCCCGTCGGAGACGACCTCCCAGAGGGTCTTCTTCGGGTCGATGCCGGCTCGGGACTGGTCGACGTAGGAGAGCTTGACGGTCTGACCGATCTTGAGGTCTCCGCCGTCGAGCGGCTCCAGGCCCACGATGGTCTTGAACAGGGTGGACTTTCCGACGCCGTTGGGGCCGACGACCCCGACGATGCCGTTGCGCGGCAGGGTGAAAGAGAGCCCGTCGATGAGGGTGCGCCCGTCGAAGCCCTTGTTGAGGTTGGTGGCCTCCAGGACCTGGTTACCCAGGCGGGGCCCCGGCGGGATCTGGATCTCCTCGAAGTCGAGCTTGCGGGTGCGCTCGGCCTCGGCGGCCATCTCCTCGTAGCGGGCCAGACGGGCCTTGGACTTGGCCTGGCGTCCCTTGGCCGAGGAGCGCACCCACTCGAGCTCCTCCTTGAGGCGCTTGGCGAGCTTGGCATCCTTCTTGCCCTGGACCTCGAGGCGCTTCTCCTTGGTCTCCAGGTAGGTGGAGTAGTTGCCCTCGTAGGGGTAGAGGTGGCCGCGGTCGACCTCGGCGATCCACTCGGCGACGTGGTCGAGGAAGTAGCGGTCGTGGGTGACGGCGATGACAGCGCCCTGGTAGCTGGCCAGGTGCTGCTCGAGCCAGAGCACGGACTCGGCGTCGAGGTGGTTGGTGGGCTCGTCCAGGAGGAGGAGGTCGGGTGCCTCCAGGAGCAGCTTGCACAGGGCGACGCGGCGGCGCTCACCACCGGAGAGGTGCTTGACCTCGGCATCCGGCGGGGGGCAGCGCAGGGCGTCCATGGCCTGCTCGAGCTGGGAGTCGAGGTCCCAGGCGTTGGCGGCGTCCAGGGCGTCCTGGAGGGTGCCCATCTCCGCCATGAGGGCGTCGAAGTCGGCGTCCGGGTCCGCCATGGCGGCGCTGATCTCGTTATAGCGGTCCAGCTTGGACTTGATCTCGGCAACGCCCTCCTCGACGTTGCCGAGCACCGTCTTGTCCTCGTTGAGCGGGGGCTCCTGCAGGAGGATGCCGACGCTGTAGCCGGGGGTCAGGCGGGCCTCGCCGTTGGAGGGCTGGTCGATGCCGGCCATGATCTTGAGGATGGAGGACTTGCCGGCGCCGTTGGGGCCGACCATGCCGATCTTGGCTCCGGGGAGGAAGGCCATGGTGACGTCGTCAAGGATGACCTTGTCACCGTGGGCCTTGCGCGCCTTGATCATCTGGTAGATGTACTCAGCCACTGCTCGTCTGCGCCTTTCGTCAGGGTGTGAGCGGAGGTTCTGCGCGACGACGGCGACCGACCGGTCCCGTCCTGCGCACCGTGGCCAAGCCTAAGGGAGCCCCGGAGCATTGGCGACGACGGCGGAGGTGAGACGGTGCACGCGGATCCACAGCGAGCAGATGCGAGGCAGAACAGCGCCCGCGCTATGACACCATGAGCAGGCGGAGGAACAAAGGGAAGGGCTCATGCACTACGTCAGTCACTACGAATCGCCTTTAGGCGCCATGACCATGGCCAGCGACGGCGAGCACCTCACAGGCCTGTGGTTCGACGGTCAGAAGTACGACCGCTCAACGATCAACGACGAGGCGGCCCTGGAGCCCGATCTGCCTGTCTTCACGCAGACGACCCAGTGGCTCGATAGCTACTTCGGGGGCACTGACCCGGGCTTCACCCCGCCGATCAGGGTTGAGGGCTCCGACTTCAAGAGGATGGTCACCTCCATCATGCTCTCCATCCCCTTCGGTGCCACCAGCACCTATGCCCGCATCGCCGCGGAGGTCGCCCGGCATACTGGCCGGAGGCACATGTCCGCTCAGGCCGTGGGTGGCGCGGTCGGACACAACCCGATCGCTCTTATCGTGCCGTGCCACCGCGTGCTCGCCTCCGACGGGAGCCTGCGCGGTTACGCCGGAGGAGTCGATCGGAAGGAATGGCTCCTGAAGATGGAGGGCGTCAACATGTCTGGCCTGACAACCGCTGGCGACGGCGGTGGAAGGCCAGAATGAGAAGGCCGACCGCGGCCCAGGTCAACCCCTGAAGTACCCAGGTGATCGACCCAATGCGCAGATGCAGGGGTTCTGCCACGTAGTAGTTCACCAAGTGGAACCCTCCGTGCACGCCGATCGCCGCCCAGGTAGACCCGGAGACGATTCGGACAATCATCGCCGTCACCGCAAATCCGCACGGTAGAGCGAGATACGTGAGATGCTCGAGAAGATTCTGCTGACCGCCTTGAGAGAGAATATGAAGAGCGGTGAATCCGAGGACACTGGACACTGCCGCGAAACGCGTCTCACCCAGTGAGGAGAAGAGCCACCCTCTCCATATGATCTCCTCAGGAATTCCCTGAAGAAGGAAGGCTATGGAGAAGGACTCGACGATCATGAGCCACGCTGGGCCGTGGGGTACCGACTGGTCGCCACCGGCAAACCCGAGCACTTGAAGCATGCCGGCCACCACAAGGTCCACGACGAGCGCAGCCAGAATCATCCCAGCGAGCCATAACAGGGCACGACGATCGATACGCAGGCACAAACGGACATGACGGCCCCGGTCGAGCGTACGGCACAGGACAAGAGCGAGCACCACCGCCGACCCGTAGATCAGCAGCACACACGAGCCCACCGCGAAGGACTCCACGAGACCAGCCGGATTCTCATGTGCGAGAGCAAAAGACTGGATGACAGGAACCTGCTTCAGTAAAGGCGGCGTGAGCGCACAGGCGAACATCATCGCAAACGCAATCACGATGCGCACAACCTTGCCGCCCACAGTAAGGTGATGACCTTGATCCGATCGATCCCCACTGAGATCCGAAGACTCGAGAGACGAGAGTGTTGATGAGACTTCCACCGACCGAGGTTTTCCATGTGATGTGCTCATGAAATTCACGGTACGCTCACCATTTTGCGACCTCAATCGGACCCCGGAAAAATCAGGGGGTCACGGAAAAGAAATCAGGGACCCCTCCGGGGGATCCCTGACTCCGATGCCGTTTCTGATGAAGCGAGCCGATCAGTCCTCGACCGTTTCCTGCTGCTTGCGCCAGCGGATGCCGGCGTCGATGAAGCCGTCGATGTCGCCGTCGAACACCGAGTCGGGGTTGCCGACCTCGAAGTTGGTCCGCAGGTCCTTGACCATCTGGTAGGGGTTGAGGACGTAGGAGCGCATCTGGTCCCCCCAGGAGGCCTTGACGTCCCCGGCGAGCTCCTTCTTCTTGGCGTCCTCCTCCTGCTGCTTGAGCAGGAGCAGGCGCGACTGGAGGACGCGCATGGCGGCGGCGCGGTTCTGGATCTGGGACTTCTCGTCCTGCATGGAGACCACCAGGCCCGTGGGCAGGTGGGTGATGCGCACGGCGGAGTCGGTGGTGTTGACGCTCTGCCCGCCGGGGCCCGAGGAGCGGAAGACGTCGATGCGGATGTCGGTCTCGGGGATGTCGATGTGGTCGGTGGACTCGATGAGCGGGATGACCTCGACGGCGGCGAAGGAGGTCTGGCGGCGGCCCTGGTTGTCGAAGGGGCTGATGCGCACCAGGCGGTGCGTGCCGCCCTCGACGCTCAGGGTCCCGTAGGCGTAGGGGGCGTGGACCTCGAAGGTGACCGACTTCAGGCCTGCCTCCTCGGCGTAGGAGGTGTTGAGGACCTTGACGGGGTAGTCGTGCCGCTCGGCCCAGCGGGTGTACATGCGCAGAAGCATCTCGGCGAAGTCGGCGGCGTCCACGCCGCCGGCGCCCGAGCGGATGGTGATGACGGCGTCGCGGGGGTCGTACTCGCCGCTGAGCAGCGTGCGGATCTCCAGGTCGGAGAGGTCCTTGCTGATGGCCGCCAGGTCCGTCTCGGCCTCGGCGAGGATTTCGGCGGCATCCTCGCCCTCCTCCTCGCCGCCGAGCTCGACCATCGCCTCGAGGTCCTCGATGCGCTCCCCCAGGCTCTCGACCCGCTTGAGGTCGGCCTGGGCGTGGGACAGCGCGGAGGTGACCACCTGGGCGGAGTCGGGGTCATCCCACAGGTCGGGCGCGGAGGCCTGCTCGGAGAGCTCGGCGATCCGGGCGCGCAGGGCCTCGGGGTCGGTCACCGCGGCAATGGAGGCGTAGGTGTGTCGGAGTCGTTCGATCTCAGCGGAGAAGTCAGTGGCCACGAAGGGGAGTCTACGGCAGATCGTGCGAGGGGCGCCGTCGGGGCGTACTCGGCTCGCGCGACGGCTCGGTCACTCCCACAGTGGTCCCCTCAACTGTCACTCACCCCAGCTCGATGCCCTGGGCCTGGGCGAGCAGGGCATCGAGCACCGCGCGTGTCGCCGGGCCCGGCTCGGTGCGGGTCTGTCGGTGACGCACCACCAGCTGACGCACACCCAGCCCGGGCAGGCGCACCACACTGAGCTCATCGGGGACGAGACCGGAGTAGACGGCCAGCTCGGGCAGGAGCGCGCAGCCCAGGCCCTGACTGACCATGGCCAGCACGACGTCGTAGTCGTAGGCGACATGCCGTGTCGTCAACGGGACCCCCAGCTGACGCTCCAGGCGGTCCAGGGCGAAGGCGCCCGCGGTCCCCGGGGCCAGGTCGATCCAGGTGGCGCGCGCCAGGTCCGCCAGGGTCGAAGGGGCCGCCTGCTCGGCCGGCACGACGACGAGCCAGGACTCATCCAGCAGCGGAATGTCGGCCATGCCCCGAGGCGCCGCGGGCAGCGTGTGCTCGTCACGCTCGATGAGGACCAGGTCGAGCTCGCCGCGACGCAGGCGGGGCAGGGCGTTGCGCTCCTCGGCCTCCTCGACGATCACCTCCAGCTCGGGGCTGGTGGTCGCCAGAGAGCTCAGGAGGGGCAGCAGGAGCGCCCGGACGGCGGAGGCGAAGCTCCCGACACGCACCACACCGGAGGGGATGGAGTCGTCCAGGTCCGCCAGCTCGCGGCGCACGGTGGTCAGCTCGTCCTCGATGCGCTCGGCCGCGTCCGCCAGAACCTTCCCGGCCGTCGTGAGCACGGCTCCGGTGGGTGTGCGATCCAGGACCCGGGCACCGCACTCGCGCTCCAGGAGGCGAATCTGCTGGGAGACCGCCGACGGCGTTATATGAAGGAAATCTGCCGCTGCGACGACTCCTCCGGCTCGATGGACGGCCAATAGAACTGAGAGCCTCTGGGGCAATACCTGCATGAAGTAAATCTACATCCCTCATGCAGATAGATGCGATTGACCTTCATTCGGGGGTGTCTAAGAATCGTCCCCGTGAACGACGTGCTCTCCTCCCTCATCTCTATCGGCGGCTGGATCGGTGCCGCTGAGCTCCTCGTGGCCTACTTCCTGGTCTCCAAGGGCACGATCGCCGGCGATTCGCTCAAGTATCAGGCCCTCAACATCACCGGCTCCGTGCTGCTGACGATCAACTGCGCGAGCTCCGGCGCCTGGCCCAGCGTCATCGCCAACGCCTTCTACCTGCTGGTGGGGCTCAACATCCTGTTCACGGTGAAGCGGGCCTACATCGCCCAGCTCTCGCGCCGGCAGACTGAGGAGCTGCGGTCCCGGATGCACCTGCGCCGGCACCCCTCCCCCGTGGTGTCGGCGGGCTTCGTCGAGCAGGCCTGAGCGGCGGGCCGCCTCCGGCCACACACAACCTTTCACCCATCCATCTCGACGCAGTGAGTCCTGTGGGCTCACTGCGTCGTCGTCATTCGGGCAGAGCCGGTGGCGGTGATGGTGAAGCCCTCGGCCGGGAGGATCCCCCATGGAAGGAAAGGCGGGCGGGAACGCGCCCGCAGCGTCACGACAGCGGTCCGGCTGTCAGCAGCCCGGGCGCTGACGATCATGACCCCTTCCAGCCTGGCCGCTGCCGGCTGGGCCGACAGGTCCTCGGCCGCCTTGCTCCCCACCCCTGCGTCGGTGAGGGACCCGGGTGCTTCATCCGTGACACCGCCCCCATAGTAGGGGTGCGCCTCCACGCTGTCGGCTCCCGCGGCCGCAGCCGAGTCCGCCAGCGACGTGAGGGTCTTGAGGTCGAGGTAGACGGCGGTTGCCGAGGCCGCGACGAACAGCAGCGCGAGGACGACGCAGATGAGCCCGACCCCCAGGAGAAGCGTCTGCCCGTCCTCCTCGCAGTGCAGCCGACGCACCAGAGCGAGAGTCCGCCGTCGGGCGGTTCTGGGAGCGGAGTTCCGGTTCACGGCTCCTCCTTGCCCGGCAGGGTGATGGAGCGCTCGGTGTCCACGACGACGACGTCCCGACCGATCCCCAGCGAGGCGAAGCCCGGCAGGTCCACACCGACTGAGACTTCGACCATCGCCACCTGCCCCCGGGCGCAGCCGTGAGCACAGGTGACCGACAGGGAGCCCGACGGGTCGGCGTCGATGCCCTGATCGGACAGGGACAGCTGCATGGCCAACTGCGCGTCATCCATCGCGGAGGGCGAGTCATCGACCTCCAGCACCCGGCTGGCGGCGTCGGCCGCCGAGGCGACGGCGAAGGTTGTGGCCTGGAGCTGGGCGAGCGTCACCACCAGGTAGAGCACGGGCACCACCAGGACGGCGCTCCACCCGATGAACTCGACGATCGCATTGCCCTCCTCCTGGCTCATGAGCCGCCGGACGGTTCGGCGACCTGCCCTGAGTGCCTCTCGGAGCCTGCTGACTGCCCTCCCGGCGATGAGGGCGGGGGCCGGCACCGCCCTCGGCGACCGCGGCGCGGCACAGCTCCCGCGTCGCCTGGAGCCGACCATGGCTATCACCCGAGCTCACCTCTGCTGGATCAGGGAGGACTCATCGATGGCGTGCCCGGTGACCCGCAGTGTCCCACCGGGGCCGAACAGCCCCAGGACCGGGAAGGGCGCTGTCACCGTCACCTCAACGATCCTCAGGTCGCCGGAGGGGACCCGCGAGACGGTGACGGTGTCCACGTAGCCACGTCTGAGGGCGGCGTCGGTGAGGACCTGTACCCGCTGGCGCGCCTCGGCCTCCGTGCCTCCGACCAGTGCGGCTCGACGAGCACCGTCGCCCGCGGCGTCGGTGAGGACGTTCCGGGCGTAGACCCCCAGGGCCACCTGGAGGAGCGCCACGAACACGACGATGACAAGCGCACCGACCATGACGAAGTCGACGACGGCCGAGCCCGACTCGTTGTGCTCGCGCGGGCAGGGGCGAGCCGGCCGGGGCAGGGCGCGACCAGCCCGTTGGAGCACCCCGAGGAGGGGCACTCGTTCAGATCGCACTGGTCACCTTCGCGATGGCGTTGAGGAAGACCTCGGTCAGCGTGCTGCCGGCCACCGTCCACAGAGCCACGACGAGCCCCGCGGTCATGAGGGTCACCAGGACCCAGCCGGGGACGTCGCCGCGTTCATCGCGCAGATCGATCCGGGTCGCACCGGTGGCAGGCCACGACCGGGAACCGGGGTCAGGGCGGTGGGATGTGGGAGGGATGAGGCGCTTCATGACTGCTCCTTGCTGTCGGTAAGGATTCTGGGCAAGAGGACGAACGCTGATTGGGCTCGGCAGGTGCAGGAGGGAGGTGGGTGCGCTTCACACCCCCAGCCTGAGGACGAACAGTCCCGGGAAGAGGGCGAAGACGACGGTGATGGGCAGGACGAGGAAGACCACGGGGACCATTTGGGCGATCTCCCGTCTTCCACCCTCCTCCATGAGGTCCTGGCGCGCCGCCTCACGCACGTCGGCGGCCTGGGAGCGCAGGACCTCGGCCAACGGTGTGCCGCGTTCAAGGGCCACGATGATCGCCTCGCACAGGCGGGTGACGTGGACGGAACCGACTCGCCGCTCCATACGGTCCAGGGCTGTGGACAGGACCGTGCCGGAGCGGATGTCGGTCAGAGTGCTGCTCAGCTCGTCGACGAGGTCGCCCCGGCCCAGCGCGACGATGCGCTCGATGGCCGGCACCGGGCCCTGACCGGCCCCCACCGCCAGGGCCAGCAGCTCGACGACGTCGGGCAGCTGCGCCTCGATCCGTGACAGCCGCTTCGCCACGGCCCGGCTGAGCCACCAGTCGCGGGCAGCGGCCCCGGCCACTGTACCCATGAGGCACAGGAGGATGAGCGCGGACACGTTGACGGAGCGGGCCAGGGCCGCCAGGCCGCCTGCAGTCAGGACGAGCAGGAGCGCCGTCGTCGACCACAGGACCTGCTGGAGGCGGAACTGGTCGACCCCCAGTGACGACCCTGATCGCGTCAAGCGCCGCCGGACCGAGTCAGCTGACGAGCCCAGGGTGTCCATCAGCCTGCCGAGGCTGAGAGCACGTGCGGTGGAGGCCATGAGCAGGCCGACGACGGTGCTCCCGTCAGAGGTCGGCCCTGCCGGAGCGGCCAGCAGGCCGGAGGTCGTGGGCCGGCGGTGGACATAGGGCTCCAGGCGGGCCATGAGTGTGGGGCGACGTCGGCGGAGGGCCGAGATGACGCACAGGACGCCCACGGCCCCCAGCAGCCCGGCGAGTCCTCCGGTGAGCATCGCGTTCATGGGGTTCATCGCAGCGTCCTCTCCTCCTCGGGCAGCCGCCCCAGGCGCAGCATGAGCCGGTAGGCGATGACCGAGACAACGGCTCCGATCAGGAGAATGACGGCTCCGGCGCCGGTGGCGTAGGCCGCTGCTGCCTGAGGCCGGCTGGACAGCAGCGCCAGGACCAGCCACGGGGCGGCGACCGCGACCTTGGCGCCGTTGACGGTCCAGGACTGGCGAGCCTCGAGCTCGCCTCGGGTGCGCATGTCCTCACGCAGCATCTGCGACAGGGAGCGCAGCAGCGTCCCCAGGTCAGTGCCTCCGACCTCGTGGGCCAGGCGCAGGGCCTCAACGATCCGGTCGGCGACCGGGTCAGCGAAACGGGCCTTGAGACGGTCCAGGGAGCTGTCGAAGCGGGCCGAGGCGGCGTAGTCGGTGGCGAAGGCCCGGAACTGGGGGCGGACTGCCTCCGGGCCGCGCTCACCGAGGTTGGTCAGCGCCTCCGGCAGGCTCATGCCCGCACGGACACCGGAGACGAGGGTGTCGACGGCCTCGGGCCACACCTCGCGCAGCCGGGTGCGGCGGTTACGCGCTCGCGAGGAGATGACAAGGAAAGGAATCGCCGTGAAGATGGCGGTGAAGGCCACGGCCACCGGCCAGGCCCGGGACATTCCCAGGAAGACCAGACCGATCAGCAGCCCCAGCCCGATCGACCCCAGGACGAACATCGCGGGGCTGGTGCGGCCGGCACCGGCCTGGACCAGGATGTCGGCCAGGAGACGGGAGCGCCTCGAGCGCCACTGAGGCGGGTCGGAGGTGCAGGCCATCCAGATCAGGAGCAGCCCCACCCCACCCAGGAGCCCGGCGAAGGCGCCCATCAGTAGGCCTCCTGGGGGCCTGCGGGGCGGGAGCCGAGCAGGGCGGTGAGGTCATGACCAGCCCGATTGAAGCGCTCGGCGGCATCAGGCGCTCCGGCGCCCCGGACGAGGTTGCCGGTGGGGTCGCGGTGGAAGACGTCGGAGAGCTCGATGATGCCGTTCTCCACCCGGCCGGACAGGGCCGCGACCTCGCGCACGGTACGGCGCCCGCTGCGATCCAGGTCGAGGTGGACGACCAGGTCGATGGCGCTGGCGACGGTGGGGACCACGAAGTCGCTGGAGACGTTCTCCCCCGCCAGCAGCGGAAGCGTACAAATCTTGATGATGGCCTCCCTGGCGGAGTTGGCGTGGATGGTGCACATGGACGGCAGTCCCGAGTTCATGGCGATGAGGAGGTCCAGGGCCTCGGCCTCGCGGACCTCTCCGATGAGGAGGCGGTCGGGGCGCATGCGCAGGGCCTCCTTGACCAGGCGCCGCAGGCTGATCTCTCCGACTCCCTCAAGGTTGGGCGGCCGGGTCTGCATGGCCACGCAGTCCCGGTTGCGCAGGGCGAGCTCGAAGACCTCCTCGCAGGAGATGACCCGCTGGGCGCCCGGGATCGCTCCGGCCAGCGCCCTGACCATGGTGGTCTTGCCGGCCTGGGTGGCGCCCGACACCAGGATGTTGAGGCCGGCCTGCACGGAGGCATCCAGGAAGGCGGAGACCTGGCTGGTCAGTGAGCCCATGCGCACCAGGTCGGCGGTGCGGGAGGCACGCGAGGTGTGCTTGCGGATATTGACCGCCCAATGCTGGGAGGTGATGGGCGGGATGACGACGTGGAGCCGCTGTCCCCCGGCGAGCTGGGCGTCAACGAAGGGGCTGGACAGGTCCAGGCGGCGTCCGGAGGCCCGCAGCATCCGCTCGACCAGGACCGCGAGGTCCTCGCTCTCCAGGATCGTGGTGGTCAGCTCGGGGCGCCCGGAACGGGCGACGAAGACTCGGCCGGGGGCGTTGACCCAGATCTCCTCAATGGACTCGTCATCGAGGTAGCCCTGGAGCGGGCCCAGCCCCGCCATGGAGTCGAGTACGTGGGTTCGCGCCCCCTTGGGGTCGATGAGCGGAGGGACGAGTCCGGCGTCGGAGCGGCGCAGATAGTCCTCCTCGGCCTGGGTGACGAGCTGGTCGAGGTCGGAGGCGTCCTTGAGCGGGTCGATGCCGCGAGCGCGCACCAGCTCGCGAACCTCCGTCAGGAGAAGATCGGCAGCGTCCATGATGCCTCTCAGCGTGGGAGTCGTATGAGGGGAGGAGTGAGGATGATGTGAGGACCGACCCGGGGCTCTGCACTGAGCCGTGACACACCAGCCGGTCGGTGACCATTGTCACGGATAAACTCTAGGGCACCTGGTCACGACATGGCCACCACCTCGACATAACCTGTGGATAACATCGATCTTCTGGCACATTCCTCAAGCCGTTGCCCACGTCCCTGGACGTTTGCCGCCAGCGGACGGGCGCGGCTGTCCTGCGAGACATAGGACCTGTCGCCTACGGTTGGACCATGTCACAGCCTCCGCAGTCCCCGGACGCCCCCGGCACCACTGATGTCGACGGCGGTGTCGACAGCCTCGCCGATGAGGTGACCTCCGACGTCGAGCGCGCTGAGGCTCAGGCCGGCGATGAGGACAACCACCAGCAACAGGCTGAGCCCTCCGATCAGCGATCCGACGAGCACGACGAGGACTATCGTGCTCCCGTGGTCGTGGCCCCGCTGCCGGGTGCCTCGGCCGAGCCGCCCCGCAGCAGCGCGCCGGCTCCACAGGCCCAGCCCGCCGAGACTCCTCGCCCTCGCCACACCGCGCTCTCCCTGGCGGCGATGGCGAGCGTCGCCGTCGCCGGCCTCAACCCGACTCGGCTGGCGCTGCCGCAGTCCGAGACCCCGGAGCGCCACATCATCGGCGTCATCGACACCCAGGGCCGCCACTGGGAGGTCCATGAGGCCCGCACCGATGCCGTGGGCGCTTCCTTGGAGGCTGAGGCCGAGGTGCTGCGCCGCATCGGACGGGTCGTCGACGACGGACGGCTCTCCTTCGACGTTCCTCGCGTCGCCGGCTCCCTGCGTCAGAAGGACGCGCACATTCAGGTCCGCTCCCACGTGGAGGGCAAGCCGATCCCGGTGGAGACGCTCCGGCCGGGACCGGGGATGTCGGCGGGCCTGGGCAAGGCGCTCGGTGAGATCCATGAGCTGTCCATGACGGTGATCTCCGAGGCCGGTATGCCGGTCTACGACGCCGAGGAGGTGCGTCGGCGCTGGCTGAGTCTGCTGGACGACACCGCCGCGACGGGCAGGACTCCACCGGCGCTGCTGGGGCGCTGGGAGCAGGCCCTGGAGGACACCGCCCTGTGGCGCTTCCGCCCCACCGTGGTTCACGGGGACCTCGCTGAGGAGAACGTCCTGGTGGCCGGTGGCACGGTGGTGGCCGTGCGGGGCTGGTCCCAGGCGCATGTGGGAGACCCCGCCGAGGACCTGGCCTGGGTGTACTCCTCGGCGCCGGTGGACTGCCTGGACTCCATTGAGGACGCCTACGACATCGCCCGCTCCGAGGGCGTTGACCGCCACCTGCGTGAGCGCGCCGAGCTGGTCAGTGAGCTGAGCCTGGCGCGCTGGCTGCTGCACGGGGTGAGGACCGGGGACAAGCCGGTCATCAATGACGCGGTGGCGATGCTGGAGGACCTGGCCGCCCAGGTGGGTGACGCCCCGCTGGTGGAGCCGGCCACGCCCCGGCTGGCACCGGTGCCCGGGGTTCGCGAGCCGGCTGAGCCCGACGCCATCACCAACCCGGTGGCCATGGTGCGGGTCGACGACGAGGACGACTGACGCCGCGTCGCGCCTCACCCTGGATCAGGTCAGCGGGTTGTGGCTCATGAGCGCCAGGAAGGCGATGGCCCACACCAGGTTGACGATGTTGAACAGGGCCCCGTCCAGCAGCGGCTTGCCGGGATAGGGCAGGCGGGTGAGGGCGTACCACGGGAGGGCCTGCACCGGTGGGGTCAGGAGCAGCGACCATCGAGGGAAGGCAGTGGCTCCGGAGCCCAGGGCGACGCAGATAAGGAGCCAACCCAGCGTCGTCAGCCCGATAGCGGGGACCCAGGCCTGCATGAGGAAGCGGTAGAGCCTGCGCGCATGCTCCAGGGCGACGGGATCGAGCACTTCGCTGTCCTCCTTTCCGCTGCTCGCCGTCCTGGCTGCTACGTACGTCTGATAGGCGGCGTGGGCTCGCTCCGAGGCCAGAGCGAGAGGGTAGAAGGAGGCATGGGCCAGGGGCGAGAGGCTGAACCCGACGCCGAGCAGCACCGCCCCCGCCATCCCTACCGGTGATCCACGCAGTAGCACCCAGTGGGCGTAGAGGCCGGCGAGCATGAGCGGGATGGAGTAGTTGGCGACCAGCGCGCCCCATCGCAGGCGAGGCTCGTTGATGCGCGTGTAGAAGGCGTAGGCGTCGTCCCCCATGAGGTCGATGAACTCGCCGTGCTCGCGCCGGTCAGGCCGATGGAAACCGACGATGAGCGCGTCACCGAGGATCCAGCACAGGGCGCTGATGAGGAAGGCGAGGATCGACCAGGTCACCAGCATGTGGGTTCTCCTTGCGGCGTCGGGTAGGAAGAGCCGGCGCGCCGGGCCGGGACCGGCCGTGCTTCTGTGTCGAGCGGCCGATCCCGGGCGGGCCTGAGGCTGACGTTAGCCTGGCTGCTCGGGTGCGGGAAGAGGTGTCATCTCCTCGGGTGGGGAGCCTGGTGCCAGAGCCGCCTGGATCTGCTCGATGCTGAGCAGGCCCTCGGCGGTGAGCTCATCGACGCGTCCTCCGGGGTAGTCGACGTAGACGTAGGCGGCCCGTACCGCCCCGGTGGGCACGCCCTGGGAGGCAGCCCACGCGTGGACATAGACGCTGAGCTGGTCCACGGGCACCTGTCGGCGCCCGGTCTTCCAGTCGACGATGAGCCACCCGGAACCGTCCGAGCGGTGGAAGACGGCGTCCATGCGGCAGCGCAGGGTGGTGGCACCGATGGTGATCTCCCGGTCGGTCTCGGTCTCGGCCAGGACGTAGTCCTCCAGGAGCGGCAGGTTCTCTGCGGTCTCCAGCCAGCGCTCGATGCGGTCCCGGTCCTGGGGCCCGAGGCTGTCGGGCACGCCCGCCTGCCCCAGGCCGAACAGGGTGCCACGTGCGCTCAGGCGCTGGGCGACGGCCTCGTGAAAGACGGTTCCGAGCCGGCCGGCGGCGCGGGGCTCGGGTGGGAGCGGGCGACGCAGGTCGAGTGCGAACTGGTGGCGGTCGGCGCGCAGGTCGTCCAGGCGGGTGGCGGCCAGGTGCTCGGGCAGGCGGACGGCGGGGCCGCCGGCCAGGGCCCGGGTGCGCTCGGCCAGGAGGAGTCCCGCCTCGAGTCTCCACCGCCGCACCATCTCGTCATCGGGCTGGGCCTGAGCGGGCACCTCCTGGACGGGGCCGGTTCCGCCCATGGCGGCGGTGACCTGGGCGGCGGCCGCGTACCGGGCCCGGCGCACAGCGGCGAGCCGATCGGTGACCGGGGCGTCCTCTCCCCTGGCCTCCGGGGCCTGGTTGTCCAGGGGCTCCGCTGCGTCGGCGTCGGGGGGCCAGGTGCCCACCTGGGTCAGGGCGGTCAGGGGGTTGGGGCGGGACTCATCGAAGTCGACCCAGCCCTCCGCGTAGGGAGACAGGAGGTCGCGCCGCTGGAGCTCGGTGAGGAAGCGTGAGGGGCGGCGGGGCTTGGAGGCGGTCTTGGACAGGTGGGAGCCGGTCAGGAGGAGCTCGTGGCGGGCCCGGGTGAAGGCCACGTAGGCCAGGCGGCGCTCCTCGCGCAAGCTCTGGCGCCCGAGGGCCTCCTTGTAGGCGCTCATCGTCTCGGTCAGGAGGGGCTTGTCGGTGGCAGCCGGGTCGAGGTCTCCCACGGTGAAGGGGGGCAGGTCGCCGGCGTCGGCCCGCAGCGGGAAGGGGAAGGTTGAGGTGGAGCCCATCCAGCCGGTCTCCGCGACGCGAAGATCGTCCTTGACGGCGCTGGTGTAGGAGGGGAAGACCTGCTCGTCCATGCCGGGGACGGCGACGACGTCCCACTCCAGGCCCTTGGCGGCGTGGACGGTGAGGAGCTGGACCGCCCCGGGCGAGGGCTCGACCTCGGGGGCGCTCATGGCGTCCTCGTGCTCCTCGGCGGCATCGAGCCATTCCAGGAAGCCGGTGAGAGTGGGGGCGTCGGTGTCGGCGGAGAAGGCCCGGGCCGTCTCGTGGAAGGAGTCGAGGGCGCGGTGCCCCATCGGGTGGCCGACCCGGGCGGCGATCTCGATATCAAGATCAAGTGCCTGCTCGGCCAGGGCCACGAGGTCGGGCAGGGGAAGCGAGACGGCCTCCCGGATGCGTCGGATCGCCCGGGCGGTGCGCAGCGCGACGGCCCGCCCGGCCTGGGTCAGATCCCGGGCCGCGGCGGACTCTTCCTGCTCTTCCTGCGCGCCGTCCTCATGCCATCGCAGCAGGGTGTCCAGGGCCTCGCTGAGCAGTGGGGAGTCGGCCTCGGCATGGTCGCCGTGAGGTCCTGGTGCTTCCTTGCCGCTTTCGGTCGCGGTGCGGGTGAGCTCGCGGGCCAGCGAGGCCAGGGCCCGCAGGTCGCGGGCACCGATGCCGAAACCGGTCAGGAGCCTGACCACCCGGTCCCCGCGCTCCGGGTCCGAGGCCGCGGTCAGCAGGGCGCGGACGTCGGCGACCTCGGGGACGTAGAGCATCCCGCCCAGGCCGATGATCGTGTAGGGCAGGCCGGCCTCCTCCAGCTCGGCGGCGATGGGCTCCATCTGTGCCCGGGTGCGGCACAGGACGGCCATCTCGGCACTGGGTGACCAGCGCTCGGCGAGGAAGGCGACGACCGTGTGGGCCTCCTCGGCGGGGTCCTGGAGGAAGGCCCCGTACACCGCGCCGGGCTCCAGGCCGAAGGCTGCGGGGCGGGCCTGCAAGGGGGCGACGGTGAGGTGCTCGCCGACCGGGTCCCCGTCCTCGACGACGCCGGAGCGCAGGGGTGCGGAGACGACGTTGGCGACCTCCAGGATGGTGGAGTCGTTGCGCCAGGAGGTCGACAGCTCCAGGACGGGGGTGGCCTCGACCGGTGAGGTATCGGACTCCAGGAGGGCGGTGCCGGTGGGGTTGAAGCGCTGGTGGAAGGTGTCCAGGGCGGCGGCGCTGGCTCCTCGCCACCCGTAGATGGCCTGGTGGGGATCGCCGACGGCGGTCACCCCAGAGTCGGCGAAGAGGGCGGACAGGAGCCGGACCTGGGCCACCGAGGTGTCCTGGAACTCGTCGAGCAGGACCGCGGGGTACTGGGCCCGCACCTGGGCGGCGGCCTCGGGGACGGACTCGGCGATGGCGCAGGCCAGGGCGATCTGGTCACCGAAGTCGAGCAGGCCGTGGTGACGTTTGTGCGCATGCAGTTCGGCGACGACGTCGAGCAGGGCCTCCCACTCGGCCATGACGGCGGGGGCCTTGCCGACCAGGGTCTTGCAGCCCTTGATGGCGGCCAGGGCGGTGAACTGCTCGGTCAGGTCGGCCAGGTCCTTGGCGGCCTCCTCGATGGTCAGCAGGTTCTGGCTCAGGGAGTCGGCCAGGACCAGGGTGGCGCTCGCGTTGTGGCTGAGGCTCTCGTTGGGCAGCGGGAGCGTGCGCGCCTCGAGCAGGGAGGTGACGATCTGCCAGGAGCGGGCCTGGGTGATGAGGGTTGAGTCGGGGTCCACGCCGATGCGCAGCCCGTGGTCTCGCACCAGGGAGCCTGCGAAGGAGTTGTAGGTGGCGATCATCGGCTCGCCAAAGTCGGTGGCGTCAGCGGTGCCCTCCACTCCCCTGTCGTGCTCCGACCCGGTGGCCGGGAGCAGTCCGGCCGCACTGAGGCCGGCTAGGCGGGAGGCGACGCGCTGGTCGAGCTCGGCGGTGGCCTTGCGGGTGAAGGTCAGTCCGAGGATCTGGTCGGGGCGGACCTGCCCGGTGGCGACCAGATAGACGACTCGCTGGGCCATGGTGGCGGTCTTGCCTGAGCCGGCTCCGGCGACCACCAGCAGGGGGCTCAGCCGGTGGGCGATGACGCGCGCCTGCTCCTGGGTGGGGGTGTGGATGCCGAGGGCCTCCGCCAGGGCCTGGGGGGTGAGCCGGTCTGGGTCGGTGGGGGTCATGAGACGACTCTCCTTCCCTCGACCTGCACGGGGCAGGAGTCCTTGACCTGGCAGGTACGGCAGTGCTCGCCGGTGCGGGCCTCGATCTGCGGGCCCACTCCGGCCATGGCCGCGGCGGCCACGAGGTCCTCTGCCCAGTACTCCTCGCTGCTGTCGGTAGCACTGTTCGCTTCCTCGTCGCCCGGTTCCTCAGCGGGCTCGCACGCGGGCTCCTCCGCAGGTTCCGTGGCGGCGGGGCTGGGGTCGAGGGCGGCGCCCGGCGGGGCCAGGACGTAGCCGTCCCCGGAGCGTTTGGAGGGCTCCTTGCCCAGGAGCACGAGGGCTCCGCCGACGACGTCGAGGCCCTGCGAGCTCAGGGCCAGCCGGTAGGTGGCCAGCTGGGGGTGACGCTGGACGTCCTTGGGGACGCGCTGCCCGGTCTTGAGGTCGATGACGCGCACGGTGCCGTTCCGGTCGGGGCCGGCGGAGTCCTCCAGGTCATCTCCCGACAGGCCGCCGAGGTGCTCGAGGCGGTCGATGCGCCCGGAGATCGTGATCGGGACGGCGTTGCCGCCTTTCGTCGGTATCCGCAGGCCGGCCCGCTGGCGGACCGCGGGGCTGAGGACACTCAGGGGGATGTCGACGTCGGCGCGCACCGGCTGCTCGACGTCGGCGCGCACGCCCAGGGCGTCGCAGTCAGCCAGGTAGGCGTCGAGGCGCTCGATCATGGCGCGGGCGCGGTCTGCGGCCAGGCCTCCCTGCCAGGTGGCGGGGTAGCCGAGGTCGGTCAGGCGCTCCTCGAAGGCCTCGCGCAGGGCCGGACCGCGCAGGTGCTCCGTCTCCGCCCGTTCGGCGACGGCGTGGACGAGGCTGCCCAGGGCCTGGGCGTCGCTGGCGGGGGCCGATCCGCCGCTGCGGGTCAGGAACCACTTGAGGGGGCAGGCGGCCAGGCCCTCCACGTCGGAGGGGCTGACCCGTATCCGCTCGCCGGCGGCGATGAGGGGGGCGGTGGAGGTGGGGCCGGTCGCGCCGATCCAGGTGGCGGGGTCTGCGCCGGGTACGCCTTGGCGGGCGAGGTCGGCCAACAGGTCGACGGCGGCCCGGCCGCGGCGGCGCTCGGCGTCGGTGGCCGTCTCGAGGTTGCCGCAGATGGCGGCGTGGCGCAGCTCCCCCACCAGGCCGCGTAGGGTGAGGTCGCCGGTGTCGGGGGTCAGGAGGGGGGCGCCGTCAGCGTCGGTCAAGGCGATCCCGGCGCTGTGGGCGATCTCGGTCAGGAAGGGTGAGGGGGCGTGCTCGGCGTCAGCGGTGGCGGTCAGCAGGAGGCGCCTGGAGGCGCGCGACACGGCCATGATGAGCATGCGGCGCTCGTCGGCGCGCACCTGCGCCCGGGCGGCGGCCACGGCCCCGCTGCCGCCGCTTCCCTCCCCCGGTGCAGCGGTGTCTGTGGTCAGGCGGCCGGTGACGGCGTCGACGAGGAGGCCGGTTCGGGTCAGGGAGTCCCTCAGGCGCAGGTCCGGCCAGCGGTCCCGCTCCAGTCCGACAACCACAACAAGCTCCCACTCCTGGCCCGCGCAACCCGCCGGGGTCATGACGGCCACACCCTCCGGGCGCCGCCCCTGAGGGGCGACGGAGTCCGAGGGCAGGACCTCGGCGTCGAGCTCGGCCAGGAAGCTGGAGGCGTCCTGGCCCGGGTGGCGCTCGGCCCAGACCTCGGCGCGTTTGAACAGGGTGGTGACGACGTCGAGGTCGTGCTCGGCGGCCTCGGACAGGAGCGTTCGCACCGAGCTTGCCGAGGGCAGCAGGGCGGTGGCGCGCCAGGCCTCGGCCCGCTCGGAGGCGTTCCAGGCGGCCCACAGCAGGGCCTCGACATCGCGCGGGGCCTCGTCCGGGGTCTGCCCGATGGCGGAGCGCAGGGCCTCAAGGATCCTGGCTGCGATGAGGAGCCGCTCCGCCTGGGCGCTCAGCGACTGCCCGTCCAGGGACCGGGCGAAGCCGGAGGCCTGCTCGGGGGCGGCCAGCAGGGCCAGGAGGGCGGCGTCGCCGCCGGTTCGGGGCCCGGTCCCGGCGACGGGATCAACAGCGGGACCGGTTGTGGGTGCGGTGGTCCTGGGCTCACTGGGCTCGGCCGCACCGGCGTGCGGGGTTGCGGCCGGCTGGGCCTGTCGCAGCCTGCGGCGCAGTCGGCGCAGGTCCATGGTGGTCAGCCCCACCAGGGGGCTGGTGAGGAGGTTGATGGCGGCGTCGCGCTGGGGCGGTTCACCATGCCCGCCCAGCTGGTCGCGGATGGCGGCGCGCACGATGTCCAGGAGCGCGGCCGCGGCCGGTTCTGCGCGTAGCAGGACCGCGGGCGTGCGTGAGGCCAGGGGCACACCTCGTCTGCGCAGGTCCCTGGCGAGGGTCTCGGCGTCTGCGGCGCTGCGAACGATGACCGCCATTTGTGACCAGGCGGTGCCGTGGTGGACGTGCTCGAGCCTGAGCGCCCGGGCGACGTGGGCGTGCTCCTGCCAGATGGAGGAGGCCAGGACGACTTCGACGCCGGCCGCCGCCTGCGGGCGCTCAGCGTCACTCGCCCCGGAGGAAAGCCCTGCCGAGGACCGTACTGAGGACCCGGGCGCCAGGGTCGTCTGCCGGTGGGCGGTCGTGCCGGTCACCGGGACCCGGGCACTCTGGTCACGGATCACCGCCGCGATGGCCGGGTTGCCTCGGTAGCAGGTGGTCAGCCGCAGGCGGGTGGCTGCGAGCCCCGAGTGGTCCTCGGCGGCGATAAGCAGGCTGGGGGTGCCCCCGCGGAAGGTCTCCACGGCGACGTCGGGGTCCCCCAGCACCACAACCTGCGCCCGGTGCCCGTCGGGGTCCGGGGTCGCCAGGGCCGTCAGGAGCCTGGCGGTGGCGGCCGTGCAGTCCTGGTAGTCGTCCACGAGGACGAGGTCCGGCACAGGGCGGGGGGCGGTGACGGCGTCGGCGCCCCAGGAGCTCAGTGCCTCCACGGCGCGGTCCTGGAGACGAGCCGTGTCCATCTTGCGGGTCTGGGCCCTGCGCTCGGCGCTGGCCCGCCCCTGCGCGTCCCAGGTGCGCAGGAGCTGAGACGCGGGCCCCCAGATGGGGACATTGAGCCGGCGTGCCAGGTCGGCCAGGTCGTCGGCGCTGACGCCCAGCTCTCCGGCGCGGGCCAGGAGGTTGCGCAGCTCGGAGCGGAACGCCCGAGACCCGGTGGCCTCGGCGGGGAGCCCCGGCCAGGTGACGGTGCTGACCATGGAGGCCAGGGCGGAGTCCTCCTCCGCACCGGCCAGAAGCACCGGGGGCGGCAGCGGGGCGGGCCGCATGGTCAAGGAGGTGGTCAGAATCGTCAGGGCGAGGGCTGCGGGAGTACGCACTCGGACGACGCCGTCGCCATGGCCCTCACGCAGCAGGTGGGCGGCCCGGCCGCGCAGCCAGTCGGCCCGCGCCCGGGTAGGTGCCAGCAGGACGGCGTCACGTCCACCGGCGACCGCCTCGGCCAGCAGCCTCAGGGCCAAAGACGTCTTACCGGTCCCAGGAGCCCCCAGGACGACGACGTTGGAGCCCTCAGCCACGCGGTCCAGGACCCGCTGCCCATCGGCGTCGGCGGCGGGCAGCTCGGCCGCCTCGGCGGGCGGGAGGAGACGGACGGGGTCCTGGGGCATGGGACCATCTCACCACGGGCCACCGACAGGATCGTGCACCGTTAACGGATCGTCATCGGTCACGAGCCCTCGACCCGGAAGCGCCGGCGGCGCATGTTCCGCGTGGCGCGAAACGGCGCGGCTCCTGGTGCGCGCGAAGGGCCGGCACGGCCGCAGCCCCCTAGGATCGAGCCAGGTTCACGCCCCTCTCCCCGATGGGCGCTGTGCCGCTCAATACGGCACACAGACGATGCGAAGGAGCCCCATGCAGGTCACGATCGGAATCAAGCACGCCAGCCGCGAGCTCTCCCTGGAGACCTCCGACTCTCAGGAGAAGGTGCTGGCCGCCGTGGCCGACGCCGAGACCAAGGCCGTCATCCTCAGCGACGACAAGGGCCGCAAGGTCTTCGTGCCGGCCGGCTCCCTGGCGTACATCGAGCTCGGCGAGGCCGAGCCCCGCCGGGTCGGCTTCGGTATCTGAGCCTCTCCCCCCACGACGAGCACGCACAGGGCCCAGGTCTGGCGGACCGCATTCCACGGCGTTCCGCTGCTGATCTGGGCCCTTGCCTGATCACTCAGCGTCCTGCGAGGAGGCTGAGAGTCGATGAACCGGAACGGCAGGCAGGAGGATCGGTACGCATGAACCTGACGGAGCAATTCGCTCATATGGCGACGGGCGCGATGTACGACGACCTGACGCCTGAGCTCATCACAGCGCGGATCGAGGCCGATCGCACCGGCTACCGACCGATCCACTGAGGCCCAACCCGGCGCAGAGTTGTTCGTCCTTCGATTCTTCACGTTGCCAACATGCAGGCCGATACAGTCGCTCTCATGAAGACACCTGTGCTCGCGGTGATGTGCGCCGCCTTGTTCTTCATCAATGGCGTGCTGCAGCTACTTCTGGCCCTGGGACTTCCTTTGGGCCGGTTCGTCCTGGGCGGCGCCTATACCGTCTCCCCTGTCCTACTCAGGCCGGTCAACCTGGCACTCTTTCTGGCCTGGTTCAGCTGCGGCCTGGCGTACCTCAGGTACGGCGGTCTGATACGCCGGCCCCTGCGTGATCGCACCGCGCGAGGGGTTGTGTATGCCTCGACTCTGTGGCTGTTCATCGCCTCGGCCTTCAACCTCTTCATCACCACCAGCGAGTTCGAGCGTTATGTCACCGGGACGCTGTCCACTCTTGCCTGTGTCCTGAGCATATGTCTCGTATGGCGTCGCAACCGGCTCTGCGCGTGCAGGATTGGTCCCCGGCGTTAGGGTGGAGTGCATGGATCACCAGGACAGCCAGAGGGGCCTGCTCGCCCAGTGGATCGAAGAGTCCAGCCGCATCGTCTTCTTCGGCGGTGCCGGGGTCTCCACGGAGTCGGGGATCCCTGACTTCCGAGGCGCCAAGGGCTTCTACCACCAGGAGCGAGAGATCCCCCTGGAGCAGGTCCTCTCCATCGACTTCTTCACCGTGCACCCGCAGGCCTACTGGGAGTGGTTCGCGCAGGAGATCGCCCGCGAGGGCGTGGCCCCCAACGCGGCCCACAGGCTTATGGCCGATCTGGAAAGGGCCGGGAAGCTGTCTGCCGTGGTCACGCAGAACATCGACGGCCTCCACCAGCGGGCCGGCTCCCAGCGGGTCCTCGAGCTGCACGGCAACTGGTCGCGTCTGACCTGCACCGGCTGCGGTGAGCACTTCACCCTGGACGACGTCGACGGCGCCCGCTCCGGCGAGGTCCCCCACTGCCCTGCATGCTCCTCGGTGCTGCGGCCGGACATCGTGTTCTACGGGGAGATGCTGGACAACGACGTCATGGAGGGGGCCGTGCGGGCCATCTCAGAGGCGGACCTGCTGATCGTGGCCGGCACGAGCCTGGTCGTCTACCCGGCGGCGGGCCTCATCGACTACTACGCCGGTGAGCGCCTGGTCCTCATGAACGCGACTCCCACGCCGTACGACTCCCGCGCCGACCTCATCATTCGTGAGCCGGTCGGCCAGGTCTTCCAGGAGCTGGAGCGTCTGAGGCGACAGCCCTAACCGATTCCCTGGTCCTCGAGGTCCACGTAGCGCTCGGGCGCATCGGACTCGCTGAGGGTGGCCGCGTAGTCGGGCACCTCGCTCTGGAGGGAGCGGTCCGTGCGGCGGTAGCCCGACGACGGCAAGGAGGACTTCTTCGGGAAGGTCATCTCAGGACGCTCCACGTGCTCGTAGGGAATGGACTCCAGCAGGTGGTGGATCATGTTGATGCGCGCCTTGCGCTTGTCGGCGGACTCCACGACGTGCCAGCGCGCGGAGTCGATGTCCGTGTGGACGAACATCTCGTCCTTGGCGCGCGAGTAGTCCTCCCAGCGGGGCAGAGACTCCAGGTCCGTGAGCGAGAGCTTCCAACGCCGCATGGGGTCGGTCATCCGCGACTTGAACCGTTTGTACTGCTCCTTCTGGGGCACGGAGAACCAGTACTTGCGCAGCAGGATGCCGTCGTCGACGAGCATCCTCTCGAAGACCGGGCACTGCTGGAGGAAGCGCCGGTGCTCCTCCGGGGTGCAGTAGCCCATGACGTGCTCGACGCCGCCGCGGTTGTACCAGGAGCGGTCGAACAGGCAGATCTCGCCGGCGGCGGGCAGGTGCGCGATGTAGCGCTGGAAGTACCACTGGGTGCGCTCACGCTCGGTGGGTACGGGAAGTGCGACCACGCGCGCGATACGCGGGTTGAGGTACTCGGTGATCCGTTTGATCGCCCCACCCTTGCCGGCCGCGTCACGGCCCTCGAAGATGACGACGACGCGGGCGCCGGTGGCCCTGACCCACTCCTGCATCTCGACCAACTCCGCCTGCAGCCTCAACAGCTCGGCCTCGTACAGGGAACGGTCCATGGTGGGGTGCTTCTTCGCCATACTTGAGTTTCTCACAGATCCCACGCGGGTGCGCAAGCAACCGCGAACGTATTCATGAGGGAGATACCGGCGCTGGCGCTACCCAGTCATGCGCCCGCAGTCATGCCAGTCTGGGGAATCACGTCACGCCGAGCCTGCGGGGAGGCGTCATCACTCGTAGTGGGTCCACATTCTCAGGACATGGATGGTCCTCTCGTCGGTATGCACCTCGTAGACGAGCCGATGCTGGATAGTGATACGCCGCGAGTAACAGCCCGATAGATCCCCGACCAGCTTTGCATCACGAGGCGGCTTGACGAAGGGATTCTCCCGCATGAGGTTGAGGAACTTCTCGGTTTTAGGCTTGAGCCCCGCCGCGGTGAGTTTCTTCGCGTCCTTCTGTGCCTGACGTGAGAACACGATTCGCCACGAGCTCACCAGTCGAGTTCTTCCGAGCCCGCCTCGATGCCTTCACGTCGGGCATTCCGGATCGAGTCCATCATGCCCGGGACGGACTCCAGGTAGAGCGTCTCCTGGATCGCCCTCCAGTCCTCCTCCCCCACCAAGACGGCATTGCCGCGTTGGCCGGTGATGACCAGCGGCTCGGAGTCTTCGTTGACCTGATCGATGAGCCGATACAGCTGAGAACGAGCGGTCGTCACTGGAATCGTAGACACGCAGCAAGCGTACGTCATAACGTACGCCCCCTCAAGGTCACTGCCTCTCTTCAGTCGGACGGCCGAACAGACAAGAACAGAGGAGCCCGGTCCTGGGAAGGACCGGGCTCCTCTGGAGTGGTAGCGGGGACAGGATTCGAACCTGCGACCTCCGGGTTATGAGCCCGGCGAGCTACCGAACTGCTCCACCCCGCGTCGGTGAGACCAACCTTAGGGGGCGTCCCACCCTTAAGGCAAATGACGAGGGCGTGCCCTTGCTCACCGCCCGGTGAGGCGGGTCGCAGGGCACGCCCTCAGTGGTGGCCGACCGGGCTCAGCCCAGCTTCTTCTGGGCCTCAACGGCCCGCTTGACGGCTTCGTTGAGGCGCTTCTGCGCATCGCCGTATGCCGACCAGTCGCCCTTGCTCCTGGCTGTGTCCGCGTCAGTCATCGCGGTCTGAGCGTCGGAGAGCGCCTGATTGAGCTCCGCCTTCGGATCCGAGGTTCCCGAGGCCGACGGGGTGGCGGAGGAACTGGAGGACGCGCTGGCCGAGGCCGAGGAGGACGCACTGGCTGAAGCCGTGGGCGCGGCGCTCGGGCTCGCCGATGCCTTGGCCCCGCCATCCGCCGTCGGGTCCTTGCCGTCGGTCGTCTCATTGGTGTCATTGGCCGCGGCGGCATCGCCGTCGATGGCCTCCTGACCCGTGGTCGCCCCGGAGTTACCGCCGAAGACCTGGTCGAGCGCCCCCGAGAGGGTGTCGGCGAATCCGACGTTGTCCCCGAAGGAAACCAGCACCTTGCGCAGCAGCGGGTACTGAGTTCCCGACGACGACTGCACGTAGACGGGCTGGACGTAGAGCAGTCCGCCTCCCACGGGCAGCGTCAGCAGGTTGCCCTTGATGACCTGGGAGCCCTCCTGGGACAGGAGGTTGAGCTCCTTGGAGATCTCCGGGTTGGAGTCGAAGATGTTCTGCACCTGCCCCGGCCCGGCCACGTTCGAGGAACGCGGAAGCTCCAGGAGTCTCAGCTTGCCGTAGCTCGGACTACGCTCCCCCTTCTTCCCGGTGCCGGGAGAGGTCTCGGAGTCCACGGCGAGGAAGCCGGTGAGCACGTTGCGGTTGGTATTTCCGCCGATGATGTAGGCGCTGGACAGGGAGAAGCTCGCCTGGTCCTGCCCGGGCATCTTGAGGGTCAGGTAGTAGGGGGCCTGCTGGTCCTGACCGGGTGTGGTCGGGTCATCCGGGATCTTCCAGAAGTCTCCACCGGAGTAGAACTCCGCGGCGTCGTTGACGTGATAGGTCGCCATCATGGTGCGCTGGACGTTGAACAGGTCCTCGGGGTAGCGCATGTGGGCGATGAGGTCGGCGCTCATCTGGCTCATGGGCGTGACCGTCCCGGGGAAGACCTTCTGCCAGGCCTTGAGGATCGGGTCCTTGTCATCCCACTGGTAGAGCTTGACCGACCCGTCGTAGGCGTCCACGACGGCCTTGACGGAGTTGCGCACGTAGTTGGACTCCTCCGGCGCCCGCAGAAGTCCGCCCTTGTTGTCGGCGGTCGCCGTCGCCTTGGCCAGGGACTCGTGCTGGGCGTAGGGGTAGTTGTTCGTCGTGGTGTAACCGTCGACGATCCACATCACCCGCTTGGGGGTGGCCGGGTTGTCGTCGTGATCGACAACGGCCGGGTAGGGGCTGTTGTCCAGGGTCAGCCAGGGGGCCACCTTGGCGACGCGCTTGGCCGGGTCCCGGTCGTAGAGGATCTGGGATCCCTCGCGCACCTCCTGGGAGAAGAGGATGTTGGCCTCCCGGAACTTGGCGGCGTAGAGCAGGCGGTTGAACGGGTTGGACACGCTCGGCCCGCCGTTGCCGGCGAAGGTGGTGTTGACCTGACCGGTCTTGGACTCGTCGTCGGGGTAGTCCAGCTCGCGCGGCGAGCCGTTGTCCTTGCCGCCCACGATGGAGTAAGACGGCGAGGACTGACCGAAGTAGATCCGGGGCTCGTACTTACCCAGGTCGCCCTGGGAGGGGATGCCCCCCTCCCAGAACGAGGGGTAGCCGCGGGTGGCCACCGTGTTGCCGTAGGCGTTCACGACGCCGTAGCCGTGGGTGTAGACGGTGTGCTCGTTGACCCAGGTCTGCTGCTGCTCGCCCAGGCCGGACAGGTTGAGCTCACGTACCGCGATCACCGTGTCCCGACTGGTGGAGTCCACCTTGTAGCGGTCCACGTTGAGCCGGTTCGCGAAGGAGTAGTACTGCTTGTTCTGCTGGACCTGCTGGAAGGTCGGGGAGATGAGCCCGGGGTCCAGGAGCCGGATCGAGGTGGTGGACTCGGCGTCCTTCTCCAGCTGGCCGGCCGCCGTCTTCGTCGTGGCGTCGTAGTTGGTGGTCTCCACGTTCTCCAGGCCGTAGGCGGCCTTGGTGGCGTTGATGTTGCGCTGGATGTACTCGGCCTCCTGGCGCTGGGCGTTGGGGTCGACGATGAACTTCTGGATGACCAGCGGGTAGGCGGTCCCCACCACCAGGGAGGAGACGATCATGACAACCACACCGATGATCGGCAGGCGCCAGGAGCTGGATCGCACCGAGGCGACGAAGAGGAAGGCCACGGCCAGTCCGATCGCCGCGAGAATCGCGTTGGCGGGGATGACCGCGTTGACGTCGGTGTAGTTGGCGCCGTCGAACTTGGAGTTGGAGGCGTACAGGGCGCTGTAGCGACCCAGCCAGTAGCCCACGGCCCGGATGACGGCGTACAGCGCCAAGAAGATCGCCAGGTGCATGCGTGCGGCCTTGGTGAAGTGAGGCTTACGCACCACGGAGATACCGCCGTACAGGTAGTGGACGACGATCGAGGCCACCCCGGCGAACAGGACGACGCCGGACAGGAAGGACACGAGCGTCAGCACTGCGGGCAGGATGAAGACGTAGAAGGAGATATCGATCCCGAACTGGGGGTCCTTGACTCCGAAGGACTGGGAGTTGAAGGCCAGCAGAATCTCCCGCCAGCTGGGGGCCAGCTCCCAGGCCGAGCCGAACAGGGCCAGCACCGCCGGCACTGCCCAGGTCAGCCGACGTCGCACCGGCTCGATGACGGAGCGGTAGGCCTCGAGGTTGCGCGTGGCCTCGTCGTCGGGCATCCCGATCTCCCGGGCCCGGTAGGCCCTGGTCATCGAGACGAAGACGGCCCCGAACATGATGCCGAATCCCACCAGGAACAGGACGATGAGGGCGATCCACTGCGTCCACAGCACCCGGGCGTACCCGATCTGACTGAACCAGAGGACCTCGGTCCACACCTGCGACAGGATGCCAATGACCACAGCGATGGCCGCGATGATCGAGATGGTCAGGACCAGCGGACCGGGACGTCCGCCGCCTTTACCGGTGCGCGGAGCGCGGGGAGGACGGGGCCCTCCCCCACCCATGCGTCCAAGGCCGAACAGTCCGGCTAAGTTGTCAGGCTTGCCCTGCCGGGACGAGCCGGCGGACTTGCTCGAGGACTCCTCGGAGGTTGAGTCCGGGGACTCGTCATCGGGCCTGGTGCTCACGATCCTGCTCCCTGTCTGACGTGCGTGGTGACGCGGCCTCGCACACGGTGAAACATGGCGTCATCGGCCGGAGGGGCCGCTCGGTCCATCGTCCCACACACCTCTGACACGGCCATAACCTTCTCCAGGATGAGAAAACGCCTCGGGTGGCCAGGGCGCGCCACCTGACTGATGAAGCCTCGTCATTGGAGGAGGCGGCGCCACCAGTGAGACGATGGCGGCGTGACTGACACAATGCATGACGAGGCGACCACCACGGGGGCGGGTCCAGCCGCAGCCTTATCGGCAGGGGCCCTGGCCCGCGCGGTGACGGAGACCGAGACTCACGTGGCTGCCCACGGCTGGGACCAACCGGTGCGCGTCTTCGCGCTGGTGCGCACCGCCGAGGCTCTTGAGGCCGACCCGGACGTGGCCGACCTCCTGGACACCGCCACCGTGGAGGAGGCCCGCTCGAACCCCGAGCTGCTCATGGTGGTGGAGCAGGAGGGGCTGCCGCCCGCCGCGGACCTGGAGCACCTGTTGGCCCAGCTCGCCTGGCCCGAGTCCGTCCACGGCGCCGCCATCAGCGTCGAGCGGCTGGTACTGCCGCCTGCGGCCCAGGAGGAGGCCGAGGCCATCACCGATGCCGCCGAGCGTCTGGCCTTCCTCCAGGAGCGCCCGGACCGCGAGGACATCCGCATGGTGGTGGGGGTCCTGCGCGGCGGGCAGTCCTGGTGCGTACTGCGCTCACGCAGTCACGACGACGACGCCTCGCTCTATCAGGGCGAGCGCCTGGTCCCCGGCCTGGTCGAGGCCCTGGAGGCGACCTTCCTGTAGCCGGTCACCGTCGGGCGAGCACTCGACGCCGGCCACCAGCGCCGCGCGGCCCCGTGCGCCTCAGTCCTTGTCCGTGCCGGTCGGGTCCTGCTCGTCGGGCTCCCCGGGCGAGTCCTCGCCCCCGGCGCCGGCCGAAGCGGGGTCGGCTGACTGGCCGGGCTCCTGGGAGGCGGCGTCGGCGGAGGCAGGGCTCCGGTCCCCGAGCCCCTCGGGGCTGTTCTCGTCGGCCTCCTTGGCGCCCTCGGCGTACCCGAGGGTCCCGTCCAGCAGGGAGGCCAGGTCGGCGTCGATCTCGGCGTCGATGTCCTGAGCCATGCGCCGCATGGTGAGGAAGTCCTTGGGGTTGGCGAGCTCGGAGGCCGTGGGCATGACGTCGGGGTGGTTCCAGAAGGCGTCGCGCTCGGCGTCACCGGCCTGGGCGCCCAGGTGGGCCCACAGCTCGGCGGCCTCCCGGGCCCGGCGGGGACGGAAGGTCAGGCCGATGAGGCGGGCGAAGACCTGCTCGGCGGCGCCGCCCTGGGCCCGGCGCCGGCGCATCATCTCGGCCAGTGCCATGAGGTGGGGCAGGTGCGGTGCGGCGGCGCGGGCGGTGACCACCTCGACCCAGCCCTCAACGAGTGCCAGGAGCGTCTCCAGGTCCTCAAGGGCCTCGCGCTGGGCCGCCGTCTCCTGGGGCGCGAACAGCCCGCTCTCAAGGGCCTCGCGCAGGGCGTCGGGGTCGTTGGGGTCGACCTGGGCCACGGCGGACTCCAGGGTCTCGGTGTCGATGCGGATCTCGCGGGCGTAGGCGACCACTGCCTGGAGCACCTGCCCGCGCAGCCAGGGCACGTGGGCGTAGAGGCGGGCGGTGGCGGCCTCCCGCACGGCCAGGAACATACGGGCCTCGTCCTCATCGACCTCCAGCCCCTCGGCGAAGGCGGCCACGTTGGCGGGAACCAGTGCCGTACCGGGCTCACGGGTCAGGGGCAGGCCGGTGTCGGTGGCCCCCAGCGCCTCCTTGGCGAGCTCACCGATGGCCTGGCCGATCTGGAGACCGAAGGCCGTGCCGGCCATGGTGCGCATGATGGATCCGAGCGCCCCCATCTGCTGGGCGGCCTGCCCCATCTCGGCCGGCATCTCCTGAATCTGCTTCTCCAGGGTACGGGCCAGGGCGGTGGTGACAGCCTCGGCCACCGGGGCGCACACGTCCTTCCACACCGGCAGCGTGCGCTCGACCCAGCTGCTGCGGCTCCAGGCCTCCCGCTGTCCGGGGGCCGGCATGAACTCGGTGGCCGTATCCAGCCACAGGTCGGCCACCTGAAGGGCCTGACGCGTGGACTCGGCGACCGCGGCGGTCACCGTCGGGTCGCCGTCGCCACGCGCCTGCTGGAGGGCCAGCTCCTGGCCCATCTGCCAGTTGACCGGCTCGGCGGTGGAGGCGGAGAACATCTGCTGGAACTGGGCGCGCATCGCCAGCAGCTGGGCGGGACTGAGCTGGGAGATGTCCCCCACCCCCGGCATCTGGGCGATGGAGCTGGGATCCACCCCGGATGAGCGCAGGGCGCTGACGGCGTCGGAGGCCATCTGCTCACCGAACAGTGATGCGAGCATCTTCTCGAGCTCGTCGAAGGCGTCCTCGCTCACGGGGTTTCCTCTCGCCGGGTCGTCCTTGGGCATCGTCCGGGCCGTCTGGGGCGACCGGACACTGTCGCTAACGGCCCTATGGTCGCACCCATTCCTGTGCCGGGGCTATGTTCCGTTCGCCGACGGCGTGCCCGCTCCGTCCCGGTCGGGCCCGCGTCCTGTCCGCGCCGGCAGTGTGTCGAGTTCGTGCCGGGTTCGTGTCGGTATCTGCGCGTCTTCCTCAGGAAGATGTCGCATGATGAGCGCGTGACGCACCCAGACCAGCACGACGCCGTCGACGCCGCGGGCTCGCCCGCCCCTGACGACACCCGGCCGGCCCCGGAGCCCGAGGATGATCGGCTCGACCGGGCCGAGCGCGCCGAGGCTCCGCAAGCGCAGCCCTCCCCACAGGACCGGCGCCGACGCAGGCTGCGGCGCACTGCGGCGGTCGGGGCGGTCCTGGTGGTGGTGGCCCTCATCGTCGCCGTCTTCACGGTGCCGATCAACGTGGTCATCGAGGCTCCCGGCCCGACCTGGAACGTGCTGGACAACGGCTCGTCGTCGAGCCAGGACGTCCTGAAGGTCTCGGGAACCGAGACCTACCCGACCCAGGGCGCCCTGCGGATGACGACGGTCTCGGTGTCGGGCTGCCCCGGCTACCCGGTGACCACCGCTGACCTCATCGCAGCCTGGTTCTCCGCGGACAAGCGGATCGTGGACCGTAACGAGGTGTGCCCGCAGGATCAGAGCGCCGAGCAGGTCGAGGAGACCGGCAAGGCTCAGATGACCGCCTCGCAGGACTCCGCCGTCATCGCCGCGCTCGTGGAGACCGGCAAGGCCGGAGCCATGCACCTGACCGTCACCGAGGTGGCCGAGCAGCAGACCTCGACCGAGGTCCAGGCCGGGGACGTCCTGGAGACCATCACTCCTGAGGGCGGCCAGGCCACGACCATCACCTCGTTCTCCCAGCTGAAAGAGCTCATGACCACCATTGCCGAGGGCACTCGGGTGACCCTCGGGGTGCGCCGCGGCGATCAGCAGGTGGCCGCCGCGCTCACCACGATCGCCCCGCAGGAGGGGACGACCGGTTCCCTGCTGGGGCTGAGCCTGAAGATCTCGGTGGACAGCAAGGTGGACGCCACCTTCGGCCTGTCCGACGTCGGCGGCCCCAGTGCCGGCATGATGTTCGCCCTGGGGGTCGTTGACGAGATCACCCCGGGGGCGCTGACCGGCGGTAAGGACATCTCCGGGACCGGGACGATCGACATCAACGGCCAGGTCGGCCCCATCGGCGGTATCCAGCAGAAGATGGCTGGTGCCCGCAAGGCGGGCTCCACGTACTTCCTGGCCCCGGCGAGCAACTGTGACGAGGTCAAGGGCCATGAGCCCAAGGGCATGCAGGTCTTCGCCGTCGGTACGCTGCACGAGGCCGTCACCGCCACCGAGGCGATCGCCTCTGGCGACACCTCCGGCCTGGCCACCTGCTCGGCCAAGTGACCCCCGCTGACCCGGCGCTCGGCCGGGGATAGTTATCCACAGGCCGGTAACTGCCTCTGGTGGCTTGGACGCGCCCCGTGCCACTGTCTCACCGTGTCCTGATGCGCTTGCCAGGACATCGATCTCCCGGCGCCCGTTCGGGTTCCGGGAGGACTGTGAGGAGGCACGATGCGTGTACGTGGTGGGTGCGCCATCCTGTGGCGCCAGCAGGGCGTCAGCCAGATCGGGACGAGTCCCGGGCGGCGCACCATTGTCAGTGACCTGAGCCTGGCCGAGCAGCGCCTGCTCGATGAGTTCGCGCGCAGCCTGGAGAGCACGGGTGTCTACCGGGCCGCCCGGCGCAGCCGGGTGCCGGTGGCGCGGGCGCGTGAGATCGTCGCGGACCTGGAGCGTCAGGGGGTGCTGGTGGCCTCGGCGACCAGCGAGCTCGGCGGGGCCGACGGCGTCTACTGGGACCGGCTGGGAGCGGACGCCAAGGGCCGTGGCGCGGTCCTGTCCCAGGCCGTCCTGGCTGTTCACGGCGTGAGTGCTCTGGCTCAGGAGGCGGCTCTGTGGCTGGCGGAGGCCGGGGTGGGCACGATCCTGTCCACCCGTTCCCCGCAGGACGGGGGCCTGGCTCCGCTGCTGTCGGCACGTTTCCCGGCCCTGAGGACGCGGGCGCCTTTGCGCACCCGCCCCGATGTCATGGTGACGGTGGACGCGCACGTGGTCGAGCCGCTGCTCGCGCGCCGGCTCGCTCAGGAGGACGTGGTGCACCTGCCGGTCGTCGTCGGCGAGGCGGGGGTGCGCATCGGCCCGGTCCTGGGCGGGGGTGGCCCGTGCTCGACCTGCCTGGACCTGTGGGAGAGGGACGCCGACCCGTGCTGGCCGGCGCTGGCCACGCAGATGCGCACCCTGCCCATGCCGGAGGTCGAGCACCTGGTCCTGCACGAGGCGGCGGCGTCGACGGCGCGGGCCGTCATCGACACGCTGGTGGCCCAGGCTTCCGGGGCCGACCGCGCCGGGGACGAGGCTGATCCGGGCGGGGAGGCGAGCGCAGGCTCGGCCGCGTGGTGGTCCATGCACTCGGTGGAGGTCACCGGCCAGGAGCCCCGGGGGCGCCACAGGGCCTGGGAGCGTCATCCCGAGTGCCTGTGCTCGCAGCTGTGAGCGCCGTCGGGCAGGCGTGCCTCGGGCCGGTCAGTCCCCGGCCTCGAAGTCGCGCAGGAGGGCCAGGACCGGCCCGCCGTAGTCCTGGAGCTTGGTGGCGCCCACGCCGCGGATGAGGGAGAGCTGGGGCAGGCTGGTGGGTTTGACGACGGCGATGTCCCGCAAGGTGGCGTCGGCGAAGACCGTGTAGGCGGGTCTGGACCGCTCCTTGGCGATCTGGGAGCGCCAGGCCCGCAGCTCCTCGAACAGGGCGATGGTGCGGGGGTCGTTGTTGGCCTCGAAGTCGGCGGCGGACTGTCGGGAACGTTCCTTGGCGCTTTGGCGGCCCTGGTGCCGGGAGGCGTCTCGGCTGCCGTGGCCGGTGGGCCACAGGCCGTCCAGGAAGCGGGAGGGTTTCCGGGAGGCCCGCCCTCCGGCGTTGCGGGCGCGGGCGTAGGAGATGATGAGGTGCTCGCGCGCGCGGGTAACGCCCACGTAGAGCAGGCGCCGCTCCTCCTCGATGGCTGCCTGCCCTTCGGCCAGGGAGATCGGCAGCAGGCCCTCGCAGACGCCGGCGAGGATGACGGCGTCCCACTCCAGACCCTTGGCGGCGTGCAGGGAGGACAGGGTGACGCCCTCGACGGTGGGGGCGTTCTGGGCGTCGGCGCGCTCACGCAGCTCGGTGTGGAAGGCGTCGAGGTCGGCGCCGCGGGTCTGGGCCATCTCGTCGGCCAGGGTCACTAGGGCGTTGAGGGCGTCCCAGCGCTCGCGCACGGCTCCGCGGGGGGCGGGCGGCTCCTCGCTCCAGCCCTCGCGGGACAGGACGGTGCGCGCGTCCTGGCCGAGGTCGCCGGTGAGAGTGGCCTTCTCGGTGCGGGCGGCCCCCAGGATGACGGCCATGGCACGCTTGACCTCCTCACGCTCGAAGAAGCGCTCGCCGCCGCGCACGAGGTATCCGATCTGGGCTCCCGCCAGGGCCTGCTCGAAGACCTCGGACTGGGAGTTGGTGCGGTACAGGATCGCGATCTCGCTCAGGGGGACCCCGGCGGCCTGCAGGCGGCGCACCTGGGCGACGGCGCCCTCGGCCTCGGCGATGTCGTCGTCGTAGGTCTTGAAGCGCACGGCGGGGCCGCTGGGCCGCTGGGCGACCAGCTCGACGGCGCCTGCGGGCAGGTGCAGGCCGCCGCCCCCGCGCCGCGAGCGCGACAGGACCCGGTTGGCCAGGGAGACGACCTGCGGGGTGGAGCGGTAGTCGCGGCTCAGGCGCACGGTGCGCGCGCCCTCGTAGCGGGTGGTGAAGCCGGTGAGGAACGCTGGGGTGGCGCCGGTGAAGGAGTAGATGGTCTGGGAGACGTCACCGACGACGCACAGCTGGCGGCGCCTGCCCAGCCACAGGTCCAGCAGGCGCTGCTGGAGCGGGGAGACGTCCTGGTACTCGTCGACGACGAAGTGCTTGTACTGGCCGCGCACCTGGGCGGCGACGTCCTCGCGGTCCAGGAGGATCCCGATGGTCAGCAGGAGCACGTCCTCGAAGTCGATGACGCCGCGCTCACTCTTGGCCTCCTCGTAGAGCGACAGGACTTGGGCGACGGTGGCCGCCTCCTGCCCGGCCACGCCGGTGCGGCCGGCGGCGACGGCGGCCTGGGCGTAGTCCTCGGGCAGGGTCATGGTGACCTTGGCCCACTCGACCTCGGCGGCCAGGTCCCGCACGGTGGCCCGGTCGGTGGGCAGGCCCAGGCGACGGGCGGCGGCACCGACCAGGGGCGCCTTGTGGGCCTGGATGTCGGGGCGCCGTCCGCCGATGGCGGTGGGCCAGAAGTAGGTGAGCTGGCGCAGGGCGGCGGCGTGGAAGGTGCGGGCCTGGACGCCGGGGACGCCGAGGTCGGCCAGGCGCGAGCGCATCTCGCCGGCGGCGCGGGCGGTGAAGGTCACGGCCAGGACCTGGGTGGCCTGGTAGGCGCCGGTGGCCACGCCGTGGGCGATGCGGTAGGTGATGGCCCGGGTCTTGCCGGTGCCGGCGCCAGCCAGGACGCACAGGGGGCCTTCGAGGTGCTCGGCGACCTCGCGCTGGTCGGGGTCGAGGGCCTCCAGGAGCCTGGATGCGTCGAGGGGGGCGGGGTGGGGGGTGGTCGGGCTCATCGGGACCAGCCTGCCATGCGGCGGTGACAGGAATCGACGGTCCTTGGCCCGGGCGGGGTGGCGTCAGCTGACGATGGGGCCGCCGTACCAGTCCTCGATGAGGAGTCGGGCGATGGATGTGGGCCCGGGCAGGAGGATGCTGCCCTCGTCCGCGGCCGCGGTGAGCTCGTCACGGGAGACGAGGCGGGCCTCGACGACCTCCTGGCCGTCGGGGCGGGGCCGGTCCTCGCCGGGGGCCAGGCGGGCGCGGCAGCCGAGCATGAGGGAGCGAGGGAAGGGCCAGGGCTGGGAGGCGAGGTACTCGACGTCGGCCACGCGCAGCCCGGTCTCCTCCCATACCTCCCGGGCCACGGCCGCCTCCACGGACTCGCCGGCCTCGACGAAACCGGCCACGACCGAGTAGCGCCGGGGAGCCCAGGTGGCGCCGCGCACGAGGAGGAGGCGGTCGGAGGTGTCGGTGACCGCCATGATGACGGCCGGGTCGGTGCGCGGGAAGTGGACGGTGGTGCAGTCGGAGCAGCGGCGGGCCCAGCCGGCCTCGATGATCTCGGTGCGTCCGCCGCAGGCCGGGCAGTAGGCGGAGCGGGCGTGCCAGGCGGCCAGAGCGGTGGCCGTGGTGGCCAGGCCGGCGTCGCGGGCCGTCATCTGGGCGCCCATGGCTCTCAGGGCGGAGAGCGGGTAGCGCTCCAGCAGGCGGCGTAGGTCGGGGTGGTCGACGGCGGTGCCCTCGGCGTCGGAGCCGGTGGCGGGCGGTTCGGGGGCGTCGGGGACCTCGAGGGCCTGGGGCACGACGACGGCGATCCAGGCGGGGCCGGAGGCTGCGGCGTCGGCGAGCTCGCGGCCCATGTAGAGGACGGTCAGGTCGGGGCAGCGAGTGGGGGCGGAGGCTCCGAGGTAGCCGACGCGCAGGTCGGGCAGGCCCCAGCCGCTGCGGGTGCCGGGTCCCTCCCAGGCGGTGGCACCGGGGCTGCCGATGAGGCTGGGCGGGGTGAGGCCGTCGTCGGGCAGGTCGGGGTGGATGGCGGGGCCGGTCAGGGCGACGCGGCCGCGGGCGTCGACGAGCAGCAGGCGGGTGTCGGGGGCGGCGGCGAGGCGCTCCAGCAGCCCGGGCTCGCTGCGTCGCTCGGCGTCGCGGTCGGTGGCGGAGCGGGACAGGGCGAGCTGGTTGGTGCGCATGGGGTCACTCTCCCACCCCCTGCTTCGAGGTGCACATGGGCACGCCCATACCAATAGGAGATGAATATGGGACTCGGGGGCCGCCGGGGCGAGGGGCGAGGTGGGTTACGGGAAGGAGGCGGTGCGCGGGCGGCGCGGAGACCGCGTGCGGACCATGCTGGTCGCCGGTGCCGCCGTCTAGGCTGGGGGCGTGCGCACCTACCTCGATCATGCCGCCTCGGCCCCGGTCCGTCCCGAGGTCGCCCAGCAGATTGCCGAGGACCTGGCCAGTGGGCTCGGGGGCTGGGCGAATCCGAGTGCGCAGCACACCGCAGGCCGGCGGGTGGGGGCACTGCTGGCGCAGGCGCGCGCCCGCCTGGCGAGTGCCCTGGGGGTGGATGCGCATGAGGTGCTGCTGACCTCCGGTGGGACCGAGGCCGATGCCCTGGTGGTCTCGGGGCGGGCGCGCGCGGTGCCGGGCGGGCGGCTGGTGGTCTCTCCAATTGAGCACCCGGCGGTTCTGGACTCGGCGCGCACCGCCGTGGACCAACTGGGGGCGGGGCTGAGCCTGCTGGAGGTTGACGGCGCCGGGCGGGTCGAGCTCGACTCGGTGGATCGGGCGGTGGCGCCTGCGGGCCGTACCGGTCACTCCCCCGCGTCCTTGGTGTCGGTGATGACGGCGAACAATGAGACCGGCGTGGTACAGGACATGGCGGCGCTGGTGGAGCGCGTGCGGGAGGCCAGTGGCGGCAGGCGTCCCGGCGAGGCCGGGTACGTGCCCGTCCACTCCGACGTGGTGGCGGCGCTGGGGAAGGTTCCGGTGGACTTCCATGGCTGGGGCCTGGATGCGATGAGTCTGAGCGGCCACAAGCTGGGGGCACCGGTGGGCGTGGGGGCCCTGGTGGTTCGCCGCGACCTGGCGTTGACGCCGGCCACGGGCGGGGGCCGTCAGGAACGGGGACTCCGCTCGGGCACTCAGGACGTGGTGGCGGCCCGGGCGCTGGCCCTGGCGGTGGAGCTGGCGGTCGCCGAGCGGGAGGAGCAGGAGGCCCGGCTGGCGGCGCTGCGACGTCGGATCCTGGAGGGGGCCGGAGGGCTTGCGGGCGTTCACGCCACGTTGCCGGAGGATGCCGATCATGTGGCCTCCACGGCGCACCTGTGGTTCGAGGAGGCCGACGCCGAGGCGCTGCTCATGGCCCTGGACCTGGCGGGGATCGATGCGTCGGCGGGGTCGGCCTGCCACGCCGGGGTCACCCAGCCCAGTCACGTGCTCCTGGCAATGGGCTTCGATGAGGGGCCGGCCCGCTCCACGCTGCGCTGCTCCCTGGGCCGGGAGACGGGCCCCGACGACGTCGAGCGCCTGCTCGCCGCCCTGCCCGCCGCCCTGGAGGGAGCCAGGCGCGCCTGGAAGGTGACGCACAAGGCGGCCGGGACACACTCGTAACAGCATCCAGTCCGACGACTCATGAGGAGCACCGCATGCCCACCACCTCGAACAGGATGATCGGCGACTTCAGCGGCAAGCCGGCATCGAACGCCATGTACGCGGCAATCGAGTCCTACGCCCTCTCGCTCAGCTCCGTCACGAAGCACCTGACGGCCCAGGTGAGCTTCTCCGTCAACCGGAAGTTCCTGTGGGTCTGGGCCTATGAGAGGACGGGCGACGGCACCCTGTTCCTCAACGTGAGGCTCGACCGACCCGTGGAGGATCCGCACGTCCACCGCGTCGACCAGGTCAGTGCCAACAGGTGGAACCACCACGTCGTCGTCAAGACGATGGAGGCCGCACAGAGCGACTGGCTCAGGGACCTCATTCGCGCCGGCCATGAGTTCGCCGCCCGTTGAGCGCCCCTCAACGGCCACGCAACAGCGCCATGCTGCCGGCCATCCGCTCTGGATCCCGAGTTCTTGGCCATCGGGGACGTACTTGGTGACCGAGGACTGCGATGTCCCCCAAACGACTGGAGTCCGTCAGCAGTCGTGTGGGGGAAAAGTACGTCCTGGGCGAAGAACGCAGTTCTCGATCCAGCGCAGCCCCTCTCACACGCGGTCGACGAACTGAGCGGCGATATCCCGAGGAACAGGGTCCCATTCTTGTACGTATCTGATGGCTCGCGCACTCCCGTCGCTTCTCCCGGAGTCACGCAGGCGCCGTACCTCGTCCCGATCCAGTGGGCTCTCCGAGAGCATGCGATCGATCGACAGGCTGTAGGTCTGCCGGAAGAACATGCGTTCCTGCTCGCTCTTCGTCATCGGACGCTCTCGACTGTCTGCTATCCGCCAGATCACCAGCAGCATGGCGAAAATAACCAAGAAGGCCAACCACGCATCGGACATCGCATCTCCTTTCGTGAACGATGAGGCAAGAGCACCATGAGCACACTGACACGCACTGCCACACCTTTGTCGAGTCGAGCCCGACGAACAGCATGACGCCGCTGTTCAGGCGCTGCTGGAACATGCCTGGGCCTACCGTCGCATGTTCACCCACTAGGCTGAGAATGCGCTTGCACTCCCCCGACGGAAAACGAAGAACCCTGAGCATCAACGCTGATCGCGTAGGGTCCGGGCGAAGCCGCCGGTGCCAGTGCCTCACTCGTCAGGTATGACATCTCCTCCTTCAGCGCCGTCTATGCCGGGCGCCACGAGGTCCCCCGGGCTCCCCCGGTTGCCTGGCCGCCACCGACCTGCGGTAGCCTGCCACGGCCCGTAGCAACGGCTACCCGTCTGACTGAAGGAGATCCTCGTGCGCGTCCTGGCCGCCCTGTCCGGTGGAGTCGACTCCGCCGTGGCCGCGGCGCGCGCCGTCGACGCCGGCCATGAGGTCGTGGGCGTCCACATGGCCCTGACCCGCAACCGGGCCCAGACCCGTTCGGGCTCACGCGGCTGCTGCTCCATCGAGGACTCCGCCGACGCCCGCTGGGCCGCCCAGATCCTGGGCATCCCCTTCTACGTGTGGGACCTGTCCGAGGAGTTCGAGGAGCGCGTCGTGGCCGACTTCCTCGACGAGTACCGCGCCGGGCGCACCCCCAACCCCTGCGTGCGCTGCAACGAGCGCGTCAAGTTCGACGCCCTCCTGGAGCGGGCCCTGGCCCTGGGCTTCGACGCCGTCGCCACCGGCCACTACGCGCGCCTGAGCGGCGGCGCCTCCTCCGGCCGCCCCGGGGACACCGAGGGCCTCACGCTGCGCCGCGCCGTCGACGCCGCCAAGGACCAGTCCTATGTCCTGGCCGTCTCCGGCCGCGAGGGCCTGGCCCGGGCCCTCTTCCCCCTAGGGGACGCGCCCTCCAAGGCACAGGTGCGCGCCGAGGCCGAGTCCCGGGGCCTGCCGGTGGCCTCCAAGCCGGACTCCTACGACATCTGCTTCGTGGCCGACGGCGACACCCGCGGTTTCCTGACCCGCTCGCTCGGCGCCCACGAGGGCGCCATGGTCTCCCCCGACGGCGAGGTCCTGGGCACCCACCAGGGCTACTTCGGCTTCACCGTCGGCCAGCGCAAGGGCCTGGGCCTGTCCCGCCCGACCGAGGACGGTCGCCCCCGCTACGTCATCGAGACGCGTCCGGCCACCAACGAGGTCGTCGTCGGCCCCGAGGAGCTGCTCAGCCGCACCGCGGTCGACGGCGACGGGCTCGTTCTGCTCGCCGACCCCGAGCCGCTCACCACCGGCCCCGACACCGGCATCACCGATTCTGACGGCTCCCCCGCCGTCGGCTGGCAGGAGGCCAGCGTCCAGGTGCGCGCCCACGGCCGCCCGGTCCCGGCGAGGGTCCGCGTCGATGCAGCACAGGGCCTCCTGCACGCCGACCTGGGCGTGCCCCTGCGTGGCGTGGCCGCCGGTCAGAGCCTGGTCATCTACGGCGGCGACGACGGCGACCAGGTCCTGGCCCAGGCGACCGTCGCCTCCGCTCTGGTCCCCAGTCACCCTGTCGCCTGACGTCCCAGCCGGGCTGTGCCGGATACGGACATGACGGCACATTCCTACGGACATGTGCCCGCACGACAGGAAGTCTATTCAACCGATCGGTACGAATCTTATTCCGCCTCTCGGCCGGCCCATTTCCTTCTAGGCTGCGGTTATGTCTCCGTCTCCTGACTCCCCTGCTCCTGACTCCTCTGTTCCCGAAACGCCTTCCCCGGAGGCCCCCTCATCCACGACCCCGCCACCTGCGGCGCCGCCCCAGGGGCCTCCCGCCCTCGCCTCACCGCCCCCGCCTCAGCGGCGCCGTCGGGCACGGCTCGGGATCCTCAGCGCCGTCGTCGCCCTGGTCCTGGCGCTCGGCGGTGGAGGCATCTGGGCGCTGACGCGCAGCTCCGACCCGCTCTCCATGGTCACAGCCCCGATCCTCCAGGCGCAGCAGGACCTGTCCAACATCGGTAAGGAGCTCGCGGCGGCGCCCTTCGACGCCAACGGCACCACGACGATCACCAGCAAGCAGCTGACGATCCTGCGGGTGATCGCTGATCGACGTGAGGCACTGGTGGCTTTGAACCCGAGCTCATCGTCGTCCTACGCCGCCTGGCAGGTCCCCATCCCCGACAATCTGGCTGGCCAGGACCTCGACTGCCGGATGAACGCCAAGACCTTGGACTGCGGTGACCAGATCAGCATCGATCTGGCCTCGGGGATCAACTCCCCCGCCAAGCCCTCAGCTGTCTCCGCCGAGGCCCCCACGGCGCCCGCCTCACCGGTTGCACCCCAGCCCAGTGACGCCCGCTCGGCCGCTCCCTCCCAGAGCGGGCGCTCGAAGATCCCCAATGGCATGGCCCCCACGAACCCCGTGGGTCCCGCGGCTCCCTCCGCCACCCCGTCCTCCGCTCCTGGCGCACCGGCGTCACCGAGCACGCGGGCGTCGAGACCGGCACCCGCCTCGGTGCGGCTGAGCGACACTCCCGGGGACGGAAAACCCCTGTCGGTCAACTCCGACGGGACCGTGAGCGTCAACCGGGAGAAGGTCTCGGGGCTGAAGCTCGACGGTTCCAAGCCGGTGTGGGCAACCCGAGTCGAGGCGCCCCGCAAGCTCGTCAGTGTCAACCTACCGATGAGCCGTGATGTCTGGGTCGTCAGTGACGGCGTCACGGTGGCCGGCCTGGACGGCAGCAGCGTGCTGTGGTCAAGCAAGCTCCCCGAGGGCGCGGGCGCCCTCAACACCTTGGGCACCGAGGCGGTGCCCCGCTGGCAGACGAGCAAGGGGGCCCTCGTCATGGCCTACCCGGACTCGCTGCGCGCCCTCGACCCGGTCGACGGGAGCACGATCTGGAGGGTCTCCACCCCGGTGACCTCGTGGGCGGCCGGCGATGGCTACGTCGTGGTCTTCAACGGCTCGACGACGTCGGTCATGACCTTCGACTCCGGCTCGAGCTCGACCCGCGCCACGGCACTGCCGACCTCGGCCCCGACCTCCGCAGCCAAGCCCGCCCCCAGCCTGGAGGAGCTGGGCGGCACCACCCTCGATGTCCCGACCGTTTGCGCCGACGGCTTCGCCTCCGTGGTCCGCGGCACGACGAAGTCGCAGGTGGTCGAGAAGATGAAGGATGACAAGACCAGCCTCACCTTCTCCAGCGGCACCGCGACCGCGGCGGCGGGCAACGGCCCGGGCGGAAGCAACTTCACCGTCGCGCTGAAGGAGGCTCAGCCGGGCTTCTTCGGCTCCTCCCCGGTGACGGTCGCGGTTCTGGAGTGCAACAGCGGCACCGCTGCGGCCTTCGACGTCATGGCCGCCTACAACGGGGACAAGCAGATGGTCGGTTCCCTCATCATGGAGGGGAGCAACGAGATCGGCAACACCCCGGCACCTCATATGGAGAACCTGCGCGTCGTGGGTGGGACCGTGCTGTTCAACATGCCCCAGTTCATGGTCGCTGGGGACATGGACTGCAAGGCCTGCACCGGCTCGGGAACGGCCGCCGTCGCCGCTCAGTGGGACGGCGAGTCCCTGGCGCTGTTCGACGTCGTCTACCACCTTCCGACCCAGGACATCCACCGCCCGTCACTGGTCAAGGTTCAGGCCGTCTACGACGCCCTGGCCGCCAAGGAGGACGACAAGGTCACCGACCAGGTCGACTCCGCGGTGCTCTCCTCCCTGGATCAGCCGGCCGGCTCCACGCAGGCCGGAGACGCCACGGCGCGCAGCGCCTACCTGCCCAAGGGAGGCAAGGTGGCCTCCTGCCTGCTGGCGGGCCCCAAGGACTCGTTGTTCGGGACCATGGTGATCTCTGAGGATCTGGCTCCCGGGTCGATCCTGTGCCCGATCACCTCGGAGGATCAGTCCAAGCCCTGGATGCAGCCGCTTCCCAACCGCCGCGCTCAGTTCGAGTACGGGGCCTGGCTCATCCTCACTCCCAGTGAGGACGGCTTCAAGGTCACCGGACTGGGGCACCGGAGGAACTGACGCCCCGTGCGCGTTGTGGGGGTGCGCCGTCGATGAGACGGGGCACCCCCACAATGTCGTTGAGGACGAGGTCGTTGAGGACGAGCTCAGCCGCGCAGCCTGGCGAGCTCCTCGACGAGCTGGGGCACGACCTCGGTGACGTCGCCGACGACGCCGAAGTCGGCCATCTCGAAGATCGGGGCCTCGGAGTCGTCGCAGATGGCGACGACGGTGCCGGCCCCCTGGATGCCGCTGGTGTGGTGGACAGCGCCGGAGACGCCCAGGCCGATGTACAGGCGCGGGGAGATGGTCTCGCCGGTCTGACCGATCTGGGCGCTGCGCTCGATCCAGCCCTCGTCGCAGGCCACGCGGGTGGCTCCCACCGCGGCGTCGAGCGGCTGGGCCAGGGAGCGGACCAGGTCGAAGTCGCCGTCCACGCCGCGGCCGCCCACGACGACGGTGCGCGCCTCGCTCAGGACCGGACCGGAGGCCACGGAGGTGGCCTCGCGCGAGACGAGGCGCACGGCGGCGGCCTCAGCGCTGACGGGAACCTCGAAGGGCTCGGCCGTCAGGGGTGCGCCCTCGGCCCCGGTGACCTCGGCGATCCCGGGGCGCACGGCGATGATCGGTGCATTGCCGCCCGAGGCGACGCCGGCGGTGGTGGACCAGGAGCCGGACAGGACCAGCTTGGAGGCACGCAGCTCGGTGCCGGCGGCCTCCAGGGCGGTGACGTCGGAGACGCAGGCCGAGCCGAGCACGACGGCGGCCCGCCCGGCCAGCTCCTTGCCGCGGTAGTCGGAGACGACCAGGACCGCGGCGGGCTGGACGGCGCCGACGGCCGCCACGACGGCGTCGGCCGCGGTGGCGGCCAGGTGGGCGGCCTCGCCCAGGTCGGCGGACAGCAGGCGGGTGGCTCCGGCGCCGGCCAGGGCCGCTGAGGCGGCCTCACCCAGAGGCTGGAGGGCCAGGGCGACGACGTCGCCGCTGGTCAGCTCCCGGGCGGCGGTGAGCAGCTCCAGGCTGGGGCCGGTGGGGGCGGCCTCGGTGGTCTCGAGGTCGACGAGGACGAGCAGGGGGGCATCGAGCATGGGAATCAGCTTCTTTCGCGAGTGGTAGGAGGCGGACGGGCGGCGCGACGGCGTCCAGCGCCCCTGCCGGGACGTGGGCGGGCGCTGCGGCCGGCCGTCAGACGAGCTTGTTCTCCACGAGCCAGGCGGCGAGCTCGCGGCCCGCCTCTCCGGCGTCGGTGCGGATGATGCCGGCCTCACGGGCGGGTCGGGCCTCGTCGTCGACGACGGCGACGGCCGGCTCGGCGATCTGAAGGCCGAGCTCGGAAACATCCCAGAAGTCGATGGGCTTCTTCTTCGCGGCGCGCATGGCGGCGAAGTTGGGGTAGCGGGGCTCGTTGGCCTGGTCGGTGACGCTGACGAGCGCGGGCAGCGGCGCGCTGAGGACCTCGCGGACGGTGCCCACGGTGCGGGTGACGGTCACGGCGCCGCCGTCGACCTCGAGCCGGTTGGCCAGCGTCACGGCCGGAAGGTGCAGGGCGGCGGCCAGGGCGCCGGGCAGCATGGAGGTCATGGAGTCCAGGGAGGCCATTCCGGTGACGACCAGGTCGACCTCGCCGATGCGCTCGATGGCGGCGGCCAGGACCCGGGCGGTGGTGACGACGTCGGCGCCGGCCAGGTCGTCATCGGCCACGACGACCCCGGAGTCGGCCCCCATCTGCAGGGCGCGACGCACCCCGTCCTCAGCATCCTCCGGCCCCATGGTCAGGGCGATGACCTCGCCGTCGGCCTCCTCGGCCAGGGCGACGGCGGCCTCGACGGCGTTCTCGTCGAGCTCGTTGAGGACGTCCTCCTCGCCGCGCACGAGGCGACCGTCCTCGATGCGACGCTCGGACTGGACGTCAGGAACGTGCTTGATGCAGACCACGATTCTCATGGGCTCAAGGTTGCCATAACAGCGGCATCTCGCCACTGAGCGCTCAGTCACCCTGACACGGCGTCAGGACAGGGATGAAGACGACGCGATGATGACGAGGCAGTCACAGCGGGTGGGTTGAACGCGACGGGGCGCACTCCCACGAGGGAGACCTCACGTCCCTTCAAGTGGTAGCAACCAGCGGCCGCCAGGACAATGGGCCCATGCCTTCGACGCCAGAGCCCGCTCCAGCACCGCGCGCCGACCTGCCCGCAGCTCCCGACCACGGGCTGGGCGTCACCCTGAACGGAGACGGCGCGGACTTCGCGGTCCACGCCCCGCATGCCACGGCCGTGGACCTGTGCCTGCTGACCATGGATGCCGACGGCGCCGTGGTGGAGGAGACCCGGATCGGGATGCACGGGCCCTCACGGGGCCTGTGGAGCGCGCACGTCCCCGGCGTCGGTGCCGGTCAGCGCTATAGCTACCGCGCCCACGGCCCCTGGAACCCGCACGAGGGCCTGCTCTACAACCCCCGCAAGCTGCTGCTGGACCCCTACGCCCGGGCCCTGGACGGCCACGTGGACCTGGGGCCGGCCGTCTACGCCCATGAGGTCACCGATGACCTGGTCCCTGCGGCCGAGCCGTGGAGGCCCTCGCGCCTGGACTCGGCCGGAAGCACCGCCGTCGGCGTGGTCACCGGTGACACCTTCCCGGTGGTTCCGGGCCCGCGTGTGCCCCGCGAGCGCGCCGTCATCTATGAGGCCCACGTCAAGGGCCTGACCTACCAGCTGCCCGGGGTGCCCGAGGAGCTGCGCGGCACCTACGCGGGGCTGGCCCACTCGGTGACGGTCGAGCACCTCAAGGCCCTGGGGATCACCACGATCGAGCTGCTGCCGATCCACGCCTCGGTGAGCGAGCCCTTCCTGACCAAGCGGGGCCTGAGCAACTACTGGGGCTACTCCACGCTGAGCTACTTCGCGCCCGAGCCCTCTTACGCCACGGCCGCGGCGCGTGCGGCCGGCCCGCAGGCGGTCCTGGACGAGGTCCGCGGCATGGTCTCCATGCTCCACGAGGCCGGCCTGGAGGTCGTACTCGACGTCGTCTACAACCACACCTGCGAGGGCGGTGTCGATGGCCCGTCCTTGAGCCTGCGCGGCCTGGACAACCTGGACTACTACCTGCACGCCCCCTACCTGCCAGCGCAGTACATGGACGTCACCGGCACCGGCAACACGGTGGACTTCCGGGCCACGGGCGCGATCCGGCTGGTTCTGGACTCGCTGCGCTACTGGGTCACCGAGGTCGGCGTCGACGGCTTCCGCTTCGACCTGGCCACCACCCTGGGACGCCACGCCGCGGAGTTCTCGCCACGTCACCCGCTGCTCACGGCGATCGCCACGGACCCGGTGCTCAGCACGGTCAAGCTCATCAGCGAGCCGTGGGACGTGGGGCCCGGCGGCTGGCGCACCGGGCAGTTCCCCGAGCCCTTCCAGGACTGGAACGACCACTTCCGCGACACCACGCGCTCCTTCTGGCTGCATGACGCCTCGGAGATCTCCAAGGGCCGTCTGGGCTCGGACCTGCGAGACCTGGCCACGCGCCTGTCGGGCAGCGCGGACCTGTTCAGCCACGGGGAGTTCCCCGGTGGTCGCGGCCCGCTGGGCTCGGTCAACTTCGTGGCCGCACACGACGGCTTCACCCTGCGCGACCTGGTGGTCTACGACCACAAGCACAATCTGGCCAACAAGGAGGACAACCGGGACGGCAACTCCAACAACCGCTCCTGGAACCACGGTTTCGAGGGGGACGTCGTCGAGGGCATCAACGGCGGCCCGATCGAGGTGCTGCGCCGCCGGTCGATGCGCAACCTGCTGGCCACCGTGCTGCTGAGCGCCGGGACCCCCATGCTGGTGGCCGGTGATGAGATGGGACGCACCCAGCAGGGCAACAACAACTGCTACTGCCAGGACTCCGTGCTCTCCTGGGTGGACTGGAACCTGGAGGTCTGGCAGCGCGACCTGGTCGCCACGACGCGCTTCCTCATCCACCAGCGCCACAGCCACCCGGTGGTGCGGCCCTCGCGCTTCGCGACCGGGCAGGTCCTGGAAGGCGACACGATCGCGGATCTGGCCTGGTACCGGGCGGATGCCGCACCGATGGACGGGGACTCCTGGCACGACCCGCACACTCGCGTCGTCCAGATGCTGCGCTCGGGCCACCCTTGGAACGACGACGACATGCTCGTGGTCATCAACGGCGCCCTGGACCAGGTCGACGTCGTCCTGCCCGAGGGACGCGGGACCGACTGGCACCTGGCCTGGGACTCGACCTGGGCGGTCCCCCAGCCTCACACTGCGCCCTTCTCCCAGGCACGGCGCGTGAGCCGAAGCCCCCAAGACACCCAGGCCGACGTCATCATCGAGACGGACGGCTCCGGCGAGGTCAAGGAGGTCAGGACCACGGCAGCCGAACCCGAGGGCCACACCGCCGAGAGTCTCACGGACTGCCATCACGACCGGCCGGGCGACACGACGATGCTGGAGGCGCTGTCCCTGCGGATCTACTTCTCCGGAGAACCGCTGGAGACCCTGATCCCGGGCGCCGAGGCGCACTGAGCCGGCACCACTGCGCGCGGGGCGGGCCGCCGTCGGCCTGCCGCCGCAGCGCACCCCCTAGGATGAGGGCATGACTCAGACCCCCACCGCGGCCGAGGAGGCCCTGGCCAACGCCACCAATGACGCCTCCCTGGCCCGATCCATCGCCCGCTCCGCCGAGATCGAGGCCGATATCGCCGTCAACCCCGGCCGCTACCGGATGTTCACCGGGGTCCGCCCCACCGGGAACATGCACCTGGGCCACTACTTCGGCACCATGCACTCCTGGAAGACGATCCAGGACGCGGGCGTGGAGACCTGGATCCTCGTGGCCGACTACCAGGTCATCACCGACCGCGACGGCGTGGGCCCCATTCGCGAGCGGGTCCTGTCCCTGGTCACCGATGCCCTGGCGGTGGGCGTGGACCCGCAGCGCTCGACGATCTTCGCCCACTCGGCGGTCCCCGCCCAGAACCAGCTGATGCTGCCCTTCCTGTCCCTGGTCACCGAGTCCGAGCTGCACCGCAACCCCACAGTGAAGTCGGAGCTGGAGGCCACCGACGGGCGGGCCATGAGCGGACTGATGCTCACCTACCCGGTCCACCAGGCCACCGACATCCTCTTCTGCCAGGCCAACCTCGTGCCCGTCGGCAAGGACCAGCTCCCCCACCTGGAGCAGGCCCGACTCATCGCCCAGCGCTTCGACAAGCGCTACGGGCGGGCGGTCAAGGACCACCCGGTCTTCCGCCGCCCCGAGGCGCTGCTCAGTCAGGCCCCGATGCTGCTGGGCCTGGACGGGGAGAAGATGAGCAAGTCGCGGCACAACACGATCGAGCTGCGCATGAGCGCCGATGAGACCGCCAAGGCCCTCAAGAAGGCCAAGACGGACTCCGAGCGCGTCATCACCTACGACCCGGCCAACCGGCCGGAGGTCTCCAACCTGTTGATGCTGGCCTCCCTGTGCGGGGCGGGCGCTCCCGAGGAGATCGCCGAGCGCATCGGTGACGGTGGAGCGGGCACGCTCAAGAAGGTCACCACGGAGGCCGTCAACGAGTTCTTCGCCCCCATTCGGGCCCGTCGCGCCGAGCTGGCGGCCAACGAGGACTACCTCCTGGAGGTCCTGGGGCAGGGCAACGCCCGGGCCAACGAGGTCGCCAATCGGACGCTCGCCGACGTCCGCACCGCCATGCAGATGAACTACTGAGGACCTGCCGGCCGCTGAGTCGGCCCGCCCACCCACCTCTATCGGCCCGGTTCGCGACGCGCGTACCGGGCCGATCCGCGTCCTGCGAACCGGCATGTGACTCAGGTCGTTTCTCACCGTACTCTTGCTCCTGTGACTCCGAACACGACGCCGAAGGCCGGCAAGAAGCAGTCCACCCGTCCCTCCAAGTCCTCTGCCGCTCCCACCGACGCACCCGCTCAGGGCACCGGGACGCAAACCGTGCCGTCGGGGTCGTCCGCGGCCAGTGCGGCACCGCAGCCGGCCCCGTTCTCGCTGATCGGCCGGATCCCGGTCACCGAGGTCTTCCCCGTCGTCGAGGACGGGCGCTGGCCGGCCAAGGCCGTCGTCGGCGAGGTCATTCCGATCCGCGCCACCGTCTTCCGCGAGGGGCACGACCGCTACGGCGCCACCGCGGTCCTGGTGCGTCCTGACGGCAGCGACGGCCCCAGCGCCCGCATGCACGACATCGCCCCGGGGCTGGACCGCTATGAGGCCTCCGTGGCGCCCGACGCCCCCGGGGACTGGCACTTCCGCGTCGAGGGCTGGTCGGACCCGTACGCCACCTGGAGCCACGACGCCGGCATCAAGGTGCCCGCCGGCATCGACGTCGAGCTCATGCTGGAGGAGGGCGCCCGTGTCCTGGACCGGGCGGTGGCCGTTGAGGGGCGCGACGAGGAGGGAGTCAAGGCCCTCAACGACGCCGTGTGGATCATGCGCGACCCCTCCAACCCCGTGGCCGACCGCCTGGCTGCGGGCATGTCGGACTCGGTCCAGGCCGCCCTGGAGCGCCTGCCGCTGCGCGACCACGTCTCGCCCTCCGCCGAGTACCCCCTTCAGGTGGACCGCGAGCGCGCCCTGACCGGCTCCTGGTATGAGATCTTCCCGCGCTCGCTGGGCTCGGGGGCAGATGAGGACGGCACCTGGCACTCGGGGACGCTGCGCAGCGCGACCGAGCGGCTGGACCGCATCGCGGCCATGGGATTCGACGTCCTCTACCTCACGCCCATCTCCCCCATCGGCCTGACCAACCGCAAGGGCCGCAACAACACCCTGACGGCGCGTCCCGGTGACCCCGGCTCCCCCTACGGCATCGGCTCCCCCGACGGCGGCCACGACGCCATCCACCCCGACCTGGGCACCTTCGAGGACTTCGACGCCCTGGTGGCGCGCTCGCGCGAGCTGGGCATGGAGGTGGCCCTGGACCTGGCGCTCCAGTGCTCCCCGGACCACCCGTGGGTGGCCGAGCACCCCGAGTGGTTCACGGTCCTGGCCGACGGCTCGATCGCCTACGCCGAGAACCCGCCCAAGAAGTACCAGGACATCTACCCGCTCAACTTCGACAACGACCCCGAGGGCATCTACCAGGCGATCCTGGAGGTCGTGCGCACCTGGATCGCGCACGGGGTGACGATCTTCCGGGTGGATAACCCCCACACCAAGCCCCTGCCCTTCTGGCAGCGGCTCATCGCCGAGATCCACGCCGAGTCCCCCGGGGTGCTGTTCCTGGCCGAGGCCTTCACCCGCCCCGCCATGATGCGCACCCTGGGCATGATCGGCTTCCACCAGTCCTACACCTACTTCGCCTGGCGCAACACCAAGGACGAGCTCATCGAGTACATGATGGAGCTCAGCAAGGACACCGCCCACCTGCTGCGCCCGGCCTTCTGGCCCACGACGCACGACATCCTCACCCCCTTCATGACCAACGGGAAGGTGCCGGCCTTCAAGCTGCGCGCCGTCCTGGCGGCCACGCTCAGCCCGACCTGGGGCATCTACTCGGGCTACGAGCTGGCCGAGTCCACACCGCGCCCGGGCTATGAGGAGCAGATCGACAACGAGAAGTACGAGTACAAGCCGCGTGACTTCGCCGCCGCTCGCCGCAACGGCATCGAGGACCTCCTCACGCGCCTCAACGCCGCCCGGGCCGCTCACCCGGCGCTGCGCCAGCTGCGGGACATCTACTTCCACCCCACCAGCGACGACCAGATCCTCGCCTACTCCAAGCGGGTGGACGCCTTCCACAGCCCCACGGGCAAGGACGATGTCGTCCTGACGGTGGTCAACCTCGACCCGCACGGGGCGAGGGCCGGCGAGGTCTACCTCAACCTGGAGGCCCTGGGCCTGCCGGGCTGGGTGGACGCCTCTCGCCCGGTGGTGCGGGTGACCGACGCGCTCACCGGAGACTCCTACGAGTGGTCGGGGCAGAACTATGTGCGCCTCGACCCCTTCGCCGGGCAGGTCGCCCACGTCTTCTCCGTGGAGCCGCTGTGAGCACCGATCCGATGAGTACTGCCCCGGTGCCCCCCGGCAGCGAGACTCCAACCGCGGCGCCGGGGGGAGCCTTCGGCCCGCCCGCGGCGGGTGTGCCCGTCACGGCGCCCATGGCGACCCAGATGTCGGCGATCCCCACCCCCAGCGGCGGGATCCCCATGCCGCTGACGGTGGCCCCGCCGATCCCCGGAGTGCCGGCCCTGCCGGCCCAGGCCCGCCCCGGCCTGAGCCCGGACCCCGAATGGTTCCGCACGGCGGTCTTCTACGAGGCGCTGCTGCGCTCCTTCGCCGACTCCGACGGCGACGGCGTCGGGGACCTGCGCGGGCTCATCTCCCGCCTGGACTACCTGGCGTGGCTGGGTGTGGACTGCGTGTGGATCCCGCCCTTCTACCCCTCGCCCGTGCGCGACGGCGGCTACGACATCTCCGACTACACGGCCATCGACCCGCGCTACGGGACGATGGAGGACTTCCGCGAGCTGGTCCACCAGGCCCATCAGCGCGGGATCCGCATCATCATCGACATGGTCGTCAACCACACCTCGGACGCCCACCCCTGGTTCCAGGCCTCCCGCTCGGACCCCGAGGGACCTTACGGGGACTTCTACGTGTGGGCCGACGACGACTCCGGCTACGACGACGCCCGCATCATCTTCGTGGACACCGAGGAGTCCAACTGGGCCTACGACGTCGAGCGCGGCCAGTTCTACTGGCACCGCTTCTTCTCCCACCAGCCCGACCTCAACTACCGCAACCCGGCGGTCATCGAGGCGATCCACGACGTCATCCGCTTCTGGGCGCGCACCGGGGTGGACGGCTTCCGCCTCGACGCCATCCCCTACCTGACCGAGTCGGAGGGCACCAACTGCGAGAACCTGGCCGGCACCCACGAGATCATCGCCGGGATCCGTCAGATGCTCGACCGGGAGTTCCCCGGGACCATCACGCTGGCCGAGGCCAACCAGTGGCCCGAGGACGTCGTGGAGTACTTCGGCACCGAGGAGGCGCCCGAGTGCACCATGTGCTTCCACTTCCCGGTCATGCCGCGCATCTTCTACGCACTGCGGCAGGGCTCGGCCGAGGCCATCCGCTGGGTGCTGGAGAAGACCCCCGACATCCCCGCCCACGGGCAGTGGGGGACCTTCCTGCGCAACCACGATGAGCTGACCCTGGAGATGGTCACCGACGCCGAGCGCGACCAGATGTACGCCTGGTACGCCCCCGAGGAGCGCATGCGCGCCAACATCGGGATCCGGCGCCGCCTGGCCCCGCTCCTGGACGCCTCACGCGCCGAGGTGGAGCTGGCCTACGCCCTGCTCCTGTCGCTGCCGGGCAGCCCCTGCCTCTACTACGGCGACGAGATCGGCATGGGCGAGAACATCTGGCTGGAGGACCGCGACGCCGTGCGCACCCCCATGCAGTGGGACGACTCCCCCAACATGGGCTTCTCCTCAGTGGTCGACCCGGGCGCCCTGACGCTTCCGCTCATCCAGGCCCCCGGCTACGCGCACCTGACGGTGGCCACCGAGATGGCCCGGCCCGACTCGCTGCTGCAGTTCACCCGGCGGATCCTGCACCTGCGCCGCGCCCACCCCGTCCTGGGACGCGGGAGCTTCCTCCTGCGCCCCACCAGCGATGACGCCGTCCTGGCGCACACGCGCTGCGACGAGGCGCCAGTGGAGGGGGCAGAGACCCTCCTGTGCGTCGCGAACCTCTCGGCCACCCCCCGGTCGGTGACGATCGAGGTTCCCGAGCTGGCGGGCAGGGGCACCACGGACCTGTTCGGGGGCTGCGCCTTCCCGCCCGTCGACGACCGAGGCCGCCTCACCCTGACGCTGGGAGCGCGCGGATACTACTGGCTGTCCATTGACCGGACTGAGCCCGACGACGCCCCCCAGGACGACCACGACAACCACCCGACCGAGGAAGTCTGATGCCAAACGAACCGATCTCCGCCGCACCGCAACCCGCCACCGTGCCAGCACACTCCCTGCGCAGCACCCAGGCCCCGTCGACCTGGCCCACCAATGCCGAGATCCTCGCTGCGCTAGAACCGTGGATGCTCCAACGGCGCTGGTTCCCGCTCAAGGGGGACGCCGCACCGCCCCTGGGCTCCCTGCGCGTGATCGCAACCTGGGAGCCGGAGGAGGGGGTGCGAGACCTCGTCATCGCCGCCCTACGGGGCAACCAGGCCGAGACCGGTCACCGCGACGGGATGGTGCTGCTGCACGTGCCAGTGGTCCTGGAGTCCGCCGAGGCGCTCGACTCCTTCGCCACCCCCGGTGAGGCACCCGGCAACCACGGCCTGCTGGTGACCACCGACTCTCAGGGGTCACCCACGCAGGTGGCGCTCGTCGACGGCGCCCACCACCCGGCCTTCTGGCGGGCCTGGGCCCTGAGCACGCTGAAGGCGGGCACCGTCCTGAGCGAGGCCGGAGCCCTGGCCATCGCCCAGCGGGCGCCGAGGCTGCGGGTAACCACCGGGGAGCAGTCCAACACCTCCGTCATCCTGCCGGCCCCCTCCGACCCCGCCGAGGCTCTTGGGGAGCAGGACGCCGCCACCGGCGACCTCATCGTCAAGCTCCTGCGGGTCCTGGAGCACGGGCGCAATCCCGACGTGGAGCTGTCGGTGGCCCTGGCCCGCAGCGGCTGGGACCGGGTGCCCACGCCGGTGGCCTGGTCCACCATGACCTGGACGCGCATGGGCGGCTGCGGCCAGCCCGCCCTGGAGGAGTCCACCGACTCGGCCGTGGCCTGCAGCTTCGTCCCCCGCGCCGACGACGGCTTCGAGCTGTTCTGCTCACTGGCCTCCACCGACGACGTCGACGGACCGGTGCGGGCCCGCGCCGTGGAGCTGGCCCGGGATCTGGGACGCACGACCGCGCAGATGCACCACCACCTGGCCGCCTCCCTGGGCACGAGCCGGCCGCCCTCACCTGCCGAGCTCGCGGCCGCCCTGCGCAAGCGCGCCCGGTGGGCGCTGGAGGAGGTGCCCGAGCTCTCCGGCCACATCCGCGCCCTGGAGCTCAAGGTGGAGCAGGCCTTGGCACGTCTCGAGGAGCTCCCCGCCCTGGAACCGACCACCCGTATCCACGGGGACTACCACCTGGGGCAGGTGCTTCACGAGATCGACGGCCAGCAGCGCTGGTACGTCCTGGACTTCGAGGGCGAGCCCCTGCGCCCCCTGGCCGAGCGATCCGACCCCGATCTTCCGGCCCGGGACGTGGCCGGGATGCTGCGCTCCTTCGACTACGCCGCCGCCGTGGGCAAGGCACCCCACCCCGACTGGCTCCCCGCCGTGCGCTCCGCCTTCGAGGAGGGCTACCGCCTGGGACGCCAGGAGACCGGCTCGCTCGCCCCGTCGCCAGCGGCATCCGGCGACCAGGAGCAGGCCGAGGCCTCGTACCAGACGGTCCTGACCTGCCTGGAGCTGGACAAGGCCCTCTACGAGGCCGTCTACGAGGCCCGCAACCGTCCCGACTGGCTGGGCATCCCCCTGGCGGGGATCGAGTCGGTCCTGTCCAAGCACGCGGAGGGCTGAGCACGCAACGATCCTCCATTCCCCTCATCCCCATCGGTCCGACGTCCAAAAGCACCCGTTAATCACCAACGCATGGAAGAGTTGCTGTATGAGCGCCAACACACCTGAGAAGGACCTCGCCCCTGTCCCTGTGGACCCCTGGATTCTGGCTGACGTCGCCTACGCGCGCTACCACGACCCGCACGAGGTCCTGGGCGCCCACGTCGGCGAGAACGGAGTCACCATCCGCACCGTCCGTCACCTGGCCGACGACGTCGTCGTCGTCACCAAGGGCGGCACCCACCCGGCCACTCATGAGCAGGACGGAGTGTGGGTGGCGGTCCTGCCCGGCCAGGAGATCCCCGACTACCGCATCAAGGTCACCTACGGCGACGAGACCACCACCGTCGACGACCCCTACCGCTACATGCCGACCCTGGGTGAGATGGACACCTACCTCATCTCCGAGGGCCGCCACGAGGAGCTGTGGGAGGTCCTGGGCGCCCACGTCAAGCGCTACGACGGCCCCATGGGTGAGGTCGAGGGAACCGCCTTCGCCGTGTGGGCCCCCAACGCCCGCGCCGTGCGCGTCGTCGGCGACTTCAACTACTGGGACGGCACCGCCACCGCCATGCGCTCCCTGGGCTCATCGGGAGTGTGGGAGCTGTTCGTGCCCGGTGTGGGGGTCGGTGCGCGATACAAGTTCGAGCTCTGCTTCGCCGACGGCTCCTGGCACCAGAAGGCCGACCCGATGGCCCGCGCCACCGAGGTCCCCCCGGCCACCGCCTCGGTGGTCACCGACCAGTTCCACCAGTGGGAGGACCAGGAGTGGATGGCCAAGCGCGCCACCACCGACCCCCACAGCGGGCCGATGAGCATCTACGAGGTCCACGTCGGCTCGTGGCGCCAGGGACTGGGCTTCCGCGGCCTGGCTAAGGAGCTGGTCCCCTACGTCAAGGAGGCCGGCTTCACCCACGTGGAGTTCCTGCCGGTGGCCGAGCACCCCTTCGGCGGCTCCTGGGGCTACCAGGTCACCAGCTACTACGCGCCCACCTCGCGCTTCGGCACCCCGGACGACTTCCGCTACCTGGTGGACCAGCTCCACCAGGCCGGCATCGGCGTCATTCTGGACTGGGTGCCGGCCCACTTCCCCAAGGACGAGTGGGCCCTGGCCCGCTTCGACGGCACCCCGCTGTACGAGGACCCCGACCCGCAGCGCGGCGAGCACCCCGACTGGGGCACCTACGTGTTCAACTTCGGACGCAACGAGGTGCGCAACTTCCTGGTTGCCAACGCCCTGTACTGGCTCCAGGAGTTCCACGCCGATGGCCTGCGCGTCGACGCCGTGGCCTCCATGCTCTACCTGGACTACTCGCGCCAGGACGGCCAGTGGCATCCCAACCAGTTCGGCGGCCGCGAGAACCTGGAGGCCATCAGCTTCCTGCAGGAGGCCACCGCCACCGCCTACCGCAAGAACCCCGGCATCATCATGGCCGCCGAGGAGTCCACGGCGTGGCCGGGCGTCACCGCCCCCACCGAGTACGGCGGCCTGGGCTTCGGACTGAAGTGGAACATGGGGTGGATGAACGACACCCTGCGCTACCTGGCGGAGGACCCCGTCAACCGCCGGTACCACCACGGAGAGCTGACCTTCTCCCTCGTCTACGCCTTCTCCGAGCAGTTCATCCTGCCGCTGAGCCACGATGAGGTCGTCCACGGCAAGGGCTCCCTGCTGTCCAAGATGCCCGGCGACCCCTGGCAGGAGCTGGCGGGCCTGCGCGCCCTGTACGCCTACCAGTGGTCCCACCCCGGCAAGCAGCTGCTGTTCATGGGCCAGGAGTTCGGTCAGGGAACCGAGTGGAACGCCGATACCTCCCTGGACTGGTGGATCCTGGACGACCCCGGCCACCAGGGGCTGCTCGCCCTGGTCAGCGACCTCAACCGCCTCTACCTGAGCTCGCCGGCCCTGTGGTCGGAGGACTTCTCCCACCGAGGATTCGAGTGGATCGAGGCCGGCGACGGCGACCACAACGTCCTGTCCTACCTTCGCAAGGGGACCGACGCCGAAGGGCGGGCCGACCTGATGGTCTGCATCATCAACTTCGCCGGCACCCCGCATGAGGGCTACCGGGTGGGCCTGCCCTTCGCCGGGGACTGGGAGGAGGTCCTCAACACCGACTCCGAGGACTACGGCGGCTCCGGCGTGGGCAACCTGGGCCGGGTCGAGGCCGAAGACCTGCCTTGGAACGGGCGCCCTGCCTCGGTGCGCCTGCGGGTCCCCCCGATGGGAGCGGTCTTCCTGCGTCCGGCGCAGGACTGACCCGGGCTGACACCACGCACCGCGGTGGGGTGAGGGGCATGGACCTCTCACCCCACCGCGGCCTGCTGCTTGCCACATCATCAGAACTGTGAACTCGACCCACCACTATCGCCTATGAGCGGGTAGTCTGGGCCCTGTCTCGCACAGGTGCGCGGCCTCCGGTGCCATGTTCCCTTGCGCGCTCCGGTCGGCCCGGCCCCGTCGATGTACGATGTTTCAGTCCGCTGCAAAACTCTTGCAGTCGGCGACCACGATGCCTGACAAGGGAAGAAGAATGACACAGAAGCTGGTCACGAGCGCCCCCGCGCAGGTGCGCGCCGTATCCGGTCGACCCGAGACCGCAGCCACCCTCATGGAGGTCTGGCAGGGCCTGTCCGCCGCCGTCGTCGACACCATCGCGGACGACTGGTACGCCACCGAGCAGAAGTACAGCGCCGGGCGCCAGGAGCACTACTTCTCCGCCGAGTTCCTCATGGGTCGCGCCCTGCTCAACAACCTCTCCAACCTGGGGATGGTCGATGAGGCACGCGAGGCCGTCGGTTCCTTCGGCGACAGCCTCAGCGACGTCCTGGAGCAGGAGCCCGACGCCGCCCTGGGCAACGGCGGTCTGGGCCGCCTGGCCGCCTGCTTCCTCGACTCCTGCGCCACCCTCGACCTGCCGGTCAACGGCTTCGGCATCCTCTACCGCTACGGGCTGTTCAAGCAGCTCTTCGAGGACGGCTTCCAGACCGAGCACCCCGACCCCTGGATGGAGGAGGGCTACCCCTTCGTCATCCGCCACGAGGAGGCCCAGCGCCTGGTCCACTACCAGGACATGACCGTGCGTGCCATCCCCTACGACATGCCCATCACCGGCTACGGCACCAAGAACGTGGGGACCCTGCGCCTGTGGAAGGCCGAGCCGCTCGAGGAGTTCGACTACGACGCCTTCAACTCCCAGCGCTTCACCGAGGCCATCGTCGAGCGCGAGCGCACCTCGGACATCTCCCGTGTCCTCTACCCCAACGACACCACCTACGAGGGCAAGGTCCTGCGGGTGCGCCAGCAGTACTTCTTCTGCTCGGCCTCCCTGCAGCAGATCGTTGAGAACTACGTCAGCCACCATGGTGAGGACCTGACCGGCTTCGCCGACTACAACGCCATCCAGCTCAACGACACCCACCCGGTGCTCGCCATCCCCGAGCTGATGCGCATCCTCCTGGACGAGCACCACCTGGGCTGGGAGGAGGCCTGGGAGGTGGTCACCAAGACCTTTGCCTACACCAACCACACTGTACTGGCCGAGGCCCTGGAGACCTGGGAGATCTCCATCTTCGACCGTCTCTTCCCGCGCATCACCGAGATCGTCCGCGAGATCGACCGCCGCTTCCGCGTGGAGATGGCCGAGCGAGGCCTGGAGCAGGCCACCATCGACTACATGGCCCCCATCTCCGGGGACAAGGTGCGCATGGCCTGGATCGCCTGCTACGCCTCCTACTCCATCAACGGCGTCGCCGCGCTGCACACCGAGATCATCAAGCGCGAGACCCTGGGCGAGTGGCACGCCATCTGGCCCGAGCGCTTCAATAACAAGACCAACGGCGTCACCCCGCGCCGCTGGCTGCGCCAGTGCAACCCGCGCCTGTCGGCGCTCCTGGACGAGGTCACCGGCTCGGACGCCTGGGTCAAGGACCTGTCCGTCCTGGCCGAGCACACCGACTCCGTGGACGAGTCCGTCTACGACCGCCTGGCGGAGATCAAGCACGCCAACAAGGTGGACTTCGCCGCCTGGATCGCCCAGCGCGAGGGGATCGAGATCGACCCGGAGGCCATCTTCGATGTCCAGATCAAGCGCCTCCACGAGTACAAGCGCCAGCTGCTCAACGCCATCTACATCCTGGACCTCTACTTCCGCATGAAGCAGGACCCGAGCCTGCAGGTCCCCAAGCGGGTCTTCATCTTCGGCGCCAAGGCCGCTCCCGGGTACATCCGGGCCAAGGCCATCATCAAGCTCATCAACGCCATCGCCGACCTGGTCAACAACGACCCCGTGGTCTCCAAGACCATCAAGGTCGTCTTCGTCCACAACTACAACGTCTCCCCGGCCGAGCACATCATCCCGGCCGCCGACGTCTCCGAGCAGATCTCGATGGCCGGTAAGGAGGCCTCGGGTACCTCCAACATGAAGTTCATGATGAACGGAGCCCTGACCCTGGGCACGCTCGACGGCGCCAACGTGGAGATCCTGGAGGCGGTCGGTGACGACAACGCCTACATCTTCGGCGCCACCGAGGACGAGCTGCCCGCCCTGCGTGAGAGCTACGACCCCGTGTGGCACTACGAGAACGTCCCCGGTCTCAAGCGCGTCCTGGACGCCTTCACCGACGGCACCCTGGACGACAACGGCTCGGGCTGGTTCGCCGACCTGCGCCGCAGCCTGCTCGAGGCCTCCTACGAGCCGGCCGACGTCTACTACGTCCTGGGCGACTTCGCCTCCTACCGCGAGACCAAGGACGCCATGGCGGCCGACTACGCCGATGCCCGCGCCTGGCAGCGCAAGGCCTGGGTGAACATCACCCGCTCGGGCCGCTTCTCCTCCGACCGCACCATCAGCGACTACGCCCGCGAGGTCTGGAAGATCGACCCCGAGCCCATCGCCTGATCGTCACGGCATGAGCGAGCGCCCCTCACCGCAACCGGTGAGGGGCGCTCCTTTCCGTATGCGCTGGGCGCCGCCGCCGGGCCCTCAGCGGGGCTCATTGAGGCTCAGTAGAGCATGGTGGCCAGGCGGCGGCGGGCCTGGGCGACCTCCGGAGAGGTGGAGCCGATGACCTCGAAGAGCTCGAGCAGCCGCAGCCGGGCCTCCTCCCGCTCCTCCCCCGCGTGGGTGCGCACGGCCTCCAGGGCCCGGCCGAGCGCGGCATTGACATCCCCCATGGCCAGGGCGGCGTCGGCACCGGCCAGAGCGGCGGCCAGATCCGTGGGCGCGGCGTCGGCCGCCGCAAGGAGCTCGTGGGGGTCCTGGCCGTCCAGGCGGGCCATGAGACGCACCTGGTTGCGGGCCACCTTGAGGTCGTCGTCGCCCGGGTTCTGGGCGATGGCGTGGGTGTAGACCTCCTCGGCAGCGGCGAAGTCCCCGGCCTCGATGGCCTCGCGGGCGGCCCGCTCGACCTCGGTCTCCTCGGGCTCGGCTTCAGCAGTGCCGGCGCCGGCCGCGCCGTCGACGGCGATGGTGCCGTTGACACCGTTGGCGGCCGCCACCTCCAGCAGCTGGTCGATGACGGAGCGCAGCTGCTCCTGGGGCACCGCCCCCTGGAACATCGGCACCGGCTGGCCCGCGATGAGGGCCACCACCGTGGGGACGGCCTGAGCCTGGAGGGCCTGGGCGACCTCCGGGGCCGTATCCACGTTGACGCGCGCCAGCTGGAAACGGCCGGAGTACTGATCGGCGAGCTGCTCCAGGACGGTGGCGAGGTCGGCACTGGCCTGGCTGCGCGGGCTGTGCAGGACGACGATGACAGGCACCTGGGTGGAGACCTCGGCGACGTCGCGCAGGGTGGAGGCGTCGACGTCGACCACGAGCGGTACCGGCAGACCAGAACCGGCAGCTCCAGTAGGGCGATCCCCGGTGGCGGGGCTCGGGGTGGCGCCGGAAGAGCCGGCCGGCTTGGTGGCGGGGGCGAGACTGGACAGGTCGACGGCGCCGAACATGCTCATGGCAGCTCTGCCTTCCTCGGGCCGCGGCCCGGTTGCTTCATGGATCTGGGTCTTTCGGTGTTCGTGAGCGCCGGCGCGGTTGGCAGGCCTCACGCTGCGCACCGGCCTGGGCGCGCCAGCGGCCCGACTCCGAGCACTCACGGAGCCGGGCCGGGGACCGGAGGCGGTCAGGACGGCTTGGCCGACGCCGACGCCGTGGGGGCCGGCGTCTTGGAGTCGTCCCGGTCCACCTTCATCAGCGCCGTCTCGGCGCCCAGAACAGTCACCTTCCCACCGCTTCCCTCCTTGGGAATGGAGAAGGCGACCATGGAGTCGTAGGTGGCGGTCACGGTACCGACGATCTTCTGGTTACCACCCATGTGGGCGGCAATGTCACCCTGCAGGGTGAGGTCGGAGCCGTCAACGGTACGCTTGTAGACCACCGTGAAGGTCAGGGTGGTGAAGACCAGCGCCCCGCCGTCACCCTCCTCCAACTGGAGGCCCTGGAACCCGTCCTGTCCGGGGACCGCCGTCACGGTGACCTCACCCAAGTTGCTCAGGTCGGTCTTTCGGGCGTCCTGGACCTTCCGACGCAGGCTGTCGTCGGGGAAGGCCTTGCCGTTCTCGCCGTCGGGGTGGTTGAGCGCATCGACGTAGGAGTCGAGAGCCGCCTTGGGGGTGACAACCAGCCCGGTGGACTCGGCCGTCACCTGCTTGGCGTGCTGGGCGGACTGCTTGGTCAGCACGGGAATGCTCGCCTGCGCGGCGAACCCCTGCACCCAGGCCCACACCTTGAACTGGTCCCGGGCCGAGCCCTGCTCCAGGGAGATGATCGAGACGCTCTTGTCGCTCTCCGAGGCGACGGCTGCGTTGCGGGGGAAGCCGACGGTCTGCCCCACTCCCCCGCCCTGGATCTTGGTGTTCATGGCGTGGATGACGGAGGCATTCCCGCTGGCGGAGGCGGTGGCGTACTCGGCGGCACGGATCCGCGCCGCCGGACCGGACATGACCTCCTTGAGCTTGTCCGCGTTCTTCTCCTTGTCCGCCGCGGCCAGACCGGTCTGGACGCGCTGGAGGATCTCCTCGAGCTGCTTGTCGTTGAGGACGGGCTCGGCGATCGGCGTGCCGGAGGCCACGGTCTCAGCAGTCTTGGGCTGAGACCGCGAGCAGGCGGCCAGGCTCAGGGCGATGGCGGAGGCACCGCCTGCACTCAGAAAGGCTCGACGGGTGGGCATCATGCGCGCTCCTGGTTGTCGGGGTCCGCGGTGGGGTCTGGCTCACTGAGGGGCTCGGCGTCAACGGCCTGGATAACGGCGGGGTCGGCCTGGGGAGGCAGCTCGACGCCGTCGGAGTAGGAGGGCCAGGACACAGTGGTCGACGTCGCAGAGGAGTCCCCGAAACCGCTCGGGGAGAAGGTGGGCCCGTGCGCCGGCTCGACCTCCTGCTCACTCCAGCTCAGGGAGGCGTCGCTCACCTCCGGCTGGGCGAGTCCGGTCGGCATCTGGAGGCCGGGGTCCTGCGGCGGGACCGAGGAGGCCGCGTCCTGGAACTCGGCGGTGTCGGTCTCGAAGGACCGCGCGTCGCTACCGCTCGCCACGTGGCTGGTGTGGTGCTCCGGCGGTGCGAAGCGGGAGTGGTCCGGGGCGCCTGTGGGCTGGTCGGCAACCGGGTCCACGCCCACGGCCATGTGGCCTGCGCCGGCGGCACCGCCGGCGACATCACTGAGAGCCGGGGGGTTGGAGTAGGCCGACGAGTCGGGGACGTTGGTGGCATCCGAGGTGATGGTGAGCGCCTCGCCGGCCTGGAGGCCCTCCGGCTCCCGGGCGGCCCGGTGCTGCTGGGTGGCGGCCTCGTCAAGACCGGGGACGACCGACGCGCCTCGGGCAAGCCCGGCAACCGCATGGTCGCCCTGCCCGCCGTGGCCCTCGCCGTAGGCGGCAGTGGTTCCGTCACCGAACCCGCGTCCGGGGACCTCACTGAGCCCGGCGGCGGGGCCGTAGTCGTAGCCCTCGGCGGGAACGGCCTCAGGCATCTGGGAGGCGGCGGGCGCCTCAACGCCGCTGAGGTAGACGCGCCCGGTGCGCGGGTCGGTCCAGGGCTCGCCCGAGGCCTCGGCGCGCTCCTTGTCCCGCAGCTCTCGGCGGGTCAGCCGTCGGTCGGGATCGTCCACCTGGGGGATGCCCTCGGTGGAGACCGAGTCGGCGTTGGCGATGCGGGCCGCCCGCTCGGCCGAACGGGTACGCCGATCGACATTGGCGCGGCGCAGCTGGAGGTCGATGAAGAACAGGAAGGCTCCTACGAGCACGAAGACGCTGCCCAGAACCAGTCCCCCGTAGAAGTACCAGGGGGTCTCCACCTGGCGCTTCCAGCTGACGGTCAGGCCGGGAGCCGAGGCCTTGCCGTCGGTCATGGCCATGACGACGATCTGCTCGTCGAGGTTCTTGTGGGGCAGCATGGCGCGGTCGGCGTCCTTGCCGGTGTCGAAGGTGACTGACGAGCCGCCGGTCTTCTCCCCCAGCCAGATGTCGGAGCCCGAGGCGGTCACGCCCTTGGCCTTGCGCTCTGAGCACTTCGAGCCGCCGGCCTGCGCGGAGGCGGAGGGCTGAGCGGAGGGCGCTGCGGAAGGAGCGGGAGCGGCGTTGGCCGGCGGGCAGTACTGGGTCTCGTCCTTGGAGGTCAGGGTCCCGGCGTCGGCGTCGATGCTGGTGATCGCCGTGTAGGGCAGCGCATTGTCGGCGTCGGGGCTCATCCAGGCGTCGAGATCGGCCGCCCTGGCCACGAAGAGGTGGACGTCCTTGCCGTCGGAGGAGCTCGCCGTCACGGTGACGTCGGACTCCGCACCACTGAGAACCCCGGGGGCTGTGATGACGTAGGGCTGAGAAGGGCCGGAGGCGAGCTTCGCCTCGACCTTGGAGCCGGGTTTCCAGATGGTGGCCGAGCAAACGGCCAGGGCGACGAGGACCAGCCCGAGGACGGTCACCACCACGCTCAAGATACGTCGACTCACGACGCGGATCTCCTATGCTCGCGGACACGGTATGGACGACGGCCGGCTCCGTGGAGCCGGGTATCGCTGCGAGCGCTCACCGTGCGCCCGCCTAGGGACCAGAATCGCATGACGGACCCTGCGACCGCACCGACCTCGGCCCAAGATCACAACCTGGCACGCGCTGAGCGAAGCGATATCTCCCGGAATTCCGCCAGCAGAAAGGGTCTCGCCGGCCCCGCGAACAGCGCGACGGTCTCGAAGTGGACACGGAGGAAGACGCGGAGAATCGCGCACGCGAGATCGGAAGTCTCCGGAGAACCCACCAGCGCCTCCATCCGTCACCCCTCCCGGGCGGTCGGGAGCCCCACCACCCCAGACCTTCTGTGCGCATGGTCACACTTTCGTGGTGACCGTCCCGATCACACCCAATCGTTAGGCTTGCCCTGGTGGTGAGCGTCCCCGGCTCGCCAGGAGGAGGAACCCGACGTGGCTGAGGAATACAGCGAGTTTGCCATCACGATGCGCGGCTATGACCGCGCTCAGGTCGACCGGAAGCTGGAGCAGCTCTCGCGCCAGCTGGCCGATGCCCGTCGCGAGGTGGCCAGCCTCGACCAGCGCGCCATGACGCTGGCCGGCGAGCTGGCCGACGCCCAGCGCCGGCTGCGGGAGTCCGACAAGCCGACCTACGCCGGCCTGGGCTCACGGATCGAGCAGCTGCTGCGCAGCGCCGAGGAGCAGAGCGCCTCCGTCCTGTCCAAGGCCAACGCCGAGGCCGACGCCCTGCTGACCCGGACCCGGACCAACGCCAAGAACCTCTCCGAGCGCAGCGCCTCGGAGGCGGCGACCCTGCTGGCCGACGCCCGCCGAGAGGCCAGCGAGCTGCGCTCCCGCTCCCAGGGGGAGGCCTCGACCGCCCTGGCCAACGCCGAGGCCCGCGCCCAGGAGCTGGTCTCCTCCGCCTCGCGCAAGGCCGCCCAGATCTCCGCCGACGCCGAGGCGGCCGTCACCGAGATGCGCGCCAGCGCGGAGCGTGAGGCCGCACTGGTCCTGTCCCAGGCGCGCAAGCAGGCCGCCGAGATCGCCATCACCTCCGAGCGCGACGCCACCGCCAACCGAGAGGCGGCCGCGGCCGAGGCCGACGAGCTGCACAAGACCTCCACGGCAAAGGCCGAGGAGATCCTCTCGGCCGCCAAGCAGGAGGCCGAGCTGACCGTCGGCAAGGCCAAGCGCGAGGCCGAGGAGATCCTCACCTCGGCGCGCAACGAGTCCGAGACACTGCGACGCTCGGCCACCGACGAGGCCGCCGCGGCCCGCTCCGAGGCCACCGAGCTGCGCCAGCAGGCCACCCTGGAGATCGCTGCGGCGCACGAGCAGGCCGCCCAGGAGGACTCCGACGCCCACGAGGCCACGCGCGAGCGCATCCGGGAGATGCAGGAGCAGGCCCAGGTCCAGGCCCAGGAGGCCGAGGAGCGCCTGCAGGAGGCGCTGTCCCGTGCCGAGGAGGTCCGCGCCCGCACCGACGCCGAGGCCCGCAAGCGCCAGGAGGAGGCCGTCACCCAGGCGGAGGAGACTCTGGCACAGGCCCGTCTCGAGGCCGAGCAGATCATCAGCGACGCCCGCGCCGACGCCGACGTCACCGCCCAGGTGGCCGCCCGCCAGCTCCAGGAGCTCGAGCGCCAGCGCGACTCGGTCGCCGCCTACCTCACCGAGATGCGCGGTGTCCTGGGAGGTGCACTGCCCCAGGCCCCCTCCTTCAGCGACCACGTCGCAGCCCTGCCTCAGGAGCCGAGTCCGGCCGCGGCGCCGGAGCAGACCTCCGCGCAGTCGGCAGAGCCGGCGGCCTCCGGCAGCGCAGGCAGTCCGCGCTCGGCCGGCTCCGGCAGTGCCTCCTCAGCGCCGTCGGCCACCTCGGCGGCCCCTGCGCCGGCCGGCAACAAGGCGGCTGCGGCCTCCGGTGGTGGCCAGCAGGCGGGCGCGCAGTCGACCCCGAAGAACGCCCAGAAGAGCGGCCCTGGTCGCATCGAGCACGTCCCGGCCCCCGGCAAGAGCTCCAACGGCTCCGGCAACTCCACCAACCGCAACCCCCGCCAGGGCAAAGGACGTCGCTGAGACACCGACGTGACTGCCGACGACGCCGCCCGGTTCGAGACCGAGTCAACCAGCACCCGTGGTTCTGGTGACCGCGACTGGGCGGCGTCGCGTCGTCGTGCGGCCACACAGCGGGCCCGCATGCTTCAGGAGCGCCAGGAGGCCGAGCACGCTCGGGCCGCCCGCATCGTGGGGCTCTTCCTCGAGGTCGCCCGCGAAGAGGGCCTCCAGGACGTTCCTCTGCGGGTGCGTGGCTACGCGGGCGGCAGCGCCCGCACCCCGCTGCGTGGCTGGTACCTGAGGGCCGACGAGACGGTCGGCATCGACACGCAGGGGCGCTACTACGTCCTGTCGATGCCGCTGAGCCTGGCGCAGCGCCTGCGCGGGGTCAGGCCCGAGAGCCAGCCGGTGCCGATGACCATCGGTGAGGGCGGACGCGACGGCGATATCGTGCCGCTGCGCTTCGCGCTGGACCGCCTGCTGCCGGGCTGGGAGGAGCGCTCCCCCGAGCCGCTCGTGTGACTCTCAGCCCCGCTGCCTCGCGTCGGCGTCGGGTTCTACCAGAGGCGGCGCTCCCAGCATGAGGTGTGCCAGTGACGTCGCTCCTCAAGGCCCCGGTCCGCCCCGAAGAGGGACTCGTTGCTCCAGGCCACCACGTGCGCGGTGCCGGCCGGAATGACGCGGTGGCAACCGGGACAGGTGTAGGGCTTGTCCCCGCCGCGCAGGTGTCGCACGGTGAAGTCGGCGCCACCGGGGCCGGTCTGGGTGCGCGGCACGGAGGCGAGACGGTCCATGCTCAAGGGGATGTGCCCCTGCCCGTAGGGGCGCTTGGATCTGCGACGTGCCATGCCCCGATCACATCACATCCGGCTGCCGTCCCCAAGCCGAGGGCGGCAGCCGGATGTGAGAGCAGGCCGAGAGCAAACGAGGCGTAGGACGCGGACGAGCGGCCCGGGCCGGTCTCAGCCCTTGACGGAGCCGGCCATGAGGCCGCCGACGAAGTACTTGCCCAGCAGGATATAGACCGCCAGGGTCGGCACCGAGGCGATGAGAGCACCGGACATGGAGGCCCCGTAGTCGGCCAGGATCGAGCCGTGGGCCAGGTTGTTCAGCGCCAGCGTCACCGGCCCGGACTGCGCCCCGCCGCCGAAGAACAGGGCGAACAGGAAGTCGTTCCAGGCGGAGGTGAACTGCCAGATGAGGACGACGACGAAGCTGGGCACCGAGATCGGCAGGACCACCGAGACGTAGGTGCGCAGCATGCCGGCCCCGTCGACCCGGGCGGCCTCAATGAGCTCGTTGGGAATCGTCTCGTAGTAGTTGCGGAAGATGAGCGTCGTGATCGGGATGCCGTAGACGACGTGCATGAGGATCAGCGTGTGGATCCCGAAGCCCAGGTCGGCACTGGTCACCAGGCGCATGAGCGGGATCATGACCGCCTGGTAGGGGATGAACATGCCGAACAGGATGAGGGTGAAGACCACGTTGGCCCCGGGGAAGCGCCACTTGGACAGGACGAAGCCGTTCGCGCTGCCCAGCATCGCGGAGATGATCGAGGAGGGGATGACCAGCGCCAGGGAGCGCAGCAGCCCGCCACTGAGCTGGTTCCAGGCATTGGACCAGTTCTTGGTGACCCAGACCTCGGGCAGGTACCAGGTGCGCGAGGGGTCCGCGTCGGCGGATCCCTTGAAGGAGGTGACCAGCAGGACGTAGACCGGAATGAGGACGAGGACCACCGAGGCCAGCAGCAGGATGAAGCGGATGGTCTGGCCCCAGCCGGGGCGGCGCGGGCTGCGCATCGTGAGTGCCTGTGTCATCGCCGCTCACCTCCTGCCCTTGGCGTCGTGGATGAGGTAGGGGATGACGGCGACGGCGACCAGGACCAGCAGGATCGTGCCGACGGCGGCGGCGTTGGAGTAGTCGTTGTCGGTCATGAAGTTGAACATGTCGATGGCCGGGACCTTGGTGGAGTAGGTGCGCTGGTCCGTGATCGACATGATGAGGTCGAAGGACTTCAGGGACATGTGCCCGATGATGATGACGGCGCTCAGAGCGATCGGGGTCAGCTGGGGGAAGATGATCGACTTGTAGAGCTGCCACTCGCTGGCGCCGTCGACCCGGGCGGCCTCGCGCAGGTCGTCGGGAATGCCGCGGAAGCCGGCCAGGAAGAGCGCCATGACGTATCCGGCCAGCTGCCACACGGCCGGCAGCGCGATGGCCAGGATGCCCCAGGTGGTGTTCTGGGTCCATGAGTTCTCCAGGAACCTCAGGCCGGTCATCTCGAACAGGCGGTTGAGCCCGGAGGCGCTCTCGCCCTGCGCGGAGTTCAGCAGCCACCGCCACACCACGCCCGAGGCCACGAAGGACACGGCCATGGGGAACAGGAAGATGGAGCGGAAGATCCCCTCCCCCTTGATGGGGCGGTCCAGGAGCCAGGCCCACAGGAAGCCGACCACGAGGGTGCCGGCCAGGAAGGTGACGGTGAACAGGATGAGGTTGATGAAGGAGTGGCGGAAGTCCGGGTTGCCGAACAGGGCCGTGAAGTTGCTCAGCCCGACGACGGTGGTCCCCCTGCGGCCGGAGACCTGGCCGGCGGTGTGCATGTCCAGCAGGGAGGTGTTGATGTTGATGCCGATCATCCCGTAGACGAAGACGCCGACGAGGATGATCGAGGGCGAGATGAGCAGGAGGCCCGGGCCCCACTGCCTCCAGTTCGCCCGACGGCGCCGCGCGGGGGCGCTCTTGGTGCTCACAAGGTTCTCCTGATGCGTAGGTGGCGGAAGGAATCCGCCTGTCGTGGTGATGAGCTCCGGCCGAATGATCGGCGAGGGGTCGTCCCGGGGACGAGGGCGGACCGGAGCGGGCGCACGGCCCGCCCCCGTCCCCGGGGAGCCGGTCAGGAGGCGGCAGCGGCCTTGAGGTCGGCCTGCAGGGCGGCGACGTCGGAGGCGCCCTGGGCGAACTTGGTCAGGGCGTCGTTCATCGCGTTGGTGGCCTTCGACGGAAGGGCCGCGCCGTGAGCGATGGAGGAGACGATCTTGTCCTTGGCGAAGGACTCCATCGCCGAGCGCTGGTACTCGGAGAACTTGCCCTTCTCCTCGTCAGTGAGGTCGGTGCGGGCCGGGATGGAGCCCTTGACCGTGTTGAAGGCGATCTGGCCGTCCTTGGAGGAGATGGTGTTGAGCCAGTTCTTGGCCCCGCCGGGGTGCTTGGCGCCGTCGGGCAGGGTGAAGGAATCGGCCAGGAAGTCGAAGACGCCGTCGGTGCCCGGGACCGGGAAGTAGACGTAGTCCTGGCCGGCCTTCTTGCCGGCGGCGTCGAAGCCGGCCACGGCCCAGTCACCCATGACATTGAAGGCGGCCTTGCCGTCCATGATGGGCTTCATGGCGGGCTCCCAGTCCTCGGTGTAGAGGGAGGAGTCGGTGAAGCCCACGATGGTCTTGTAGTGCCCCAGCGCCTTGGTGACCTCGGCGCCGCCCCAGTCGGTCTTGCCTGCGAAGAGCCCGTTGTAGGCGTCCACGCCCAGGTCGGCGATGAGGATGGTCTCGAGCAGCTCGAGCTGGGTCCAGGCCATGCCCATGGTGATGGGGGTCAGGCCGGCGGCCTTGACCTTCTCCATGTCGGCGATCCAGGCGTCGATGGTGGTGGCGGGCTTGGTCGGGTCGAGCCCGGCGGCCTTGAGCGCGGGCACCGAGGCCCACACGACGTTGGCCCGGTGGATGTTGGAGGGCACGGAGTAGATCTTGCCGTCGGAGTCCTTGAGGCGGTCCATGAGGGTGGCCGGGAAGGCCTCGTTGAGCTTGAACTCCTCGTAGAGGTTGGACACGTCCAGCAGGTAACCGGCCTCGATGTGGTCCTTGATCTCGGCGCCGGCGTGGGCCTGGTAGGTGTCCGGCGGGTTCTTGGCGGCCAGGTCGGCGGCGAGTTTCTGCTTGGCCTGGCTGCCGGCGCCGCCGGAGACGGCCTTGTTCTCGAACTTCGTCTTGGGGAACTGCTGGTTGAAGACCTTGACCAGGGCGTCCAGACCGAGCTTCTCCGAGCCGGCCGACCACCAGGTGACGACGTCGACCTGGCTGGCATCCCCTTCACCTGCGGCTCCACCGGACTTCGAGCCGGAGCTGCCGGAGGTGGCGCAGGCGGCCAGGGTGGCGGCGACTGCAGTGGTTCCCAGCCCCGCCAGCACGGCGCGGCGGGAGAGGTAGTGGGTGGGACGCATGGGACTGCTCCTTAGAAACGACGGTGTCTCATGACCACGGCACCGTTGCCGCGGGCGGCGAGGCCAGATGTTGTCTAGTCATCTGAACTCCCCAGGAGAGTAGACCTAAACTGAGCGAAACTCAAACATACATTGCGCGAACAATCATTGTACCGGTCGTGAATGACCGGTCCATACCAGCAGCGGCAATGATTCGTCCGCCGTCCGATCTGCTCCGATGTGTGAAAAAGGGTCCTCGCCGCTCGGATGAGCGGCGAGGACCCGGATGGGAGAGCGGCAGGGCCTTACGGTCCCCCGCACCCCAAGGTGGTCCGTACCAGGAGCGGGTCGGCCCCGGGCGGGCTCTCAGGCCGAGCCCGGGCGCCGAGCCGGAGGGCCCGAAGGACTCAGATGAGCCCCATGGAGGCCACGGTGTTCTTCTCCTCAACGAGCTCGGCCGCCGAGGCATCGATCTTGGCGCGGGAGAAGTCGTCGATCTCGAGACCCTGGACGATCTTCCACTCCCCGTTCTCCGAGGTGCAGGGGAAGGAGGAGATGATGCCCTCGGGCACACCGTAGGAGCCATCGGACATGACCGAGGAGGAGGTCCAGGACCCGGAGGTGCCCAGCACCCAGTCGTGCACGTGGTCGATGGCCGCAGAGGCCGCCGAGGCCGCCGAGGAGGCGCCACGCGCGTCGATGATGGCGGCGCCGCGCTTGGCGACGGTCGGGATGAAGTCGTTCTCGACCCAGGCCCGGTCGGCCAGGATGTCGGTGATGGGCGAACCCTTGACGGTGGCCTGGGTCAGGTCGGGGTACTGGGTGGAGGAGTGGTTGCCCCAGACGGTGACCTTGTCGATGTCGGTGACGTGGCAGCCGGCCTTGGTCGCCAGCTGGGCCAGGGCGCGGTTGTGGTCCAGACGGGTCATGGCCGTGAAGCGCGAGGAGGGGATGTCGGGGGCGTGCGAGGCCGCGATGAGGGCGTTGGTGTTGGCGGGGTTGCCCACGACGAGCACCTTGATGTCCTCGGCGGCACCGGCGTTGAGGGCCTCGCCCTGGGGACCGAAGATACCGCCGTTGGCTGAGAGCAGGTCGGCGCGCTCCATACCGGCCTTGCGGGGCATGGAGCCGACGAGGAAGGCGATGTTGGCGCCCTCGAAGGCGGCCTTGGCGTCGTCGAAGATGTCGACGCTGCCCAGGGTCGGGAAGGCGGAGTCGAACAGCTCCATCGCGGTACCCTCAGCGGCCTTGACAGCCGGCGGGATCTCCAGCAGACGGAGGTTGACGCGCTGGTCCGGGCCGAGCAGGGCGCCGGAGGCGATGCGGAACAGCAGGGCGTAGCCGATGTTGCCGGCAGCACCGGTGATGGTGATGTTGACGGGAGCGTTAGCCATCAAGGACTCCTTCGAGACGTGTGTCGTCGCGGGCCGCAGGCGGCAGCCCGGCAGGACAACGCTATGACGTTCGTGCAGGTGAACACACCGATCCACCGTATTTCGTGACTCTCACCACTTCCCGTAGCCATGGAGGTGGGATTCCTCCTGGTAGCCCGCGATTCCAGCGAGATACTCACCGCCCCTGACAACCTCCCGTCCTGGTCGATACGCTGGAGGCCTCCCCCAGCCCATTTCTCGTTTCCAGGACCGTGATGAGCTCACGCCGATCCCCCGCGCCCATCCTCGCGCCACTGCGCCGCGGCTCCCCGCCCCGCCCCACGGTCTCCTCACCGGCCGGGCGTCGCGCAGGCGCCCTCTCCTTCGGTCTGACGCTCCTGGGCGCCCTGGGAGCCGGGTGGTGCCTCATCTGCACCGGACGCGCCCTGGGCGCCCTGCTGAGCTCCTCGCCTGCGGCGGGCCTGCTCGCCCAGGCCCTGGCCGCGGCCGCCGTGAGCGCCACCTGCCAGCTGGTGGCCCAGCGGGTCGCCCGTTTCAGTGCGCTCACCGAGGAGGCGCATCTGCGCCGCCTCACCCTGGCTCACCTGCTGGGGCTGGGCCCGGCACGCGCCGCCGACGTCCGCAGCGGTGCGACCGCCTCCCTGCTGACCGACGGCGCAGAGCGGGTGGCCCTCTACCGGCAGACCTTCCTGGCCCCCACACTGGCGGCCGCTGCGGCTCCCCTGCTGGTGCTCATCGAGCTGGCCGCCTTCGTCGACGTCGTTCCCGCCCTGGTTCTGGCGGCGGCCGTCATCGTGGTTCCGGTCTTCATCGCCTGGTGCCACTCGCGGCTGCGGGCCTCGTCCTCAAACTCCCGACGGGCGCGGATGCGTCTGGCCGCCGAGTACCTCGACGCGATCCAGGGACTGCGCACCCTCACCCTGGCCCGGGCCGCGGAGCGCACCAGTGCGCGCCTGCGCCTGGAGGGGGAGTCGAACCGACGCGCCGTCATGGGGCTGCTGGCGGGCAACCAGCTCGTCATCCTGCTCACCGACGGCCTGTTCTCGCTCTTCCTCATCACCGTAGCCGCAGGTCTGGCCTTGGTGCGCCTGTCCACCGGCGCCATCGACGTCAGTGACGCCTTGGCGATCGTCCTGACCTCCTACGTGCTCCTCGAGCCGCTGGACCACGTGGGCGCCTTCTTCTACGTGGGCATGGCCGGAATGGCCAACCAGCGCGCCATCCGCAGGATCCTGTCGCGGCCCCTGCCCCGCTCGACCGCTCGTCCCGGGGCCGCGGCCTCCTCGCCGACGGCCGCTCAGTCCTCCATCGTGCTCGACGACGTCGAGGCCGCCTGGGACGCCGACCCGGTGTTGGAGGGCGTCAATCTGAGCGTGCGCCGCGGCGAGAGCCTGGCGGTGGTCGGCCCCTCGGGGGCGGGCAAGTCGACGCTCATGGCAGTGCTTGCCGGCAACCTGCTGCCCAGGGGCGGATCCGTCCGCGTCGAGGGCACCGAGCTGAGCGCCGCCACGCAGGACGAGGTGCGCTCGGCCTCCGCGCTGGTGGCACAGACGACCTGGCTGTTCACCGGGACGATCGCCGACAACCTACGCCTGGCCCAGCCCTACGCGACGCCGTCGCAGATGTGGCAGGCCCTGGAGGTGGCCCGCCTGGACAAGGAGGTGGCGCTCATGCCCGAGGGGCTGGAGACGCAGGTCGGCGAGGCCGGCCTGGGGCTGTCGGGCGGTCAGGCCCAGCGCCTGTCCCTGGCGCGCGCCTTCCTGGCCGACCGCCCCGTGCTGCTCCTGGATGAGCCCACCAGCCAGGTGGACCTGGCCAGCGAGGCCGCCATCGTGGAATCCCTCGAGCAGCTGGCCCAGGGCCGCACCGTCGTCACCATCTCCCACCGCGTCGGGGCGCTGACGGCGGCTGACCGGACGGTGAGAGTTGAGGACGGGACGGTCCGCGAGGTGGGTGGAGCCGGGACGCCCAGATCCGCCAGCGCGGCGCCCACTCAGGAATCCACCGAGGCCGACGGGTCCTCCTCCGAGGCCACCGACGGGCATCACCAGGAGGAGCAGGCATGATCCGATCGATCCAGTCGAGACGGTCCTTAGCGCCCCGCTCGAGGGCCGCCGGCTCGGGGCAGCGCAGCGGGACCGGCCGGGCCGATTCCTCCACGCAGGCGCCTGTCTCCCGCGCGATGCTGGCGCGCTGGCTGCTTCAGGTCACCCGCCCGGTCCTCTCACCGCTGCTGGGCTCCACCCTGTGCCGTATCACTGACATGCTGTGCGGCGTGGCCCTGTTCTCCTTGGGCGCCTACGCCGTGGCCCGGGCAGGTCTGGCGATGACGACGGACGCACCGGCGCCCGCCATCTGGCCGGTGCTGGCCGTCATGGCGGGGCTGTCTCTGCTCAAGGCGGCCCTGCGCTACGTCGAGCAGTTCCTCGGCCACCTGGTGGCCTTCAAGGCCCTCGAGCTGCTGCGCGGCCAGATCTTCCGCTCCCTCATTCCCCGCTCCCCCAGGGTCAGTGCGACGTCACGCTCGGGCGACCTGCTGTCGCGGGCCACCAAGGACGTGGACCGGATCGAGGTCTTCTTCGCCCACACCTTCGCTCCAGCAGTCTGCGCCGTCGTCGTACCGATCACGGTGCTCACGCTCATCGGCCTGAAGGTGTCCTGGCTGGTGGCCCTGGCGGCGCTCCCCTTCGTGGTGCTCCAGCTGCTCATCGTGCCCCGCCTGGGGTTCGCCGCCTCAGTGGATGCCTCCCGCTCGGTCTCGGCGGCGCGGGCGGAACTCACCCAGCACGTGACCGACACCGTTCAGGGCATGAGCGAAGTCGTCGGGTACGGGCGCAGCCAGGAGCGTCTCGATGAGATGGCCAGGATCGACGCCGAGATCGCCGGTGCCGCACGGCCAACCGGGCAGTGGGCCGCCGTGAGGCGAGGCCTCAACCAGCTGGCGGGTCTGAGCGCGCCGATCGCCGTCGTTGCCGCGGGTGCGACACTGCCGGCAACCGGCTCGGGCACGGACGTCCCCCTCCTGGCGGCCGCGGCTGCTGCGGTGCTGCGGCTGTCTGAGACCATCCGCGGGGTCGAGGAGCTCTCAAGCGCGCTCAATGCCTCCTTCGCCTCGGCTGAGAGAGTGTGGGAGGTCGTCAACGCCCCAGTGGAGGTGCGCGACGGCGATGAGGAGCTGACCCCCGGCATCTCCCACGAGGTCCTGTGGCAGGACGTCACCTACTCCTACCCCAACACCGCCGCTCAGGCCGTCCGCGGCGTCAGCATCAGGGCCAGGGCCGGACGATGGACCTGCATCGTGGGGGCCTCCGGATCGGGCAAGTCCACACTGGCCCAGCTGGCGGTGCGCTTCGATGAGCCGGACTCGGGCCGCATCCTCATCGACGGCCAGGACGTGAGCGATCTGCGTGCCGTCAGCCTCTACCAGGAGATCGGCCTGGTGGATCAGCGGGTTCACCTCATGCGGGCCACCATTGCGGACAACGTGCGCCTGGCGGCGCCCTCGGCCACGGACGCCCAGGTGCGCCGGGCGTGCCGAGCGGCCTGCATCGACGAGGACATCGAGGCCCTCGAGGACGGTTACGACACCCTCGTGGGTGAGCGAGGCCAGTCCCTGTCCGGGGGCCAGCGCCAGCGCCTGGCACTGGCCCGCGCGCTCCTGGCCCGTCCCGGGGTGCTCATCCTCGATGAGTTCACCTCCCACCTGGATCCTGACCTGGATGAGCGGGTGCGCATCGGGGTTCGCACCTATCTTCCGCAGGCGACGATCATTGAGATCACTCACCGCTTGCAGTGGTCCGAGCAGGCCGACCACGTCGTCGTCATGGATGCGGGGACGATCGTGCAGACGGGGCCGCCGGCCAAGCTCCTGGACGAGCCCGGACCGCTGCGCACACTGATCGGCCGAGGCCGCTGAGAGCGCGGCCAACCGGACCGGACACCGGGCGGATTCCGGCTGCTTCAGTCAGGTCTCAGGCCGAGATACTGATCGGGCGCCGGGAGTCGATTGACTTGACTCCCGGCGCCCGATCAGTTGTGCACTGCCTCGGTTCTACTCGCCCGAGCGGGTGGCCGCGGCCGAGGCCTCGAGCTCCTCGGGGCTGACGACACCCTCGACGCTGACCGCGTGGAGGTAGGCCATGCCGTCGAAGGAGAGCTCACGGACGTTCTCCGGGTCGCCCTCGTCGTTGACGGAGCCGCCGGCCATACGGTCCACGATGATGGCAATGGCGCCGTCACCGGTGACGTTCGTGGCGGTACCGAAGGAGTCCAGGGCGATGTAGGTGGCGATCATGAGGGCCACCTGCTGGTCGTTGAAGCCGAGCATGGAGGACAGCAGACCGGTGGCCGCCATGATGGCGCCCCCGGGGACACCCGGCGCGGCCACCATCGTGATGCCGAGCATGAAGATGAAGCCGATCCACTGGGTGGTGCTCACGTGCAGGTCCTGGGTGAGGACGATCGCGAAGGCGAAGGAGAAGATCTTCGAGGTCGAGCCTGCCAGGTGGATCGTGGCGCACAGGGGGATGGTGAAGGAGGCCACCGCGTCGGAGACACCGTTCTTCTTCGTCTGACGCAGGGTGACCGGGATCGTGGCCGCCGACGAGGAGGTGCCCAGAGCCGTCAGGTAGGCCGGGAGCATGGTGAACAGTGCCTTGAGCGGGTTGCGACGGCCGATGAGTCCCGCGGTGAGGAACTGGATGCCCAGGATGACGACCTCGAGGATGAGGACCACGACGACGACGCGCAGGAGCGCCTTCATCACCGCCCCGGCCGCCCCGGTGTAGGTGAGGTTGAGGAAGATGCCGAAGATGTGCAGGGGCAGCAGCGGAATGATGAGCCGCTCGATGAGGCGGGTGATGATGGCTCGGAACTCGATGAAGCCCTTGCGCAGCACGCCTCGGGGCACCATGGACAGGCCGATGCCCAGGACGAAGGACAGCAGCAGGGCGGTCATGACCTCGACGGCCGGCGGCATCTCCACCGTGAAGTAGCTGCTCAGAGCCCCCTCCGGCTTGGACACGTCGGCCAGAGAGGTTCCGGCGAGCAGGCGGGGGAAGGTGGCGTAGCACACCAGGAAGGTGAGGAAGCCTGCGAAGAGGGTCGAGGCGTAGGCCAGGGCCGTGGTGATCCCGAGCCACTTGCCGGCCCCACGTCCCAGATCGGCGATGGCGGGGGTCACCAGGCCGATGATGATGAGCGGGATGGAGAAGCTGAGGAACTGGCTGAACAGGTCGGAGAAGGTCGCGAAGACGTTGCCGACGGGCTTGGGAATGAGCGGGTGGCCCCCGAAGCGAACCGAGCCCAGGAGCAGGGCCAGCAGGATCGCGCCAATGACCCAGGTCAGGATGCTGTGGCTGAGACGATGGGCCAGCGATGACGAGGCTGAGGGATTGCTTGGCATAGAGGGACCTTCAGAGTGTGAAACGAGATGACAAGACGTCTTGACTGGGGCCAGCGTGCCACACCGCTTGGTCACGGCGCCGCACCGGACCGAAGAATGAGCGCTCCCAGGGCGCAGATCACAGCGGAATGCGCGCGGCGCCGCCGTGAGAACTCAGGCCACGTAGGGCTTACTGCTTACTGCCTGCTCACAGGATGCGGGGCAGGTTGACGTACGGTGACAGGAGCATCAGGACGGCGGCCAGGCCGATGCCGAGGACGACGTCGAACAGGCGGCTGCGCGCCGCCAGCCAGGTGCCGTCGGGGCGCTGGATCCGGACGATGGCCAGCATGAGGATCCCGGCGGCCGCCCACAGGACGGCGATGCGGCGGTGCCCCAGCAAGGCGATGGCTGGGACAGCCGCCAGGCCGAGGGCAACGAGGACAACACAGATGGTGCGGTAGGGCTCCTTGTGCTCGGCCTGCTGGGGATGCGGGTCATGAGTCACGGGCAGGAGCCTATCGGCGCGTGGGGTGCGGGTCCATGACCTTTCTCCGACAGGTACGCCCGCCTGGTGCCCGGCGCGAGGAGCCGGGCACCAGGCGGCGCAGGCGACCCAGTGGGAGATCAGTGGGAGAAGTGGCGGGTGCCGGTGAGGTACATGGTGACGCCGGCGGCCTGGGCGGCGTCGATGACCTCCTGGTCACGGATGGAGCCGCCCGGCTGGACGACGGCGCGGACCCCGGCGTCGATGAGGACCTGGAGGCCGTCGGCGAAGGGGAAGAAGGCGTCGGAGGCGGCCACGGCCCCGCGGGCGCGCTGTGGTGCGACCGCTCCTGCCAGGACATCGGCGGCGTCGGCCCCACCCACAGCCCCCTTCTCCTGCTGGGAGCCGTCGAGTGCGGCGTCGCCGGTGGAGCGGGCCCCCAGGGTGTTGGCCCGCTCGACGGCCAGCTTGCAGGAGTCGACGCGGTTGACCTGCCCCATGCCCACACCGACGGTGGCACCGTCATGAGCCAGGAGGACCGCGTTGGAGCGCACGGCACGCACCGAGCGCCAGGCGAAGACCAGATCGGCCAGGAGCGCGTCGTCGGCGGCCGGCCCCGCGGCCAGGGTCCAGGTCGAGGGGTCGTCGCCGGCGGCGTCCAGGACGTCACGCTCCTGGATGACGGCACCTCCCGAGACCTGCTTGATCTCGTAGCCCTCGCGCTGGGGGGTCTCGACGAGGAGCAGGCGCAGGTTCTTCTTGATGGACAGAATCTCCACGGCCTCATCGTCGAAGGCGGGGGCGGCGACGACCTCAGTGAAGATCGGCTTGATCTGACGGGCCATCTCAGCGGTGACGACCGTGTTGGTGGCGATGACACCGCCGTAGGCCGAGACCGGGTCGCAGGCGTGGGCCTTGCGGTGGGCCTCGGCGACGTCGCCGGCGGCCGAGACCGCGATGCCGCAGGGGTTGGCGTGCTTGACGACGGCGACCGTGACGGCCTGGCCGTGGTCGTAGGCGGCGCGCACGGCGGCGTCGGTGTCGGTGTAGTTGTTGTAGCTCATGGCCTTGCCGTGGAGCTGGCGGGCGCCGGCCACTCCCCCGCTCGCCCCGGCAGTGCGGTAGACGGCGGCCCGCTGGTGGGGGTTCTCCCCGTAGCGCAGGCTCGCCAGGCGCTCGTAGCCGACGCCGACGTAGGCCGGCGGCGTGGCCGGCCCGCTGGCTTCGACCTCGGCCGCATCGGCCGAGTCCGTGGCGTGGGCGACGTCATCGGCCTCGATCTGGGCGGCCATCCAGGTCGACACGGCCGCGTCGTAGGCGGCGGTGTGGGCGAAGGCCTCGGCGGCCAGGCGGCGGCGGCCGGCCAGGGTGAAGCCGCCTTCTCGCACGGCGGCCGCGACGTCCTCGTAGCGGCCTGGGCTGGTGACCACGGCGACGGCGGGGTGGTTCTTGGCGGCGGCGCGCACCATGGTGGGGCCGCCGATGTCAATCTGCTCGACGCAGGCGTCGAAGGGGGCACCGGAGGCGACGGTGTCGGTGAAGGGGTAGAGGTTGACGACGACCAGGTCGATGGGGGTCACCCCCAGGGTGGCCAGCTGGTCGAGGTGGTCGGGCTTGCGGCGGTCGGCGAGGATGCCGGCATGGACGGCCGGGTGGAGGGTCTTGACCCGCCCCTCGAGGCACTCGGGGAAGCCGGTGACCTCCTCCACCGGGGTGACGGCCAGGCCCGCGGCGGCGATGGTGGCGGCGGTGGAGCCGGTGGAGACGATCTCGACACCGGCGTCGGCCAGGGCGTGGGCGAGCGGGAGGAGGCCGGTCTTGTCATAGACGGAGATGAGGGCGCGGCGCACGGGGACGCGGTCGGGGCTGACGAGGCCCTCGGTGGGGACGTGAGCGGTAGGGACCGCCTGGTTCGTGGGCTGCGAGGACTGGGACGACAGGGATGTGGACGAGGACATGGCGCTCCTGGTGTGGCGTGAGGAAGCAGGACGCCCAGGCGGGCGACGTCCCCTTCATGGACGGCCTCGGCCACTCCCCGGTGGTGCCCCACCCTCGCCAGTCGCAGCCGGCCTCATCCTATCGGGTGGCGGCCACGACGGCATCGGATAGGGCCACCTCGCCTGCCTGACCTGACGTTTTCCATGTCGCTCCCGGCGAATCACCCGACCGAACGGCCTGTTTCCTTGCGGGCGGCTTGAGGGACCGCATACAGTCCACAGCATGACTGCGCCCATCAACATCGCAGCAACACCGGTATATCGGAGGACTCCCCCGGAGCAGTGGCAGGAGGCCGCCTCCGCCTACCGGCGCTGGTGGAGCCGCCATCCGGGATTGTCCAGTGCCCTGAACCTGGTGGTGCGCGGAGCCTACGCCCTCATGATCCCGTTGCTCATCGCCGCCCTGGTGATGGTGCCGAGGCTGGCCTACGCCGCCGTGCCGGCGGCCTTCATGGCCGTGTGCCTCATGGTGGTGGCCCTCCTGGCGCGCACACGCACCATCAGCTGGCGCTCGGTTCTGCTCATGTACGGTGTCGGCGCCGCCTGGTCGCTCGTCGTGGCCGCCATCATGAGCTCGGTGCGTACCCGCGCAGGCCTGTCCGTCATGGGCAACGGGATGAGTATCGCCCTGACCATTGCCCTGGAGGTTCTCAGCCCGCTGGTACCCCTGGTGCTCGTGGTCTTCCTGGCGCCGGGGCGGATGCGCCGCCTGGCGGCCTCCGACTGGGCCCTGCTGGGTTTCGCGGCCGGAGCGGGCCTGACGGCCCTCAACGACGGCATACGGGCCCTTGAGGAGAGCAGCCTGCTCTCCTCGGTCCTGGGCAACGGGCGCCTTCCCTTCTCCTTCAACCCGTGGACCTCGGGGTCGATGACCCAGGAGAACAGCAACGTCCTGGCCGTCAGCAACCAGGTGAGCACCGCCAACATCACGATGGCGGTGGCATTGGCGATCACGCTGTGGCGCCTCAAGGACTCCCCGGCCTTCGAAGGGGCCAAGAACCTCGTGTGGCTGCGGATCGTGGCCTGGATCCTGCCGGCGGTGGTCATCCTGCAGTCGGTCAGCGACCACGCCACCTACATCGCCAGGATCGCCCAGCAGCTCGGCCAGAGCGACTCCGGCGGCGGGTTCCCGGCGCTGCTCATGTTCCTGTGGAGGGTCAACGGCGGAGGCCTGAGCGCCATCCCCCTGTCCGTCATTCTCATGGCCGCCTGCCTGCTCCTGGACGCCCACCGCCGCGCCTACGCGGGCGTGCACGGCTGGACGGTGGCCGGGGCGCCGGCTCCCCGCTACCCCAATCTCACCGAGGCGCCGCCCTTCGTGCGCGCCCTCATCGTCTCGGTGGTGGCGCTGGCGAACTTCACCTGGGGTGACCTGGCCGTCACCTGGGGCGCCTACGGGGACCTGCGCCAGGGGCGTTTGTACGCCATGCGGGCGGGGCGGGCCACAGCCGAGCAGGTGCGCGGCGTGCGGGCCGACGCCATGGAGGCCACGACGCCGGGCGCCGAGCCCAATGCCCGCCAGGGCTTCCGCCTGGGGATCCTGGTGGTCAGCGTCGTGCTGTTCCTCCTGTGCTGCATGTACGAGGTGCGCACCGTCTGGCAGCTCGCCCCCGAGCTCAAGGAGACCGAGGACGACCTGTTCCTCTCCGCCCTGCCACGCCTGTTCTCCCAGTGGTGGAGCGGGTTGAGTGGCACCCAGGGGCTCCTCTACGCGATCGGTGCGCTGGCGGCGGTGGCCATGAGCCTGTCCCTCGTCCTGACGCTGGGGGCCCCGGGGCGCCGCATCAGCACAGCGCCGTCGTCGAGCAGCCTCATCAGTCACCTGCTCACTCTCACGCCGGGGCAGGCGTGCCTGGCACTGCTGGACTTCGCCATGACCTACATGCCGCGCTCGGCCCTGAGCGCCAGTCCCGCCGGGGGCGGAACCGACCTGGCCGCCGAGCTCTCCGTCAACCGGCGAATCCGGGGCGCCGAGAGCTTCTCCGAGAGTCAGGCGCTGTTCACGGCGCGCACCAAGCGGCAGGTGGCGGTCGAGGCCGACATCGCGCGCCTTCGCGAGCTCGCCGAGTCCCTGGGCGTGACCGACGTCGATGCCCTGGAGCCCAGCCGGATCGATGAGACCGTCGCCGATCTGGCCGCCTCCGGGGCCGACTCCCAAGTGGTCGGGCAGATGCGCGACCTGGCCGCCTCAGTGTCGGAGCAGCAGGCCGAGATCCTGGACCTGACCCGCCGCCTCAACACCGGCAACGGCGAGCAGTTCGCCATCCTGGAGGGCTATCGGATCACCGACGACTTCCGGGGTGAGGCCATCGACCAGCGGCCGGTGGACAGCCCCGTCCACGCCCTGGCGCTGTCCCCTGCCGGGAACCATCTGGTCGTCGTCGAGTACCAGGGGGCGGCCCCCACCATTGATGACGACGACGAGACCGACATTCCTCCCCGCAGGCTGCCGGGGCGGGCGGCGCACAAGTCGGCCGACAACGTCCTGGAGCACCTGGCCCGCGACGAGCGCGTCGCGCGGTTCTTCCGGGAGAATCCTGAGCTGTGGCGGGACATCAAGGAGGGACGCGCCCTCCTGGAGGCGAACGTCCTCTACACCCCCATCCCCGGGATGACCTACCGGGCCGGGACCGCGCTCCTGGCGGTGACGCCTGAGCTCGTCGAGGGCGTGGACGCGGCCGTCAGCGCCCTGAGCGGCGCGGGCACCGCGGCGCGCTGACCTGCGGGTCAGGCCTCGCCGTCCACCTCGCCGTCGTCCGCATCGTCCTCCTCGTCAACGGCACCTTCGCGCGCGTCCTGGCGCCGGTAGGCCGCCGGCAGGACCGACTCGGGCAGGGTGTTGCGAGCCCAGGTACGCGTGTAGGGGTGGGCCAGGACGGCCATGGCCGCCAGTCCGACACCGACCTCGACGAAGACGAGGATGACGGTGTAGAGGACCAGTGGGCCGACGCTGCTCATCCGGTCCGGGCCCACGGATCCGGAGGCGGCCAGGCACAGCAGGCCCACGCCAACGGCCACGAGGAGGGCGGCCAGACCGGCGGCGCTGAGGGCGTAGCGCACCCGCAGGGCGTTGAGCACCGTCCGACGGCGCCAGGCGGCCACCATGGCGCCGGCCGTCACCACCAGGGGCAGCCACAGGCCCACGCTGCTCAGCGGCGTCGACGGCACCAGCCCCAGCAGCGGCAGGCGCGGGACGGGGCCGGCCACGACCCGGTCGGGGGCGAAGACCGTGCCCGTGCCCACGGAGAAGCCGGCGCCGATGAGCCAGGAGCAGGCCCAGATGACCAGGGTCGGCACCCAGCCGGCCTGAAGCAGGATGAGGCCGGCCATCGCGACGAAGCCGTCCCCGGCCAGGGAGTCGTGCAGGACCGAGACCCGGCCGGCTCCGTTGACGACGGCCGCGACCACCACCAGCAGGCTCAGCAGGCTCAGGGCTCGCGTGGCACCGTAGGCCAGTGACAGGGACGGCCCCAGCCAATGGGGTCGGCGGTCCCACCAGCGGGTCAGGGGCGACCAGTGGTGGCCGGCGCGCATGAGCTGGATGGCGACGATGACGCCGGTGAGCAGGGCGATGCCGACGACGGCGGGCCAGGTGTCCAGCCCGGCGGGGCCGGTGAGGCAGGCCAGGGCCGCCACGACGGTCGCGGCGGCGACGATGGCCGCCCCGGCCGCCGGCCGGGAGGGGTGGGCGCGCCGCACGCAGAACCAGGTCCAGCCCGCCTGCACCAGGGTGAGTCCCAGCAGCGGCAGGCTGAGCACGCCGTCGTCCTCGGAGGTCAGCGCGGTCGAGCCCCCGAAGCCGAGGCTCCACAGGGCGGTCCCGGTGTGCAGGGCGTCGCCTGCGCTGAGAATGGCCGCGGCGTTGAGGCTGGCGGCCGCCTTGGACACGGCGATCGTCGCCAGCACCACCACCAGCCAGACCAGGCCGACTGACTCGACCCCCACGCGCAGGGACCACAGGGCCCAGGACGCCAGGCTGGTGGCTCGCTGCCGCGCCAGGCTCAAGCGCTCACCTCTCCGGCCAGCTGACGGTAGAGCTCACGGGCGATCTCAGCGGTCTGGCTGGGGGTGCGCCCCACCCGGACGCCGGCGGCCTCCAGGGCGATCTTCTTGGCCTCGGCGGTGCCCGAGGAGCCGGAGACGATGGCGCCGGCGTGCCCCATCGTGCGCCCCTCGGGTGCGGTGAAGCCGGCGACGTAGGCGACGACCGGCTTGGTCATGTGCTCGCGGATGTAGGCGGCGGCACGCTCCTCGGCGTCGCCCCCGATCTCACCGATCATGACGACCAGGCGGGTGTCGGGGTCGGCCTCGAAGGCGGCCAGGGCGTCAATGTGGGTGGTGCCGACCACCGGGTCCCCGCCGATGCCGATGCAGGTGGTGAAGCCCAGGTCGGACAGCTCGTGCATGAGCTGGTAGGTGAGGGTCCCGGACTTGGAGACCAGTCCCAGGGGGCCGGGACCGGTGATATCGGGCGGGGTGATGCCCACGTTGGAGCGGGCCGGGGAAATGATGCCGGGGCAGTTGGGGCCGATGATCTGCACGCCGTGGTCGGCCGCGTAGGCGCGCATCCAGGTGGCGTCGGCCACCGGGATGCCCTCGGTGATGACGACGAGGAGGCGCACTCCGGCGTCGACGGCCTCGACGACGGCACCCTTGGCGAAGGCGGGCGGGACGAAGACGACGCTCACCTCGGCGCCGGTGGCCTCCTTGGCCTCGGCGACAGTGCCGTAGACGGGGACCTCAACGGTTCCGGCCTGGACCTCACCGGCGCCGGGGCCGATGGGGGCGACGTCGAAGGCGACGGTGGTGCCGGCCTTGCGGGGGTTGACGCCGGCGACGACCTTCGTGCCGGCCGAGAGCATGCGGGTGGTGTGCTTGCGGCCCTCGGAACCGGTCATGCCCTGGACGATGACGCGGTCGGTCTCAGTCAGGAAGATGCTCATGTCTCAGGCCTCCTTGCCAGCGGGCCGGCCGCTGATCTTCTCGGCGATGGCGGTGACGACGTCGGCGGCCCCGTCCATGGTGTCGACGACGGTGACGCCCTCGATGGCGGCGTCGGCCAGGATGGCGCGACCGGTGTCGGCGTTATTGCCGTCCAGGCGCACGACGACGGGCTTGGGCAGCCCGCCCAGGGACTCGACGGCGGTCACGATGCCCTGGGCGACGGTGTCGCAGGAGGTGATGCCGCCGAAGACGTTGACGAGGATGGCGCGCACCTGGGGGTCGGAGGCGACGACCTCCAGGCCGGTGGCCATGACCTCGGCCGATGAGCCGCCTCCCAGGTCGAGGAAGTTGGCGGGCTTCATGCCGCCGTGGCGCTCGCCGGCGCCGGCGACGACGTCGAGGGTGGACATGACCAGGCCGGCGCCGTTGCCCAGGACCCCGACCTCGCCCTCGAGGCGCACGTAGTTGAGGCCGGCCTCGCGGGCGCGGGCCTCGAGGGGGTCGGTGGCGGCGTTGTCGACGAGCTCGGCGTGGGCGGGGTGGCGGAAGCGGGAGTTGTCGTCGAGAGTGACCTTGCCGTCCAGGGCGATGATGCGGCCGTCGGCGGCCTTGACCAGGGGGTTGACCTCCACGAGGGTGGCGTCCTCAGCGGTGAAGACCTCCCAGAGGCGTTCGATGACGGCGGCGACCTCGTCGGCCAGGGGCCCGGCCTCGAAGCCCGCGGCCTCGACGATCCGGTGGGCGACGGCGGGGGTGATGCCCTCGAGCGGGTCGATGCCGATGCGGGCCAGGGCCTCGGGGCGCTCGACGGCGAGGGTCTCGATGTCCATGCCGCCCTCGCGCGAGCACATCGCCAGGTACTGGCGCTCGGCGCGGTCCAGGAGGATGGAGAAGTAGTACTCGGCGTCCAGGTCGACGCCGTCGGAGATGAGGACGGCGCGCACCGTGTGGCCCTTGATGTCCATGCCCAGGATGTCGCGGGCGCGGGCCTCGGCCTCCTCAGCGGTGCGGGCGAGCTTGACGCCGCCGGCCTTGCCGCGGCCGCCGGTCTTGACCTGGGCCTTGACGACCACGAGCTCGCTTCCCGCGTCGAGGAGGGACTGCGCGGCGCTGCGCGCCTCCTCGGGGGTTGTGGCCACGGCGCCGTCAAGCACGGGGACTCCGTGCTGGCGGAACAGGTTCCTGGCCTGGTATTCGTACAGATCCATGCAGCTGATCCTCTCGGGGCATGTGGATGGCTTGCGGGCGCGGGCCGACGTCGGCCGGGCAGGCACCAGTGATGAGCCTAACGTCCCAGTGGCCGGTTGGGAGGGCGGACACGGGCGCGAGCCGCTGGCGTCTCACACAGCGTGGTCGCAGCGTCTCACGGCGGGGCGTGTGCACCGGGGCCTCCACCGGCCACGAGCGCCGTCGAGAACGTACTTTCCCCGCGAGGACTGCGTTTTCCTCCAGATGACTGAGGTCAGACCCCAGTCGTCTGGGGGAAAACGCAGTCCCCGATCACGAAGTACGTTCCCGATCCTGAGCTGCCCACCACGACGCGAATTATCATGAATTGACACGAGGGGCTCGAGAAGGGAGACGGTCATGCCCGCACTGACGGCGACGAGCGCGCTGGTCGGCGCCATGGTGCTGCTCGGCCTCTGGAGTGGCAGGCGGTGGGGTCGACGACGCAAACGCGCCCTCGACGCCGAGGCCCGCAGGTTCCACATCCGCCGAGGCGGCTAGAACTGTGACTCCCACTCGCTCAAGCGCTGTGCGATCTCCTGGGCGAACTCGTCGTCCGCCCCCAGAGCTCGTTCAACATCGCTGAGCAGCTCACGGTACAGAGCCACGGCTTCCACGATCTTGCCTGAGTTCTTCAGGGTGCAGATGTAGTTGTTGCGCGCCGTGAGCGTATCTGGATCATCGACTCCCATGACGCGCTCGTAGTCAGCGATGAGTTTCAGATAGTCGGCGAGAGCCTCATCAAAACATTCGGCGCACCCGAGTGCCCAGGCCAGGTCATCGCGCGCGTCGAGAACATCCGGGTCATCCGGATCAGCACTCAACAGCCACACCTCAACGATCGATTGATATACCGAGGCAGCATCATCAAACCGGCCTGCAGCACTGAGCGCTTCCACAAGATTATCTCGAGTCAGCAGCGTGTTGGGGTGGTCGGGGCCCAGCACTCGCAGCCGATCAGTCAGCACCGCCTGAAAATCCTTGATAGCTTCCTCAAGCCTACCCGCATCCCACAGCGCCACAGCGAGGTTATGGCGCGTTGTCAACGTGGCAGGATGGTCAGGGCCCAGCACTCGCAGCCGATCAGTCAGCACCGCCTGAAAATCCTTGATAGCTTCCTCAACCTTCCCCGCAACCCACAGCACCACAACGAGATTATGGCGCGTTGACAACGTGTCAGGATGGTCAGGCCCTAGCGCTCGCTCCTGATCGGTCAGCACCGCCTGGAAACCCTTGATAGCGGCTCTTCGCGTTTGAGGGTGTGGTAGCTGGAGCCTATTGAAGTGCATAGGTGGGGTGGGTGCGTCGTTGCTTGGGTAGAGGTCGAGGTCTCCCGATGATGGGAGCTGCTACACAACCGTCACGAGAGACCTCGACGTGCCTGAGACTACCTTCGCCTGCCCTGATCTGACGACCTTCCTGGGCCTGGATGCCCTGGGACTGACCGCGGTGGGTCAGCTCCTGACCTCGACGAGAGCCATTGTGGAGTGCCGCATGCCGATCGGGTTCGAGGACCCCTTCTGCAGAGCCTGCGGCGCTCAGGGAGTATCCCGTGGGACGGTGGCCCGACGCCTGGCCCACGTGCCGGTGGGGTGGAGGCCCACGCAGCTGGTGGTGCGCGTGCGGCGCTTCGCCTGCACCCACTGCCGTCGAGTGTGGAGACAGGACACGAGCGGCCTGGCTGAGCCCAGGGCGCGGCTGACGCGCTCGGCGGTGGAGTGGGGGCTGCGGTCCCTTGCCCTGGAGTGCATGTCGGTCTCCCGGGTGGCAGCCGCTCTGGGGATCTCCTGGCACACCGCCAACAACGCAATCCTGACCCGAGCCGAGCAGATCCTCAACGAGGCGCCAGACCGCTTCAAGGGGGTGGAGGCTCTCGGAGTTGATGAGCATGTGTGGCGCCACACCAGGCGGGGCGACCGCTATGTCACCGTCATGATCGACCTGACTCCCGTGCGCGACCGCAGTGGTCCGGCGCGTCTGCTGGACGTGGTCCCGGGTCGTTCCAAGAAGGTCCTCAAGACCTGGCTCTCCCAGCGCGACCAGGAATGGCGTGGGCGGGTCGAGGTGGTAGCCATGGACGGTTTCACCGGGTTCAAGAGCGCCGCCGGCGAGGAGCTCCCACAGGCTCGGGCGGTCATGGATCCCTTTCACGTCGTGGCCCTGGCGGCCCGCAAGCTTGACCAGTGCCGCCGGCGGATCCAGCGGGCGATCACGGGCCGGCGGGGCCGAGCGGGTGACCGGCTCTACCGGGCCCGGCGCACTCTGCTGACCGGGGCCGGCCTGCTCACCGATGCCCAGGCCGAGCGCCTGGAGAACCTCTTCGCCGATGAGCGCCACGCTGCGGTCCAGGCCGCCTGGGGCGTCTACCAGCGCCTCATCCAGGCCTACCGCACCGAGGAGGCGGGCCTGGGAAAGTACCTGATGCAACGGCTCATCGACTCCTTGAGGCAGGCCGTCCCCGACGGGCTGGAGGAGATCCAGACACTGGCCAGAACCCTGACCGAAAGAGCCTCCGACATCCTGGCCTACTTCGACCGCCCCCGTACCTCCAACGGCCCCACCGAAGCGATCAACGGACGCCTGGAGCAACTACGCGGCATCGCCCTGGGATTCCGCAACCTCACGCACTACACCATCCGCAGCCTCATCCACACCGGACGCCTCAAAGACCACCTGGCAGCAACCACCTAAACCAGCCGATAAGCCCCGCCTAAAACACCCTCAAATACGAAGAGCCTTGATAGCTTCCTCAACCCTCCCCGCATCCTGAAGCGCCCCAGCGAGGCCTTGGCGCGTTGTCAACGTGTCAGGATGGTCAGGCCCTAGCGCTCGCTCCTGATCGGTCAGCACCGCCTGGAAACCCTTGATAGCTTCCTCAACCCTCCCCGCATCCTGAAGCACCCCAGCGAGGCCTTGGCGCGTTGTCAACGTGGCAGGATGGTCAGGCCCTAGCGCTCGCTCCTGATCGGTCAGCACCGCCTGGAAACCCTTGATAGCTTCCTCAACCCTCCCCGCATCCTGAAGCACCCCAGCGAGGTTATGGCGCGTTGTCAACGTGGCAGGATGGTCAGGCCCTAGCACTCGCTCCTGATCGGTCAGCACCGCCTGGAAACCCTTGATAGCTTCCTCAACCCTCCCCGCAACCCACAGCGCCACAACGAGATTACTTCGCGTGATTAGCGTCTCAGCACAGTCGGGCCCTAGCGCTCGCTCCTGATCGGTCAGCACCGCCTGGAAACCCTTGATAGCTTCATCAACCCTCCCCGCATCCTGAAGCGCCCCAGCGAGGCCTTGGCGCGTTGACAACGTGTCAGGATGGTCAGGACCCAGCACCCGTAAGCAATCAGTCAATAACTCCTGGTAGGCCTCGACAGCATCCTCCACCCACCCCACATTCCGCAGCGCCCCAGCGAAATTGTGGCGCACCACTAAAACGCGGGGATGGCCAGCCCCTAGCACCCGCAGGCAATCGGTCAGCACCGCCTGGAAAGACTCAACGGCTTCCTCCACCCGACCCGCACCCTCCAGCGCCCCAGCAAGGTAACTGCGCATCACTAACGTGTCGGGGTGGTCAGACCCCAGCACCCGCTCATAGCCTTGGACCAACAAGCGATATTCCGCAACAGCCTCACCCAACCGGTTATCCCGCCGAAGCGCTGCAGCCAGATTACTTCGAGCTGCAAACACATTTTCATGATCAAAGCCAAATTCTTGTTCCACACCGCTAAGAAGTTCACGATACACATCAACCGCCGCACTGGCGCGTTTATCGCCCATCAAGGCCGCTACCCTTAGGAGACCGGCAGAGAGGAGGTCTTGCACCAACGAATCGCTCTCCGACACACCACCACCATCGTTACATAACGCCAGCGATTCTTCCGTGCGACCCAGGCGGTTCAGCAGTTCAACGAGCTTACTTCGAGTGACCCAACTATCAGGATGAGCACCCCCCAATACCGCCGACTGATCTTCAAGAAGACCACTCAGCTCCACAACACATTCTTCCGGATTACCTACACCCGCCATAGAACATGCCCTACCGTAGCGCACCATCATCGTCTTTGGATGATGAATCCCGAACACTCTCTCAAATTCCGGAAGAAGGGCGCTATATCTATTCAGAGCATCCTTTGCCTCCCCATGCTGAAGAACATAACCCGCAACTGTCGCCCTGATGTTGAGCATTGTCGTCTCCGGCAGAGAACTTCCCACAAGTAAAGCAGCCAGTGTTTTCTTTCCACACTCGACCGCATCACCCACTTCATCACAGGATTCAGCGTTCCGAGCAAGGCACCATTGCGCTGCAGCCCGAGCTATAACCAAAGCCCCTGCTCGCTCTCCATCATCCATACTGAGGAACCACTGGCAGACAAACATCGACACCTCAGTCAGAGGAAGGTCAACACCATCGATACGACGGCATATCCATTCCGCTAAAGCATCTTGCGTCAACAGGCGCAGTTGACGCCACCCCTCCTTACCGAAATAACTATCAGCCTTGCTTCGTAGATACTCAACCAGCAAGGGTTCGGCAAAAAAATCGATTCCCTGCTCACTTCGACACCAGCACAGTTTCTCTATGGCGCACCTCAGCCCCATACGTGCGTCGTAATGTGCATCCGGCTCCCTTCGATTGACGACACCAACGACAACCTCGGACACGAAACGACAAGCACAGCCATCTGTATCAGGACTGATCGCAGCGGCATAGAGAAGACCAGTTCTTACCGCATCATCCAATTCATCCCATCGGGCCTTGAGGACCACCACCACATCTTCAGGCAAACGAATATTCTCATCGGCCAGGACGACAGCACCATCATGACTCTCAATATGCTCCTGAGTTCGACGTTCCGTGAGCCATAGCCTGATGAGATACGGGTTGTTCAGGCGACCAGCGACCTGCTGCAGGTCCGCCTTGCTTGTCCGTGGAGCCTCTTCCCGAATCATCCTTGACAGATCGTCAACACCAAGGATCGGACTCTTCACATACTGTACAGTCCCACTGCTTTGAGCCTTGTTCAGCCATCGACGATACACTCCATTGTTCTCCCCTTCGGGCCACACAGTTCCAACCATGAGTATAGGTGAGCTTCTCCTGGAGGACACGACATCCAAGAAAGCAGGTAGTTCACGCCCCATAAGGTGCATGTCTTCTATGGCAATGACAGCGGGAAGATCTCGGTGCGATAGGGAGATCAACATGTCAGCGAGCTGTTGACTTGCGGTGCGCTGAATACTGCGATCTTGTTCTCCAAGAAAAAATTCACATTTTAGACGATTGAGCTCCTGAACCCGCCTCCACGAGGCATCCACTCCTTTGAAACCCCATTTCACGAGCGTCGACCCGAAGGGGATGCTGATGTGACGCCGCTTCAGGGCGTCAAAGGCAGCGCTCAGTCCCTCATCGATAAAGGCACTACGCACCTCATCCACTGCTTCGCCAGCCAGCCTTCGGGTCTTGTCCTTCAAATCCTCCACCTGGCGGCGTGCCATCGCCAACGGCAAGGCGTGAGCCTCCAGCTGCGACCTCATCACCGAAACAACGTCCTGACTACTCCCTGTCGCTAGGCGCTCGCAGCTCAGCCCCCACCAACCGAAGGTGGGCAACGCCCCTGCGGGCCACACGAAGCCGTCAATCCGTGGTGCCACAACCTTGCGTCCGGCCATCGGATCGGTTCCCGCACCGCCCCGGGTACGTACAGCACCTCCCATCGCTGGCCAGTACGCGTCCTCCCGGTCTGAGCGGAGGCGGGCGTAGAGCTCCTGAACTATTCGCGTCTTTCCACTCCCAGCCGATCCGCTCAGCACAACAACCCGAGGGAGGTCACAGCCAGGATCCCGCAGCGCCTCGAGACGTTCGAGCAGGAGGTCGACGACATTCTGATGCTCACCCAACAGCGCATGAACCATGAAAAAACCCTACCGTACAGGCAGTAGAACCGGTTCTACCCACGAATCAGGCCGCCACAGGACCTCTACGGCCGCTTCTAGGACCACAGGCGGATGACGTTGCGGCGCTCACCAGCAACAATAAGGGCTGATGCCCTCCCGGCCGACGCCGGGAGCCCGGCCCACCGGCGCCCCAGGGAAGGACCCCACATGCCAGCCGCCATGTCCTCAGACACCGCAGACACTGTCCCCTCCCCCACCGGCTCGTCGGCCGGCCCGCTGCTCGGTCTGGACGGCGAGCCCCTGCGCATCGGGGTCCTCACCTCCGGCGGTGACGCCCAGGGCATGAACGCGGCCGTGCGGGCCGTGGTCCGCACCGCCATCCGCCTGGGGGCCAGGCCCTACGCGGTCATGGAGGGCTGGGCCGGGGCCGTGGCCGGGGGTGACGGCATCCGCCCCCTGGAGTGGGACTCGGTGGGCTCCATCCTCCAGCGCGGCGGCACCATCATCGGCACCGCCCGCTCAGCCGAGTTCCGCGAGCGCGCCGGCCAGCTGGCGGCCGCCCGCAACCTCCTGGAGCACGGCATCGACCGGCTCGTGGTCATCGGCGGCGACGGCTCCCTGACCGGCACCAACGAGTTCCGCAAGAACTGGCCCTCCCTGCTCGAGGAGCTTGTCGCGGCCGGTGACATCAGCGCGCAGACGGCCGCCGCCCATCCCGTCCTCATGGTGACCGGCCTGGTGGGCAGCATCGACAACGACCTCGTGGGCGCCGACATGACCATCGGCACCGACTCCGCCCTTCACCGCATCCTGGAGGCCATCGACGACATCTCCTCAACGGCCGCCTCCCACCAGCGCACCTTCGTCGTGGAGGTCATGGGCCGCCACTGCGGCTACCTGGCCCTCATGGCGGCCGTGGCCGGGGGCTGTGACTACGTCCTGGTCCCCGAGCTGCCCCCGGGCAAGGACTGGGAGGAGGACATGTGCTCCAAGCTCAAGGCGGGCCGGGAGGCCGGGCGCCGCGAGTCCATGGTGATCGTCGCCGAGGGCGCCACCGACCGCGAGGGCAACCGCATCACCGCCGACGACGTCCGCCAGGTCATCGCCGACAAGCTGGGTGAGGCCGCTCGTGTCACCATCCTGGGGCACGTCCAACGCGGTGGCCGCCCCAGCGCCTACGACCGCTGGATGTCCACGCTGCTGGGCTGCGCCGCCGCCCGTGAGGTGGTGTCCATGGAGCCGGGCAGCGAGCCGGTCATCATCGCCGAGCGCCACAACCGCATCCGCCGCCTGCCGATGATGGAGCAGATCGCGGCCACCCGTGCTGTCAAGGATCTCGTGGCCGCCCACGACTACCTCGGGGCAATCCAGGCCCGCGGGGCGAGCTTCGGCAGGATGCTCGAGCTGTTCGAGACCATGTCCACGCCTCCCGCCGAGCCGGCCACTGACACGGGATCGACGCCGTCGGCCTCCGACCGCCCCAAGCGGGTCGCCATCATCCACGCCGGCGGCCTGGCCCCGGGGATGAACACGGCGGCGCGTGCGGCCGTGCGCCTGGGCATCGACCACGACTTCACGATGCTGGGCGTCTACGGCGGCTTCCCCGGCCTGCTGGACGGCGACGTGCGCGAGCTCACCTGGGCCGACGTCGAGGGCTGGATCGGTGACGGCGGCGCCCAGCTGGGCACGCGCCGCGAGGTGCCCACCATTGAGCAGCTCTACGCGCTGGGGCGGGCCATCGAGCTCCACGAGATCGACGCCCTGCTGGTCATCGGCGGCTACAACGCCTACCTGAGCGCCTACCGCCTGGTCACCGAACGGGACCGCTACCCCGCCTTCCAGATCCCGATCGTGTGCGTGCCGGCCTCCATCGACAACAACCTGCCCGGCTCCGAGCTGAGCATCGGCACCGACACGGCCCTCAACAACGCGGTGGTGGCACTGGACTCCATCAAGCTCTCCGCGGCGGCCTCCCACCGCTGCTTCGTCGCCGAGGTCATGGGCCGCAAGTGCGGCTACCTGTCCTTGATGTCGGGCCTGGCCACCGGCGCGGAGAAGGTCTACCTCAACGAGGAGGGCATCACGCTGGCGGGCCTGGCAGCGGACTCCGAGCGGATGGTGGAGTCCTTCCGCTCGGGACGCAGCCTCTACCTGGTGATCCGCAACGAGCGGGCCAGCGTCAACTACACCACCGACGTCCTGGCCCACATCTTCGCTGAGGAGGGCAAGGGTCTCTACGACGTGCGCGAGGCGATCCTGGGTCACCAGCAGCAGGGCGGCAGCCCCACGGCCTTCGACCGGATCATGGCGACCAAGCTCGTCGCCCACTCCCTGGAGCTGCTGGCCTGCGCCCTCAAACGCGGCGAGCCGACCGCCTCCTACGTGGGCCTGATGGGCGGCAAGGTCTCCGACCAGCCCCTGGACCGCATGAACGACGACCTCGACCGCGACCACCGTCGCCCCCGCCACCAGTGGTGGCTGGGTCTGCGCCCCGCCGTGGGCCTGGTCAGCCAGGACATCGGGACCCTGACGCTTCAGGACGTGCCCGACTTCGGTGAGGCGGTCGACGACGCGGCCAGCTGACCCACCGGCCCCGGGAGCCGAGCGGCCGGGTATGGTGCCTGGCGTGCGCGCGCTGATACGACCCCGGTTCCTGGTGGCTGCCGCCGTGGCGGGCGTGGCCGCGGGTCTCATCGGGATCGCGATGGCACTGCTCCTGGGGCTCTTCGAGTCGCTGTTCTACGGCGTCACCCACGGCGGGCTCCTGGAACGCCTGGCCACCGCCCCGCCCTGGCGGCGCACGCTCGCCCCGGCCCTGGGCGGCCTTGTCGCCGGTGGCCTGTGGTGGTGGCTGCGCGCCACCGGCGGGGTGGCGGACGTGGAGGCCGCGGTTGCGGACCGCAGTGGTCAGGCGGCTCCCCGGATGGGGCTGGCGCGCCCCTTTCTCGACGCCGTCACCCAGGTCCTCACGGTCGGGGCTGGCAACTCGGTGGGCCGCGAGGGCGCCCCGCGTCTGGCCGCCGGGGCGGTGGCGGCCAAGCTCGCCACCCGCCTGGGGATCAGCAGGAACGAGGGCGCGATCCTCATCGCCTCCGCCGCCGGGGCGGGGCTGGCGGCCATGTACAACGCGCCGCTGGGAGGGGCGGCCTACGCCGTCGAGCTCGTCATGGTCTCCGGAATGCGACGGCGCGGCGTCCTCGTCGCGGTACCGGTGTGCCTCATCGCCACGCTCGTCTCCTGGCTGCACTCCCACGGGCGCCCTACCTTCGAGGTCACCTCGCCGGGGCTGTCTTCGGGGACCGTCCTCGGGCTGGTCCTGCTCGTTCCCGTGGCCGCGGTACTCGGCGTGGGGGCGAGGCGAGTGTGGTCGTGGATGCTGGCGCACCGGGTGCGCGTCCCCCGGTGGCTGCCGGCGGCGATCGGTACGGCGGGACTGGTCACCGGGCTGGTGAGCCTGTGGGTCCCGGCGATCGTCGGCAATGGGCGCGACGCCATGGAGATGGCTCTGGGTACTGGCCTTCCCGGGGCCTCGAACAGCGCTGCGGGAGCGGGCCTCGTCCTGCTGGTGGGCATCGTGGCCCTCAAGCCGGTCCTCACCGGTCTCACGCTCGCAGCCGGCGCCACCGGCGGCCGGCTGGCCCCCTCCCTGGCCGCGGGCTCGAGCGCCGGAGCCGCCCTGGCGATCGCGCTCCACGCCTGCGGGGTGGAGGCCAGCGTGGCGGTCCTGGCACTGGCGGGGGCGGGTGCCGTCCTCGCCACCACTCAGAGGGCCCCCGTCTTCGGGATCGTCTTCACCTGGGAGCTGGCCCGTGCCGGGGCCTGGACGCTGGTGGCCCTGTTCGCCGTCGTCGTGGCGGTCACGCTGTTGACAACACCCACATACTACAGCCACCTACCTCAGAAAATTCAAAATGCATCAACAAATTAATGCTGCACGCTTTATCTTCGACTACCGACGAGAGACACCAAAACCACAACCATGATAATCGCGGTAACGAGCCCCGAAACCGTCATAGGAATCATCGATGCCGTCCTTCGCAGGAATTCCCACAAAAACGCCCATAAAGCCAACCCAAGCGCCACAACAAGAATGCAGGTGCGAAACCACCACAACCCCACACCCAAATAACAGCGCAAAAACGCCCCCGCCAAGAAAATAAGGAGAAGCAGATAGGCCCCGCCAGCCCAGCGCCACGACTCGAGCCGCGAAACCCCCAACCAAACACAGGCAACTGCAACGAGAGGTGGGAATCCATATAAAACAACCGACAGCAAAACAGATTCATGGTCGCGCTCAGGAGAGCTCCAGAGCGAGAAGCCAGCCAGCAACAATCCTGCGATTATCACAACAAAAACTACGCGCCAATCCCAGTCAACATAGTGGTCGACAGCCACATCTTCGACGTTAAACACCTATCCACCTCGAATGTAGTTAGTTAAATATGCGAACAGGAAACCAGTGCCTCAGAATCAATAAGACACCAAAATAGAGCTCCGCAAATCATAAAGAGCATCCATCTTAAGTCTATTTAAAAACAATACCAACCTCCTTTGAAAATTCACAATGAGAGCGCAGTACATTAAACTCATCCCTTATCTTTTCACTGCACCGCCCACCCGCCGCAACCTTAACACAAACGCAGGCACACTTAGGCCACAAACTTAAGTAACATAATCAATTTTCTCGAATTAAACTAACAGAACTCTTGCTCCAGCAGTTTAAATGCACTAATATATCTGCATCAGTAGATAATGCTTCCTATCGGAGCCTCATGCGCCGTCGATACGACAACGCACCACCTCGTCACGCGCTACAGCCCAGCGCGGCCGACGCCTACACCTTCGAGACCGGACGCCCCGCAGCCTCTGAGGGCACCGCCCTTGCCGCCGTCGCCCTGCTGTCCGGCGCTCCGGCGCTGGGTACGACCCTGGCACTCCTGAAGGGGCCGTGGATACTCATGCTCGTCCTCCTTCACGTCGGCGGGCTCACCCTGTGGTTCGGGCTGTCCGGCCGCGGCTGGCGCGACCTGCTGATCGGTGGCGGCATCCGCAGCAGAACCGTCCTGTTTGCCGCTGGCGCCCTGGGCGGAGTCGCCTTCGGCGGCCTGCACACCTGGATGGGGCCGACGGGCACCGGCCCGCTGTGGAAGCCGGAGATCACCGCCTCCACGGTGCTTCACGCGCTGATCTTCGCCCTGACCGTCGGCGTCGCCTACAACGCGATCCCCGAGGAGATCACGCTCAGGCGCACCCTGTTCTCACCGATACACGAGCGCTTCGGGCCAGCGGCCGCTGTGCTGATGACGACGGCGTCCTTCACCGCCCTGCACCTGCCGACCTGGCTGACCTCCGACACCAGCCTCAAGGGCTACGCCTGGCAGATCCTTCACAAGGTGCTCTTCGGGCTGCTCGCCGGCTGGTCGGTGGTGCGGCTGCGGTCGATGTTCTTCGCCCTGGGCCTGCACGTCAGCGGAAACACGCTGGGACTGTTCATCGGTCAGCTCCAGAGCGAGAACCTGCCCGACTTCGAGCTCTCGTGGCTCAATGCGGCAATCCTGCTCACCGGCGCGGCCGCGGTCGCTTCCCTCATCCTCCTCCTGGGCCGACGAGGCAAGCAGCCCTCTGCGCTCAGTCCTTGATCGTGAGGATCTCGTTGACGTCGACGCGGCTGGGGGCGAAGGCCGCCAGCGCCGAGTCTGCGGGATGGCCCAGCGCGATCCCGATCGCGACGATCTCATCGGCTCCGATCCCCATGGCCTCGCGCACCTCGTCCGGGTACATGACCAGGGCGTAGGCGTTGATGGCGCCAAGGCCCTTGTCGGCAGCCGCCAGGACGAGCATGGCGGAGAAGGCCCCGAGGTCGTGGAAGGACCACGGGGTGGATTCGACCGGGATCGTCACGTACAGGGCTGCCTGAGCATTGAACAGCCGTCCTTGCGATGCCTGGAACTCCTGGACGCCATCACCCAGTTGCGCACTGATCTGCTCTCCGAGCGCGGCCATGTTCTCCTGGGTGGTCACAGACCACTCTGTTCGAGGCTTCACCGGGAGGTCGGCGTTTCCCTTCCTGCCGGCAGCGACGTCCGCAGCATGGCGCTTCTTGATCCCGGCCAGCGTGGCCCCTGTGGCCGCATAGACCCGCCAGGGCTGGGAGTTCACCCACGACGGCGCCTGCTGGGCGGTGCGGACAATGTCGACCAGATCCTCCTGGGAGACGGGCTGGTCGGTGAAGTCTCGAACCGAGTGACGATTGGCGACGACCTGGCTGAACTCCATGGTGCTCCCCTACTTCCGAAATCCGCGGCTTTGTCCACCGAGGCCAACGATCGGCCGGCCAGCACTATTCCAGTTGACGCAGTCGGGCGGGCGCAGAGCGCCCCTCCTCAGGTCCGACGGCGCAGAAGCACCGAGTCCCATCCCGGTAGCGCCTCCGGCAGGCCCGCGTGGGCAGAGCCGGGCTGAACGTCCGGATCGGCGGCGCGCAGCACCTGCTCGGCCCCGCTCCACTCCTCTAACTGCAGGCCCTCGGCCGCGAGCGCCGTCAGCAGACCGCTCTGCCCGGTCAGGGGCAGGTCCTCGCGGGCGCACTGGGCGATGAGCAGCAGCTGCTCGATGCCGCCGCCCTGCGTCTCGGGGGCGCGCCACTGGCGCAGGATGACCCAGGCGGTGGGGTGGTCGGCGGCCAGGAGCCGGAAGGTGCCCAGGGCGAGGGCGTCGTCGTCGTGCCGCAGGGCGATGAGCTGGCGGTAGTGCTCGAAGACGCTGCCAGGTACTCCCACCTGGGCGGCGGCGTTGACGGTGCCGTGGTCGGGGGCCAGGGCGATCCAGGGCTCGCCGGTGGTGAATCCGGCCTTCTCGCTGCTGTCCCAGTGGACGGGGGTGCGGGCGTTGTCGCGGGATACGGGGGCGATGCCGGCCAGGACGGCGGCCGGGTCGTCGCCGGCGCGCACGCGCTCGTGGAAGTGGTTGACGGACTCCAGGTCCCGGTAGTCCTCGATGCCACGGAAGACCGTGTTGGCCATGCCCAGTTCTTCGCCCTGGTAGATGTAGGGGGTGCCGCGGTGGGTGTGGAGGATCGTGGCGAGGGTCTTGGCCGAGCGGACGCGCCAGGCGGGGTCGTCATCGCCGAATCGGGAGACGGCGCGGGGCTGGTCATGGTTGTCCCAGTAGGCGGAGTTCCAGCCCTTCTCCGCGCTCACGGCACCGGTGGGGGTCGTGTCGGGAGCGAGGGCGGCCTGCCAGTGGGCCAGGTTCTGCTTGAGGGTGACCAGCTCGAGGGGCTGGGGGTCGAACTTGCCGCCGGGCCCGTCGGTGAGGCAGACGTGCTCGAACTGGAAGACCATGTCGAGCTCACCTCGGGCGGGGTCGGTGTAGAGGGTGGCCTCGGCGCTGGTGGCCCCGGGCATCTCTCCGACGGTCAGGACGTGGCCGGGCCGCGGTGCGAGGACCTGCTGGTTCATCTCGTGCAGGAACTCGTGAATACGGGGGCCGTTGGCGACGGCGGCGAAGGCGTTGCCGTAGAGGTCACCCTCGCCCTGGGGCGCGTCAGTGAGCGGGTAGGTCTTGGAGATGAGGTTGATGACGTCCATGCGGAAGCCGTCGACGCCGCGCTCCAGCCACCAGGTCATCATCTCGTGGATGGCGCGGCGCACCTGCGGGTTCTCCCAGTTGAGGTCGGGCTGCTTGGGTGAGAAGAGGTGCAGGTAGAACTCCTGGCTCTCCTCATCCCAGGCCCAGGCCGACCCGGAGAAGGCCGATCCCCAGTTGGTGGGCTCGGTGCCCGGCTGCCCGGGGGCGAGCCCGTCGACCTGCCGGGCGGGCCGCCAGATGTACCAGTCGCGCTTGGGGTCGTCCTTGGAGGAGCGGCTGGCGGTGAACCAGGGGTGCTCGTCGCTGGTGTGGTTGACGACGAGGTCCATGACCAGGCGCATGCCGCGACAGTGCAGTCCCTCGATGAGGGCGTCGAGGTCGGTCAGGGATCCGAAGAGGGGGTCGATGTCCTGGTAGTCGGAGATGTCGTAGCCGTTGTCGTCCTGAGGGGAGCGGTAGACGGGGCTGAGCCACACGACGTCGACACCCAGCTCGTCGAGGTGGTCCAGTCGGCTGGTCAGGCCGGGGATGTCACCGATTCCGTCGCCGTCGGAGTCGGCGAAGGAACGGGGGTAGACCTGGTAGACGACGGCGCGGCGCCACCAGTCCGGATCGTCGCCGACGTGGTGGGCAGAGACAACCAGGGGTGCGGGAGAGGTCACGGGCGACTTCCTTCCTACCGGACAGGGGGATGCGAGGAAAGCGGGGCAGGGTCGGGTGCGTGAGGGACTGCCCCTGCTCCGCCACCAGGGCTGACGGGGTCTTGCGGGCCGGTACCGATTGTGTCAGAACCAGCCCGGGAGGAGGGCCGATTAAGATGAGTTCTCGCGCCTCACTCGGGGCGCCGCCTCTCCCACCGCTCCCCGTGACGACTCCTGCTGTGAAAGGCCGACCGTTGGTTTCTCCTCTCCGCGATGCCCCTGACACTCCGCGCCCGGCCGCAGCCCGCCCTGAGGCGGTCATTGCCGGGACCTCGTCGGAGGAGTCCGGCTACCGGTTCACGGTGCTCACCTCTCGGCTCATCCGCATGGAGCACTCCCCCACGGGCGTCTTCACCGACGCCGCCACCCAGCTGGTCGTCAACCGCGACCTGGGCGAGACGCCGTCGTTCCGGGTGGTGCACGGCCAGGACCGCCTGGAGATCATCACCGAGCATCTGCACCTGACCCATGTGCCCTCCCTGGGATTCTCCCCCGCCGGGCTCAGCGTCAGGTTGCGTTCGACGGCGCTGCACGCCCACGGCGGCACCTGGCACCACGGCGACGTGTGGGATCCGGACGAGACCTTCCCGACGAACCTGGGCGGCACCACCCGCACCCTCGATGAGGCCGACGGCGCCGTCGCCCTCGGTCCGGGCCTGCTGAGTCTCAACGGCATCACCGCCCTGGACGACTCGGCCGCGCTGCTGCTCACCCAGGACGAGTGGGTCCAGCCCCGTGAGCCCGGCAACCGCCTGGCCGACGGGGCGCAGGACCTCTACGTGTTCGGCTACGGCCAGGACTACCAGGAGGCGCTGCGGGACTTCTTCCGCCTCACCGGGCCGAGCCCCCTCATCCCGCGGGCGCTACTGGGCAACTGGTGGAGCCGCTACCACCCCTACAGCGACCAGGAGTACCTGGCGCTCATGGACCGCTTCGCCGCCGAGGAACTGCCCTTCTCCGTGGCCGTCGTCGACATGGACTGGCACGTCACCGACATCGACCCGGCGATCGGCACGGGATGGACCGGCTACACCTGGAACCGGGAGCTGTTCCCCAACCCGGCGGCTTTCCTGGCCGGCCTGCACGAGCAGGGCATGCTCACCACGCTCAACGTGCACCCGGCCCAGGGGGTGCGCCGCCACGAGGAGGCCTATGAGGAGGTCTGCGCCGACCTGGGCCTGGATGCGAGCACCGGGGAGGACGTGCCCTTCAACATCGCCGACCGGGACTTCGTGGGCTCCTACCTCTCGCGCCTCCACCATCCCCTGGAGGACGAGGGCGTGGACTTCTGGTGGCTGGACTGGCAGCAGGGCGGCTCCACGACGGTTCCCGGCCTGGACCCGCTGTGGATGCTCAACCACGTCCACTACCTCGACTCGGGCCGCGAGCGCCCGGCGGCCGACGGTGGCGTGGAGCGGCGCCGACCGGTGACCTTCTCTCGCTTCGCCGACGCCTCGAGCCACCGCACCCCGGTGGGCTTCTCCGGGGACACGATCATCAGCTGGGACTCCCTGCGCTTCCAGCCGCGCTTCACGGCCACGGCCGCCAACATCGGCTACTTCTGGTGGTCCAACGACATCGGCGGGCACATGCTGGGCGGCAGCGACGACACGATGGCGGCCCGCTGGTTCCAGCTGGGATGCTTCTCCCCCATCAACCGCCTGCACTCGTCGAACTCGGGCTTCACCTCCAAGGAGCCGTGGCGCTACTCGCGTGACGCGCGCGCCACGATGGAGGCGCACCTGCGGCTGCGTCACCGGCTGGTGCCCTACCTGTACACGTGGGCGCGCCGCTCGGCGGGTGAAGGCATCGCTCCAGTGCGTCCGGTCTACCACGACCACCCGCGTGAGCTGGCCGCCTACGAGCACCGGGGCAGCTTCTGCTTCGGGGACCTGCTGGTGGTGCCCTTCACCTCCCCGCTCGATGTGGCCACCGGCCTGGGGCGGGAGCTGACCTGGCTGCCCGACGGCGTCTGGTACGACCTGCCCACGGGGCGCCGCTATGAGGCCACCACCGGCGGACGCGGGCGCATGCTGAGCCTGTCGCGCCCCCTGGACCGGATCGGGGTGCTGGCCCGGGCCGGCTCCGTCATCCCCCTGGCCGGGAACCTGACGGAGGCGGCCGGGGACAATCCGCGTGAGCTGGAGATCGTCGTCGTGCCCGGGGGCTCGGGGAGCTTCACCCTGGAGGAGGACGACGGCTCGGCCCAGCCCGGGCAGGACCAGATCGCCCGCACCCACATGGCGCTGACCTGGCCCGACGCCGAGGAGGAGGACGGCGCCGACGTGGTGCTGCGCATCCGCCTGGAGGGGGCGGCCGAGGTCGTGCCGGCCTCGCGGCTGGTGACGGTGCGACTCCTGGCCGGCCAGGTGGCCGGCGCCTGGCTGGGGGTGGGTGAGCGGGCGCGCCGGCTGGCCACCGAGGAGGTCAGCGGTGACGGCTTCACCCTGGGGGCCGGGACGCTGGTGCACCTGGAGGAGCTGAGCCGCCAGGAGCTCATCGACGGCGTCCAGCTGGTCCTCCGCGGCACGAAGCACTCCCCAGCCGACTGGCGTGAAGAGGTCCACGCGATCCTGGACGCCGCGCGCGTGGAGTACATGGCCAAGGACCTGGCTTGGGACGCGGTACAGCGGGGTCTGAGCGGAACCGCCCTGCTGGGTGAGCTCGAGGCCCTGGGCCTGCCGGAGACGCTGCGGGCGGCCGTGGCCGAGGTGCTCCCCCACTCCTGAACAGGCTCTGAGCGCCGACTCCGGCGGGTCGGCTCGAACCGGCCGACGGGCGTGTCGGGCCGCCGCTAGGCTGCTGGGTATGAGTGAGACCCCCACCCCACGCTTCCCGGAGGCAGAGCCCTACTTCGAGGGCGACGAGCGCACCAACCGCGAGCGCATGCTCGCCGGTGACTGGTACGTCGCCGACGACCCGGACAATGCCAGGATCGCCGCCCACGCCCGCACAATGCTCCACCGCTTCGAGCGGGCCTTCGCCGAGGGCGAGGAGAACTGCTGGGACCTGCTGCGCTCAGCGATCCCGGGACTGGGCGACAAGGCACACCTGCTGCCGCCGGTGCGCGTGGACTACGGGGACAACATCGCCGTGGGTGAGGGGACCTTCGTCAACTACGGGCTCGTGGCCCTCGACGTCGCCCAGATCAGTATCGGCGCGCACTGCCAGATCGGTCCGAACGTCCAGCTGCTCACGCCGGTCCACCCCCTGGAGCCGACGCCGCGCGCCTGCTCCCTGGAGGCGGCCGACCCCATCACGATCGGGGACAACGTGTGGCTGGGCGGCGGGGTCATCGTCTGCCCGGGTGTGACCATCGGGGACAACTGCGTCATCGGCGCGGGCTCGGTAGTCACCAAGGACATTCCCGCCAGCAGCCTGGCGGTGGGCAACCCGGCCCGGGTCCTGCGCCAGCTGGACGACTCCACCTTCGGCCCCCGCCATCAGCACCCGCCTCAGGAGACGCCGCAATGAACCCCGAGACCTTTTCCGACCTGGCCGCTTCCCGGCACTCCGTGCGGGACTTCCGGACCGATCCCGTACCACCAGAGGTCATCGAGGAGATCCTGGAGGATGCCCGCCAGGCACCGAGCTGGTCCAACACCCGCCCCTTCATGGTGGCGCTGGCCACCGGTGAGCAGGCGGACCGTCTGCGCGCGGCCTACGTCAAGGAGTTCGACGCCGCCCTCCCCCTCCAGCACAAGGAACCCGGGGCAATGGCCCGCCTGGCCCTGAGCGGCAAGGCGCCCGACGGCGACTACCCGACCTGGGCGCCCTACCCCGCGGACCTGCTGCCCCACTCCCAGGCGGTCGGCGGCCGGCTGTACGCGCACATGGGCATCGGCCGCAAGGACCGCGAGGCCCGTGATGCGGCCGCCCGCCGCAACTGTGAGGCCTTCGGCGCCCCGGTCATCGGTTTCGTCCTGGTCCACGAGGGCCTTATGCCCTTCGCGGCGCTCGACGCCGGGATCATGCTGCAGACCCTGTTCCTGTCCGCCAAGGCCCACGGCGTCGACTCCTGCCCCCTGGGGGTCCTGGCCACCTGGCGCCGTCCCTTCGACGCCGAGTTCGAGGCGCCGTCGGACTACCGCCTCATCACGGGCTTCGCCCTGGGCTACGCCTCCGAGGCCCCGGTCAACGACTTCCGGGCCGAGCGGCGCCCCGTGCGCCTGGTGCCGAGCCGCAGCTGATCCGGTTGCGGCCCGCTCAGGCCGTCACCGCCCGTAGTACTCGACGTCGCGGTCGTACCTTAAGCCTCGCGTTCGAGGGGTAGAGGGTACGACCGCGCGCCCTATGGTACGAACACACAGTGCTCCGTCCTGGTTTCGTGACGGATCCTAGGCCGGCTGCGTGCCGTCCAGTGCGGCCTGAGGCGAGCGGCGCCACCGCGGCGGGACGACGAGCCCGCGCCGGCGGACCGCCAGCAGCATGGCCACACCGGCCGCGGTGCACAGCACGACCGCGACGACGGAGGCCTCGATCCCCATGACTCCACCGGTGAGAAGGTCGGGGCCGGTGAAGCGGGCCTCGATGAGTCCGCGTCCCGACCCGGTGCCGGAGATGTCGGAGCCGAAGATGCCGCCCTGGACGAAGTTCCAGGCGGCGTGCAGCCCGATCGCCAGCCACAGGCGCCGGGTGAGCAGGTAGCAGGCGCCCAGCAGGATGCCCGCCTCCAGTGCGATCGCCACCGCACCGAAGACGGTGGCTTGAGGGTTGCCGAGGTGGGCAGCGCCGAAGAACACCGCGGTGATGGCCAGCGCCCACCAGGTCCCCAGCCACCCCTCGATGAGGCGGAGCATGACACCTCTGACGAGGATCTCCTCGGTGAATCCGGCGACGATACCGGCTTGGAGGCCGACGAGGATCCCCGTGTTCCAACCGACGTCCACCACGTGATAGGAACCGAGCAGGGCCAGGACCGCGATGACGGCACCCATGAGCAGCGCACCCATGGCCAGGCCGGCCAGGAGCTCACGCAGTGCCGCCCCGCGCCCGCCCAGCTCGATGACGGGCCGGCCACCGACGAAGCGCACCAGCAGCCAGTACCCGAGCACGGTCAGGGGCACGGCACTGATTGAGACGATGAACGCGACACCCGGGCGGGCTGCCGCCCCGCCCCAGTGTCGCACGAGTCCAGTCGCCACCGCCAGCAGCCCGACGATCATCTGAGCGCCGAGGACGACCAGGATCCCCAGAAGGAGCTGGAGCCAGCCGAGGCGCTCCGCCTTCCGCGGAGGAATGCGCCACTGGGGACTGACCGGGACGAGCCGGTCCAGGAGGCGAGGAGCCCGCGGCTCCGCTGATGAAGTCGGGAAGGAGGCCGGGGCGTTCATGACCCCAGTGTTGCCCACCTGCCGGTCGCCACACCTCCCCCGCCAGGAGGAGCCGGCGCCCACTGCTATCAGCACAGTTCTCGATACCGCGGGAGGTGGGCGAAGGATGGAGCCGTCAGATCTTGGCGACGGGGGCGTAGCGCAGGATGAGGCGCTTGGTGGTGGGGGCACCGTCAATGACGAACTCGACGCGGGCGGTCAGGGATCGCCCCTTGCCCTCCAGGCCGACGACGGTGCCCACCCCGTAGGAGTCGTGGCGCACCTGGTCTCCGGTCCTCAGCCCGGCGACGGCTGCGGGTAGGTCCTCCGAGGCGGCAGCGCCGGCCGGCGAGAAGGCGCTCTGCTTGCCGCGGGCCTCGAGGCGGGCGGAGGCGCGCTTGGCGGCCCGGTCCTGGGCGGTCTCCACGCGCCCCAGCTTGCCCGAGCGCTTGGTGCCTGCGCCCACGGGCGGGGCGAAGTCATCGTCGTCGGAGTAGGAGCTCTGCCGGGGGGAGCCTGAACGCCGCCCGCCCGAGCCGAAACCGCCCTCGCCCCAGCTGCTGCCCCAGCCGGTGCCGCCGCCGCGCAGCGCCTCCATGGAGGAGGTCAGGCGCTTCCAGTCGATGGTCTCGTCCGGTACGTCGTCGAGGAAGCGGGAGGCGGGCATGGCGTTGGCGGCTCCCCAGGCCGAGCGTACGGCGGCGCGGGTGAGGTAGAGGCGCTCGCGGGCGCGGGTGAGGGCCACGTAGGCCAGGCGTCGTTCTTCGGCGAGCTCGGTCTCCTCGGCCAGGGAGCGGCTGTGGGGGAAGGTGCCGTCCTCCATGCCGGTGACGAAGACGACTGGGAACTCCAGGCCCTTGGCGGTGTGGACGGTCATGAGGGTGATCTGGCCCTGCTCCTCGGCCTGCCGGGCATCCTCGTCCTCCAGGTCGGCGCTGGGTGGGAGCTGGTCGGAGTCGGCCACGAGTGAGACGCGTTCGAGGAAGTCGGCCAGGGTGCCGTCGGGGTTGGCGGCCTGGAAGTCGCTGGCCACGGAGTGGAGCTCGGCGAGGTTCTCCACGCGGGTGGCGTCCTGGGGGTCGTCGCTGGCGCGCAGCTCGGCGAGGTAGCCGGAGGCGTCCAGGGCGGAGTCGAGGACGTCGGCGACGCCGTCGCCGGCGGTGACCATGTGGCGCAGGGTGGTGAGCAGCTCGTGGAAGCCGCGCACCTGGTTGCGGGCCCGGGTGGTCAGGCCCTCGACCTCGGGCGGCTCGTCAGTCCCGGTGGTGGAGGGTGCCTGTCCGTCGGTGTTCTCGGTTCCGTCCGTCTGGGCCTCGCGGGGGGCTCCGGCGGCGTCGGCGACGGCTTGCCCGAAGGAGACGGCGTAGCGGGCGGCGTGCTCGGCCAGGGCGCCCTCAGCCTTGTCCCCCAGGCCGCGTTTGGGGACGTTGAGGATGCGGCGCAGGTTGACGTCGTCGTCGGGGTTGTCGACGGCGCGCAGGTAGGCGATGGCGTCCTTGATCTCGCGGCGGTCGTAGAAGCGGGTGCCGCCGATGACCTTGTAGGGCTGGCCGGCGCGCATGAAGGCCTCTTCGAGGGCGCGGGACTGGGCGTTGGTGCGGTAGAAGACGGCGACGTCGCGGGGGCGTACGCCGTGCTCGTCGGCCAGGCGGTCGACCTCCTGGCTGATCCAGCGGGCCTCGTCGTGCTCGGAGTCGGCGACGTAACCGGTGATGGGGGCGCCGTCGCCGGCGGCGGTCCACAGGTTCTTCTCGCGCCGGCCGCTGTTGCGGGAGATGACGGCATTGGCGGCCGAGAGGATGTTCTGGGTGGAGCGGTAGTTCTGCTCCAGCAGGATGGTGCGCGCCGCGGGGTAGTCCTCCTCGAACTCCTCGATGTTGCGGATGGTGGCGCCGCGGAAGGCGTAGATGGACTGGTCGGAATCGCCGACGACGGTGAGCTCGCCCGGTGGCAGGGCCGAGCCGGCCCCGGAGGTGCCGGGCCCACCGACGAGCTCACGCACGAGGACGTACTGGGCGTGGTTGGTGTCCTGGTACTCGTCGACCAGGATGTGGCGGAAGCGGCGCCGGTACATCTCGGCTACGGCCGGGCGGGTCTGGAGCAGGGCGACGGTGCGCATGATGATGTCGTCGAAGTCCAGGGCGTTGGCGGCGCTCAGGCGCTGGGCGTAGGCGCGGTAGACCTCGGCGAGGTGGCGCTCCAGGGGGTTGGAGGTGACGGCCCGCTCGGCGAACTGGGCCGGGGTGATGAGCTCGTTCTTGAGGTCGGAGATGCGGTGGGCGAAGGTCTTGGGGGTGAAGCGCTTGGGGTCGATGCCCAGCTCACGCACGATGAGGGTGATGAGGCGGGTGGAGTCGGCGGCATCGTAGATGGAGAAGGTGGAGCGCAGGCCGGCGGCCTCGTGCTCGCGGCGCAGGATGCGTACGCAGGCGGAGTGGAAGGTGGAGACCCACATGCGCTCGCCGGCGGGGCCCACCAGGGCGGTGACGCGTTCGCGCATCTCGGCGGCGGCCTTGTTGGTGAAGGTGATGGCCAGGATCTCGCCGGGGCGGGCGCGTCCGGTGGCGATGAGGTGAGCGATGCGGTGGGTCAGGACCCGGGTCTTGCCCGATCCCGCGCCGGCGATGATGAGCAGGGGGGCGCCGGCGTGGGTGACGGCGGCCTCCTGGGCGGGGTTGAGGCCGGAGAGCAGCTCGGCCGGGTCTGAGACCGTCACGCCCCAGGCGGGGCCGGAGGACTGGCCCGACCGCGCGGCGCCGTCGGCTCGGGTGCGGGCCGCGGCGGCGTTGGCCTGGGCGCGGGCGACGAGGGCGGAGACCTCGTCCTGGCGCTCCTCCCAGGTGGGGGCTGCGGCGGACTCGTCCTCAGGCGGTGAGGCGTCCTCGGGGCCCCAGTCCTCCTCCGGGGCCTCGACGTCGGCCCAGGAGTCGTCGTCGAAGGAGCCTGCGGCGGGGACGAGGGCGGGTAGCGCGGCCTCGGGCGGCGGTGTGGCCGCACCGCCGGAGCCGGGCATGGGCAGGGCGCCGAAGAGGGAGTTCATCGCGTTCATCGTGAGGCCAAGCCTAGGCCAGGCCACCGACATGTCCCGCTTTCCCCGCCGCACCGCCCGCCTTCACAGTACGTTGTGAACAGGTTGCGAAAGCCGCTGCGAGAGGAACCCAGATGCGCACCATCGCCCTGTACACGACCGAGACCATGGCGGACTGGGAGTACGCCTACCTCACCACTCAGATCGCGGGCGCGGAGCAGCTCAAGCCCGGTCGCTTTCGGCTCCTGCTCGTGGGCGACGGGCTGAATCCGGTGCGCACGCTCGGCAACCTGCCACTGACGCCTGAGGCCGACCTCGACACCCTGCAGGCCCTGGCCGACGACAGCTCGCTCGCAGCCCTGGTCATCCCTGGAGGAGACCACTACGAGGCCGGGCACGACCGGCTCATCGAGGCAGTCGGCCGTCTCGTGGATGAGGAGATTCCGGTGGCGGCCATCTGCGGTGCCACACTTCTGCTGGCCCGCGGTGGTTTCCTGGACGAGCGCCGCCACACCTCGAATGCCGCCCAGTACCTGGAGGCCAGTGGATACCGAGGCGGTGCGCACTATGTGGAGGCCCCAGTGGTGACCAACCGGGGCGTCACCACGGCCTCAGGCATTCACGCGGTCCCCTTCACCGCGGAGATCATGCGGATCACCGGGCTCGTGCCCGACGCTATGGCCGACACCTGGAAGCAGGTCTTCCTGAGCGCCCGGGAGGACGACTACATGGCACTCATGGAGGCGACCGCCGCCTGGCAGAACAGCTAACAGGATACGGTCAGCGCCTGCCGCCACAGGACAACGAGTCACTACGACACACCCCTGGCATCAGCGGCAAGCTGCGGCCGCTCGACTGAGCGACCTCTCCCCGAAGGGACCACAGAGCCCGCCCAAGGACACTTCCTTGCTCACCTAATACGAAACTCGTACTATACGTTCTACGTAGTAGGTTGATGCGAGCGCAGCGTATCGCCGTCGAGGGTCTACGAGGAGGCTTCCATGAGTCGATCGATCGAGTACCACCGGTTCGGCGGGCCAGAGGTCCTGGAGGAGGCCGAGCGCCCGGCGCAGGCACCCGGCGACGGAGAGGTACGCATCGCGGTGCGCGCCGTCGGGCTCAACCCCCTCGACTTCAAGACCTTCCGAGGCGATCTGCGAAGGCTTGAACGGGTTCAGCGCATCCTTCATCCTCGACGCTGGCTGGAGGGCGCATCCGCTCGCTTCCCCAGGGGCGTGGCCCGCGACTTCGCAGGCGTCATTGATGCCGTCGGTGCGAACGTCACCGACCTCGCCGTGGGCGATGCCGTGCTGGGCACCTTGCGAAGTGCGCCCGGTCAGGCCGACACCCGCGGGGCACTCACCACCGAGCTGGTGGCACCCGCCGACGACGTCATCACGAAGCCGGCTCCACTTTCCTTCACGCAGGCGGCCTGCCTGGGTGTAGCTGCACAAACCGCGTGCGGCGCATTCAGGCAGCTGAACCTGCACGATGGCGATGTCATTGTCATCAGTGCCGCCGCGGGCGGTGTGGGGTCGGTCGCCGTTCAGCTGGCCGTGAGCCGAGGCGCCACCGTCATCGGAATCGCCGGCGCCCGCAACATGGGCTACCTCCGCTCCTTGGGTGCCATTCCGGTCACCTACGGCGAGAATCTGACCAGCCGGGTTCGCGACGCGGCTCCCTCCCCCGTCACCAAGCTCCTGGACTGCTACGGCGGCACCTACGTACGGCTTGGCCGCGATCTCGGACTGACGGGCCGTTCCATCGGCACCCTGGTTCCCTCGCCCGCAGCAATCCTCAGGGGCGCGCAGTTCACCGGCTCACGGCACAGCAGTGGATGCAGCGACCTCGAGGAGGTGGCAGAGCTGGTGGCGGATGACGCCATCAAGGTTGAGGTCGCCCACACCTACTCCTTCACACTGGAGCAGATTCGCGCCGCCTACACCGAGCTGGCAAAGGGCCACGTCCGCGGCAAGCTCGTCATCGATCTATCCTGACACTCATCCATCTTCACCCCGATCAGGAGGGCCGCTTGAGCGGAGGGATTCACGATCAGCGTCTCATCCGGGCGCTGCGCGCCATGAACAGCGAGCTCGCCGCCAGCAACCGCGCTGTCGCCGCGAAAACCGGGCTCAATGACAGCGACCTGGCGGTACTCGACGCCCTGCACCGCGACGGCCCGCAGACCCCCACCGCCCTCGCCCGCCGCACCCGGATGGGGACAACAACGATGACGAGCGTGCTGCGGCGACTCGTCCGCGATGGCTGGGTTGAGCGTCGCCCCAGCGAGACGGACCTGCGCTCCTTCACCATCCACGCCACGAGCGCTGATCGTCTCGCCGAGATATTCCTGCCCGCCAACCGGAAACTGACAGCTCTGGTGGACGGCTGGCCCGAGAGCCGGGTCAATCAGCTCATTGCGTTCCTGGAGGCCGCCACGACGGTGATCCACGAGTCGGCGGAGCAACTATCCTCCGCAGGCAGTCGCAACTCCTGAACCCGGTCGCACACCCATCCATGAACGGTGATTCCACATCCGCTCAAACTATGAAACCTCAACTCACCAGATGCGAGCGAGCATCACGCTGCCATCACAAGTACCCGCGGCACCGAGATCAGCCCAACTCCAACGCCGTCACTCAGGCCGCATAGACATCCTCAGCACCCCTCAGCACCGAGGACTTGAAGTAAGGATTCTTGACCGACTCAGCAACGACCAGGTCAATCTTTCTTCCGAAGATCCTCGTCAGCTCATCCTGCAGGCCGAAGAAATCCGCAAATCGATCCCCCCGGCCCGCCTGGAAGTCGACAAGAAAGTCGATGTCGCTGGCTTGGGGATCAAAATGATCGTTAAGCACTGATCCAAAGACACGCAACCGAGCAACACCAAACCGGGCGCATGCCTCCGACAGCACCTTGGTGTCGATCGCCACTTTCACCGCCACAGAACCATTTTCTCAGAACCGCGGAACGACGACCAGAGAACCGACCACGTCGGCCGCCGAGACGGTAGGCGGCCCGGCCACCTTTGCCTCGCTTACCGAAGAACCTACCGCACGGCGCGCAGGTAGCGGTCGCGGCCGGTGAGGTCCTGGCCGGTCTCGGCCTGCTTGAACCCGGCCCCGAGCGCGGCCGCGCGCAGCAGCGCCCCCTGCTCGTGGTCGTGCTCCATGACGAGCACCCCGCCGGTGCGCAGCAGCGCGACCGAGCGCACCAGGACGTCAATCGGAATCTCCAACCCGTCCGGGCCCCCGCCGTAGAGCGCCACCGTGGGCTCGTGCTGCTCCGTCTCAGTGTCCTCCACGGCGCCGGCCGGCACGTAGGGCGGGTTGGAGACAACGACGTCGACCTGCCCGTTGAGGTCGTGGAGGACCAGTGGGTCGGTGGCGTCGGCGTGGATCACCTCGACCCGACCGGGCACCAGCCGCTCGCAGTTCTCGCGGGCCAGAGACGCCGCGGTCTCACTGATCTCGACGGCGACCACCCGGGCCCCGGGCACCTCCTTGGCGACGCAGGCCGCGATCGCCCCCGAGCCGGTGCACAGGTCCGCGGTCAGGACCACTCCCCCACCGCCGTCCATGACCTCCCGAGCCGCCTCAATGGCGGCCCCGGCCACGACCTCGGTCTCCGGGCGCACGATGAACACGCCGGGACGGCTGATGAGCTCGGCGCCCCGCAGCCACATGCGGCCGATGATGTGCTGGAGCGGCTCGCGGCACTCGCGGCGCAGCACCAGTGCGTCATAGGCGGCCGGGAAGTCGCCGTCAGCGCCGTCGGCCAGCAACAGGGCCCGCCCCAGCAGGTGCTCAGCCAGGATTCGGGCATCGACCTGGGGGCTGGTCACGCCGGCCGCAGCCAGCCGACCGGCCGCCTGACGCACCAGCGCCCGCAGCCCGTAGCGGTCCACCGCGCCCGCCGGCGCGCCGCCGCACAACTCAGGAACCACTGCCCTCACCCACCTGGGATAACCGTTCGGCCTCGTCCATGGCGATGGCCGAGGCGATCACCGGGCCGAGGTCACCGTCAAGAACGGCGTCGAGGTTGTATGCCTTGAAGCCGGTGCGGTGGTCGGCGATCCGGTTCTCAGGGAAATTGTAGGTGCGGATGCGCTCGGAGCGGTCCACAGTGCGCACCTGACTGCGACGGGCCTGCGCCGCCTCGGCGGCGGCGGCCGCCGCACGCTCGGCCAGGAGCCGGGCCCTCAGGACCCGCATGGCCGCCTCCTTGTTCTGCAGCTGGGACTTCTCGTTCTGCATGGACACGACGATCCCCGTGGGCAGGTGCGTGATGCGCACGGCCGAGTCCGTGGTGTTGACGCTCTGGCCCCCCGGTCCCGAGGAGCGGAAGACGTCGATGCGCAGGTCGGCGGCGTCGATCTGGAGCTCACCAGGGTCATCGGCCTCCGGCATGACCAGGACGCCGGCGGCGGAGGTGTGGATGCGGCCCTGGGACTCGGTGACCGGGACGCGCTGGACGCGGTGGACGCCGCCCTCGTACTTCAGGTGCGCCCACACCCCGTCCTGGGGCTCCACGGGTCCGCGGGCCTTGATGGCCAGACGCACGTCCTTGTAACCGCCCAGGTCGGAGTCGGTGGCGTCCAGGACCTCCACGGCCCAGCCCTGCCGTTCAGCGTAGCGGGAGTACATGCGGGCCAGGTCGGAGGCGAACAGCGCCGACTCCTCGCCACCCTCACCGGCCTTGACCTCGATGATGACGTCGCGGGCGTCGTCGGGATCCCGGGGCACGAGGACCTCGCGCAGGTGCTCCCCGGCAGCGGCCTCGGCGGCCTCCAGGGCCGGCACCTCGGCGGCGAAGTCCTCGTCCTCCGCGGCCAGCTCGCGGGCGTCAGCCAGGTCGGCACTGGCCGACTGCCAGGCCCGGTAGGCGGCCACGACCCTGCCCAGCTCGGCGTAGCGGCGCCCCAGCCGACGCATGGCACCGGGGTCGGAGGCCGCGGGCCCGGCCATCTCGGCCTCGATATCCGCGTACTCGGCCAGGAGCGGCTCTGCGGCGGAGAAGTCCTCACTCATGGACTCGGGTTCCTTCACTGGCTAGGAGTCGTGCTGACGGGCACCAGCGGCACTCGTGCGATATGCAAACGACGCCGACGGCGACTCTGGGAGCCGGCCGCCGGCGTCGTGAGACGCGGCTACTTGCTGCGCTTGCCGTACCGGGCCTCGAAGCGGGCGACGCGGCCACCGGTGTCGAGGATCTTCTGCTTGCCGGTGTAGAACGGGTGGCAGGCCGAGCACACGTCCACGCGGATCTCACCAGAGGTGACGGTGGAACGGGTCTCGAAGGTGTTGCCACAGGTGCACGTGACCGTGGTGGCCACGTAGTCGGGGTGGATGCCCTGCTTCATAGGTTTCTCCTTAAGCGTCAGAGGGTCCCGGGTCCCACGCGGGAGCGAGGGTGAACCGGAGGCCAGCAGCAGATTTTGCCACTGTCTCACGCGCCGTCGCAACGGCTGGGCCGCGTGAGACCGGGCACCTGGCCGGTTGCGTTACTCGTCCTCGCCGTCGGCCAGGGAGGTGCCGGCCGGGGTGGTCTTGGACAGCACCATGAGGAACTCGGCGTTGGACTGGGTGTCCTTGAGCTTGGAGAGCACCAGCTCGATGGCCTGCTGCTGCTCCAGCCCGGCGAAGAGGCGGCGCAGACGCCACATGATCTTGAGCTGGGCGGGGTCGATGAGCAGCTCCTCGCGGCGGGTGCCGGAGGCCGCCACGTCCACGGCCGGGAAGATGCGCTTGTCGGCGAGCTGGCGCGACAGCCGCAGCTCCATGTTTCCGGTCCCCTTGAACTCCTCGAAGATGACCTCGTCCATCTTGGAGCCGGTCTCCACCAGGGCCGTGGCCAGGATGGTCAGGCTGCCGCCGTTCTCCACGTTGCGGGCCGCCCCGAAGAAGCGCTTGGGCGGGTAGAGGGCGGAGGCGTCCACACCACCGGAGAGGATCCGGCCGCTGGCCGGGGCTGCCAGGTTGTAGGCGCGCCCGAGCCGGGTGATGGAGTCCAGCAGCACGACGACGTCCTGGCCCAGCTCCACGAGGCGCTTGGCGCGCTCGATGGCCAGCTCGGCGACGATCGTGTGGTCGGAGGCGGGGCGGTCGAAGGTGGAGGCGATGACCTCGCCCTTGACCGTGCGCTGCATGTCGGTGACCTCCTCGGGGCGCTCGTCGACGAGCACGACCATGAGGTGGGCCTCGGGGTTGTTGACACTAATGGCGTTGGCGATCTGCTGCAGGACGATCGTCTTACCCGCCTTGGGCGGGGAGACGATGAGCCCGCGCTGCCCCTTGCCGATGGGCGAGACCAGGTCGATGATCCGCGGGGTGACGGCCTTGGGCGTGGTCTCCAGGCGCAGCTGCTCCTGGGGGTAGAGGGGGGTGAGCTTGGCGAACTCGGGGCGGCGCTTGGAGCGCTCGGCGTCCATGCCGTTGACGGTCTCGACGCTGACCATGGGGTTGTACTTGACCCGGCCGGCCCGGTTCTGACGGCGGTTGTTGCGCCCGCCCTGGTGGGGCGTGGAGGACTCTCCGCCCTCGCGGACCCAGCCGGTCACGGCGTCGCCGGCACGCAGCCCGTTGTCCTTGATGAGCTGGTTGGAGACGTAGACGTCCTTGGGGCCGGGCAGGTACCCGGAGGTGCGCAGGTAGGCGTGCTGGTTGTCGGTGACGTCCAGGATGCCGGCGACCGGCAGGAGGACCTCGTCCTCACGCGGCTGGTTGCGGTTGCCGCGCCCGGCGGAGCCGTCCCGGCCCTCACGGCCGGAGTCACGGTCATCACGGTCGAAGCGGTCGCGTCCGCGCTTGCGGCCCCGACGACGGCGCCCACCGCGCTCCTCGTCGTAGCCGTCGGACTCGTCATTGCCGTCACGGCCCCGGCGCGAACGCTCCTGGGGCTCGACGACGGAGGTCCCGGTGGCGTCGGCCAGGTCCCGCATGAGGGCGGCCTTGGCGTCGGCGTGGTCCTCGGGTGAGTCGGTGCGGGGCTCGCGTGTGGCGCGCTCCTGGTTCTCGGGGGCGCCGGCGGAGGCCTGGGCACGCCGGCGGCCACGGCGGAACTGGTCGCGCGAGGAGCGCTCACCCCGCTCCGAGCGCCCGTGGGAGTCACGGTCATCGCCCTCAGTGGTCTCGGAGCGCTCGGCGCGCTCGCGCCACCGGCTGCGTGCGGGGCGCTCCTCGTCACGGCCGGAGCCGCTGTCCGAGTCGCTGCTGGAGGAGCCGGAGCGATCGGGCAGATCGAGGCCCAGGTCGAGGGCCGGTGCGGCCTGGCGCTCCTCGGGGGCTCCGGAGGCCGCGGTGGCGCGACGACGGCGGGAGCGCCCGGAGGCCGCGGCCGGGGGCTGCTCCGGTGCGGGCTCACTGGCCGCTGAGGCGGAGGAGGAGTCAGCGGCGTTGGTCGCCCGGGCATCGGGCGAGCTCTTCGACGTGCTGTGGGAGTCGGGAGTGGAGGCGGAGGAGCCGCGCGCCTCACGGATGGCGGCGACGAGCTCACTCTTACGCATACGGGAGGTGCCCTTGAGGCCCATGGAGCCGGCGAGCGACTGAAGCTCGGCCAGACGCATGGTGGAAAGCGAGGGCTGGGCGCTGGAGGTCTCGGTCACGAGTGTCCTAACGGTGTGATAACGCTCCGACAAAGGAGACGTTCAACTGGGGAGACTTCCCCGGAATCATTCACGGGGGTGGGTCATGCACTGCCGGCTTCTGCTGAGACCTGAGCCTCAGGTCCGGGGCTGGTGCGGTCAGCGGCATGGTGCGATCCGTGCGGCCGACAGCGTCATCATAGCAGCCCGGAGAAGCAGCACCTAACGGAACACTGGCGAGCAACGCCGGGGATGCAGCCGTTATTCCACCCATGACACTTCTCGCCGTCGCCGTGACGCCGGTGGGGCCGACCGCACACACGATCAGCCCCACCGGAATGATCGACTCGGACACCACCAAGCCGACTCTCGCCCTTCAAGCCCCCAGGCTCACGACCTCAACGACCTGCGAGAAGCGCCTCCATGGGCGCGAAGTCGGCCAACGGGTCAACCGGCGCCTGGCGCGGGAAGCGCTCCATGAGCGCGGCCAGCTCCCGCCCCGCCCGGGCCACGCGCTCGCTCAGGGGCGACTCGGGCCTCTTCGAGGATGATGGCCTCTGCCAGGCCGCACCGAAGTCCTCACTGGCCGCGAAGACAGCGGTCTGCGTCGGAAGGGCCTTCATGTAGACCACCAGCGGCCGCAGCGCCATCTCGGTCACAAGACTGTGCCGCGCGGTGCCGGCCGTCGCCCCCAGCAGGACGGGGACACCCTCAAGCGTGCCCGCCGGCAGCACATCCATGGCGGACTTGAACAGTCCGGAGTAGGAGGCCTGAAAGACCGGGCTGACCAGGATGACGCCGTCGGCGGCTGACAGGGCATCGATCACCTTCTGCAGGTCGGCGGACACCGGCCCACCCACACCGGCCAGGGCGATGTCCTTGACCAGGGGCCTGAGCCCGATGACCTCGATGCTGGCCAGGCGGGAGTCGGCCTCTAGGGCCTTGCGAGTCGACTCGGCCAGCCGCTCGGCGAGCATCTGGGAGGTCGAGGGCTCCGAGACCCCGGCGTGCAGAGCCACGATCCGGCTCAGACGCCCCATCTGGGTATTGGCGTAGGCGTCATAGGTCGGCGATCCGGCCAGGGACTGAGTGCCCCCGGAAGGGGCGACGGGCGCGGTCGTATCAGCGGTCATGTCATCCATCTCCTGCCTGTCACTCGTCGTGTCACGGGTTTCCCACGCCATCTCAGATCCTCACCTTCCGGCCCGTGAGCGGGTCGAACTCGTTGGACAGGGAGAAAGGCTCCTCAGCCGGAGGCTCGACCCCCTCCAGCAGGGCCCGGTGGCGCGGGTGAAGCGGCGCGTCGGGAACCCCCTCGGGCCTGGTGGACTCCAGCTCGGCACGCAGCGCCGGAACGATCTCGGAACCCAGGTACTCGATCTGCTTCATGATCTCCTTGTGCGGGACGCCGCCCAGGTCCAGGTTGAAGGCCTGACGCTGGTAGTCGCCGATCGCGTCCCGGTAGGTCAGGTACTTCTCCACGATCTGCTCGGGCGTGCCGACCGCGAGAGGCGTGTGCTGTGTCATCTCTTCCAGCGACGCCCCCTGGTAGACGTAGGTGTTGCGGAAGTAGGGGGTGTAGCGCTCGATGGCCTCGGCCTCACTCCTGGCGGCGAAGATCTGTCCGCCCAAACCCACGATCGCCTGCTCGGGCCGGCCATGACCATAGAAGGCGAAGCGCTCTCGGTAGAGGTCGACCATCTTCTTGACGTGGTCGATGGGCCAGAAGATGTTGTTATGGAGGTATCCGTCTCCGTAGTAGGCGGCCTGCTCGGCGATCTGGGGCGAGCGGATGGAGGCGTGCCACACGAAGGGCGGAACGCCGTCGAGTGGGCGGGGCATGGATGTGAAGTCCTGCAGCGCGGTGCGGAACTCACCCTCCCAGTCCACATTGGTCTCGCGCCACAGGCGGCGCAGCAGGTCGTAGTTCTCCACCGCGAGCGAGATGCCCTTGCGGATGTCCTTGCCGAACCAGGGGTAGACCGGTCCGGTGTTGCCACGCCCCATCATGAGGTCGACGCGCCCGTCGGAGAGGTGCTGGAGGTAGGCGTACTCCTCGGCCAGGCGCACCGGGTCATTGGTCGTAATGAGGGTGGTCGCAGTGCTCAGGAGCAGCTTGTCCGTGCGGGCGGCGATGTTGGCCAGCAGGGTCGTGGGTGACGACGGCGCGAAGGGTGGATTGTGGTGCTCCCCGGTAGCGAAGAAGTCCAAACCCGCCTGCTCGGCCAGGACCGCCATCTCGACCGTGTTCTTGATGCGCTGATGCTCACTGGGAGCCTTGCCAGTAGCCGGATCGGTCGTGATGTCTCCAACTGTGAAGATTCCAAACTGCATCGGACGTCCTCCCTGTTCTCAACACTGGATTTCAATGATTTCTTGTGTACTGAGAGAACTGGAGAAGCCCATAGTTTATTTCTCAACTACCCAGATGTGGTGCACGTCCCACGTGGAAGCAGGGCTCAGCAGCCTCACCGGGGATTCGAGACGGACGCAGATCGCGGGCGTCCTCGAGTCCGAGGACGCCCGCGATCAGGGAGGCGGATGGAGAAGCCGTTCGCGCGGATCAGGAGGTCAGGACCGCACCACGGGTGTCGATTCCGGGGCTGAGCACGCTCCAGCCGTGGTTCTCCAGGGCGAAGCGGGTCTGATCGGCCAGGGTGGACAGGACCAGCACCGTGGGACCGGCGCCGGAGATGACGGCCGGGTAGCCCTGCTCGCGCAGCGAGTCCATGACGGCCATCGAGGCGGGCAGGACTCCGCGCCGGTATTCCTGGTGGAGGCGGTCTTCGGTTCCGGCCATGAGCAGGTCGGGACGTCCGGCGAGCGCCAGCATGAGCACGGCGGCCCGGGAGGTGTTGAACAGGGCGTCCTCGCGCGGCACGGAGACCGGCAGGACCTGACGGGCCTCCTTGGTGGACAGGCGCGTCGTCGCCGGCGGGATGAGCAGGCTCACCCCGAGGGAGGCGTCCACGGGCATGGGCGCCATGCGCGGGCGTCCCCCGCGCTCGACCCAGGCGACAGTGGCGCCTCCGAACACGGCGGGCGCGACGTTGTCGGGGTGGCCCTCGAAGTCGGTGGCCAGGGCGAAGATCCGGTCATCGCTGAGGGCCTCGGGCTCGGCGATGAGGCCGCGCGCCAGCATGAGTCCGGCCACGGCGGCACTGGCGGACGATCCCATGCCCCCGCCGTGGGGAATCCGGTTGACGCAGCGCATCTCGAAGCCGGCCTGTGGGGCGCCGACGGCGTCCAGACCGGCTCGCAGCGCCTGCACGACGAGGTTGTCGTCATCGGTGGGGACCGTCTCGGCGCCCACCCCCTCAACAATGACGCGGGTGGTGCCGGTGATCGGCCGCACCGAGACCTCGTCGTAGTAGCGGAAGGCCATGCCGAAGGAGTCGAAGCCCGGCCCCATGTTCGCCGTCGTGGCTGGGACCCGGACGGCCGCGCGCTCGTAGACGATGCGCATGTCACTCGCCCTCGACGCGTTGGATGGAGACGACCTCGGCGACCCGGTCGGAGTCCCGCAGGCCCTCGACGGCGGCGTCGAGGTGGAAGACGGGGGCAGGGTGGGTCACGAAGGTGACGACGGCCTGGTCGTGGCTGCCGTCGGAGGTGACGTAGGCGCTCTGACGCACCGAGTTGATGGAGACCTCGTTCTCGGCGAAGACGGAGGCCATCGCGGCCAGGGAGCCGACGGCGTCGTCTGAGCGCAGCTGGATCTGGTAGCGGGTGACGGCGGCCTCGGGGCCGAGGACCGGCAGGCTCGCGTAGGAGGACTCGCGGGGGGCCTGGCCGCCGTGGACCCGGTGGGCGGCGGCGGCGACGACGTCGGACAGGACCGCGGAGGCGGTCGGGGCTCCCCCGGCTCCCTGACCGTAGAACATGAGGCGCCCGGCGCTCTCGGCCTCGACGAGGACGGCGTTGTAGGCGCCGTGAACGCTGGCCAGCGGGTGGTCGTTGGGGACCAGGGCGGGGTGGACGCGCACGGAGACGCCTTGCGCGTGCTCGTCGTCGCGGCGCTGGGCGATGGCGAGGAGCTTAAGCTCGCAGCCCGAGGCGTGGGCCTCGCGGATGTCGTCGGCGGTGACCTCGCGGATGCCCTCGACGGAGACGTCGTCGAGGCCCACGCGGGTGTGGAAGGCGAGGGAGGCGATGATGGCGGCCTTGGCGGCGGCGTCCAGGCCGTCGACGTCGGCGGTGGGGTCAGCCTCGGCGTAGCCGAGCTCCTGGGCGGTGGCCAGGGCGGTCTCGAAGGAGAGTCCCTTGGTGCTCATCTCGTCGAGGATGTAGTTAGTGGTGCCGTTGACGATACCGAGCACGCTGGTGACGCGGTCACCGGCCATGGACTCGCGCAGCGCGTAGACCACAGGGATGGCGCCGGCAACAGCGGCCTCGTAGTAGAAGTCGGTGCCTGCGGCCGCGGCGGCGGTGTAGAGCTCGGGGCCGTGGGCCGCGATGAGGGCCTTGTTGCCGGTGATGACGCTGGCCCCGGCCTTGAAGGCGGCCAGGATGAGGGTACGGGCCGGCTCGATCCCGCCGATGAGCTCAATGACCAGGTCGTTGCCGGTGGCGACGGCGGTGGCGTCATCGGTGAGGAGGTTCTGGGGGACTGCGAAGTCACGCGGCGCGTTGACGTCGCGGACGGCGACGCCCGTGATCTCAAGACGTGCGCCGGAGCGGGCGGCGAAGTCGTCGGCCTGCTCGGTGAGGAGGCGAATGACCTGGCTGCCGACGGTCCCGGCGCCGAGGACGCCGACGGTCAGTGTGCGCTGGGCGGGTGAGAGGTCCTGAGCCACGGGATGACCACCTTGCTGTGTGTGCTGTGTTGTGTGCCGCGCGTGGGCACTTCGACTGCGTCATGCGATGGGGCCGATCGGCTGGCACGGTCAACCGACCGCCCACCGGCGCTGGCCATCACTGCGGGCCAGCATAAGGGGCATCGGCCGTGGAGCGCTTGCATGTCCGCCTGTGGACACACGACCGGCTCTGTGCTCCCCAGTGCGATGAGGCCGGCGGGGGTGCCTCCGGCGCTGGCCTGAGGCTGCACGCGGACGGGGCGGAGTTCTCAGCGACGCCAGATGATCTGCTTGAGCAGTCGGCCGATCACCCGCCCCAGTCCCAGAGATACCGGGGCGGCCGCGCTGTCGGAGTACCCCCAGGCCGGAGGCGGCTGCTCCAGGGAGGAGAGGAAGGAGGTCAGTGAGGACGAAGAGGAGGAGGTTGTTGCGCTCATGCCTTCAGGCTAGAAAACAGCCACGCGATAAGCGCCCCTCGAGAGAATGATTAGCGGGGCGGCCTCCTCCTCCCCACGGCCGAGACGATCGAATGGGGCTCTCCTGCTTTCGGCAGATCCGCCGAGCCGGGCCGTCGGGGTGGGACCCCAGGGCGCAGATGGCCAGTGGCCCCGCCCCGGTTGAACCGGAGAGGGGCCACTGGATGGGCTCTGCTGACAGAGCGTTCAGGCTCGAGAAGCGGTCACCCGCGTTCAGGAGGCGTTGCGGCGACGAGCCACCAGCAGGGCACCGCCACCCAGGCCGGCGCCGGCGAGCAGCACGAGCGCAACGGCGTTAGCACCGGTGTGCGCCAGCGGCGGGGTGCCACCGTTCGGCGTCTTCGGGGTGGAGGTGGGCGGCACCGGAGCACCCGGGGTGCTCGGCGGCTGCTGCGTAGTGGTCGGCGGGGTCGCCGGCGGGTTGTCGACCGTGGGCGGGGCCTGCGTGGTGGTCGGCGGGGTCGCCGGCGGAGTGGTCACCGTGGGCGGGGTCTGCGTGGTCGTCGGCGGCGTCGAGGTGGTCGTCGTCGTGTTGGTCAGAGAGACATTGACGATCTCCTGGTCGCGGATGGTGAAGGTGTTGGTCTTCTGGCCGTCGATGGTGAAGACCGGCTCGCCCCAGCTGAAGCCGGAGGCGGCGGGCTGGGCCTTGGAGGTGTCCTCGGTGAGCGTGACCTTGGTGCCCACGGGGAAGGTGCCGTCGAAGGTGACCGGCTCACCGGGCTTGACCGTGACGGAGGAGGTTCCGGTGCGGCCCTCGCCGGTGGCCTTCTGGCCCTCGGGAGCCTTCCAGTCCGGGTAGGAGCTGGCAGCGGCCGGCAGCTCGTAGGCGACGTCGACGACGAAACTGGAGCCGGCGGCCTTCGCGGCAGCCTCGCCCTCGACGACCTTGGTCACGTTGAAGCTGCCGAAGCCGGGCTCCATCTGGACCGAGATGTCGAAGTACTGGACGTAGGACTGCTTCTGGGTGCTGGTCAGGTCCGTACCGTTGAGGTTCACGGTGTTCTCGTAGGAGGTGCCTCGGGAGGCGGCGACGGCCTTGCCGTTGGCGTCCACGAAGGAGACGGGGTACTCCAGGGTGAAGTTGGTGCCGTTCTGGAACGGACCGGTCACCTCGTAGGTGGCGGTGCGGCCGTCCTCGGAGTAGGTGGCCTTGACGTCGTAGTCACCGTACTGGGTGGTGGAGTCCTGGCCGGCGGCGTTGGTCAGCGGGATGGACTTGCCGTCAGCGGGACGCAGGTTGAGGACCGTGCGGGTGGCGTCGGCCTGGTTGAAGGTCATGCCGCCACCGAGGGTGTCGGTGAAGACGATGCTCTGGCGGGAGCCGTCGAAGGTCTTGCCGAGCTTGCCACCAGTGGTCTGGTTGGTCCCGAAGTTCACACCCCAGGTCAGCTCCTTGTAGTTGTTGTAGAAGCTGGAGGCCCACTTGGTGAGCTCCCAGTCGCTCTCCTTGGGGCCGCCGATGCCGCCACCGCCGGGCAGGGTGACGGTCGTGGTGACACCGTTGACGGTGAAGTCAACGGACTGCACGTCGGTGGCCTTGGCGACGGACACCAGGGCGGAGCCGGAACCCTTGAAGTTGTGGAAGCCGGCGGCCTTGAGCTCGTCAACCTTGGAGTTGAAGGTGCAGGTGACGTCCTTGACGGTCAGGGTGCAGGTACCGACCTCGACATCCTTGCCGCCGTACTCGACGGTCATGGGGTGGGTCTCGCTGTTCTGCAGGTTGGTGAAGTACTCACCCAGACCGATCGTGAAGGAGTCGCCGCTCTTGAGGTTGGCGTCGACGCCGCTCCAGTCGAAGCTGAGACGGGCGAGGTCGTAGGTGTTGAGCTGCCCGTCCTGCTCAACGTTGTTGCCGTCCACCCGTGTCAGAGACAGGTTGGTGACGTTGACGCTCTTGTTCTGCTCAGCGCTCGCCTGGGGGGCGAACTGCGACAAGATCGCGACAAGGAAGAGAGTGAGGATGGCGGCGGCCCCCCTCACCGCCCCTCGCGTGAGGGCCGGCCGAGAGGCGGCGCCCGTGGACATTGTGTTCATGGGTTCTCCGGATTCCTGGCATAGATGACAAGGGTCTGCCTTGTGAAACATCACCGAACGTTCCCACCGTCTGTTCAGGAGAAGGAAAGGCCGCCCCGTGATGACCAAGACCACTGTGTCACAAACCGACTGATTGGGAACAGGGAACACTCAAAACACGCGCGACGTCACAGTCTCGTCACATCCAAATCTGCATCTTCCAACAAACTGAACCCCAAAGTCTTGTAGGTTTCCTATAAGAAATCTATTGCCGGGCCATGCCGCCCCTGTGTCTCCCCTATCAGGCAAGCCGCACGTCAGTTGTGTCAGCCCTCCAAAACAATCGACATCCACCCCGCCTTTGAAGTGGCTACACCCAGCACTCTTTAAGGTTGTTGTTGCCCTCAGGGCCACCTCATCGTTTTATCAGAACATATACAGAAGCGCCGTCGTTGCAGGACTTGTTCCTGGAACGACGGCGCTTCAGCGAGCGACCGGTAGGAGGCCTCAGCCCTCCAGGCGCAGGAGGTCCTCGATGGTCTCGGGGCGCAGAACCCAGCCCGACTCCCCCTCACGCACCCAGCGCACGCCGGGGCGGGTGAAGAGGTTGTAGTTGGAGGCCATGGAGCGCCCGTAGGCGCCGGTGGCGGGCACGGCCAGCACATCACCGACGGCCAGGTCGGCGGGCAGGTCCACGTCGCGCACGACGACGTCGCCGGACTCGCAGTGCTTGCCCACCACCCGGCTGCGCACCAGCCCGGCCTGCGGGTCGGGGCGGCGGTTGGCGACCAGGGCCGTGTAGGCGGCCTCGTAGAGGGCGGGGCGGATGTTGTCACTCATGCCGCCGTCGATGCTGACGTAGAGGCGCGAGGCCCCCTCCCCCAGCTCGACGCGCTTGAGGCCGGTGACGGTGTAGAGGGTGACCGTCGTCGGGCCGGCGACTGCGCGGCCGGGCTCGATGGAGACGGTGGGGACCTCGTCTCCAAGACGCTCGCAGGTCTCGCGCACGGCCTCGGCCAGGGTGCGGGCGACCTGCGCCGGGCTGGGCGGCACCGGGTCGGCCCCGGTGTAGGCGATGCCGTAGCCACCGCCCAGGTCGACCTCCGGGCACAGGTGCCCGGTGTCGACGGCGACCTCGTGGCGCAGGGTGAGGACGATGCCGACGGCCTCCCGGAAGCCGGCCAGGTCCAGGATCTGGGAGCCGATGTGGGAGTGCAGCCCGTGCAGCTCGAGCTCGGGGGCGGCGATGATCGCGTCGATGGCCTGACGGGCAGCGCCTCCGTGGACGGAGAGGCCGAACTTCTGGTCCTCGTGACCGGTGGAGATGTACTCGTGGCCACCGGCGTGCACGCCGGTGGTCAGGCGCACCATGACCTTGCCGGTCTCCTCGGGCCCGTAGACGCCACTGGCGCGCAGATCGCGCACGGCGCGGGCAGCGAGCTCGACCTCCTCGAGGGAGTCGAGGACGAGGTGACCCACGTGGTGGGTGAGGGCGACGGCGATCTCGGCCTGCGTCTTGCCGTTGCCGTGCAGGCCCAGACGGGTGGCGTCCGTAGTGGTCTTCTCCCCGTCCACCTCCTGCAGGGCGGCCAGGGACACGGCGAGCTCGCCGCGACTGGCGGTGTCGATGCCCATGCCCTCCTCGAGGACCCACTGGGCGACCTTGGTGGTCAGGAAGGCCTTCCCGGCGTAGAAGGCCTCTCCCCCGGCCATGCCATAGCTGGGCCAGAACTCCTCATGCATGGCAGCGGCCCAGGAGGCGGCGCGGCTACGCAGGTCGGCCTCATCCAGGACGAAGACGGGGCTGGGGGCCTCGGCGAGGATCTCGAAGACGGTCAGCCCACCCAGGACGAGCTCGCCGTCATCCGTGCGCCGTGCCGTGGTCGGCCACAGGTCGGGACGGTCCTCGGGCTCGGGGCAGGCCAATGCCCCCAGGGGCGGCTCTCCGGCGGGAATCTGGTCAGTCATCAACTCTCACATCCTCTCGGGGGCGCTCACACCCAGCAGGTCGAGCCCGTTGGCCAGGACCTGCCCGACGGCGTCGTTGAGCCACAGGCGGGCGACGTGCCCGGAGTCCACGGCGTCGTCCCCACGGGGGGTGACGCGGGTGGCGCCGTACCAGGCGTGGTAGGCGGCGGCGAGCTTCTCGAGGTAGCGGGCCACGCGGTGCTGCTCGCGCAGCTGCGCGGCCTGGGCCACGGTGGCGGGGAACTGGGCCAGGACGCCCAGCAGGGCGGCGTCGGCCGGATCGTCCAGGGCACCAGGCTCGAAGGGCGCCTCGTTCGGGTCGCGACTCACGCCGTGCTCGGCGGCGTTGCGGGCCACGTTGCGAGTGCGGGCGTGAGCGTACTGGACGTAGTAGACGGGGTTGTCGGAGGTGGAAGAGGCCAGCAGGTCCAGGTCGATGTCGATCATGGAGTCCATGGAGGAGCGGGCCAGGGCGTAGCGGGCGGCGTCCACGCCGACGGCGTCGACCAGGTCCTCCAGGGTGACGATGGTGCCGGCGCGCTTGGACATACGCACCGGGACGCCGTTGCGCACGAGGTTGACGAGCTGGCCGATGAGGATCTGCATGTTGGTGCCGGGAGTGTCCCCGAAGGCCGCGCACATGGCCATCATCCGGCCGATGTAGCCGTGGTGGTCGGCTCCGAGCAGGTAGATAGCGCAGTCGGCGCCGCGCTCGCGCTTGTCCAGGTAGTAGGCGAGGTCAGCGGCGAAGTAGGCGGCGTTGCCGTCGGACTTGATGAGGACGCGATCCTTGTCGTCCCCGAAGTCGGTGGTGCGCAGCCAGGTGGCGCCGTCGCGCTCCTCGATGACACCGCGCTCGCGCAGCCGGGCGATGGCACGCTCGACGGCACCGGAGGTGTGCAGGGAGTCCTCGTGGAAGAAGACGTCGAAGTCGGAGCGGAAGGCGTGCAGCTCGGCCTTGACGGCGGCGAACATGAGGTCGACGCCGCGGGAGCGGAAGACCTCGGTGGCCTCGGCGTCGGGCAGGGTGGCCGGGTCGGGGCGGCCGGCGGCGAGCTCGTCGGCGGTCACCTGCTGGGCGATCTCACTGATGTAGGCACCGCCGTAGCCGTCCTCGGGGGTCTGCTCGCCGCGTGCGGAGGCCAGCAGGGAGCGGGCGAAGCGGTCGATCTGGGTGCCGTGGTCGTTGAAGTAGTACTCCCGGGTGACCTGGGCGCCGCAGGCGGACAGGATCCGGGCCAGGGAGTCGCCGACGGCGGCCCAGCGGGCGCCACCCAGGTGGACCGGCCCGGTGGGGTTGGCCGAGACGTACTCGAGGTTGATGTGCTGACCGCTCAGGGAGTCGTTGCGGCCGTAGGCCTCACCGGCCTCGACGATGGAGCGGGCGAGCTCGCCGGCGCTGGCGGCGTCGAGGCGGATGTTGAGGAAGCCGGGGCCGGCGACCTCCACGGAGGCGATGCCGTCGAGGGCCTCAAGACGAGGGACGAGGAGCTCGGCGAGGTCGCGCGGCTTGGTGCCGGCCTTCTTGGCCAGCTGCATGGCCACGTTGGTGGACCAGTCACCGTGGTCGCGGTTGCGGGGGCGCTCGACGCGGGGAACGGGAATCTCTGCGGCGGGCAGGGCGAGGGAGCCCTCGGCGGAGGCCTCCTCCAGGACGGTGCGGATGGCTGCGGCAAGCTCTTCTGGGGTCACGCGCGTCAGCGTACCGTCAACGGGCGGGCCGGATCACGAGCGAGCCCGGCGGCTGCAGGGCATCGTGGGACATGTCGCATGTCTCGCGCCGGTTTCACTCCAGGACCGGGACGCTGGTACAGTCACGCCTCGGGCCCCGGTAGCTCAGTGGATAGAGCGTCTGCCTCCGGAGCAGAAGGTCGCAGGTTCGAATCCTGTCCGGGGCACCACTCCCGAGCCCCCGTCACCACCCGCGGCGGGGGCTTGCTCATGTATTCGAGGCATGACAACAGGGCAACAGTGTGTCCATGGCTCAGACCGGTCATCATGCGGCTGGCGTGTTCTGATGGGAAAGATAAGCCTCAACGGCATCGCGAATGACGGCACTGGCGGTAGTGCCGTGCTTCTCGATGTAGGCGTCAAGAGCCGCGTTGGTGTGCTCGGGCAGGCGGACCTGGCGGCGCGGGGAGCGTCCGCGGCCGGTGGCGTGGGACTGTCCGAGGCCTGGGCGGCCACGGAGGATGGCGTCAAGATCTGCGTCGCTGATGCGTGAGCCGTCACGGCGGGTTCCGTGTCCAACGGTGGGCACGCGGCCCGCGGTGACGTCCTCATCGAGCTGGTTGTAGTAGGCCTGCTCAGCATCAGTGAAAGGGGCGCGTGTGGAATCAGGAGACATAGCGGCTCTATCTGGTCGGTCAGTGGTCGACGGGTGGAACAAGGTGACGGTAGAGATCAGTGACCTCCATGACATGGAAGATGGTGCGTCGACCACGACCGTCAACAACGACGCCGACTTCGAGGTAGCGCAGTGCCTGCGGGTGGGGCAGACCGACGAACATGAATGACTGCTCACCTGCACGGCGGGGTTGGAGGATCTCGTAATCGACGTGATGCATGACGGCGTACTCCGCATCGGAGCGGGGAACGCCATGCTTGTCCGCAGAATCGCTGAACTCGAACCTCACGACATTATGGTAGTACCGAGGATAGAGGTGGGCAAGATTCCTTACACCGCTGCTCAGCGGTGCGACTCGCCTCGCCCAGCGTCACCCCAGGGTCTTGAGGGCGAGGCTGGGGACGTCGGTCGTGATGGCGTCCACGTTGAGGTCGGCCAGGTAGCGCATCCGCTCGGGGTCGTCCACCGTCCAGACGTGGACCTCCAGGCCCGCGGTGTGCGCGGAGGCGACGAAGCGGCGGGTGACCACCGGAACGCCGTGGTAGCTCTCCGGCACCTGGACGGCGTCGACCCTGCCGCGGGTCCAGCCCCAGCGGGTCTGGGGCAGGGGGACGGCCGCCTCGCTGCGCAGCATGAGGCCGATCACGTCACTGACGCCCAGTGAGGTCATGGCCCGCGGCTCCTGGCGGCGCAGCACGGCCAGCCGGCGGGCGGAGAAGGAGGCGAACCGGACTCGGTCGAGGGCCTGGGCGTCACGCACCGTCTGCAGGGCCGCCTGGACGACGCAGGAGTCCTTGAGGTCGATGTTGAACTTCATCGCCGGCTGGGCGTACAGGGCGTCGTCGAGCCGGACGAAGCCGCGCCCGTCGCCGGAGTCGAGGTCGGCCAGCTCGGCCCACATGACCTCCCCCACGGTGCGGGGGTCGTTCGCGGTACGCCGCAGGTCCTCGTCATGGCTGAGCACGACGACGCCGTCGGCGGTCAGGCGCAGGTCGGTCTCCATCCACTCCAGCCCGAGCGCGGCCACATGCTCGACGGCGCTCCAGGTGTTCTCGGGAACCTCGCTTCCGCCGCCGCGGTGGGCGATGACGGCAGGACGGCGGGTTCGTGACGCGGCAGGCGGCACAGTGGGTCTCCCTCAGCTGCAGTTGGTGGTGAGCTCGACGGCGTTGTGCTGCTTGAGCCAGCCCCACGGCTCCACGGTGGACTCGTCGGCGGTGTCGTCCTTGGTGCGCACCTCGAAGTGCAGGTGAGAACCGGAGGACCGGCCCGTGTTACCCACGCCGGCGATCATCTGACCGGCCGTAACGGTGTCACCGACCTTGACGTGGATGCCGTCCTCGTACATGTGCAGGTAGCTGGTGTACCAGACCTGGCCGTCGATCTCGTGCTTGATGGTGATGGTTCCGGTGCCGTCGACCATGCCGGCGGTGGTGACGGTGCCGGCGGCGGCCGCGTAGATGGGCGTCCCCACGGGGGCGGCCATGTCCTGCCCGGCGTGCAGCTTGCGGTAGCCGAGGGTGGGGTGGGTGCGGTACCCGTACTCGGAGGAGATCTCGTAGGTGCCCGGAAGCATCGGGTAGAACAGCTGCGGCTTGGTGCTGAAGGCGGTGGTGTCGCCGGAGGCTCCTGTGGCCGAGGAGCAGGTCTTGGCGGCGTTCTGGAAGGCCTCACGGATCCGGGCCCGGGTGGCGGCGTCGGGCACGTTGGACAGCTGGGTGTCGGAGTCGTCGTCCAGGTCGTCGCTGCCGAGCACGGCGCTGGCCACGGAGGATGCCTTCGTGCCACCGGCGGCCGGGCTCTGCGTGGCCGAGCCGCTAGGGTGCATCTTCATGGCAGCCGAGGCCAGCGGGGTGTTGTCGAGGTGGCTGGACAGGGGGGCGAGCACCGTGGCCACGGCCAGGACCGACAGGACGGCGGTGCGCCCCAGAATCCCTGAGCCGGTGCGGCGGCGGGCGGGACGGGCGAGGGCGGGGCCGGTCGAGGAGTCGCGGTGGGCCTCCGGCTTCGATGCCGCTTTGGCCTTGGCCGACGACTTCGGGGAGCCGGCCTCATCGGCCGCCTCGCCTCGCTTGGCCTGGGCGGCTGTCTTCTCGGGCTTGGTCTTCTTGGTGCTCCGGGCGGCCTTGATGGCGCGGATGGTCTCCTCGTCCGCAAGCGGGACCCCGGCCTTGCGGGCGGCCATGATCTTGCGGACCTCGGGGACCTCGATGGTCTCGGCACCTCGGAAGTCCGTAATCCGCTGCGAGAAGCGGATCTCGTGGGGTGTCTCGGGAGCCGAGGTCGCCTGGGGAGCCTGCTGCGCGGGCGCTGACGGCTCAGCCTGCGGCGTCTGGACGGCGGGGTGGTCCACCTGCGTGCCGACGACGTCGAAGGTGGCGGTGTGGTGGGGCGTGGAGGCGACGACGGGCTTGGCCGAGGCGGTCGAGGCTGGGGCTGCAGCGGAGGCGCGTTGCCGGCGACGGCCCGCGGATCGGGAGGCGGGCTCAGAGGCCGCCCCGATCTCCGGCTCGGCGGAGGCGGTCTGCGCGGCTGCGTGCCGATGACCGTGACGCTGTGTGTCGCTGGGCGAAACAGGAGCTGCACCACTACCGGCCCACCACGGCGTGGCACCGGCGGGGTGAGTTGCTGCCGGCTCGAGCCCTGAGGTGGACTCGGCCAGTGAGGCCGAGACCAGGGGCGACAGCGCCGAGGGCGTTGAAGGTGCCGCGGCGGGCACGGCCTGGTCGCCACGATGCGAGTGGTGCTGGTCGTGGTGGAGCTCGGAGTGGCCCTCGGTGCGGTGAGCCTGGGGCTGCACGGGGCTCTGGACAGCGGGGTTCTCCCGCGTCTGCTCGGGGTCCTCGAAGACCTGGGCAGTGCGCATCTCCTTGCGGGAGCGCCGGGTGGGGCGAGTGTCACCGGTGACCTGCGGCGAGGAGGAGAAGACGGAGGGGGCCGCAGAAGCGTCACTGTGTGCCTGAGGCGCCGAGGCCTGCGGCTGCTGGGAGGTGGGCTCGGGCCCTTCGATGGTGCTCTGATGCCGGCGGGCCATGCGGCTCATCGGTGCGACGGGCTGCGATTGCGCCGGCTCTGCGGGAGCCGACGGCGCTGAACCGCTCCCTGGGCGCGTCGCAGGCACTGCCGGTGCCACGGGCCGCTGCGGGTGGTTCTGCTTCTGCGGGGCGACCGGGACGTCAGGGAGAGCCGATGGGCTCGGAGCGGTGACGGGGCTGGAGGCGGCGCCGTTCTCGGCGCGGTGAGCGTGAAGGTCGCGACGTGAGCGGCGAGTGGCTCCGGCGACGTGAGTGGTGTGCGTCGTCGACGGTGACGACGGGGCGGTTCCGGCCTGCGCCTCAGCGACTTGGCGAGCAGCTTCGGCAGCACGTTCCGCCTCGCGACGCTGGCGTCGACTCATGGGCTGCGGGGTCACGCGGGAAGCCTCCAGGTGGCTGAGTGTCATAGGGAAGTCGTTACGGCCGGTGTCCCGGCAGTGGCGACATGGCGGCTGCCAGAGCGACAGCCTGGGTTGTACTCGGTTAAAACAGTAGCGGTCCGCTGTGAGTCTTGCCAGGAGAACCAGCACACCTTTGTGTGACCTGCACTTCTCACACAAACCCCAGGGGTTCCATCCGACCAGCCGGCCGCGAACCGGATTCGCGTGCCATACGAAGGAATCAGCGCCTGGCCACCAGTGCTGGAGCAGTGATCGACAATGGTCGCCCCAGGCAGCCCATGTTGTGGGAATCCGCCGATTCCGGCCGTTAAATCACGATTTAATCACGGCGCTGGTGCTCTTCGCGCTGCATGGCGTCGTTGACCTCGCCGACGAGCTCTTCGAGGATGTCCTCCAGGAAGAGGACCCCGACGAAGCGCCCCTGCGCGTTGCGCACGTGCCCGAGGTGGGCCCCCGAGCGCTGCATGGCTGCCAGCGCCTCCTCGACCTCGTCGTCGTAGCCGACGGGCACGAGTGCGCGAGCGCGCCAGGCAGGTACCGGCTCGGTGCGCTCGGCGCCGTCGGCGTAAAGGATGTCCTTGAGGTGCAGGTAGCCGGTGATGACGGGCTCCTCCCCCTCATCAACTGCGGCCTGGTCGGCGACCAGGGGGAAGCGGGAGAAGCCGGTGGAGGCCACGGCCCGCTCCACGTCCTCCGGGGTGCAGTCCTGGGGCAGAGTGACGAGCTCGCTCAGGGGCACCATGACGCTGCCGGCGGTCTCCTCGGAGAACTCCAAGGCGCCACTGAGCAGGCCGGTGGAGTCCTCCAGGACGCCTTCGGCGGTGGAGCGCTCGACGATGGAGGCGACCTCCTCGGCGTTGAAGGCCGCGGCGATCTCCTCCTTGGCCTCGATGCCCAGGACCCTCAGGACCCCGTTGGCGAAGCCGTTGAGAGCGTTGACCACGGGGCTGAAGACGCGCGAGCACCACACCAGGGGCGGGGCGAGCCAGCGCACGGCCTTCTCCGGGGAGGCGATGGAGATGTTCTTGGGCACCATCTCCCCGGCGACGACGTGCAGGCCCACGACGATGACCAGGGCGATGACGACGGCGACGGCGTGGGAGCCGGCGTGCCCGACGCCGACGGCCGCGAGCAGGGGCTCCAGGGCGTGGGCGATGGCCGGCTCGGCGACGACGCCCAGGCCGGTGGAGCACAGGGTGACGCCGAGCTGGGCGGTGGCCAGCATGCGTGAGACGTTCTGCAGGGCCCACAGGGCGGTGGTGGCGCGGGCGTCGCCGGCCTCGGCCAGTGGCTCGAGCTGGCTGCGGCGTGAGGAGGTGACGGCGAACTCAGCGCCAACGAAGAAGGCGTTGCCGGTCAGGAGGATGACGGTGAGCAGGAGGGCGAGCGGAGTGCTCATCGGCGCTCCCCCTCTGGTCCTCGGCTTCCGGGGGCGGCCTCGAGGTCCTTGGGGCGCACGTGGAGGCGGGTGACGCGGCGCCCGTCCATGGCGTCGACGGTCAGGGAGGCGTGGGGCAGCTCGACGACGTCGCCGACGGCGGGGATGCGGCCGAGCTCGGTCATGACCAGGCCACCGAGGGTCTCGTAGGGGCCGTCGTCGGGAACCTGGATGGCGGCGCGGGTGGCGAGCTCGTCGGGGCGCATCCACCCGGGGACGACCCAGTGGCCCGAGGGGTCGAGGTGGGCGCCGGCGCGGCGGCGGTCGTGCTCGTCGGCGACGTCCCCGACGACCTCCTCGACGGCGTCCTCGAGGGTGACGACGCCGGCGGTACCGCCGTACTCGTCGACGACGATCGCCATCTGGGAGCCCTGGGCGCGCAGCTCGACGAGCAGGTTGGCCAGCGGCATGGTCTCGGGGACGCGGGGCGCGGGGGTCATGAGGGAGGTGGAGGCGACGGGGACGTCGGCGCGCCGCTCGTAGGGGACGCCGATGGCGCGGCGCAGGTGGACGATGCCCATGACGTCGTCGATGTCGCGGCCGATGACGGGGAAGCGGGAGTGGCCGGTGGCGCGGGCCAGATGCACGACGTCCTCGGCGGAGTCGTCGGCATCAAGGGTATGGAGGCGGCCCCGGTCGGTCATCACGTCGACGGCGGTGAGGGCCCCCAGGCCGATGGAGCGGGTGAGCAGGGTGGCGGTGGAGGCGTCGAGGGTGCCCTCCTCGGCGCTGTGACGCACGAGGGAGGCGAGCTCGCCGGCGCTACGGGTGCCGCTGAGCTCCTCAGCGGGTTCGATGCCCATGGTGTGCAGGACGGCGTTGGCGGCGCCGTTGAGCAGGATGATGAGGGGCTTGAGGAGGGTGGTGAAGCCCATGAGGAAGGGGGCCACGAGACCGGCGGCGCGCATGGGGTCGGCCAGGGTGGCGTTCTTGGGGATGAGCTCGCCGATGACCATGGAGAAGGCGTTGACGACGATGAGGGCGATGACGACTGCGGCGCCGGTGGCCACGGAGGTGGCCAGCCAGTGGCTCATGAGGTCGGTGAGCAGGTTCGCCAGGGCGGCCTGCATGGTGTAGCCCAGGAGCACGGTGGTCAGGGTGATGCCGACCTGGGCGCCGGACAGGAGTGTGGACAGGCGCCCCAGGGCGCGTCGGACGGTGGTGGCGCGCTTGTCCCCGGTAGCGGCGCGGGTCTCGACGGTGGAGGGGTCAAGGGCGACCAGGGAGAACTCACCGGCCACGAACAGGGCGGTACCCACGGTGAGGACCACGCCGACGGCGATCATGAGCCAGTCGGTCATGCGGGCCCCTCCCCCACGTGGGATGCGGCGTGGACGCTGGAGGCGGACGAGTCGGGGTGGGGGTGGTCAGAGGCGGGCGAGGAGGCGCAGTGCGTGCGGGCGCGGCGCCTGCAGGCCCGGCGGAAAGCCGATCGCATAGTGACCGAACGGTACCACCGCGGCAGCAGTGAGGCCGAGGTAGCCATCAGGTGTCACACCGCCATCACAGAGGGACCGGTTTCTCACGATTGGGGTAACCTACGCCACAGACCAAGTGAGCATGGAGGTTGCAATGCCGTCACGGAAGCCACGGAAAATAGCGGTCCGCTCAACCGACCTAGGCCAGTCCGGCTGGTGGATCCTCCCACCGACCGCTGGCATCATCGCCGGCGGCGTCAGCACCGTATCCTCTCAACTCCTCACACACAACACAGCGAGTTCTGCGATAGCGGGCGTCGTGAGCGCAACCGTCACAGGACTCAGCGCCGCAACACCCCAGTTCCGCGACTGGTTCTCAGCGCGCTCCCACAGGCGGCAGATCGCTGAATCAGCAGGGGCTACAATCGACATAAGCAGGGATCCTTTAGATTCACTGAGGGTGCACACCTCGAATCGCGATATCACAGAGTTCGTTCCTCGCGACATTCAGGACCAACTGATCAAGCACCTCAGTAACGGAACACCCGTTTTAATTGAGGGTCCATCCATGTCCGGGAAGACTCGCCTGACAATAGAGGTAATTCGTTCCCAATGGCCAAATCGCCCACATTGGTTCCCACCAGATGAGGACAGCATCGAAATAATCCTCAAGAACCAGCTGCAGCCAAAACGCGGAGCAATTATCATCTTGGACGACCTTGACAGATTCCTATCCAACCAAAGCCTCAAACTAGGTCAACTCAACCGATGGATAAGCAATTCATGCATCATTATCGCGACCATGATGCACTCACAGTACGTCAAGCACAGCGACCGCAGCAGCGAGGAAGTGGCGGGATGGGATGTAATCAACCGATTCAAAAGAGTAACGCTCAGCCGCTCACTTTCAACAACCGAACTTAAGGCCACACAACTCACACCCTACGCGAACCAGATATCACAGATTGAGAGTATTGGATTAGGCCCCCTACTAGGGTGCGCCGAAGCAGTGCGCGCCGCGTTTGCAGACGAACTCAGGAATCACTCGTGGTGTGGAGTACTCATCAAGGCCGCAGCAGACTGGCGCAGAATTGGCCTAGGGTCCGCCTCAAGAGAGCAACTCATCACATTTTCTAGAGATTACAGCAACGCCGCCTGGGGACCCGCCGACTGGGATGACGTTTGGCAACAAGCAACCAAACCCATCAACGACACCATAGCACTCCTGCGGCAAGTGGGAAACGACAGCTGGGAAGTACTTGACATTATTGCCGACGAAGCCAACTGGACAACACCAAGTTCAACACTCAGTACCGCAGCCACATTAGTCACAAAACCATCCCAACTTCTCAGTATCGCCACAGCAATGACGATCACCAACAACGCAACTGAAGCGCTTCAAATATTAAATAAAGTCATCTCCCTAGAACCCAGAAACACGCGAGCACTGGGAAGTTACGCGATCCTCCTGAAGAACCAGGGCGGAGACCCTAATGAAGTTCATCGGACATATGAGTCAGCAATTAAGATCCAGTCCTGCGAGTCGGAGATTATCATGAGTTACGCCATCTACTTACAGCGGCAAAACGACAGAAACCTAATGAAGATAAAACACTTATACGAACGAGCATTATCACAGAGTCCGAATAACCCAACATACCTGGCCAGCTACGCCTTATTCTTAGATGGCGACCTAAATGACCATACTGCCGCAAAGGATCAATTTGAAGCATCCCTGAAAATCGACCCAGACAATGCCACGACATTAACAAGCTTCGCCGCAACCCTGATGAAGTCGAAAGAAGAGAGGGAGGCAGAACGCATTGAAGAACTATATAGGCACGCCCTCGAGATCGAACCCGAAAACGACTTAACCTTAATTGCATATGGGCAGTTTTTACAACTATTCCACCAAGACCTCCAAGGTGCCAGAGACAGGTATCGTAAGGCATTATCAATCAACCCCAATAACGAGATGGCAGCCAAACTGCTTGACGAAATAAGCTTCCAGTCACATCCCTAAAACACGACTAGATGCGGGGAATCTAAACTCGACGAAATTGCCACACACATAGAATCAATCCCTATAATTTAAACACAGAACAAACTGAAATGCAGTTAATTTAAAGTTGTCAGACAGTAATTCCGCCCAATCCTGACGACATCTCCACCATCCCAGTTGAGCCTCCTAGGTACCTCAGGGGCTCGCCATGCCCCGGACACGCATGTGTCTTTGGTCCCGTGTTTGCTCGCATGAGACGCCCTTCACCTTCTAGGATGTCCTGTGAACACCGCCGTTCCTCCCCCGGGGTCCCGCTGAGGCTCCCAGTGTCGGAACGGGAGACTGACGAGCTCCGAGGAGACCCGACGTGCCCACGCAGGACCAGATCAGCCCAGGCTTCGGTGCCAACGAGTGGATGGTGGAGGAGATGCGGGCCGCCTGGTCGGCGGATCCCTCCTCCGTGAGTCCCCAGTGGCGCGAGCTCTTCGAGACCGATCCGAGTGCTGGTCTGCACCAACCGGGCCCTGCCTCCTCCAACGGCTCTGCGTCGTCGGCCGCCGGTGGGCCGCGCCGGGCCACCATCACGCCCCAGGCCGCCTCCTCCCTGCGCCGCTCCTCCGCCGTCCAGGACGTCACGCGCTCCGACCTGCCGCCGGCCCCGCCGTCGGACACCGCGCCCCCGACCTCCCCCTACGCCCAGCGCCAGGCCGGCCACCCCGCTCACGACCAGGACGGTGACGCCTACGAGGACCGCACTACCAGACTCAAGGGTGCGGCGGCCCGCACCGCCAAGAACATGGACGACTCCCTGTCCATGCCCACGGCCACCTCCGCCCGCGCCGTGCCCGCCAAGGTCCTCATTGAGAACCGGGCCGTCATCAACACCCACCTGGCCCGTACCCGCGGCGGCAAGGTCTCCTTCACCCACCTCATCGGCTGGGCGGTGGTCGAGTCCCTGACCGAGATGCCCTCGATGAACGTCTCCTACGGGGTCGACGAGGCGGGCAAGCCGGTCCTGCACGAGCCGGCCCACGTGGCCTTCGGCCTGGCCATCGACGTGCCCGGCTCCGACGGGCAGCGCCGCCTGCTGGTGCCCTCCATCAAGCAGGCCGACCTCATGGACCTGTCCCAGTTCGTGGAGGCTTACGAGGCCCTCGTGGCCAAGGCCCGCGAGAACAAGCTGGACCTTGACGACTTCCGCGGCACCACCGTGACCCTGACCAACCCCGGCATGATCGGCACCCTGCACTCGGTGCCGCGCCTCATGCCCGGCCAGGGGCTCATCGTGGGGGTCGGCGCCATGGACTACCCGGCCGCCTTCGCCGGTGCCAGCCCCGACACCCTGGCCCGCCAGGCCATCGGCAAGGTCGTCACCCTGACCTCCACCTACGACCACCGCGTCATCCAGGGAGCCGCCTCCGGCGAGTTCCTGCGCCTGGTGGAGCGCAAGCTCCTGGGACTGGACGGCTTCTGGAACCGGGCCTTCGAGTCCCTGCGCATTCCCCTCGAGCCGGTCAAGTGGGTGCGTGACACCACCTATGACCCCGAGCTGGAGACCGGCAAGCCGGCGCGCGTGGCCGAGCTCATCCACGCCTACCGCCAGCGTGGCCATCTGGCGGCCGACAACGACCCGCTCACCTACCGACTGCGCCGCCACCCCGACCTGGACATCACCTCCTACGGGCTGAGCCTGTGGGACCTGGACCGCTCCTTCCCCACTCGGGGCCTGGGCGGGCGCGACCGGGCCACCCTGCGCGAGATCCTCAGGATGCTGCGCGACGCCTACTGCCGCACCGTGGGCGTGGAGTACATGCACATCCAGGACCCTGCCCAGCGCGCCTGGTGGCAGGAGCGCCTCGAGCGCGACTGGGAGGACATCGCCGACGAGGAGCGCCGTCGGATCCTCACCAAGCTGGAGCAGGCCGAGGCCTTCGAGACCTTCCTGCAGACCAAGTACGTGGGCCAGAAGCGCTTCAGCCTCGAGGGCGGGGAGTCCCTCATCGTGGCCCTGGACCGCCTGCTCGACGCCGCCGCCCACGACGGCCTCGACGAGGTCGTCATCGGCATGGCCCACCGCGGCCGCCTCAACGTGCTCACCAACATCGCCGGCAAGTCCTACGGCCAGGTCTTCGACGAGTTCGAGGGCAATGGCGTCATCGAGGGCGCCGGCACCGGCGACGTCAAGTACCACCTGGGCACCGTGGGCGTCTTCTCCGGGACCGACGGCGTGTCCACCCGGGTCTCCCTGGCCGCCAACCCCTCCCACCTGGAGACGGTCGACGGCGTCGTCGAGGGCATCGTGCGCGCCAAGCAGGACCGCATCGGTCTGGGCGAGAAGGGTTACACGGTCATGCCGGTCCTCGTCCACGGCGACGCCGCCTTCGCCGGCCAGGGCGTGGTCTACGAGACCCTCAACATGAGCCAGCTGCCCGCCTACCGCACCGGCGGTACCGTCCACATCGTCGTCAACAACCAGATCGGCTTCACCACCGGCTCGGCTTCGGCCCGTTCCACCATCTACGCCACCGACCTGGCCAAGGGCCTGCAGGTGCCGATCTTCCACGTCAACGCCGACGACCCCGAGACGGTGGCCCGCACCGCCCGCCACGCCTACGAGTACCGACGCACCTTCCACAAGGACGTCATCATCGACCTCATCTGCTACCGGCGGCGCGGCCACAACGAGGGCGACGACCCCTCGATGACCCAGCCGCTCATGTACCGGCTCATCGACTCCCTGGACTCCACGCGCGGCGTCTACACCGCCGCCCTCGTGGGTCGCGGCGACATCACCCCGCAGGAGGCCCAGGAGATCGCCAAGAGCTACCAGGACGAGCTGGAGCGGGTCTTCGCCGAGGCCCGCGTCCAGGTCACCGGGGGCACGGGCTCCGACGGCGCCGGGGAGGCGGCCGACACCGCCACGCAGGATCTGTCGGACCCCACGAAGGTGGGCGTGCCCCTCTCCTCCCTGGAGATCCCCTACTCCCAGCGGGCGGGCACCGGCATGATGCTGGGCTGGACCTCGGCCGTGCCCCGCGACGTCGTCGAGCGCATCGGCGACGCCCAGGTCGCCTGGCCCGAGTCCTTCACCGTCCACCCCAAGCTCCAGGCGATGCTCTCCAAGCGCCGCGAGGCCACGCGCGAGGGCGGCATCGACTGGGGGCTCGGGGAGCTCATCGCCCTGGGGAGCCTGCTCATGGAGGGCGTGCCGATCCGCCTGGCCGGCGAGGACGCCCGCCGCGCCACCTTCGCCCAGCGCCACGCCGTCCTGCACGACCACACCTCCGGGCAGGAGTGGACGCCCCTGAGCTTCCTGACCCCGGACCAGGCGCCCCTGGAGATCTACGACTCCCTGCTCAGCGAGTACGCCGCCCTGGCCTTCGAATACGGCTACTCCGTGGAGCGCCCCGAGGGACTGACCATGTGGGAGGCCCAGTTCGGCGACTTCGCCAACGGCGCCCAGTCCGTCATCGACGAGTACGTCACCTCCGCCGCCCAGAAGTGGGGGCAGCGTTCCGGTCTGGTCATGCTGCTCCCTCACGGCCAGGAGGGGCAGGGACCCGACCACTCCTCGGCCCGCATCGAGCGCTACCTGCAGATGTGCGCCCAGGACAACATGCTGGTGGCCCAGCCCTCCACGCCCGCCAGCTACTTCCACCTGCTGCGCGAGCACACCTACACCCGCCCGCGCCGCCCACTCATCGTCTTCACCCCCAAGCAGCTGCTGCGTCTGAAGGCCGCCTGCTCCCCGGTGGAGGACTTCACCTCCGGCACCTTCCAGCCGGTCATCGGGGAGACCGACGACGCCGTCCTGGCCACTGCGCGCAAGCAGGGCGTGGACCGGGTGCTGCTGTGCTCGGGGCGCGTCTACTACGACCTGCTGGCTCACCGGACCAAGACCGGGGACACGAGCACGGCCATCGTCCGCCTCGAGCAGCTCTACCCGCTGGAGAGCTCGGACATCGCCGAGGCGCTGGCCCCCTTCAGCGGAGCCGAGCTCGTGTGGGTCCAGGACGAGCCCGCCAACCAGGGCATGTGGCCCTACCTGGCGCTCAACCTGCCGACGGATCTGACCGGTGGCGTCCTGCCCACGCTGGTCTCCCGGCCGGAGGCCGCCGCCCCAGCGGTGGGCACCGCCGGCGTCCACCGCGCCCAGCAGGAGGAGATCCTCCGCCAGGCCTTCGCCCGCCACTGAAAGAAGACCGGTTCACCGGCCCGTCCTGGGGCAGCCCCGCCGAAATGCCGTCAGCCTCCACCGTTACAACGCAAGGTCACGATAATGTCAAGACAGCATGAGGGATCATGAGGCATGAGGAGGCGCTGTCATGCGTGAGACGAGGCTGAGCTTCATCGGTGACGAGCTGGTGGCCGGTCATGGTGACGGGCGCGCCCTGGGATGGACGGGCCGGGTCATGGCCCGCACGCCCCGGGACGCCGACATCCTGTGGACCTCCCTGGCGGTTCCCGGTGAGACGACGGCGCAGATGTCCGACCGCTGGGGCCCCGAGGTGGCCCGCCGCTCCACACACACCGGCATCAACCGGCTCGTCGTGGGGCTAGGCGTGGCCGACGTGCTCGCCGGCATCTCCTACGCCCGCTCACGCCTGGCCCTGGCCAATATCCTCGACACCGCCGCCTCCGACCACCGCGAGTGCTTCGTCGTCGGGCCCCCTCCCCTACCGGAGGCCGACCCCGATGCCACCGCCCAGCTGTCCCAGGCCGCCGAGGAGGTGTGCCTGCGGCGCAACGTGCCCTACGTGGACGCCTTCGAGCCGCTGCGCAACCACGAGCAGTGGACGGCGGACGTCGCCGCCGCCGGCGGCACGCACCCGGGCCAGGCCGGCTACGGTCTGCTGGCCTGGCTGGTGCTGCACCGCGGCTGGTACGAGTGGCTCGGCGTCGAGCGCCCCGAGTCCTGAGGCCTCGATACCCGCCGGTCAGGCAGGCGCTGGGGAGCCTTCGTCAGACGACGACTCGGCGACGGCGAAGATGTCGCCGCTGATCCCCACCAGGCGGTTGGAGACGTGGTTGTTGAAGAAACCGACGATGGGGCCGATGAAGAAGCCCATGATGACCGTACCCAGGGCGACGATGCCCAGCGAGAGGTCGAACCTGATCAGGAGCAGGGCCAGGAAGATTGTGACGATGTCCTGAACCAGCCGGTAGACGCGGTAGCTGTAGCGCGGGAAGTGCCGCCTGAGCGAGGGCGCGATCCCGTCATAAGGGCACTGGCCCAGGTCGCAGGTGATGTACATGGAGACTCCCAGGCAGAACAGCGGCAGCCCGATCGCCAGGTGGAGCAGCATGCTGCCGAAGGAGTACTCGACATGGAAGAAGCTGCGGTAGATCGGGCGGAAGTAGTCCACGAGGACACCCACGACGGTGAAGTTGATGACTGTCCCCAGGCCGAAGATGGACCGGTCGAAGGGGAAGACGAGGATCAGCATAATGATGTTGACGATCGGGACGATCGCCGCGAAGGAGATCCCAGAGACGTGGGAGATGCCCTGGAGGAAGGCGGTGAACGGGTCGACGCCGCTCTTGCCCTCCAGGCAGATCGCGATCCCGACCGCCGTGATTACCTCCCCCAGGAAGCACACGAGGATGCGCCGCAGGAGCGAGTTGTCAGAGAGTGTCCACTGGTCTGGTGCTGTCAGGTTCCTCAGGTTCATGTCACACCGCCGTCGTTGAGGAGGAGCCGGCAAGGCCATACCCACGAGACACCACCGGGTTTCTCGGTGAGAGGCTGGACAGTGCCCCCTCACCACGAATCAGGCCATGTCCCGCGGCTCACACCTCACCGTCTCATCACCGTCAAGGCCGAAGGACCCAGGCTGTGAGTGCGAATCGGTGCCTGACCAGGACAGTTCCGGGACGGCTCAAGAACGACGTCGGCCGGTCACCACAGTGGTGACCGGCCGACGTCTGCTATGTCTCAGGGCGTTGCGCTCAGTGCGCTACCCGGCTCAGGCGTTGGGACGCTTGCCGTGGTTGGCGCTGGACTTGGCGCGTGCACGACGCTTACGACCGCGCTTGCTCATCACTGCCTCCTCGTGTCTTGACTCGCCCCACGAGGGGGCACGGAACGCCGCTGATTCTCGCACACGGCGGCGCGCCTGGGCCAGTCTGGCGCCGCTGACCAGCCGGTGAAGGCGACCACACGTCGGCGCACGTCACAGCCGGGGCCCGGCTGCTCCCTCAGTCGTGCTCGAAGCGGACGGTCCGGGAGGACTCGACCCGGGACTCCACGACGCGCACGACCCGCCCGGAGGCGGAGGCCTGGGTCCGAGTCGTGGTCGACGTCGTCGTCACGCTCACCGCGGTGGCACGCAGGGCCGACAGGCGCCCCAGGACCCGGGCGCGCAGCTCGGGAGGGGCCTGCTCGGCGCACCGCGAGCGCAGGATCTCCCGCAAGTGGGTCTCGGCGTCAGCGAGGCGGGAGCAGTGCGAGCAAGTGGCCACGTGCTGGGCGAGGCGCTCGGCCAGGTCGGCGGTGCACTCACGGTCGAGGAAGGCCTCCAGGTGGGCGCGGGCCTCGGCGCAGGAGCAGTCCTGGGAGCCATCCGCCGTCTTGGGGCCCTTGGTGGGATCGGCGCTGTTGTCACCGGGGGTTCCCGATTCCATGCGGTCTGTCATTTCTCCTCCTCCCCATATCCGTACTCTCGGGCGTAGTCGGCCAGCAGCTCGCGCAGCTGGCGGCGACCTCGGTGCAGCCGGGACATGACGGTCCCGATGGGCGTGTCCATGATCTCGGCGATCTCCTTGTAGGAGAAGCCCTCCACGTCCGCCAGGTAGACGGCCAGGCGCCGGTCCTCGGTGAGCTGGCCCAGGGCGTCCTTGATGTCAGAGTCCGGCAGGGCGTCCAGGGCGAGGTTCTCCGCGCTGGGCAGCCCCACCGAGTCGTGGGAGGCGGCCCGGTGCAGCTGCCAGTCCTCGACCGTCTCCGCGTCGGACTGAAGCGGCTCGCGCTGCTTCTTGCGGTAGGAGTTGATGAAGGTGTTGGTCAGGATCCGGTAGAGCCAGGCCTTGAGGTTGGTGCCGGGCCGGTACTGGTGGAAGGAGCCGAAGGCCTTGGCGTAGGCGTCCTGCACGAGGTCCTCGGCATCGGCCCGGTTGCGGGTCATGCGCAGGGCGGCGCCGTAGAGCTGGTCCAGGTAGGGCAGGGCCTCGGCCTCGAAGCGGGCGGCCCGGGCGGCCTCGTCCTCATCGGCCGGCGCCCGGTCCAGATCGCGCGCGCCATCGTCAGGATCGATCACCTCATCCAGGGTGATCTCATCAGTGTGGTCGTCGATGTCCGTCATCAGCCACGAGCCTAACGCGCCCGGGGAGTCTTCGGCCCGACCGACGCCACGAGCCTTGGTCATCGTCTGAGTCATCGTCTCGGTCATCATCCCGGTCATCGTGGCGGGTCGTCCCGGCAGATCCCGGGGCCGACGGCGCCGGTCCTGCCTGCCGGGCCGCTCTCGGCGGCCGCGCGGCCCGTTCGGCGGTGCGCCCCGCCGGCGGGCGGTCCGGCTCGGCGGCGACGCGATCGGCTGCTGGATGCTCATGTCTCGGCCAACACGATGGCGCCCCGATTTCATTCCCCGTCCGCGCTGAGCGAGGCGCGCACCACGTTCGAGCAGCGATATCGCTGGCCCGAGCCGCCCGCGTAGGTCAGGATGGGGGCATGAACATTCTGCGCTCCTTCGCCCGCCCCATGCTCGCCGCGCCCTTCATCGTCGATGGACTCGACGCCCTGGTGCGCCCGTCGCGCCATGTGGAGAAGTTCGAGAAGGTCGCCCCGACGCTGGAGCGGGTCGGTCTGCCGCCCGTGCTGGCCTCCGACGCCCGGCTGCTCACCCGCGCCTCGGGTGCCGTGAGCCTCGTGGCCGGGCTGGGGCTGGCCGCCGGGCGGGCGCCCCGTACGAACGCCACCATCCTGGCGGCCCTCAATGTGCCCCTGACCGTGGTCAACAACCCCGTCTGGGCGGTGAAAGGGACGCAGGCCCGCAAGGAGGCCCTCTCCGGGCTGCTGCGCGGGGCCGCCCTGGGGGCTGGGCTCGCGCTGGCCGCCGTGGACCGTCAGGGCAGGCCGTCCCTGGCCTGGCAGGTGCGCAACGCACGTCAGCAGCGCGAGGCGATGCAGGCCGCCAACGAGGCCGTTCAGCAGCGCTACGTGACTGCCTGAGTCACCCTGGTCGGCATCGGTCGTCACCCGTTGGCTCCGAGCCCGGGTACGACGTCGACCCATCTCCACCTTCGCCCGCAGCGCCCCGGCACCTGTCACCTGGGCGTCACAGGCGGCGGCTACTCTCGCCCCGGTCCACTTCCGACCGGTCGCGGCGCGCGCACGCGCCCGCACCACTGACCACCACGCGCAGACACGTCATCGACACGCTAGGGAGCACTCATGACCGTCCAGTCCGCCCAGCCGGCTCAGGCAAGCCAGTCATCCCAGTCGGAGCAGGCTGACCAGCCCGACATCATCTACACCTGGACCGATGAGGCCCCGATGCTGGCGACCCACTCTTTCCTGCCGATCGTGCGCGGCTTCGCCCAGCGGGCGGGCGTGAGCGTGGGCACGGCGGACATCTCGCTGGCGGGACGCATCCTGGCGGCATTCTCCCTGGCCGACGACGACCTGGCCCGCCTGGGTGGGCTCACCCAGTCCCCGGCGGCCACGATCATCAAGCTGCCCAACATCTCGGCCTCCCTGCCCCAGCTCAAGGCCGCCATCGCCGAGCTTCAGGCCCTGGGCCACGAGATCCCCGACTACCCCGACTCCCCGGCCACGCCCGCCGAGCACGAGGCGCGCGCCGCCTACGACGCCGTCAAGGGCAGCGCTGTCAACCCCGTCCTGCGTGAGGGCAACTCGGACCGGCGCGCCCCGGCGGCCGTCAAGGCCTACGCCCGCTCCCACCCGCACTCGATGGGGGCCTGGTCGCCCCAGTCGCGCACCCGCGTGGCCACGATGGGGGCCGGGGACTTCCGGCGCAATGAGCGCAGCGTCGTCGTGCCCGAGGCCGGCACCCTGCAGATCCGGTTGCGCCCGGCCGACGGCGGCGAGCCGATCATCCTGCGGGAGTCGCTGCCGGTGACCGCCGGGGAGGTCGTGGACGCCACCTTCATGAGTGCCGCCGCCCTGGATGAGTTCCTCGCCCAGCAGGTGTCCGCCGCCAAGGATGAGGACCTGCTGCTGTCGGTGCACCTCAAGGCCACGATGATGAAGGTCTCCGACCCGATCATCTTCGGTCACGCGGTGCGCGCCGCCCTGCCGGGGGTCTTCTCCACCTACGGGAGGGTCCTGGCCGAGGCGGGTCTGCGGGCCGAGGACGGGCTGGCCTCGATCCTGGCGGGGCTGGACTCGCTGCCCCAGGGCGAGGAGATCCGCGCCGCCATCGAGGCCGAGCTGGCCGCCGGACCGCGCCTGTCCATGGTGGACTCCGATCGCGGCATCACGAACCTGCACGTGCCCAGTGACGTCATCATCGACGCCTCCATGCCCGCCATGATCCGGGCCGGCGGCCACCTGTGGGGGCCGGATGGCCAGACCTCGGACACGCTCGCCGTCATCCCGGACTCCTCCTACGCCGGGGTCTACCAGGCCGTCATCGATGACTGCCGCGCCCACGGGGCTCTGGACCCGGCCACCATGGGCTCGGTGCCCAATGTGGGTCTCATGGCCCGCAAGGCCGAGGAGTACGGCAGCCACGACAAGACCTTCCTCATCCCGGCCGACGGCACCGTGGAGGTCGTCGTGGTCGAGGGGGCGGGCGCTGCGCCCGGTGCGGTGCTGCTGTCCCACGAGGTGGCCACCGGCGACATCTGGCGGGCCTGCACCACGCAGGACGCCCCCGTGCGCGACTGGGTGCACCTGGCGGTCACGCGGGCCCGGGCCACCGGCGCCCCGGCCGTCTTCTGGCTGGACCCCGAGCGCGGGCACGACGCCGTCCTCATCGACCTGGTGAATCGTTACTTGGCAGATGAGGACACCGAGGGCCTGGACATCCGCGTGCTGGACCCGGTGGCGGCCACGCGCCTGTCCCTGGAGCGCGCCCGCCGCGGCGAGGACACGATCTCGGTGACCGGCAACGTGCTGCGCGACTACAACACGGACCTCTTCCCCATCCTCGAGCTGGGCACGAGCGCCAAGATGCTCTCGGTGGTGCCGCTGATGAATGGCGGCGGCCTCTATGAGACCGGGGCCGGGGGCTCGGCCCCCAAGCACGTGCGTCAGCTCCTCGAGGAGGACTACCTGCGCTGGGACTCCCTGGGTGAGTTCCTGGCCCTGGCTGAGGCCTTCCACCACGTGGCCCAGGTCAGCGGCAACGAGCGCGCCGAGGTCCTGGCCGACGCCCTGGAGGCCGCCACGGCCCGGCTGCTGGAGGAGAACCGCTCCCCGGCACGCCGCCTGGGGCAGGTCGACAACCGCGGCTCGCACGCCTGGCTGGCCCTGTACTGGGCCCGCGAGCTGGCCGCGCAGGAGACCAGCCCCGAGCTCGCCGCCGTCTTCTCCCCGATCGCCCAGCAGCTCGAGGCCTTCAATGACACGATCCAGGACGAGCTGCTGGCCGTCCAGGGCTCCCCGGTGGACATCGGCGGCTACTACCGCCCCGATGCGGCCCTGACCGACGCCGCCATGCGACCCTCGACCACCCTCAACGCGGTCATTGAGGCCCTGGCATGACCGATGCCCCCGGCGCCGCCGGCCCTGGCGTCCATGCGGCCCTTTCGGCCGGATCGGCCGAGCCGTGGCGGGCGCCGGCGGCGGCGGGGGCGCTGGAGGCCGTCGTGGAGCTGCCGGGGTCGAAGTCGCTGAGCGCGCGGGCCCTGCTCCTGGCCGCGCTCGCTGACGCGCCGACGACGCTCACCGGGCTCCTGCGCTCGCGCGACACCGAGCTCATGCTCGCTGCCCTGAGCGTGCTCGGTGCCCGCTTCGAGAACCTCGACGAGACCGGCACGCGCCTGCGCGTCACGCCGGCTCCCCTGCCGCTGCACGTGCAGACCGGATCCGACGGCGTCGGACGCATCGACGTCGGCCTGGCCGGGACCGTCATGCGCTTCGTGCCCGCTCTGGCCGCGCTGGCCGACGCCCCAGTCGTCTTCGACGGGGATGAGGCCGCCCGGCGCCGCCCCATGGCGCCTCTGCTCGACGCGCTGGCCACCCTGGGTGCGGAGGTCACCCACCTCGGTGAGCCCGGCTTCCTACCCTTCCGAGTCGGCCCCGGCGGCGGTGCCCTCCTACGAGCCGAGGGTGCTCGGGTGGCGGTCGACGGCTCGGCCTCCTCCCAGTTCGTCTCCGCCCTCCTGCTCCTGGGCGCCATCCTGCCCGGCGGCCTGGAGCTCACCCCCACCGGGCCGGTGCCCTCACTGACGCATGTGGGCATGACAGTGGCGACGCTGCGCGAGCGGGGCATCGCCGTGGACGAGCCTGCCCTCGGGGCCGGTGACGGCGAGCGCACCTGGCGGGTCCACCCCGGTCGCCCGCGCGGCGGGCAGGTGGCCATCGAGCCGGACCTGTCCAACGCAGGTCCCTTCCTGGCGGCCGCCCTCGTGGCCGGTGGCCGGGTCAGCGTCCCCCACTGGCCGGCGGCCACGACCCAGGCCGGTGACGCCTGGCGCGAGCTCCTCCCCCGCCTGGGCGGGAAAGTGGCACTCACCGACGGACTGCTCACGGCCAGCGGCACCGGGCGGCTGACCGGGATCCACGCGGACCTGTCCGACGTCGGCGAGCTGGCCCCCACGGTAGCGGCCCTGGCAGCGCTTGCCGGGGCGCAGGGCCACACCAGCACCCTCACCGGCATCGCGCACCTGCGCGGGCACGAGACCGACCGCCTGGCGGCCCTGGCCACCCAGATCCGCCTCCTGGGCGGGGACGCCGAGGAGAGCGACGACGGGCTCGTCATTCGCCCCGCCCCGCTGCACGGTGCCGCGCTGCGCTCCTACGCGGACCACCGGATGGCGACCTTCGCCGCCATCATCGGCTTGAGTGTGGACGGGGTGAGCCTGGACGACGTCGAGTGCACCTCCAAGACGCTGCCCGGCTTCACGGACCTGTGGGCCGCCATGCTGGCCACCTCCGGTGAGGGCGGTAGCGGACTCGCCACCGCATCGCACCGCGAGCCCGCAGCCCCGGGAGATGGCGCCTGATGGCCCGCCGCGACATCGGCACTGACGACCCGCGTGTGAGGGTCCGCCCCGGCCGGGGCTCGCGCCCGCGCACCAAGCAGCGCCCCAGCCACGCCGACGCGGCCCTGGGCATGGTCACCCGCATCGACCGCGGCCACTACCGGATCCGCCTGGACGACCCAAGCCTCACCGAGGACTCCATCGGCAACATCACCGCCATGAAGGCCCGCGAGCTGGGGCGGGGCAAGGTCGTCGTCGGCGACCGGGTCGCCGTGGTCGGGGACACCAGCGGCCGCAAAGGCACCCTGGCGCGCATGGTCCGCATCGAGGAGCGCACCACCCTGCTGCGCCGCAGCGCCGAGGACGGGGACGCCGCCGGCACCGAGAGGCCGATCGTCGCCAACGCCGCCAAGCTCGTCATCGTCACCGCCGTGGCCGACCCCGAGCCGCGCCCACGCATGATCGACCGATACCTCGTGGCCGCCTACGACGCCGGCATGGAGCCGCTCATCGTGCTCACCAAGACCGACCTGGCCGACGCCGCTCCGCTGACGGACCTCTACAGCCCCCTGGGCGTGCGCTGCCTGGCCACCCGACTGGACCCCCATGGGCCCGAAGCCGCCCCCTCCCAGAGCGGCGACGAGAGGCCCGACGACGGCGTCGAGGCGGTCCGCCAGGTGCTCGACGGCACCGTCTCAGTCCTCGTGGGCCACTCAGGGGTCGGCAAGTCCACGCTCATCAACGCACTCGTGCCCGGCGCCGACCGCGCCACCGGACACGTCAACGAGGTCACCGGCCGGGGCCGCCACACCTCCACCAGCCTTCAGGCCCTCGAACTGCCCGGGGGCGGCTGGGTCATCGACACCCCCGGCGTGCGTTCTTTCGGGGTTTCCCACGTCGGCAGCGCCGACGTCCTGAGGGGCTTTCCGGACCTGGCCCGCGTGGCCGAGGACTGTCCGCGCGGGTGCACCCACGAGGACGGCGTCGTCGACTGCGCCCTGGATGCCTGGACTGGCGCAGCGGACGGGCCGAACGCACCGGGAGCCTCAACCTCACCTGGGGAGCGGCGCGCGAGGGTGGAATCCTTCCGCCGGCTGCTGGCCCCCTCACTGGAGGCCGAGGACCCCACCCGCCCCTGAAGCACTCCCGACGGCGCGCGCAGAGCCCTTCCGGGCACGTCACAGTTTCGTCGACAGTAGGCCCTATAACCCTGAGAGTCGTTTGCCCTGGAACAGGGCGACGACCCGGCAAAAACGGCGTCAATACTGACTTTTTTCACGTTCCGCCAGAACCACTATTGGACACGGTGTGCTAAAAGTCACATCACGTAGCCGTTGCAGGATTCAACTACACACCGATTTTGACGGTTCCCACAAGCGAAAGCGCGTTAGTCTCAGGACATGCACAACCGTCCGACCCCTTCGCTTCCACGTCCCGCCCTGGGCGACCTGTCCGCACGCGCCAACCTCTCTGCGGCGCGCCGGCGCGTCCTGGAGGTCGTGGAGGCTTCTAACGACGCGATGACGGCCGTTCAGGTCGCCAGCGCCCTCAACCTGCACCACAACACCGTCCGTGAGCACCTCGACGCCCTGGTTGACGCCGGGTTCGTCACGGTGTCCACCAAGCCGACGGGCAAGCGGGGCCGCCCGGCCCTGCGCTACGCCTCAACGGCACCCGACCCCCAGCAGATGGTCGACGCCTACCTGCTGCTGCTCGACGCGATCGCCGACACCCTGGGCGAGGGCGAGGACGCCCGCGCCACCGCTCTGGAGATCGGTCGCCGGTGGGCCGAGCTGACCCCCGGCACCATCGCTGAGCCCACGGTCGACGGCGAGCAGGTGGACCGGGTCACCGCCCTCATCCCCTACCTGGCGGTCATGGGCTTCGCCCCAGAGGTTTCCGGAGACAGCGTCGTCCTGCGCTCCTGCCCGCTCATCACCCGCAACCACCAGCCGCGCGACCTGGTGTGCACCATGCACGAGGGTTTCCTCCGGGCCGTCGTCGGCCCCGACCCGGCCGCCTACGAGCGTCTCAAGTTCCTGCCCAACGGTCCTGACGGCTGCCAGATCAGCTCGGCTCAGCCCGTCGACACGGAGCCGGATCTCAAGATCGTCCACGCCGACGTCGCCTGAGCGCTCGGCCCCGACCGCACCACCTGTCCACCCGTCCACCACTTCTGAGATCGCAAGGCTTCGGCCCCGGGCACAGTCGCCCGGGGCCGAAGTGGCATTCGGTGGTGCTACGAGCCCTGGTCTGAGGCGCCCGCGGTTCAGGCGGTGACCTCCAGGACGCCGTGAGCGCCCTTCTCCATGTCGGCGAAGGAGTGCGTCACGAACACGTAGTGTCCCGGCTCGGAGGCGACGCACTCGACGAATCCACCCTGGGCCGGCTGCAGGCCGAGAGCCTGGGAGCCGCCGGACCAGGCGGCCCCGATCCGGTTCGGGCCGCCCAGGGTCCAGGCCCCCTCGAAGAAGACCTGGTCGAACTGCAGGCCGACGGCGTGGAACGACGTCGGAAGAGAGGGCCCGGCGGCCATGACCCAGAAGCGCACGCGCTCCCCGACCTTGGCCTTGAGCGGCTGCTGGTGGTACTGGAAGGCCACCCCATTGAAGGTCATGAGGTCGGGGGTCTTGGCGGCGATCTTGTCCGTGTTGGGCTCACCGCCCTCGGGACCGAGGTAGACCTCGGAGGCGACGATGACGTACTCGCGGTCCACGGCCGGCAGCCCCGGCGGGTCGATGATGACGGCCCCGTGCATGCCGGCGGCCAGGTGCAGGCTCATCGGCGAGGTGGAGCAGTGGTAGAGCCAGATCCCCGAGTGCTGGGCCGTGAAGGTGTAGACGAGGGACTCCCCGGGGTTGATCGAGCGCATCGCCTGATCGGGCGGGGTGATCCCGGCGTGGAAGTCCAGGGAGTGGCTCATCGTGCCATCGTTGACCAGGGTGATCTCGAAGGTGTCCCCTACCTTGCCGCGCAGGACGGGGCCGGGGACCTGCCCGTTGAAGGTCAGGCGCCGCTGGGTGACACCGGCGCCGACCGGCATGACCTGCTCCTTGACGGTGAAGGTGTGCCGGTGGGTCATGGGACCGCCGTCGGGACTGGTGGGGGCCGGTGGCAGGGCGGCGTCGAAGGCCTTGAAACCTGCGGGCAGCTGGGCCGAGTAGTCGGGAACCGCGTCCTTGCCGGAGCCGGCCGGCTTGCTCTGGCCACCGCCGTGCTGGTGGGCGCCGGCGGCCGCCCCGCCCGCGGTGACGTGGAAGACCATGCCCTGGGCGCGGTGGCCGGCGATGGAGCACCAGCCCTCGATCGGGCCCGCGACGATGCCGGCGTCGAGGGTGCCCTTGGCTCTGGCGGCGATGCGTCCGGTGGTCTGGCCGGTGGCCAGGACGAGGTCGTGGACCTGGTCGGCGGTGTTGTCCAGGGTGATGACGAGCCGGTCTCCGGGGGTGACGTCGACCGTGTCCGGCACGAACCGCAGGCCCTCCACCGTGATGGTGGCATTGACGGTGTTGCCGGTGGGCGTGACGTCCTGGGTGGTTCCGCCCTGACCCCGGTTGCCGATGACGCTGCCGACGACGACGGCCGCTCCGGCGGTGAGCAGCCCCATGAGAACGCCGCGGCGGTCGGCGGACTGGAGCAGGCCGCCCGAGGACGGTGCGGCAGTCCCGTCTCCCGCCGTCGGGCCGGCCCCGCTGGTCAGGGGCCGGCGGTTGCGGTCGATGGCGGGGGCGGTACCGGCCGTCACCGCTCGACGGTGGGCGCCCTCGGGCTTGCCGGCGCCCGTCGCCGCGCGCCCAGCAGTGTCGCCGGGGGCCTGAGCCGCAATGCCGGCGCCGCTGCTCTCGGTCTCCTGGGAGGCAGCGTCCTGAGAAGGGGCGTTCTCAGCGCCGGCAGACTCGGGAGCGGCGGCCTCATCAGGGGATGGTGCCTGTGCGTCGGACGTCTTCGTCATCGGGTTCCCCTTCGGGGCTGGGCGGACCGGTGGCCCGCGGGGTCGGAGGTGGTGGCGGCGTCGGCCGGGGTGCGTGGGGTACGCGGCGGGCGCTTGCGCTGGGAGACCTCGCGCAGGCTGAGGATCATGCCTGCCAGCAGGTAGGAGGTCACCAGTGCGGCCAGGGCACCGGCGACGACGCGCACCTGCCAGGGCGCCCCCGGGTAGAGCGCCAGCAGGAGGCAGGCGTTGGCTGCGGTGACCCGGTAGGCGGCGAAGCGGTCCATGATCGCGTTGGTGGCCCGGGTGGCCGCGGGGCCGCCGCCGAGCATCACCGGGGTGAGGTAGCTCAGGGCCGCCACGAGGATCTGCAAGGCGAAGCCTGCCGCCAGGGGCAGGCGCAGGGAGTGGATGACCTGGCGGGAGGCAGCGGCGTCGTCGGCCAGTGCCATGCGGGCCCCCAGGATGGCGACGCAGCCGACGAACCAGGCCACCGAGGCCGTGGCGGAGGCCGTGGCGAAGGAGGTCGGCGGGACCCGGCGGGCGGTGCGGTAGGCGGGCACAAGGACGGCGCAGGCACCACCGAGGTAGACCAGGGTGCCCAGACCCGCCAGGGGCGGCCACAGCCCGCAGGCGGCCACCAGCGCGGTGCCGCCCACGAGATAGGGCAGGCCGCGAGTGGTCCAGCGCGGTGCGACCGGCTCCATGGGGGTGCGCAGCATCGTGGGCCACAGGACCGTGAGCGTGCCCAGGACCGTGGTGCCCACGAAGCCCAGCAGCATGGTGGTCGTGTGGGCCAGGTAGAAGCCGTCGGCCAGGGCGGAGCGCCCGTGGGCGTTGGACCAGGAGATGAGGAAGCCCAGGAGCGCACCGGTGGCCAGCAGGACCAGGGCGACGGCGTAGTGGAGGGCCAGGGATGCCAGGCGCGGGGCGATGGCCCTGCGGTACTGCACGGTGATGGCCACGACACCCGCAATGGCCTGGGCCATGACGATACCCGCCCCGACGAGCGCCACCACCTGCTGGCCCATGGTGATGCCGGTGAGCACGACGGCGGTACCGAGGCTGTGGGCGTAGAGGCGCGTATCCAGGAGGGCCGCACCACCCAGAGCCGGGCGGTGCAGGAGGGTGTCGGCGAAGTGGGCGGACCAGATGGTGATGGCGCTGCCGATCCCGCCCAGGAGCAGGGCGTGCAGAGGCAGCCAGGTTCCCCAGGAGACCAGCGGGCCCACGATGGTCAGGGCCGCCAGGACCGCGGCAATGAGCAGCCAGGCCATGACCAGGGCGTTGCGACGTACCTGGGTGGTGCGCCGGGAGGGCTTCTTGGCCGGACGGCCCGGGCCGCTTACGCGTCCGGGGCCGGGAAGCGAGCCGGGCCGGGGGGCGGATCCGGTACCGGGAGAACCGATGGACAGGCTCATGCGGGGCTACCTCCCGTCTGCGACGTCGTCGATCCGGATGCCGCGGCCGCATCCGGCGGTCCGACCCGGACCGGCTTGCGGATGCTGCCGGAGGTCAGGACGCGCCCCAGGGTGAGGACCATGAAGACGAGGATCGCCGCCACTCCCACAGCACCGCCGACCTTCCAGACCGCGGAGGCCTCCGCCAGCAGGCCGACGACGCGCACCACCAGGCCGGCGTGCAGCAGAACGTAGGGCAGCCACATGAGCCGGTGGTAGGGCAGGGCCCGGTGGACGATCGCGGGGATGATGACCGGGGCGTGGGCCAGGATCATGGAGAAGGCGAAGCCCACCGTGATGCAGTGGATGACGATCTCGTAGGCGGCCCCGTTCAGGCCCTGCAGGCCCCACAGCGACCAGACCGCCCCGGCGAGGGCGAGCCACACGTAGCCGGCGAGCATGGAGGCCGCCATGAAGCGCACCCCGCCGCGCAGGCGGACCGTGCGTCGGGCGACGTCGTAGTAGGCCATGACGACGGCCAGTCCCAGCAGGGCCGGGCCAACCACGAGGTGGGAGCCCGGTGCGATGAGCAACAGGCAGGCACCCAGGACCGCCGCGCCGGAGAGCGCCTCGACGACGGTCTCCACCATCTCGTCGAGGAAGGCGATGCGGGCCAGCTCCAGGCGCTCGCCGATGATGGTGAGCGTGGGGAAGAGCAGCCACAGCGGGACGACGTCCTCCATGCCGCGCCCACCCAGCCACAGGACGTCCCCCAGCAGGAGGGCGGCCCCGCCCATGGCCTCGACGTCGACGGCGGCGCTGGGGGCGCGGCGGTGAACCCGCAGGTAGATGGCGCACAGGACGCCGGCGGCGCCGGCCACGAGTCCCCGGCCGACAACGTCGGGGGCACCGGCCAGGAGGGCCAGGCAGCCCGCGGCACTTCCCAGGGGGGCGAGGAAGGCCCAGGGGGTGCGGGCGGCGACCGCCCGTTCCAGGGCGATGACGGTCCCCAGGAAGCCGACGAGCATGAGGGGGCCGTGGAGCGCCGCCAGCTCGGCCCCGTTGACGGGGGCCGGCAGGCTGAGGCGCAGGAGGGCGGCGTTGAGTCCCATGAGGATGCAGGCGGCCCCCAGGGCCAGGGCCACCAGGCGCGGCGCCACGCGGCTGGTCAGCGCCCGGCTGAGTCGGTCCGTCTCCACGGACCAACCGTATCCAACGGCGCCGCAAACCCACGCACCACGCACTCACATCGACAGAAACTTCATAGACGACACGGCTCCGTGTCGTCTATGAAGTTTCGGTAGGTTTGAGTGGGGCTGGCCGCGCCAGCGGAGGTGGACAGTCGTTCCAGCAGAAGTGGACAGCCGTTCCACTGGCGGTGGACAGTCGTTCCAGCCGGCCCTGCGGTGGTAGTAAGGTCACGCACACCAGTACGAAACACTCCGAAGGAGAGCCCTATGAGCGAGAGCCCCGAGCTGCTGCCCGTCACTGAGAAGAAGTCCAGCTGCGGCTGCCACGAGCACAGCGACGAGCGCCTCACCCTGGACGCGCGCGCCATCCCGCACCGTCTGCGCCACGCCGCGGTCATTGGCGCCGCCTCCTCCCTCAACCCCGGTGAGGGCTTCGACCTGGTGGCCCCGCACGTGCCCACCCCTCTGCTGGCCCAGATCGACCAGCTGCCCTTCACCTTCCAGCACACGCTGCTGGAGCAGTCCGAGGGCTTCGCGCGCGTCGAGATCCTGCGCACCGCCTGATCCGCGCCTGAGCGCGACCGGCCGGCGGAAGGCACCCGCGGTCCCTAGCACTCGGCTTCGGCCATGGGCTCGGGGCCTCAACGGGCCTGGCTCCATACCGTCGGCGCGCTCCCGATATGCTCAACGCATGACGCCAGCACCACTCGATGCCGCGGTCGTCGGCCCGAGCAGGAGCCGTGGAGCCTCCGCGGACCTGCCTATGCCGACGACCCGGCCGGTGCTACCCGACCTGCCCGAACGTCCCGGCCTGTCGGCCCCGGCTGCCGACGGCGTCCCCCAGCAGCTGGTCGACCGCTACGGGCGCACCGTGCGCGACCTGCGCCTGTCCATCACGGACCGCTGCAACCTGCGTTGCACCTACTGCATGCCCGCGCAGGGTCTCCAGTGGTTGCCCACCCCGGATCTGCTGACCACCGCCGAGCTCACCCGCCTGGGGCGCATCGCCGTCGAGCGACTGGGAGTTGAGCGCATCCGCCTGACCGGTGGCGAGCCGCTCATGCGGCGCGACCTGGAGGAGATCGTCGGTGCACTGTCCGCACTGCGGACCTCGGCCGGGGCCAAGCCGGACATCGCCCTGACTACCAACGGCCTGGGCCTGGAGAAGCGGGCCGCCGGGCTGCGGGCGGCGGGCCTGGACCGCGTCAACATCTCCATCGACTCCCTGGACCCGCAGGACTACGCCGCCATCACTCGCCGTGACCGGCTCGCCGACGTCCTGACCGGGATCGCCGGCGCCCAGGAGGCCGGCCTGGACCCCATCAAGGTCAATGCCGTGGCCGTGCCCGCCACTGTGGAGGAGCGGGCGCCGCGCCTCCTGGCCGAGTGCCTGCGCCGTGGCTGGCAGCTGCGGTTCATCGAGCACATGCCGCTGGGACCGCGCGAGACCTGGAGCAGCCAGGACGTCGTCGGTGTCGATCAGATCCTGGAGGTGCTGCGGGAGGCCGGATTCACCCTCACCGAGGTGGGCCGCCCGGACCGTCGTCCGGCGGCGCTGTGGCGGGTCGCCGCCGGAAGCGCGTCGGGCCAGGAGCATCCGGCCGGGACGGTGGGCGTCATCGCCTCGGTCACCGCCCCCTTCTGCTCGGACTGCGACCGCACCCGCATCACGGCCGACGGACGCCTCATGACCTGCCTGTTCTCCAGCACCGAGACCGACCTGCGCGGCCCCATGCGCGCCGGGGCCGACGACGACGAGCTCATCCGCATCTGGGCCGGCGCAACCTGGGGCAAGCCCCGCGCGCACGGCTCGGACAGTCCCCACACCGAGAGCGACGGCTTCGCTCGCCCGCAGCGCACCATGTCGGCCATCGGTGGCTGACCCGAATCCTCAGGAGCCCCCTATGACGAAACCCTCCCCCGAGCTGTCGCCCCAGGCGGGCGCGCACGCCGGTCAGGCGCAGATCTCCGTGACCCTGCGCTACTTCGCCGCGGCCACGGAGGCCGCCGGACGTCCCGAGGAGCGCCTGGACCTGCCCGCCGGCACGACACTGGCGGCTCTGCGCGAGCGGCTCTCCGGTCGAGGCCTGGAGATGGCGCGGGTCATCCCGATCTGCAGCTTCCTCGTCAACTCGGTCTCCACCCCGGCGGACTCGCTCACGCCCCTGGCCGACGGCGACGCCGTCGACGTGCTCCCGCCCTTCGCCGGCGGGTGACGACCGCATCGAGCCGGGCGGTTGTCGCACATCCCGACCGTTCTTCCGGCCGGCTGCCCGAGACGTTCCCGACTCGGCGACACGACGTCAGGCGATGTTGCTCCACTGGCTCGAGCCGTCGGTGAAGGTCTGGCGCTTCCACACGGGCAGGCGCTCCTTGACCTCCTCGACGATCTGGCTGCACACGGCGAAGGCCTCGGCGCGGTGGTCGGAGCTGACGGCGACCGCGAGCGCCACCTCCCCGACGCTCAGGTCGCCGACGCGGTGAACGACCCCCAGGGCCCGCACCCGCCCCTGCTGGGCTACGTCCTGGGCGATCTGCTTAACGACCTGGCCGGCCGTGGGGTGACAGGAGTAGCCGATGCCGGTGACGGCGCGCTCGGCGTCGTGGTTGCGGACCACGCCCTCGAAGGTGACGACGGCGCCGGCGGCGGCGTCCTGGACGGCGTCGGCGAGCTCGGTGACGCTGACGGGGGCCTCGGTGACCTCGGCACGGACCACGCGGGCCATGGGAGCCGGGAGCTGCCGGCTGGGCTGGTCGGGGCTGGGCGTCACGGGGTCTCCTCGATCGGGGCGGCGGGCTGGGCATGATCGGATGGTCGGCCGCGAGCATACCCATGTGGGCTTCCCCGGCTGAACGGGCATGATAGGCCCCGGATGCTCGGGCACCGGCCCCGCGACCGCCCGCCTCGAGTCGCAGCCCACGGGGCGCTCGCCGAAGGAAGGACCGCTATGGCGCTGATGATTCCGCTGGAGGACTACCTCTCCCAGGTGCTGGAGGCCCTCTCGCCCCTTGAGGGCGGCCGTGTGCCACTGGGGCGAGCGCACGGACGGGTGCTGGCCGAGGACGTGACCGCCGTCGTGCCGGTGCCGCCGTGGACGAACTCGGCGATGGACGGCTACGCGGTGCGCGCGAAGGACACAACCGGCGCCTGCCCACAGACGCCCGTGGTTCTGCCGGTGAGCGGGGACGTTCCGGCCGGCGCCGCGCCGCAGCCCCTCGCGGAGGGAACCGCCCAGCGGATCATGACTGGGGCGATGCTGCCTGAGGGCGCGGACGCCGTGGTCAAGGTGGAGGACACCGACCAGGCTCCCGGCCCACACCCGATTCCCAAGCGCGTCGAGATCCGCGCGGCAGCGACCCCGGGCCTCAGCGTGCGCCGCACCGGGGAGGACGTGGCCGCGGGTGATCCGGTCATGGCGGCGGGGACGAGGCTGTCGGCGGCGGCCATCTCCGCCCTGGCCTCCGTGGGGCTCGGCTTAGTGCTGGTGCGGCCGCAGGTGCGCGTGGCGGTGGTGTCCACCGGGGCCGAGCTGCGTGACGCCGGCCAGGCGCTGGAGCCCGGGACGATTCCCGACTCCAACTCCCTGCTGCTGGCCGGGCTGGTCGCCGAGCACGGGGCCGTGTGCACGAGCGTGGCCCGCAGCGGCGACACGGCCGAGGCCCTGGCCGAGGTGCTGCGGCAGGCCGCGGCCGGCGCCGACCTCATCGTCACCTCCGGGGGCGTGTCCGCGGGAGCCTTCGATCCTCTGACGATGCTGGCGCAGGCGCAGCGGGGCGAGGAGGCCCCAGTGCACCTGGACTTCGTCAAGGTGGCCATGCAGCCGGGCAAGCCCCAGGGGCACGGCTGGGTCCTGGCCGACGACAGCCGGCGGGTGCCGATCATCTGCCTGCCGGGCAACCCGGTGAGTGTCCTGGTCTCCTTCACCACGATCGTGGCTCCGGCGCTGGCCCGCCTGGCCGGGCAGGATGCGGCAGGCGGCGCAGAGCCGCTTCCGGGGCGGCCTGTCCTGACAGCGCGCGCGGCGGTGGGCTGGCGGACCCCGCCGGGGCGGCGCCAGCACGTTCCGGTGCGCTTCACCGAGGCCCCCACCAGCAACGGAGCCAGTTCCGACGTCAGTTCCGACCTCGTTGACGGTGCGGGCCTCCCCTGGGTCACGCCCACCCACCGGCTGGGCTCCGGCTCGCACCTGGTGGCCTCGCTGCCCGCCGCGCAGGCGCTGGCGGTGGTGGCCGCCGAGGTCGAGGCGGTCGAGGTCGGCGACGAGCTGCCCCTCATCCCGCTGTCCGCCTCGTAGCGCCCGCCGGCCGCCCCTGAAGGCCGCCGGTACAAGCGACGAGCCACATCCACGACGCACGATCCCACCCCCAGTGAAGGAGCCCCTGTGACTACCCGCCCCGAGATCACCCTCACCCACCTGGACGAGGCGGGCGCCGCCTACATGGTGGATGTCACCGCCAAGACCCCGACCGTGCGCGAGGCCCGCGCCACCGCCTTCGTGGCCTGCTCGGAGGCGATCGTCGACGCCCTGCGCAGCGGCTCTGTCCCCAAGGGCGACGTGCTCGCCGTGGCCCGCGTGGCCGGGATCGCGGCGACGAAGAAGGTCCCCGAGCTCCTCTCCCTGGCGCATGTCATCGGCGTGCATGGGGCGCGCGTGGACCTGGAGATCGTCGACGGCGGCGTGCACATTGAGACCACGGTGCGCACGGCCGACCGCACGGGCGTGGAGATGGAGGCCCTCACCGCCGCTACCGTGGCGGGACTGGCGATCGTCGACATGGTCAAGGGAGTGGACCGGGGCGTCGAGCTGCGAGAGGCCAAGGTGGTCGCCAAGTCCGGGGGACGCTCAGGGGACTGGGTGCGCGGTGACCGCGGTGACCGCGGTGACGCCGCCTGAGCAGACGGTCGGCGCCATCATGAGCACCGCGGATGCGGCAGAAGTCACCGAGGTCGCCGAGACCGCCGACGTTGTCGTGCTGGCCGGCGGAACCGGCGCTCGGTTGGACGGAGCCTCCAAGCCCGACGTCGTCGCCCGGGGGCTGCGCCTGCTCGACCACGTGCTGGCCGGCCTGGAGCAGCTTCGCGAACAGGGCCTTCCGCTCGGGCGCGTGTGCGTTGTCGCCCCGGCAGAGGTCGCTCTGCCCGGAGGCGTCCTACGGGCGCTGGAGGACCCTCCCCTGGGAGGACCCGTCGCCGGGATCGGAGCCGGGCTGGATGTCCTAGGACGGAGCGCCCCGGTTGCGGGACTGGCCGGGATCCTCACCTGCGACGCGCCCTTGTCCTGGAGGGCGCTGCCGGCCCTGCACCGGGCGCTGGCGCAGACCGAGCCGGAGCTGGACGGCGTCTGCGCCCGCGACGGCGAGCACACCCAGTACCTGCTGGGCCTCTACCGTCGCCGAGCACTGGCCGCGTCCGTCGCCCCGGGCGGCACACCTCTGCGGGACACGGCTGTGCGCCGGGCACTCGGGACGCTCCGCGTCAGGGCCATCCCCACGGCTCGCGATGTCGTGCGGGATCTGGACACCTGGGCCGAGGTCCATTCCTGGGACTCGGGCCGCTCCGAGTAGCAGCCCGGCTCAATCCGAATCGCTCAGTAGTGCTCGAGCGTGCTCAGTGGTCGCCGCCGCCGAGCTGCTCCAGGACATGGGGCACCAGGGGGCCGACGACGGCAACGGTGTCCTTGACCCCACCGCGCGAGCCGGGGGCGTTGACGACCAGGGCGCCGTCGTCGCCGCGAGAGGTCACGCCTACCAGCCCGCGGGACAGTCCCGCCAGCGGTGTCTTGGTCAGCCCGTGGGCGCGGATCTGAGCCTCGATGCCCTCGATGCGGGTCTCCAGCAGTGGTGCCGTCGCCTCCGGGGTGAGGTCCCGAGGGGTCACCCCGGTACCGCCGGTGGTCAGGACCACCCGGGCGCCGCCGGCCACCGCCCGCCTGATCGCCTCACGCACCGGCTCAACACCGTCGGGCACGAGGTCCACCTTCTCGACGACGACGTCGTGCTCAGCCAGGAGGCGCTGGGCCAGCGGGCCGGAGAGGTCCTCTCTCTCACCGCTGACGCAGCGGTCGGAGACGGTGATGACGGCGCCCTTGACGGGCTCGGGCAGGGCCGCCAGGCCCTTCTGGACGATGGGGGTCTCACTCATGGACCCACCGTAGTCCGCATACACCCCGCGCGGCTCCTCCGTCTCCCACCCGGAGTTTCAAGGGCAACACGTCCCGATCCAACCGGCAACCTCAATTAGGCAACTAACATTGAACCTAATTCACCGCCCTTAGTCACCTCTGAGATGTCGGTTTCGCCTCGTATTGCTCAGACATTCGTCCCTTGCATGAAGATCTGACCAACTCAATGCATCATTGAGCGCGGTGTGAGTCCGCAGGCTTTCACCGACCCTCTCCAAACAGTCTCAGGTCCAGGGCGCTGTCGCCCAGCGGGCCGAGCCCCACAACAGCAGGAGCCCTATGTCCACGCTCGACACCTCCGGTCGCGTCCTCACAGGGTGGAACCCTGAAGAGCCGGAGAACTGGTCCGCGAAGATCGCCTGGACCACTCTGACCATCTCGACCTACTCGATGATCCTGGCCTTCTGCGTCTGGCTCCTCCCCAGCGCGATCGCCCCCAAGCTCACCGAGATCGGCTTCAAGCTCACTGAGAGCCAGCTGTACTGGCTCGCCGCCATGCCCGGCCTGTCCTGCGGCCTGATCCGCCTCATCTACATGTTCCTGCCGCCGATCGTCGGCACCCGCAAGCTCGTCGCATGGTCGTCCCTGCTCTACGCTCTGCCGATGCTCGGCTGGTTCTTCGCGGTGCAGAGCACCGAGACGAGCTTCGGGACACTGCTCGCCCTGGCCTTCGCCTGCGGGATCGGGGGCGGCTCGTTCTCCGGCTACATGCCCTCGACCGGCTACTTCTTCCCCAAGCGGCTGACCGGTACCGCCCTGGGGATCCAGGCGGGCGTCGGGAACATGGGAATGAGCATCATCCAGCTGCTGAGCCCCTGGCTCATGGGTTTCGGTCTGCTGGGCATCACCTGGATCGCCCCCCAGCACGCCGGCAGCGGCCAAGTGTGGGTCCACAACGTGGCCGTCTTCTTCATCCCGTGGACCATCGTGGCCGCGGTCCTCGCCTTCGCCCTGCTCAAGGACGTCCCGGTCAAGGCCAACATCCGCCAGCAGATCGATATCTTCACCAACCCCGACACCTGGTACATGACGCTCATGTACGTGGCGACCTTCGGGCTGTTCTCCGGGTTCGCCGCACAGTTCGGACTCCTCATCAAGAACACCTACGGGCCTGGCTCGCCCCTGGCCCACCACTTCGACAAGTCCCTGCTGCCCCTGGGTGCGACCTACGCCTTCCTCGGGCCGCTGATCGGGTCGGTGGTCCGAATGCTGTGGGGACCCCTGTGCGACCGCTTCGGCGGGGCCATCTGGACCTTCATCTCCATCGTGGGAATGGGCGCCACACTCGCCGTCACCACCTTCTACCTCCACCCGACCGATCCGGCGCAGTTCCCCGGCTTCCTGTGGTCCATGCTGGCGATGTTCTTCTTCTCCGGCCTGGGTAACGCCGGCACCTTCAAGCAGATGCCAATGATTATGCCCAAGCGCCAGGCCGGCGGCGCCATCGGCTTCACAGCCGCCGTTGGCAGCCTGGGCCCCTTCATCGTCGGCGTCGCCATCGCCTCCCTGGGCACCACCGCCTGGTTCTGGATCTCGGTCGCCTACTGCGCCGTGTGCGCGGTCATCTGCTGGCTGCGCTACGCGCGACCGGGAGCCCCGTTCCCGGGCTGAGTTCCCACATCCGGCATCCGTTCGGAACGCCCACAACTGTCTGACGGGCTCGGCGGCTCACGGCTCACCCGCCCGCCTGCCCCGTCGAGGGGGCAGCGCCCGCCCGGTCGCCATCGGCCGGACCGCCGCCAGCCAGCCAGCCCCAGGCTGACCACTGATGAACACAGACACACCATTGACCACCCACCAGCTTCACGGATCAAAGGACCATTGATGAGCACCACCGGCTCCCAGACCACCGGCCCCGGGATCGTCCCTGGGCCCGACCAGCAGGTCGAGAACGCCCCCGGACTGCTCACGTTGGGCTCGTACCTGCGTCGAGGACAAGCCTCTGCCGACGCCCGCCGCCTGTTCCTGACCGGAGGGCGCGAGGCCGACACCTTCTACCGCCACCGGTGGAGCCACGACAAGATGGTCCACTCCACCCACGGGGTCAACTGCACCGGGTCGTGCGCCTGGGAGGTCTACGTCTCCGACGGCATCATCACCTGGGAGAAGCAGATCACCGACTACCCCACCACGGGGCCGGACATGCCCGAGTACGAACCCCGCGGATGCCCGCGCGGTGCGGCCTTCTCCTGGTACACCTACTCCCCCACGCGCATCCGCTACCCCTACGTGCGCTCGGTCCTGCTGGACGCCTTCCGCGCCGCGAAGGCCGACAACGACGGCGACCCGGTCGCCGCCTGGGCGCAGGTCACCGGTGACCCCGCCACCGCCAAGGCATACAAGTCCGCCCGAGGCAAGGGCGGCATGGTCCGCGTGGGCTGGGACGAGGCCATGGAGATCGTTGCGGCCGCCTACGTCCACACCATCCGCGCCTGGGGCCCGGACCGGATCGCCGGCTTCAGCGTCATCCCGGCCATGTCCCAGGTCTCCTACGGAGCCGGAGGCCGCCTCCACGAGCTCATCGGCGGCACGATGCTCTCCTTCTACGACTGGTACGCCGACCTGCCCCCGGCCTCACCCCAGGTCTTCGGTGACCAGACCGACGTCCCCGAGGCCGGCGACTGGTACAACTCCCAGTACCTCATGATGTGGGGCTCCAACCTGCCGCTGACCCGCACTCCGGACGCCCACTTCATGACCGAGGCCCGCTACCACGGGCAGAAGGTCGTGGCCGTCTCCCCCGACTACGCCGACAACACCAAGTTCGCCGACCAGTGGCTGCGCGTGGCCCCGGGCACCGACGGCGCCCTGGCCCAGGCAATGGGTCACGTCATCCTCTCGGAGTTCCACGTCAAGCGCGAGGAGTCCTTCTTCCTGGACTACATGCGCCGTCACACCGACTCCCCCTTCCTCATCAGCCTGGATCCCTCCCCCGACGGCACCGGCTACGTGCCCGGGCGCTTCGTGACGGCCTCCGACGTCAACGGCGTCGCCACCGGCGCCCCGAAGAACGAGTTCCGCCCCCTCGTGTGGGACCGCGAGCGCGGCCCGGCCGACCCCGGCGGCACCCTGGCCGACCGCTTCACCCCCGAGGGTGAGGGCAAGTGGAACCTGCTCATGGAGGGTGTCGACCCGGTCATGAGCATCCTGGACCTGCACGGCCAGGGCCCCCAGGTTCAGGCCGCCGAGGTGCTCCTGCCCCGCTTCGACCTGCCCGGCTCCTCCACCCCCGAGGGCTCCGTGGGCGGCGGCGTCGTGCGCCGCGGCGTGCCGGTCACCCGCATCGGGGAGCGCATGGTCACCACCGTCTACGACCTGCTCCTGGCCCAGTACGCCGTCGAGCGCCCGTCCATGCCGGGCGAGTGGCCCGCGGACTACCAGGACGCCACTGTCCCAGGCACTCCCGCCTGGGCCAGCGAGATCACCGGCGTTCCCGGCCCCGCCATCATCCAGGTAGCGCGCGACTTCGCCCTCAACGCCGTGGAGTCCGGCGGCCGCTCCCAGATCGTCATGGGCGCGGGCATCAACCACTACTACCACGCCGACCAGATCTACCGGACGATCCTGGCGCTGACCTCCATGTGCGCCACCCAGGGCGTCAACGGCGGCGGCTGGGCCCACTACGTGGGTCAGGAGAAGGTCCGCCCGCTCAGCGGCTTCCAGCAGTACGCCTTCGCCCTGGACTGGCACCGCCCGGCCCGACAGATGATCTCCACCGGCTTCTGGTACCTCACCACCGACCAGTGGCGCTACGACAACACCTCCGCCGAGCGCCTGGCCTCCCCGCTGGGGCCCGGCACCCTGGCGGGCAAGACCACGACCGACGCCATGGTCGAAGCCATGAAGCGCGGGTGGACGCCGTCCTACCCGACCTTCAACCGCAGCCCGCTGCTCCTGGGCCAGCAGGCCGCCGAGGCGGGCATGGACCCCAAGGACTACATCGTCGAGCAGCTGCGCTCCGGTGAGCTGCGCTTCGCCTGCGAGGACCCCGACGCCCCCGAGAACTTCCCGCGCATCCTGTGCTCGTGGCGCACGAACCTGCTGGGCAGCTCGGCCAAGGGCACGGAGTTCTTCCTGCGCCACATGGTGGGCGCGGATAACGACGTCAACGCCGTCGAGACCCCGGCCGAGCAGCGGCCCGCCTCGGTGACCTGGCGCGACGAGGCCCCCGTGGGCAAGCTCGACCTCATGTGGACCGCGGACTTCCGCAACACCTCCACCACCCTGCACTCCGACGTCGTCCTGCCGGCGGCCACCTGGTACGAGAAGCACGACATCTCCTCGACCGACATGCACCCCTTCGTGCATTCCTTCAACGCGGCCATCGACCCGCCCTGGGAGGCGCGCACCGACTTCCAGGTCTTCCAGACTCTGGCCGGGCTCATCTCCGCCTGGGCGCCGCGCTACCTGGGCACCCAGACCGACGTCGTCGCCGCGCCCCTGACGCACGACACCCCCGACGCCCTGACGATGGCGCACGGTGACGTGTCCTCCCTCCCCCAGGAGTGGGTGCCGGGAGTGACGATGCCCAAGCTGGTGCCCACCGAGCGCGACTACACCCAGATCCGGTCCAAGTTCGACGCCCTGGGCCCCCTGGCCGAGAAGCTGGGGATTCCCTGCAAGGGCATCATGCTCAAGCCGGGTCCGGAGGTGGAGCGCCTGGCCCGCAACCACGGGGTCTCCTCCGACGGCGTGGCCGCCGGCCGGCCGCTGCTCGACACCGACATCCGTGCCGCCGACGCCATCTTCACGCTGTCGGGCACCACCAACGGGCGCATCGCCACTGAGGGCTGGGACACGCTGTCCAAGCGCACCGGCACCCCGCTGGTCGAGCTCAGCGAGGAGGAGGCAGGCAAACACATCTCCTTCGCCGACACCCAAGTCAAGCCCCAGGGAGTCATCACCTCCCCGGAGTGGTCCGGCTCCGAGCACGGCGGACGGCGCTACTCGGCCTTCGTGGTCAACGTGGAGCACGCCAAGCCCTGGCACACCCTGACCGGGCGCATGCACTACTACCTCGACCACGACTGGATGCGAGACATGGGCGAGTCCCTGCCGATCTTCCGGCCGCCACTGGACTTCCACGCCCTGTACGGGGAGGCCGCACCGGGCGCGGTGTCCACGAGCCAGGCGGGCACGGCGGAGGTCGCAGTGCGCTACATCACCGCGCACAACAAGTGGGCGATCCACTCGCAGTACTTCGACAACCTGCACATGCTCACGCTGGGACGCGGGGGCCAGACCATCTGGATGAGCCCCCAGGACGCCGACAAGATCGGCGTCAAGGACAACGAGTGGGTTGAGGCCTACAACCGCAACGGCATCGTGGCGGCGCGCGCCATTGTCTCCCACCGCATCCCCGAGGGCATGGTCTTCATGCACCACGCCCAGGAGCGCACCATGAACACCCCGCTGACTGAGACCAGCGGCAGGCGAGGCGGGACGCACAACTCCCTGACCCGGATCGTGCTCAAGCCCAGCCACTTCGCAGGCGGCTACGGGCAGCTGTCCTACGCCTTCAACTACATCGGCCCCACGGGCAACAACCGCGACGAGGTCACGCTTATCCGTCGCCGCAGCAACCAGGAGGTGACTTTCTGATGAAGGTCATGGCCCAGATCGCAATGGTGATGAACCTCGACAAGTGCATCGGCTGCCACACCTGTTCAGTGACCTGCAAGCAGGCCTGGACCAACCGCGAGGGCACCGAGTACATGTGGTTCAACAACGTCGAGACCCGCCCTGGTGTCGGCTACCCCAAGGGCTGGGAGGACCAGGACACCTGGCGCGGCGGCTGGGAGCGCACGGCCTCGGGCCGCCTGCGGCCCCGCTCGGGCGGGCGCCTGCGCCGGCTGGTCAACATCTTCGCCAACCCGGAGATGCCCACGGTCGAGGACTACTACGAGCCGTGGACCTACGAGTACGACAAGCTGCTCTCGGCCCCCAAGGACTCCCCGGCGATTCCGGTGGCGCGTGCCAAGAGCCAGCTGACCGGCGAGTACATGCCCACCATCAAGTGGGGTCCCAACTGGGACGACGACCTGGGCGGCTCCATGGAGACCCTCCAGCAGGACCCGATCATCGAGGCGATGAGCACGAAGGTGCGCACCGACATCGAGTCGGCCTTCATGTTCTACCTGCCGCGCATCTGCGAGCACTGCCTCAACCCCACCTGCGTGTCCGCCTGCCCGTCGGGCGCCATGTACAAGCGCACCGAGGACGGCATCGTTCTGGTGGACCAGGACGCCTGCCGCGGCTGGCGCATGTGTGTGTCCGCCTGCCCTTACAAGAAGGTCTACTTCAACCACGCCACCGGCAAGGCCGAGAAGTGCACCCTGTGCTACCCGCGCCTGGAGATCGGCCAGCCCACCGTGTGCTCGGAGACCTGCGTGGGCCGCCTGCGCTACCTGGGTGTCCTCCTCTACGACGCCGATCGCGTCTCGCAGGCCGCCGCCGTCAAGGACCCGCAGGACCTGTACATGGCCCAGCGCGAGATCCTCCTCAACCCCCACGACCCCGAGGTCGTGGCGGGCGCGCGCGCCGAGGGCGTGCCGGACAACTGGATCGAGGCGGCTCAGGCCTCCCCCATCTGGGACCTCATCGACACCTACGAGGTGGCCCTGCCCCTGCACCCCGAGTACCGCACCATGCCGATGGTCTGGTACATCCCGCCGCTCTCCCCCGTCGTGGACGAGGTCGCGGCAGCCGGCCTGGACGGCGAGAACTACAAGGTGCTGCTCACGGCCGTCTCCGACATGCGCATTCCGCTGGAGTACCTGGCGGGGCTGTTCACGGCCGGCGAGACCAACACGGTCGAGCTCGTGCTGCGGCGCCTGGCCGCGATGCGCTCCCACATGCGCGACGTGCGCCTGGGCCGCGAGCCCGACCCGGCCATCGCCGCCGCCGTGGGCCTGGACGGCAAGAAGCTGGAGGCCATGTACCGCCTGCTGGCCATTGCCAAGTACGACGACCGCTACGTCATCCCCACCGCCAAGCCCGAGGTCCCCCGCGGCATGGAGTCCATGGGCAACGACGTCATGACCCTTCTGGGTGAGGGGGCCCCGGCCGGGTGCCACCCCGACGTCGCCTCCTTCCACGGCCAGGGCGGCGGCGCTATGAACGGCGGCCCGGTGAGCCTGCCGCTGCCGACCGTGCGCCGCGAGCCGGTGCCGGCCGCTGGCCCGGGCATGCCGCAGGTCGGTGTGCCTGAGCCGGTGGGGCAGGCCCCGGCGGACGACTCCTCGACCGGCCCGGCGGTCGCGGCCCCCAGGGACCTCTGAGATGGTCTCCTTCGTCCGCGCCCCCCGGGTTCTTGAGAAGCCCGCCGAGGTGCAGCTGACGCCCTCCCAGCGAGCCACCGTGCACATGGCGGCCTCGCTGCTGCTGGACTACCCGGCCGAGGGGACTCTGGAGACGCGCCTGAACGCCGTCGAGGCCGAGCTGGCCACACTGCCGGCGGAGGTGGCCGTCCTCTTGGAGGAGTTCATCGCTCAGGCGCGGCGCCGCGGCGAGCGGGCCATGGCCGAGCACTACGTGGAGGTCTTCGACCGACGTCGGCGCTGCTGCCTGTACCTGACGTACTACACGGTGGGTGACACCCGGCACCGGGGCGCCGCACTGCTGGCCTTCAAGCAGGCGCTGGCGGCGGCCGGCTACGAGATGGCCGCCGATGAGCTGCCCGACTACCTGCCGGTGGTCCTCGAGCTGTCCGCGCGCAGCGGTGACGAGGTGGCGGGAACGCTCTTGTCCTCCCACCGGGAGGGCATCGAGGTGCTGCGCAGCGCCCTGGCCGACGCCGCCTCCCCCTACGCGGGGCTGGTGGAGGCCGTCTCGATGACTCTGCCGCAGATCGACGAGGCCACCGCCGAGCGCGTACGCGCCCTGGTGGCGGCCGGACCGCCCACCGAGACCGTCGGTGTCACCGACACCCTGCCCTTCCCGACCATTCCCGTGCGCAACCCGAGCCTGTCCGGTGTAACCGCCGTGCCGGGCTCGGCACCAGTCGCCAATCCTTCCCCCTTCACGAGCAGCCAGGAGAGCATGACATGAGCCCGATTCAGCAGAACCTCATGTGGGTGGCCCTGCCCTACGCCAGCCTGGTGCTGCTGGTGGCAGGCATGATCTGGCGGTGGCGCACCGACCAGTTCGGCTGGACCTCCCGCTCCTCGCAGTGGAACGAGTCCCGCATCCTGCGCCTGGCCTCCCCCCTGTTCCACCTGGGCTTCCTCATGGTGATGGGCGGTCACGTCGTCGGGCTGCTGGTGCCCAAGGACGTCACCGAGATGCTGGGCGTCTCCCAGCACATGTACCACCTGGGCGCCACCTACCTGGGAACCTTGGCGGCCATCCTGACGATCGTGGGCCTGGTCGGGCTCATCTACCGGCGCATCGTCGTCAAGAGCGTGCGCCTGGCCACCACCCGCAACGATCTGGTCATGTACTGCTTCCTCATCGTGCCGATCCTGCTGGGAACGGCGGCCACGGTCCTCAACCAGCTCACCGACGCCCACGGCTACGACTACCGCGAGACGATCAGCCCCTGGCTGCGCTCGGTGCTGGTCCTCCAGCCGCGCCCCGAGCTGATGGCCGACGTGCCGGTCTCCTTCAAGCTCCACGTCATCGCGGGCTTCCTGCTCCTGGCGATCTGGCCCTTCACCCGCCTGGTCCACGTGGTCTCCGCGCCCGTGGGCTACGTGACCCGCCCCTATGTGGTCTACCGTTCCCGAGAGGGCGCCACCTCCACCGCTCAGACCTCACGCGGCTGGACCCCGGTGCGGACCCAGGGCACCGGCAACCAGGGGGCCAACGACGTCACTCCCTCTCAGGGAGCCTGAACCGGACGTTCCCGCCGTCACGAAAGGACAAACGTATGGGTATCACTCGTCGTGCGGCCATCGCCGCCGTCAGTCTGCTCTCCGCCGTCTCCTTGGCCGCCTGCGGCGGGTCCGTCTCCAACAGCTCCACCGGCGCCGCCACGGGAGCCGCTTCCGCAGGCGCCTCGGGCGGTACGGGGAAGGCGACCGGCAAGGTCACGGTCCTGGCCGCGGCCTCCCTCCAGAAGGCCTTCGAGGAGATCGAGAAGACCGTGGAGAAGGACAACCCCGGCCTGGACGTCACCTTCGACTTCCAGGGCTCCCAGGACCTGGTGGCCTCCCTGGCGGGTGGCGACAGCGCCGACGTCCTGGCCACGGCCAACAACTCCACGATGAAGACCGCTGCGGACCAGAAGCTGGTCGGGAACCAAACCGAGTTCGCCACCAACGTCCTGACCCTCATCGTCCCCAAGGGCAACCCCAAGAAGATCACCGGGTTGGACTCGTCGCTGGACGGCGCCAACCTGGTCATCTGTGCCCCCGAGGTGCCCTGCGGTGAGGCCACCAAGAAGCTCGCCGAGGCCCAGGGAATCACCCTCAACCCGGTCTCCGAGGAGCAGAAGGTGACCGACGTGCGCGGCAAGGTCGAGTCCGGCGAGGCCGACGCCGGCGTCGTCTACACCACCGACGCGGCGGCCGCCAAGGACAAGGCGGACAAGATCGACATCCCCGACGGCGGCGTCGTCAACCACTACCCGATCGCCCCGACGGCCGAGCCCGAGAACCCCGCGGGCGCGCAGGTCTTCATCGATGCCGTCACCGGCAAGACCGGTCAGGAGATCCTGGCCAAGCACGGCTTCGGCAAGCCCGGTAGTACCGCTGCCGGGGCAAGTGCCGGGGCGAGCTCCACTGCCGGGGGCTCCGCGGCGGCCAGCGCCGGGGCCAGTTCCGAGGCCAGCGCCGGAGCCGGCGCCGCCCCGTCCCAGGCCGCGACCGCTGAGGGGTCCTCCGCCCCGGAGGCGAACAAGCCCACCGCGCAGACCACTGCTCCGTGATGGCTTGCCGGTCTGAATCGGTGGCCTGGTAGACATGAGTCTGTGAACCAGATGTCCCCCACTGCACGCTCCGAGCAGCAGTCGGTACGGCGGCCCGTCCGCGCCCTTTCTCGGCGTGGGCGGGCCGCTCGCTCACCTCTGCCCGTCCTCGTGACCGCGCTGGCCGTCTTGGGAGGCTGCGCGATCGTCCTGCCCCTGGTGGGGATGGGGACGCGCGTGTCCTGGGGGCAGCTGCCCCAGCTGCTGGCAACGCCGTCGGCGCAGGCGGCCCTGTGGCTGTCGATCTGCACCTGCTTGAGCTCCACGGTCGTCTGCGTGGTGCTGGGCGTGCCGCTGGCGCTGCTGCTGGCCCGCAGCTGGCCGGGGGTGAGGATCGCGCGGATCCTCGCGGTGCTGCCGATGACGATGCCGCCGGTGGTGGCCGGTATCGCGTTGCTGTCCACCTTGGGCAACCGCGGCCTGCTGGGGGCGCACCTGAAGGAGTGGGGGGTGCCCATCGCCTTCTCCACCACCGCGGTGGTCATCGCCCAGGTGTTCGTCTCCATGCCTTTCCTGGTGGTCACCCTGGAGGCGGCGCTGCGCAGCCGCGACAAGCGGGCCGAAGTCACCGCCCGGAGCCTGGGGGCCGGCCCGTGGCGGGTTCTGGCGCAGGTGACGCTGCCGTTGGCAACGCCCGCTCTGGCTCGGGGCACGGCGCTGGCCCTGGGCCGGAGCCTGGGCGAGTTCGGGGCGACCATCGCCTTCGCCGGCTCCAAGGAGGGCGTCACCCGCACGATGCCCTTGGCCATCTACCTGGAGCGGGAGAAGGATACGGCCACATCCCTGGCCCTGGCCGCCGTGCTCATCGGCCTGTCCTTCGTCATCGTCGGGGCGACCAACATCGACTGGGGCACGGCGGCCTCCCACCTGCTGCCCCGCCACAGGCGCCAGGAGCACCAGGACCGCGATGTCGCTGTGTCGGAGCCCCGAGGCGCGCAGGCCTCGACGCCGTCCAGGGGCGAGCGGACTTCCGAGTCACCTCGGGGCGGCGGGCGCGGCCAGGACCTGCAGGTGGCCTTTGAGCTGCCGCAGCGCGACGTCGTCGTCGACCTGGAGGTTGAGGCAGGTCGCACGACGGCGCTCATCGGCCCCAACGGCTCGGGCAAGTCGACGGTCTGCTCCGTGGTGGCCGGCCTGCTGGACGCCGAGAACGGGCAGGTCGTGCTGGGCGGACGAGTCCTGGACGGCCCCGGGGGCTTCGTGCGGGCGGGGCGGCGCCAGGTGGCGCTGCTCAGCCAGGAGCCGGGCGTCTTCACCCACATGTCCGTGCTGGGCAACGTGGTCTTCGCGCTGCGCTGTCAAGGGGTGGGCCGGGCGGAGGCGACGCGTCGGGCCCGAGCCGAGCTGGCCGCCGTCGGGGCCGATCACCTGGCCTCCCGCCCGGGAGGCGCACTCTCGGGAGGGCAGGCGGCCCGCGTGGCGCTGGCCCGGGCGCTGGCGACAGGGCCCCGCCTGCTGGTCCTGGACGAGCCGATGGCCGCCCTGGACGTGACCGCCCGCCAGGAGATGCGCCGCCTGGTGGCGCGTCGATGCGCCGAGGAGGGACTGACGCTGCTGCTGGTGACCCATGACGTCCTGGACCTGACGGCGCTGGCCGAGGACGTCGTCGTCCTGGACCGGGGCCGAGTGGTGGAGCAGGGGCCGACGGCGAGGATCCTGTCCGCGCCGCGTTCGGACTTCGTCGCCCACCTGACGGGGACAGCCGTACTCACCGGGGTCATCGACGGCGACGCCGAGGCACCGGGGCTGCGGCTGCCGTCCGGGCAGGTCGTTCATGGCCGCCCCCGGGAGGATGCCGCTGACGGGCACGTCGGCGAGCAAGGCCACCGGGACGACCGCGACGAGGTGCTGCGCCCCGGAGCGCCGGGTATTGCGCTGGTGCCGCCCGATGCCGTCGCCCTCTACCGACAGGCACCGCACGGCAGTCCCCGCAACATCCTGACCGGCCGGGTGACGGGCCTGGAGCGCTCGGGAGCGCTGGTGAGTGTGCGCCTGGAGCTCGAGGAGGGGCAGCGGCTGTCAGCGGCGGTCACCGCTGGTGCCGTTGCCGAGCTCGGCATCACCGAGGGCCGGGAAGTCTGCTGCGTCATCAAGGCAGTGCAGGTGCGTATCCTGGCTCGCCGGGGTTGAGGACCACGGCACTGAGACGTTGAGAGAAGGACCGGTGAGATGAGGGAGGACCCTGTGAGTACCGCTGACCGAAGTGATCGCGATGGCGTCTGCGGATCGGTGATCGCCGAGGAGCGCCTGCGGCCGCTGAGCCGCGATGAGCTGGAGCGCTACCACCGCAATGCCCTCGTGCCGCAGGTGGGGCTCGTGGGGCAGCAGCGCATCCGCGCGTCCCGGGTCCTGCTCATCGGTGCCGGCGGGCTCGGGGCACCGGCGGCGCTGTACCTGGCGGCCGCCGGAGTGGGGACGATCGGGCTCATTGACGACGACGACGTCGACGTGTCCAACCTGCAACGCCAGGTCATCCATGCCACGGCGGCCGTGGGGCGCCCCAAGGTGGACTCGGCGGCCGAGGCGATCAGAGCGCTCAATCCTGACATTGAGGTCGTTGCCCACCGGAGGCGATTGACGGCCGATAACGCCCGGGACCTTCTGGGCGGCTGGGACGTGGTTATCGACGGCACGGACAACTTTCCCACGCGGTACCTGGTCAATGACGCCACCGTCATGCTGGGGCTGCCGCTGGTGCACGGGGCGGTACTGGGGTTCAACGGGCAGGTGGGGGTCTTCGACGCGCGCCGGGGCCCGTGCTACCGGTGCCTGCATCCCGCCCCGCCGCCCGCAGGTTCGGTGCCCTCCTGCGCGGAGGCGGGGGTGCTGGGAGTGCTGCCCGGCATCATCGGGACGATGCAGGCCGCTGAGGCGCTCAAGCTGGTCATCGGTGGCGGGCAGCCGCTGCTGGGGAGGTTGGCGTTGCTCGACGCCTGGGGGGCGCACCTGCGGGAGATTCCGGTGGCGAAGAACCCGGCCTGCCCGGTGTGCGGGAAGAACCCGAGTATCACCGCGCTGGTCGCTGAGGCTGATGCCTGCGTGATTCCCCGAACTCCCGAGGCCGACACGCAGCCACAGGAGCCCGGCTCCGGGGGTGACTCCTGTCAGCAGGTCGGAGGCTCTGAGTCCGGCCCCGCTGCGTCCGCCCAGGCTCAGGGGGTTGGTGAGGCCTTGGGGGTGGGAGTGGAGGTTGTCTCTGCGGCCAAGCTGAGGAGGCTCCTGGAGGGCGATGTGCCGCCGGCGCTGCTGGATGTGCGCGAGGACGTCGAGGTGGCGCTCGAGCCGATGGGAGGCGCGCTGCACATTCCGTTGCGTGAGGTCGTGGCACGGATGGACGAACTGGATGGGGATCGCCCGACCGTGGTCGTGTGCGCCGCTGGGGTGCGCTCGGCCCGCGCCATCGAGGCACTGAAAGCTGCTGGCTATCCCGGCCGGCTCCTCAACCTCGAGGGCGGCATGAGGGCCTGGGTCTCTAGCAAACCTTGACCGCGGCATCAGCGGGCCTTGGTGTCACGATTGGCGACTTTTAAGCCGTCCATCGGCTGACGTGCCCGGGCCTGTAGGGCTCTGACCAGCGTATACGCGCCGGAGTGCGGTGGTTGTCGGGCCAGGTGTGCTTTTAAAAGTCGCCGTTTGTGACACCGGTCGTGGAGTGAGCCGGCGGCCTGCGGTGCGGCTGCGTGTGTTGTTGGGTGTGGGGGTTAGTGGCCTTGGGCTTCTTCGGCGTCGTCGGTGAGGTAGGTGACGATGCGGACCAGGTCGTAGGGGGTGGAGGTCTCGGTGGTGGTGATGGTGCCCTCGATGGGCCGCCAGGTGGTCTGGGCGTGCATCGCATCAGCAGTCACCACCACCCCGTCCATGTCGACGGGCTCAAGCAAGTCCCTCAGGGCCGGGACCTCTGGTTGGACTTGTCCGCCACCCGCTGCTGGGTCAGCACGGCGCCGGTGGCGTGGTCCAGGTCCTGCAGAACCCGGCGGATGGTCGACTCCGACGGAAGAGTCTGGCCCTTCTCCAGCCCCAGGGCCTCCAGGTCGGCACCAGTCAGGTCGGTGGCGTGCTCCCAAATCGCTGTCAGGTTGCAACAGCCCGCCAGCACTCCGGTCACAGCCAGAGACAAGACCGTGAACAGGCTGTGGCGCGCTCCGCGTCTGTCGCGTGGGTCGGTGATGTTCCTGAGAACCTGGACCAGGGGCTGGCGCGACAAGGCGTTCGTGGTGGAGGATGACATCAGAGCGGGCTCCCAGGACGAAGGGATTGATTAAGCACCGCTCATCGTCCCCACAGGGCCTGCGCCCCCGTCCTAACGACACACCGCCCCATCAAACCAGCTCAGACACCCCCACCCACCGACTTTGCCGAACCCTGAGCTCCCTACCCATGACCGACGCCCAGCCCGAACAGGTCACCGTCTGGCTCCAAGGGCATTGGAAAATAGAAAACCGACTCCACTGGGCCAGAGACGTCGTCACGTGCGAGGACCACCACCAGCTGCACACCGCTAACGGTCCCCGAGATCATGCCCGACCTGCATAACCTGCCCATCAGCGTGACCCGACTCTTCCACAACCCCAGCATATTCATCGCCTCAACCGCCAAATCCACGTCAAGACGACCAAACGAGCCATCAATTTCAACACTCAGCCAAGCACCTGAACCAACTTTGCCAGCCCCACCTCAAGGATTGCTACTAACCTCCGTAATTATTTTTGTGCATGTCGTATATTGTTCTGGAATTGCAGCATTCTTGGGAGTGTGTTAATTTAACTACAAATAGATCGAATCATTTGCATCCAGATGGGCTCCACATGAGGTGAGACTCAATGAATTGGTTGCAAACACAGAAGGAGACTACCTTGGGAGAATAGGCTGGCAGCGATGCACAGTTGGTGATGTTCACGGGTGGACGCGATAGCACTCTTGCAGCCTGTTCTCTGATGCTGAGAGGTATGCCAGTACATCTGTACACGGCAAATTCTGGATGTTCTCTACACAGAGATGTCCTTGAGGTACGGGTGCGAGAGATGAGGAGCCGCTTTGGCGGACTGATGCTGAGACACGTCAATCAAGATATTTCTGGAAGCTTCCGCTCTCTCGCTATTGCAGACCTTGAACAAGACATCCTGACCTACAGGAAGAATCTTGTACTGCTGGGAGAGAAAATAGCGATACACTGCCACGTGATCGACTACTGCAAGCGGAACGACATTACTATAGTTAATGACGGTATCGCTGTCTACCAGAAGGAGTTTCCGGAGCAGCGTTCCGTGGCCAAGGACTACTTTGTGGAGTTCATGAAGGGTTACGGAATCACGTACGAGAGTCCCATCTACGACTGGGCGCAGTCGTCTGATGACGTTAAGTACAAGTTATTACAGTTAGGGTTGTCCACAAAATCGCTCGAGGGCCTGTCGGTATTCGCCGACAGTTTTACCACGCCGAGTGATGAAGTTGTTTTACAGTATTTGCGCGATAAGGAGCGCAAGGCTGTCGACATTATCGACTCCCTTCAGGGCAGTATAGTTAACTCTTCCACCTCCTTAGAGGGTTCTAGGTATGCCAAATGATCCAGCCTCAATAAATCCTTCACTAAATCCTTTATTGAGTCACGACCGATCGAGAGAATCATATTACGGACATACTTCCAGAAGTCGGAGCGCTCTTGCTGACATGCTAGGCCACGACCTAGGCGTAGACTCTAACTGCATTCATTTTGTCCCGAACACCTCTACCGCCCTGGCTGTGGTGCTCGGGGGGATTATGGCAGAGAATTTAAGATTGAGAGGGGCAGGTCCACTATGGAGGCACTACGGCCCCTATCAAGGAGTAGTCAGATCTATGGAAGAGGTGCTCAACGGCAGGTGGGTCGGTTTTCATACGCATGTAGCCCCAGTGACGTTAGCGTCGACAACAGCTTCCGTGAACCAGGGGGCGCGACAGCCTCTGTCGTGAACGGAGCACAGTCTCTTGGCACTTCCCTTACCGAGGAACTGGTGTCGAGTGGTACAGTCGTAATTGCGCCGCTTCATAAGCATCTGGCGCTCGCACCGGGGCTGGGTATAGTGATACTAGATGCCGTTACAGGGCAACAGTTGCCGTCGATTGCGAGTTTTTTGTCACTGACTGAGGGCGGCTACCCATCACTTGATCTGCTTGAACAGGCGCTTGATAGAATGAGACGCGGAAAGGTCTGGAACAAGGCACAGCTCCTGTTCTCGCAAGACCTTGTCGACTGGGCGGCCGCGGAGGGATTAGAGATCGTGGGAGGTGGCGGCGGACTCCCTATGGCGGCGGTAAAGATGTCCAGAGGAGGAGGCGACGCGAACGTGATGGTACGAGAACTTCCACCCAGCGCCAAGTACTTCAGGCGTCAGGGAATCATTCGCTACTCGTACTCGAGCCTGGGGTGCAAGGATGATTCCTGGGTCGATGCTACTGAAGCCTTCTGCCGTGACCTGAAGGGACTGATCAGATGTCGGGAATGCTAGATAACCGATACGTCCGGGGCGCGGTGGTGGTGCTCGGCGGGGTCCTGTTCATGTCTTTTGATGCAGCCCTCATCCGCGCTGTAGACCAGCCGGCCGGGGTGTTGTCGTTGTGGCGCGGTGTGCTGATATGCGCTGCCATGGTGCTGGCGGCAGTGGTCTGCCACGTTGCTGGGGTAAAGCAACGCTGGGACAACGAGTGGGCTGCCTGGGGTAACGGGCTGATGTTCGGGATAGCATCAGTGGCATTCGTGTATTCCATCGAGAGCACTTCCGCCGCTAACACGCTCTTTATCATGGCGACCATGCCGGTATGGTCGGCAATTCTGGGACGAGTGTTTCTCCGGGCCAGCATCGACCGGCCGACGGTCCTGGCGATCCTGGCGTCGCTGGCCGGTATGACGATCATCTTCGCTTCACAGCTGTCCAGCGCCGCAGGCCGGGGGGAACTGCTGGCCCTGCTGGCTGCCGTGTCGATGAGCGGTGGTTTCGTATGCTCCTCCAAACGCCGCTCCAGCCCCTTCCTCACCACAGCGGTCGGCGGTGCGCTGTGCGCACTCACCGCTGCTGCCCTTCTGCACGGGGTCAAGGTTCCTGACGAGTCCTCCTCATGGCTGCCTCTGGTGGCCGAAGGCTTCGTGGTCATGCCGGTCGGTCTGGTCTGCTTATCCGTTGGACCGAAGCTCCTGCCCGTGCACCATGTAGCAATCTTCGTGTTGGCGGAGACAGTGCTGGGCCCGGTGTGGGTGTGGCTGTTCTTCCGTGAGAATCCCGGGGCGGCCTCACTCCTAGGTGGGTCGGTGGTCATCGGAGCGATCATCGGCCTCAACATGCACTACATTCGCCGCTCAAGGAGGGAGAGAGCGGGTGCGACTTGATAGGCGTGACATGGGGGAGAGTCCGCCAATTGTCAAGTGCGCTGCGGTCGTTCTCCGCGGGAATAGCATGCTGCTTGTCCGCAAGCGTGGTACGACCGACCTCATTTCTCCTGGAGGCAAGCTGGAGAGATGGGAGTCGCATGTCGCCTGCCTCGGCCGCGAGCTTGATGAGGAGCTCGGGGTCTCGTTGGTGTCGGCCACTTACTTCGGTACCTATGAAGATGTCTCCATCTTCGACCGGAGCCGGATGATCACCCTATTCGTCTACATGTGCGATATTGTGGGCGACCCGGTCCCTCGCTCTGAGATCGAGGCCGTAGAATGGGTCCCCGTGACCTGCTCGCCAGGTGATGGGTCAACCTTTCAGAGCAGGGTGATTCCTGATATTGCAAGGATGCGTGGTCAATGCTGAACAGCCCGGTGGGCGTGGTGACAGACCTGGACGGGACCGTCGTCTTCGGCGGAGTCGCCGATCCCCGGCTGGCCCCCTTTCTCAGGCGGGCCGCGGGACGTGAGGACATATCGGTCATCGTGGCGACCTCACGTGCGCCCCGAGGAATGGCCGAGGTACTGGGAGATGCCGTGACCTGCCTGGAAGGCTCGGTCTGCCTCAACGGGGCTCTCTTGCGCCTAGGAGACAAGGAGAGGCGCTACCCCATGAGGGCGGATCACGTCCGCGCCGTCGTGGACGCCGCCTTCCGCGAGGGCATGCCTCTCTACGTGGACCAGGGCAGCTCTTTCACTGCACTGGCGGGCCATGACCCCGCCGCAGATCCGTGGTCGGGGGAAGTGTCTGAAGCGGTCTCAGATTTCGCTGAGTCCCCAGAGACAGGGGTGAAGAAGAAGTCCCGGCGAAGGGACAGCCAAGATTCCGGGACGGCACAGGGCCTCTGGGACGGCCTGGAGCACATGCGGGACTACCCGGATGGCACGTGGTGCACCGACCCGGCGCAGGTACCGACTGAGGATGTACTCAAGGTGACGGTCGTCAGCAAAAGGTGCCGGGGCCGTGCGGGGCAGGACAGCATCAGGCAGAGCATCACTGATCCGCTACAAGGAGCGGCTGGTCCGGGTACGAGGGCTGCCGACTCGCAGGAGACGGGCGGCCCGGAGCCCGCGAGCACTCTCCAGGACTTGCTGGGGCTACGCCTCGACGGCGTCGTCGCCTACCCGCACGAGGACGGCGTGGTCGATATCTGCGCGGCAGGGGTGGACAAGAGCGTCTGCATGAGGCTGCCGGCCGCCTCGGGAGGTGCGGGTACCGTGGGAGGGACAGCCATCATGGGGCAGTCACCGGCCCTTCGCCATCGCCCCGTCTCCACGTGGGTCGCGGTAGGCAACGACGCCAACGACGTGGAGATGATCCGCGCGGCAGACATCGGTGTCATTGTCGGGGACGGGCTGAAAGAGGTCAGGGCAAGGAGGCAGACGGTCCGCGTCCCCTCACGCCCTGGCGCGGTGGTGTCCATTCTGGAGCAGTTGCTTGAGCTGCACCACTGACGTCACCACCAGCATGTGTGGAGTGCCTGGCGTTTCTCGGACTTGGGGAGATTCTCCTTTCATGAGTGGATATGGGAGGAGACCATGCGAGCAGCGAAGTACTTAGAGGAACTGCTGGACACAGATTGAGAGTGAAGCGGCCTGTGGAGGGCCACCACAGCGGAGGTGACCGAGTCCTACGATCTTGTGAGCCACAGACGTGGGCAACCGGGCCGCACGGTGCAGGAAGGAGCACGCCACCGGCCTGGACAGTCAGAAGACCTCCGAGTCGGCTTGAAACTCACGAAGCTCAAGGCGGAGGTCCATCAGTTGCGTGGGAAACACGAGTTCCTAAAATGCAGCAGCCTGGCTTGCGAAGGAACAACGTCGGCGACCAAGGTGCTTGCGAGGGCACGGAACGCGAAGGCGTTGGTGTAGGTGATGCTCCTCTCGGTACGGGCCACGGTCGCAGACGCGCTGGCACTCACGCTGGCCTCAGCCGGCCCGCTCCGCACTCCCCAAAGGAGCCATGAGCAGCCAGACGAGGTAGAGCCCGCCCAGCGCCGCACTGACCAGACCCACCGGGATCTGGAAGGGACTGAGAAGCCGCTGCGCCAGGAAATCAGCCCCGCCCAGCAAGAGCGCCCCCATGGCCGCCGAGGCGATCAGCGTCATCCCAGCCGACCGGCTCAGCCGGCGCGCCAGCTGCGGTGCGGCCAGGGCGATGAAACCGATCGGTCCCGCCGTTGCCACGCAGATCGCCGCCAGCACGACGCCGTATCCGAGCATCGCGCCGCGCACTCTGCCAACCCGCAGTCCCAGGCTGGTTGCGGCGTCGTCACCCATCTCCAGGAGGCTCGCAGGTCGCACGAGCCACACGACCTGAATCAGCAGCACTGCAGCAGCCAAAGACAGGGGCTTGACCTGCCCCCAGGAAATCGCGTTGAAGGAACCGTACTGCCAGGCCTTGGCGGTCTCGGCGCTGGGAAGACTGGCTTGGGAGATGAGGTAGCTGTTGGCAGCCGAGAGCATCTCGGAGATGGCGACCCCGGTCAGGATCAGGTTGTCGCCGCCCACGCCACCGCGCCGCGACACAAGAGCAACCACCGCCGCGGTCGCAAAGCCTCCGAGGACCGCTCCCACCGAGACCTGGAGATCACTCGCCGACGCCGCCAGCAGAAGCATGAACAACCCACCACTGGAGGCGCCGGTCGTGAACCCCACAATGTCGGGGCTGCCCAGGGGATTTCGTGACAGGTTCTGGAAGACCGCACCCGACAGCGCCAGCATCGCCCCCACCAGCGCCGCCGCGACCGCGCGCGGAAGCCGCTGGTTGAGCACGAAGAAGCGATCCATCCTGCTTCCCGACCCCGTCAGCAGTGTGTGCAGCGCGTCGGCCCCGGAGATGTTGTAGGCGCCGAACAGCACCGAGACAGCCACCACGGCCAGCGCCGCAGCAAGCGCCAGCACGGTCATTACAGCGGCCCGCCGGTGGACGAGGAAGGCCCTGCGACGTCCAACGGGGCATCGCAGCTGAGAGGCCGGAGCTCCGAGGCGCAAACCGTCGGTCTCCGACGCCGCGCTACCGGCCGCGTCCCGAACCCGCTTCACCGCCCTTTCACCCCCATCCGCTGGATGACCATGAGCAGCAGCACCGGACCGCCGATGAATGCGGTCACGACCCCCGCCTCCATCTCACCGGAGTCCAGGATGACCCGCCCGACGACGTCGGCGGCCAGCAGCAGGACCGGTCCGGCGACGAGGGAGACCGCCAGCAGCCTGCGCTGGTCAGCCCCCAGGGCCAGCCGCAGCACCTGCGGGACCACCAGCCCAACGAAGGAGATCGGCCCGACCGCCGCCGTCGACGCCCCACACAGCAGAGTGATCGAGGTCAGTGCCAGCGCCCGAGCGCGCCTCGGGCTGACACCCAGCGCCTTGGCCTGCTCCTCCCCCAACGCCAAGGCGTTGAGCGTGAGCCCCGAGGCCAGAGCCAGCACCAGCCCGACGACGAGGAAGGGCGCCACCCACACCAGCAGCACCGCATCCCGGTCCGCCAGCGAGCCCAGAACCCAGAAGCGGTAGGAGTCGAAGGTGACGGAGTCGTACATGGTGACGGTCCCAGTGATCGACCGCAGGCTCGCCCCCAGCGCCACCCCGGCCAGCACGAGCCTGGCGGGTCCGGCGTCGGCGCTGCGCACCGACATGAGGTGGACGAGGAAGGCGGCCAGGGCGGCCCCTGCGAAGGCGAACCAGAGGAAGTCACTCACATCTGTCAGCCCCAGCAGAGACATCGACAGGACCACCGACAGCGACGCGCCGGCATTGATGCCGAGAATGCCCGGCTCGGCCAGGGGATTGCGGGTCAGCCCCTGCATGACGACCCCCGCCACGGCCAGCGAGGCTCCCACCATGACCGCCAGGACGGTCCGCGGCATCCGCAGCTGCCAGACAATGACCGAGGCGACCGTCGTCCTGCCCGGCACGAAGGCACCGGCCACTTCCTCCAGCGTCAGACTGTGCGACCCAACGGCCAGGCTCACCAGGCACAGAAGCACCGACAGCACCCCGAGAACAAGGACGGTCCCACCCACCGGAACCCCCACTGACGTAGGGGCGGACCTCCCGGCAGACTCCTCACCACAGCCACCGCGGCGCTCCCACCACCGGGCAATCACGCCAGAGCTCCCGGCTGCGACTGACGAGCGACCTCCGCCACGTCCCCACCTTTCCTCAGGATGATTCTTGATAAAAACGCTATGACTTAGGTTAGCCTAAGCCCATGACATCCCACTACAGCCGCCGCAGCGCTCTCGTCTTCGCAGGGTTGGCCACCACCATCCCCGTCCTCGCCGCTTGCTCCGGTAAGAAGGCGGACTCCAGCGCCTCCTCGACCGCCAAGGCCAAGCCCGCCTCATCGGTGCCCACCGGCATGCCCGAGGGCAAGGGCTCAGGCAAGGCCGACGACGTCTTCCCCCGCAAGGTCGTCCACTTCAAGGGCACCACCGAGATCAAGAAGGCCCCCACCAAGGTCGTCATCCTGTCCACCGGTCAGCTCGACGTCGCCCTGACCCTGGGCATCGTGCCGATCGGCTCGACCAAGGGCGACGGCGCCGCAACGGTCCCGGAGTACCTCAAGAAGGCCTTCCCCAAGCAGGCCGACAAGCTGGGCGCCATCAAGGACGTCGGCTCTCGCAAGTCCCCCAGCGTCGAGGACATCGGCAACCTGTCCCCGGACCTCATCCTCGTCAACCAGGCGGGCAAGGACGACATCGACACCCTCTACAAGTCCCTGTCCGAGGTGGCGCCCACCGTCGTCACCCAGGGCAAGAGCGAGGCGTGGAAGCAGGACTTCCTCCTCGTGGCCGACGCCCTGGGTAAGCCGGAGACCGCCAAGAAGTGGATGGAGACCTACCAGGTCGACGCCGCGAAGGCCGGCTCTGCCATCGACGGCAATCCCACCGTCTCCCTGCTGCGCAAGACCAGCGACAAGCTTCGTCTCTTCGGGGCGGTCTCGCTGGCCGGCTCTGTCCTGTCCGACATGGGCGTCGCCCGCCCCAGCACCCAGACCTTCACCGACAACGGCAACAAGGACATCAGCTCCGAGACCCTGGCTGAGGCAGAGGCCGACTGGATCCTCTACGGGGCGCAGAAGACCCCGAAGGATGAGAAGGACAAGGACAAGAACAACACTGAGCTGACCGCCATGCCCTTGTGGGCGGGGCTCAAGGCCGTCAACGACAAGCACGCCGTGCGCGTTGACGACGACGCCTTCTTCCTCAACGCCGGCCCCACCGCGGCACGGCTCGTCATGACCACGGTGGCGGACACGCTGCCGAAGAAGAAGTAGTCCGTGCCCGCTCCGGTCTCATCGCAGGCTCGTTCCGACGCCCAGGTCCCCACTGCGGGCCTGGGCGTCCGGGGCATCCGCCTGGCCTACCATCCCAGCCATCCGGTCATCGAGGACCTGAGCACGGCCATCACCCCGGGCGCGGTGACGATGATCGTGGGCCCTAATGCCTGCGGGAAGTCCACGCTGCTGCGCGCCATGAGCCGGGTCCTCTCCCCGAGCTCCGGGCAGGTGGTCCTCGACGGCCGCGACATCGCCACCCTGGCCCCCAAGAAGCTGGCCCGGCGAGTGGGCATGCTCGCCCAGTCCTCCATCGCCCCGCCCGGGATCACCGTCCACGAGCTAGTGGCGCGCGGGCGCTACCCGTATCAGTCGCTCCTGCACCAGTGGTCGACCGACGACGACGCGGCCGTCACCGAGGCCATGGAACGCACCGACGTCGTCGGCCTGGCCAACCGGCACGTGTCCGCACTCTCCGGCGGGCAGCGCCAGCGGGTGTGGGTGGCCATGGCCCTGGCCCAGCGCACCGACATCCTCCTGCTCGACGAGCCGACCACCTACCTGGACCTGGCCCACCAGGTGGACCTCCTCGAGCTGTGCCGGGACCTGAACGCCGAGCTGGGCACCACCATCGTGGCGGTGCTCCACGATCTCAACCAGGCCTGTCGTTACGGGGACGAGGTGATCGCCATGCGCGCCGGCAGCATCATGGCCCACGGCCGCCCCGAGGATGTCGTCACCGCGGAGATGGTTGAGGAGGTCTTCAGCCTGAAGGTCCAGGTCATCTCCGACCCACTCACCGGGACCCCGCTGGTTCTGCCCCTGCCGCGCGGGACCGCTGCGACGACGCCGGCAGGTGAGGCCGGGTAAGGACCGGAATGGCCCGCAATCGGGCTTCGGCCGAGCGCGATCACCCGCGAGCGCCTGCGAGCATCGCTGCCCGCTCACCGGCACCGGTCTTCGCCTGCTCTCGGGCCGATACACACCAACCTCACGGACCACGACCGGTCCCCCGCGGCCCCGCAGGGTCGCCCTGACAGAACCTGTGGGCGGTGGACCCGCGCCGAGGCCCGCACCTAGTCTTCACATATCAACCAGAACTGATGTGAGGACATACCTGTGACTGCTTCTGCTCCCGCCCTGCCCGCCACCATGCGCGGCGTCGTCATGCACGCCGCCGGAGACGTCCGTGTCGAGGACCGCGAGGTCCCCCACGTCATCGAGCCCACCGACGCCGTCGTCAAGCTCGAGGCCGCCTGCGTGTGCGGCTCGGACCTGTGGCCCTACCGGGGCATCTCCCCCGTGGAGGAGGCCCGTCCCATGGGCCACGAGTACGTGGGCACCGTCGTCGAGATCGGCGACGAGGTCACGAGCGTCAAGGTCGGCGACTTCGTCGTCGGCTCCTTCTGCCTGAGCGACAACACCTGCGAGATCTGCGAGGACGGCTTCCAGTCGCGCTGCGCCAACGGTGGCTTCATCGGGGACACCCAGGCCGAGTACACGCGCGTGGCCCTGGCCGACGGAACCCTCGTCGTCGTTCCCGGCGGCAAGCCCGAGGACCCCGAGATCATCGCCTCGCTGCTGGCCGCCTCCGACGTCCTGGGAACCGGCTGGTTCGGGGCCGTCGCGGCCCAGGCCGGCCCCGGCAAGACCATCGCGGTGGTCGGCGACGGCGCCGTGGGCCTGTCCGCCGTCCTGGCCGCCAAGGCCCTGGGGGCTGAGAAGGTCATCGCCTTCTCCCGTCACGAGGACCGGGCGGCGCTCGCCCGCGAGTTCGGCGCCGACGTCGTCATCGCCGAGCGTGGCGACGAGGGCGCCGCGAAGGTCAAGGAGCTCACCGGCGGCTACGGTGCTCACGGCGTCGTCGAGGCCGTGGGCAACCAGACCTCGATGATGCAGGCCATCGCCTCCTGCCGCCCCGGCGGGCACCTGGGCTACGTGGGCGTGGCACACGGCGTCTCCCTGCCCGGCGACCAGCTCTTCTTCGCCGAGATCCACATGCTGGGCGGCCCCGCGCCCGTGCGCCGCTTCCTGCCCGACCTCATCGACCGCATCCTCAAGCGCGAGATCAACCCCGGCAAGGTCTTCACCCTGCGCCTGCCCCTGGAGGAGGCCGCAGAGGCCTACAAGGCCATGGACGAGCGCCGCGCCATCAAGGTGCTCCTGGAGCCCTGAGCCGAGCCGCACACCCCACCATCATCGTCTGACAACAGGAGCATTCATGAAGACCCTCGTTCTCGTCTTCCACCCCGACATGTCCGCCTCTCGCGCCAACCGGTCCCTGGCGGCCAAGGCCGAGGCCCTCGGTAACGACGTCACCGTGCGCTACATGTACGACCTCTACCCCGACCAGAAGGTCGACGTCGCCGCCGAGCAGACCGCCCTGGAGGCCGCCGACCGGGTCGTCCTCCAGTTCCCCATGTACTGGTACTCCACCCCCGCCCTGCTCAAGCAGTGGCTCGACGACGTGCTCCTCTACGGCTGGGCCTACGGCTCGACCGGCAAGGCCCTGGCCGGCAAGGAGCTGCTGGTGGCCGTCAGCACCGGCGGTCCCGGCGAGGCCTACAGCCATGAGTCCTCCTACGGCTACACGCTCACCGAGCTGCTGCGCCCCCTCCAGGCGACGGCCAACATGGTCCAGATGACCTACCTGGCACCTTTCACCACCACCGGGATCCTCACCATCACCGATGAGGCCCTGGCTCAGCGGGCTGAGGACTACGCCGCCACCCTGCAGTCCACGGACCTGCCGGTTCTGGACCTCCGCGGCTGAGTCCGCCAGCAGGCAGCGTCCACATGCCCGAGGGCCCAGGCCGGTTCGCCGGTCTGGGCCCTCGGGGCGTCTCACGGGTGCCTCAGTCGCCGTCGGCCAGGTCCTTGAAGTAGCGCGCCACCGGCCAGCGCTGGAAGCCGAGCCCCTCGTAGGTGGCGCGGGCCGGGGCGTGCCCCAGGTCCCCGCCGGTCTCCACCATCACCATGGCCATCCCGGCGGCCCGGGCCCGCTCCATGGAGTGGTTCATGAGGGCACGGCCAATGCCGCGACGCTGATAGTCGGGGTCGACGACGACGATATAGACCTCCCCCATCCTGTCCTCGGGATGCAGACGGGTGCACACCCAGCCCACCGGGCGACCGTCGACAACGGCGACATCGACGCCGTCGGGCTCGCCGTCGAGGACCTCGGCAAGATCGGAGAACTGTCGCTGCCGCCAGCCCTCGGGGTAGAAGGAGCGGTAGACGAAGGCGGGCACGTCCTGCTCCATGAGCGGGAAGACCGGAGCCCAGGCACGCAGGGACAGGTCCAGCAGCACCTGACGCTGCTCCGGCCGGTACGCAACGATCTCAACCATGCCGAGATCCTACGGCGCTCCCCACAGATACGCCGGGTCCCCGCCGGCCATCGCGCCGACGGGGACCCAGTAGCTCAGGACCGCTGAAGGACCTCAGCCGAAGATGTCGAGCAGCGGGAGCTCGGGGGTCTGAAGGACCGCGGCGTAGTCCTGCGCCCGGCGGGCGATGGCCTCATCAGTGATCTCCAGGGCGCCCACCGACAGGAAGGGCACCGCGTACTTGGTGCCGATGACTCGCGAGGTTCCCTGCATGGGCCGCAGGAACTCGTGGATCGTGTAGATGTGTGCACCCTCGCGGCCGTAGGCGCTGCCGGCGCCGCCGACGCTGACGGCCAGGAGCAGCTCCTTGCCGTGCAGGGCCGTGCCGGTCGAGCCGTAGGCCCAACCGAAGGTGAGGACGTCGTCGAGCCACTTCTTGAGCAGGGGCGGGCAGGAGAGCCAGTACATGGGGTACTGCAGCACGATGCGGTCGGCGCCCAGCAGAGCCGCCTGCTCGGTGGCCACATCGATGTTGAAGTCGGGGTAGAGGTCGTACATGTAGCGCACGGTGATGTTGCCGCCGAGCGACTCCGCCGCGGCCCCGAGGGCCTTGTTGACCCGGGACTCGGAGATGTTGGGGTGGAAGACGAGAACGAGAGTGTTCACGGAGGACTCCCTGGTGTCGTTGGACTGTGAAGCGGGGGATGGCCCCCGTGAGGCGCCGGGGCTCCCGGCGCCGGACAGGACGTCGCTCAGGCTGGAGAAGCCGCCGATGATGACCTCCAGCTTGGGAGCCATCGCACCGCGATCCAGCCAGGACTCCTTGGGGCGGAAGGGGACGCGATCGGCGTCGTCGCCACTGTGCAGCTCATTGGGTCCGCCCATGCCCAGGGCGGCGTTCGAGTCGCCGAAGCGCTCGTCCCACATGCGGGTGGCGACGTCGATGCCGCGCTTGCTCCGGCCCGGCTGACGGTCGGACTCGACGGTCTCGGCCATGGCGACCGCCTGCTGGTGGGCGGTCAGAACCGTCGAGAGGGTGTAGTTGAGCGCCAGGTAGGCGTCCTCGCTGCGCAGACCCCCGGAGACGAGGGCGTTGTGGGCGCGCTTGGCCACGGACATGAAGGGCACGTAGGCCCAGGCCAGGTTGATGAGGGTGTGGTCCAGGCCGGGATGGGCGTCGAGCACGTCCCACAGCGAGTCGGAGAGCCGGCGCAGGTAGTCCTGCCAGCTCAGGCCGGTGGGGGGCAGTGTGGCGTCGGCGGACACACGCTCCAGGCAAGCCACGAGCAGGTCGTCGCGAGAGCTGACGGTGCGTCCCAGATCAGCCGCACTCACCCCGAGCCGACGCGCCACCTTACCCATCGTGAACCGGTCCACACCGATCTCAAGGGCCGCTGTGACGACGTCATCCCTGGTAAAACCGGCATTATGCTGCATTGAGCCTCCCGGGTTGGGTCATACTCGTCAGCGTAACGAACCAATAACAGCCCGCCAAATCGAAGGCTCCTATCCGCGCGATGACCGACGCCGTTCTTCCGCAATATAACGGGAAATAAACCATCCCTCCCCCACACCTCCCTCACGCCTCTGACGCCGCCAGGAATCTCACGGCGAGGTAACGGCTCGGCACACGCCGGGCGGCCTGCCGGGTGGCGCGCCCGACGACGGTGGGGTCTCGCCGAGCCCGCTCCCCCGTTACCGTGGTGCCATGAGCGAGACTCCCCGCCCACAGCGCCCCGTCTTTCCGGAACCGCCCGCGGCGCCCTCACCGGCAGCGGCGCAGCCCGCGCTGACGGCACCCCCGGCCAAGCAGCGGCGCTGGCGCGATGACCTGCACCTGGCGCACACGATCGCCAACAAGGTGGACAGCCTCACCCTGGCCCGTTTCGACGCCGGCAACTTCACCGTGGAGACCAAGTCGGACCTCACGCCGGTCACCGAGGCCGACAAGGAGGCCGAGCGCGTCATCCGCGAGCAGCTGGGGCGGGCGCGCGGGCGCGACTCCGTCCTGGGTGAGGAACTGCCCACCACTGGACACTCCTCGCGTCAGTGGGTCATCGACCCGATCGACGGGACCAAGAACTTCGTGCGGGGAGTGCCGGTATGGGCCACGCTCATCGGCCTCATCGAGGACGGCCAGTGCGTCGTCGGGTTGGTCTCGGCCCCCGCGCTGGGGAGACGCTGGTGGGCCGTGTCCGGCGGCGGAGCCTGGACCGGACGCTCCCTGAGCTCGGCGCGGCGGCTGTCGGTGTCCGGCGTCGACGACCTCACCCGGGCCTCGATGTCCTACTCCTCGCTGTCGGGGTGGGCGCAGACCAAGCGGCTGCGCGGGATGCTGGGGCTCATGCAGTCGTGCTGGCGCACCCGTGCCTACGGGGACTTCTGGTCCTACATGCTCGTGGCCGAGGGCGCCGTGGACCTGGCCGCCGAGCCCGAGCTCGAGCTCTATGACATGGCGGCGCTCGTCCCCGTGGTCACCGAGGCAGGCGGGCGCTTCACCTCCCTGGACGGCGAGCCCGGGCCCTTCGGGGGCAACGCGGTGGCCACGAACTCGCTGCTGCACGACGTCGCCCTGCACCACCTGAGCGCCGAGACGGACTGAGCCGGCCCCGCTTGAGCCGCAACCCCATCTGCTGGACACCAGTGCGCCCCGAAGTTATAAAAGATCTAAAAGATCTAAAACGCGCAAAAGTGAGCCAAGACACTTTGGTTAAGGGGTAGCCACGCTGCACGAGGGCGGGGCGCTACTGGACACCGCACGACGGAAGCAGCCGCTCCTCGGGGCCACACGCCGAGGTCGCACGGGCTGGACTTGTCCCGCATCCGACGTTATAAAAGGGATACAAACTGATATGCGGCCGCAGAGTTGGGCCTTTGCCCCGGTGTCGCCGCGCGGCTGAACCGCCACCGCTGCGGCGGGTACCACAGTGACCCGGCCGTTCCCCCACCCCGTGCGCCGGTAACCTGCCGTGAGTCCACCATCCATCCACCCCAGGAGTCCCTTTGAACTGGCTGCACGCCATCCTCCTCGGCATCGTCGAGGGCATCACCGAGTTCCTCCCGGTGTCCTCCACCGGCCACCTCAACATCGTCGAGAAGCTGCTCGGCCACGACATCACCGAAACGGGCACGACGGCCTTCACCGCCGTCATCCAGGTCGGTGCGATCATCGCCGCCATCATCTACTTCTGGGCCGACATCGTCCGCATCGTCACCGCCTGGTTCAGGGGCCTGAGCAACCAGCAGGCCCGGCGGGACCCCGACTACACGCTCGGCTGGGGCATCATCCTGGGCTCGATCCCGGTGGCCGTCGTCGGGCTGCTGCTCAAGAGATTCATCGAGGAATCGGTCCGCTCCCTGTGGGTGATCGCCGGAGCCCTCATCATCTGGTCGGCAGTCATGTGGCTGGCCGACCGCCAGCAGAACCTCACCAAGGGCATGAAGGACGTGACCGTCAAGGACGCCCTCATCATCGGTGCATTCCAGGCCCTGTCCCCGGTGCTCCCCGGCATCTCCCGCTCCGGGGCAACGATCTCCGCCGGCCTCTTCCTCAAGTTCGATCGGGTGACGGCCACGCGCCTGTCCTTCTTCATGGGGATTCCGTCCCTGGTTGCGGCCGGCCTGCTGGAGGCCGTCACCGAGGCCGGCGCCATCAGTGACACCGTGGGCTGGACGCCCACCATTATCGCGACCGTCGTCTCCGGCGTCGTCGCCTACGCGACCATCGCCTGGCTGCTGCGCTTCGTGTCCTCCAACAAGTTCACATCCTTCCTCGTCTACCGAGTGCTGCTGGGCCTCATCATCATCGCCCTGGTCTCCGCCGGCACCATCGCCGCCTGACGGAGCCCTTGCCGCCGATCTCAGTTCACCTCCGCCGGCATTCTTCACGTGGGGCAACGGATTCTTCCGTTGCCCCACGTGATTTCTGTGCTCCTCAGCATCGAGATCCGACGCCGCACGAATCCTGCTTCTGCGTCGTCGTCCGCTTGTACGATAGGCGCCACGACCACCCCCCTGGGGTAAGCGCAGACTCACTGGCCGCTGAGGACGACGACGAAGGACATCGGGGAGAGCCGCAGCATGACCACTCGCCACCCACCCGCTTCTCCTACACGAATTCGCTTCGGAAGTCGTCCCGTGCTCGCCGCAGGTTTCGTCAGGCGGCAGGGACAGGATGAACTCTTCGACGCCGTCTTCGCTCACTCCGAGCCTCGCACGGTTCTGACGGGGATGCGGGGAAGCGGCAAGACTCAGCTGGCCGCTGCGGTTGCGGCCAGGTGCGAGGAGGAGCGCTGGCCCCTGGTCGCGTGGATTCATGCGGCCTCACGTAAGGAGATCATTGCCGGTCTCTACGAACTCGCGCTACGGGCAGGTATCAACGCACCGAAGAACATTCCTTTGGAGGTCATTGTTCGGCGCCTCCTGGATCGACTGCGCTCAGCAGAGGCGGCAGACCGTCTCTTCGTTTTCGACAACGTGGAGAATCCGGACGACCTGAGAGACCTCATCCCCGAGGGCACTGGAGTTCGGACCCTCGTCACCACCCCGCGTCACTTCGACTGGGACGACCTGGGGTGGCTGCGGTTGACGGTGGGCGCCTTCGATCGGGAGCAGTCGATCTCCCTCCTGTGCGAGCTCACTGGCGACACTCACCGCGATGCAGCTGACCGGATCGCGGATGCGCTCGGCGACGTGCCCGTCGCCATCGCCCAAGCCCTTGCGACAGCACAACAGGGTGGATACTCCTTATCCGGCTACCTTGACAGGCTGAGTCGTCACTCGCTCGAGTCACGCACAAGTCGCCTCGAGGGTGCCAACTACCCCGACGCCGTCGGCATCGCACTGCTCATGGCCTATGAACAGGTCCTGGAGCAGCTCAGAACCAAGCATCCTCAGCAGGAGAGGATCGCCGTATCGCTCCTCGGCGCACTGTCTCTCCTGGCTGCTTCCGGAGTGCCGACTCACTGGCTCTTGAGGCTCGACGGCGACTCCGACGCAGTACGCGACACCTTGTCTTTCCTGAAGAGCGCCGCTATCTTCCAAGAATCCAGCGACGGCGACAAGACCATTATTCACTGGCTCCAGGGACACGTGTACCGGGAAACCTACCTGAATGACCAGAAGAAGCTCGGTGAGGCGCGTAGGTGCGCTGCAACACTTCTCGGCGGGATTGACGTAGACCGCTTAGAGAATGGTGAACAGCGGCGAGACGAGACCCACCATGTCATCGAGCAGCTGCTCTCAGTCACATCACAGGACTACTCTCATTCACTGTTTTCTGAGCCACGGGTGTCTTCAAAGCTCGCCGAGACACTGCACGACGCGACCAGTCTTGGGATGTCGCAGCTGGCCCTTTGTCTCACTGACTCCGTGACCCGGGCCCGCGATGTCTTGGGCCCTGACCGCCCCGACACCCTGGCTTCACGCAACAGTCTCGCCGGCTCCTACCGCGACGCGGGCAGGCTTGACAAGGCCCTCACCCTGTACGAGCAGATCCTCGAGGACTCCATCCGCGTCCTGGGCACCGACCATCCCAGCACCCTGACCTCACGTTTCAACCTCGCCTGCGCCTATAAAGCGAGTGGCAGGCTCGAGGAGGCCATCACCCTGTACGAGCAGGTTTTCAGCGGCCGTAGCCGCGTCTTGGGCCCCGATGACCGCAGCACTCTCACCGTGCGTGACGATCTCGCCGCCACCTACTGGGAAGCGGGCAAACTCGACGAGGCCGTCACCCTGAAGAAGCAGATCCTCGCAGACGCCATGCGCATCATGGGCCCCGACAGCCCTGGCACCTCGGCCGCACGTCTCAACCTCGCCGCTACCTACCGGGATGCGGGCAGACTCGACGAAGCCGTCGACGTGTACGAGCAGATCCTCGACGACGTCGCCCGCACTCTGGGTCTCGACCATCCCGACACCCTCACCGCGCGCAACCAGCTTGCCGGCGCCTACCGGGATGCTGGCAGGCTCGAAGAGGCCATCCCCTTGTTCGAGCAGAACCTCACCGACTTCACCCGCCTCGCGGGTCCCGACCACCCCCACACCCTCAGCGCGCGCAATCAACTCGCCGGCATCTACCGGGACGCGGGCCGGCTCGACGAGGCCATCCGCCTGTTCGAGCAGAACCTCGACGACGTCGCCCGCACCCTGGGCCTCGACCACCCTGAAACCTTGGCCTCACGCCACAGCCTCGCCGGCGCCTACCGGGATGCTGGCAGACTGGACGAGGCCATCACCCTCTTCGAGCAGAACCTCACCGACTTCATCCGCATCCTGGGTCCCGACCGCCCCGACACCTTCACCTCACGTAGCACCCTCGCCGGCGCCTACCAGGCAGCCGGAAGGCTCGAGGAGGCCATCCCCCTGTTCGAGCAGAACCTCGAGGACCGCACCCGCACCCTGGGACCTGCCCACCCTGTCACTCTCACCTCGCTCGGCAACCTGGCCGACGCCTATCGCGCCGCTGGAAGAACTGAGGATGCGGAGAAGCTCTTCGGAACGCCGTGAGAATTCTGCTTCGGGGCCACTGACCACTTGTAGGATAGCGGCATGGCCGATCCCCTCTCCCTCGCTGTCCTGTCTGCCAGCATCACCGGTCTGCTCATGCGCGGGGCCGCTGTGGCCGTTGATCCTTCGTGGAGCAGCGCGGCATCACTGCCTGGCGAGACCCTCAACGCATGGCGCAGCCTGAGACGTCTGCAGCAGGAGCGGGGTGGACAGGAGAATCCGCTGGAGGCGTCCATCAAGGCCCGACTTCAGAAGCAGGTGGATGACGCCGGCGAAAGGTATGAACTGGCCGGAGTCAGTCGATCCGCCTTGGCCGGGGCCGTCACCGAGATGGAGGTGGCACTCAGGGAACTCAGCGGGGACGACGCCGCAGTTCTTGAGGCGGTGCGGTTCCCGGACAACTTCGAGAGGTACCTCCGACGGCGGACGGCAGGCCGCCGCCAGAACGTCGAGGCGGCAGCCGAACCCTTCTTCGATGACCTGACACGCATCGTCGCCGACGAGTTCATCCATCTCGCACCAGGCTCACGCGGTTTCGACATCGCCGCGCTCAAGCAGCTGCTCGCAAGCCAGGAACAGCTACTTGCAGGGCAAGAACAGCTGCTGGAGAGGCAAGCAGAGACTCACGAACTGCTGGGGACGATGGCGACGGACATTAAGGAGATCCATAGCGCGATCCCGCAGAGCCAACCTGCCTCACCCACGCGGATTCGCTTCGGTAGCCGCCCCAGGGTCAGCGCAGGCTTCATCAAGCGAGAAGGGCAGGATGAGCTCTTCGACGCCATCTTCACCCGCGCCGAGCCTCGTACAGTGCTGACGGGGATGCGAGGAAGCGGCAAGACACAGTTGGCCGCTGCCGTTGCGGCCAGATGCGAGGAGGAATGGCCCCTAGTCGCATGGATCAATGCAGGCTCACGTAAGGAACTCATTGCCGATCTCTACGAGCTCGCACTGCGCATCGGTATCGATGCACCGAAGGACATTCCTCCGGAGACTATTGTTCAGCGATTCCTGGATCAGCTGCGCTCAGCAGATGCGGAGGACCGCCTTTTCGTCTTCGACAACGTGGAGAATCTCGATGACCTGATAGGTTTCACCCCTGAAGGCCGTGGAGCACGGGTCATCGTCACCACCACACGCCACCTCGACTGGGACAGTTTGGGATGGCTGCCGTTGACGGTTGGCGTCTTTAAACGGGAGCAATCAATCGCTCTTCTCTGCGAACGCAGTGGCGACACTGATCACGATGCGGCAGACCAGATCGCGGAGGCGCTCGGAGACCTCCCTGTCGCCGTAACCCAAGCCGCTGCGACAGCAAAATGGGGTGGATACACCTTATCCGACTACCTGGACAGACTGAGCAATCACCCACTCGAGGTAAGCATCAGCCGCCTCGAGGGCGATGACTACCCGGATGCCGTCGGGGTCGCATTGTTCATGGCCTACGAGCAGGCCTTAGAGCAACTCAGAAAGGAACATCCTCAGCAGGAGAGGACCGCTATATCACTCCTCGACGCACTCTCCCTCCTGGCCGCTTCCGGAGTACCGACTCACTGGCTCCTCGAGCTCAACGATGACTCCGACGCAGCACGAGACACCCTGTCTTATCTGAAGAAGTCATCCATCCTTCAAGACTCCACCGACGGTAGCAAGACAATCATCCACCGCCTTCAAGGGCAAGTTTACCGCGAAACCTACTTGAGCAACCAAGAGAAGTTCAACGAGGCACGTGCGTACGCAACAACCCTTCTCAACGAGATCGACATAAAACGGCTAGAAAATTTTGAACTACAGCGACAGGAAACACGCAATCTCGTCGAACAAATTAGATCCATTACATCGCAAGAATACTCCCATTCATTGTTCTTTGACTCGAGTTTTGCTTTATCCATCATCAAGGCACTATGGTGCACTAACCAATTTGGAATGTCACAGTTGGGCCTTACTCTTGCTGAATCCACCACTCGGGCATGTGTTTCTTTGGGTGCAAGCCACCCAGGCATCCCAATTTTACGTAACAACCTCGCCTACACCTACCAGGATACCGGCAGGCTCGATGAAGCCATCACCCTGTACGAGCAGAACCTCGAAGACCGCACCCGCACCCTGGGCCCCCACCACCCCGACACCCTCACCTCACGCAATAACCTCGCCAGTGCCTACCGGGATGCAGGTAGGATTAACGAGGCCACAGAAGTATTCAAGCAAATCCTCACCGATCGAATCCACACCCTGGGCCCCCACCACCCCGATACCCTCACTACCCGAAATGAACTTGCCAGGGCCTACCTCGACGCGGGCAGGCTCGACGACGCCATCACCCTGCTAGAGCAGAACCTCACCGACCGCACCCTGGGCCCCCACCACCCCGACACCCTCACCTCACGCCACAACCTCGCCAGTGCCTACCGAGACGCGGGCAGGCTCGACGACGCCATCCCCCTGCTAGAGCAGAACCTCACCGACCGCACCCACATCCTGGGCCCCCACCACCCCCAAACCCTCACCTCACGCAACAACCTCGCCAGCGCCTACCTCGACGCGGGCAGACTCGACGACGCCATCCCCCTGTACGAACAGACCCTCACCGACCGCACCCGCACCCTGGGCCCCCATCACTCCGACACCCTGGCCTCACGCAACAACCTCGCCTACACCTACTGCAAGACGGGCAGATTCGACGAAGCCATAACCCTGTACGAATCAACCCTCAGAACACAGATCGACACCCTTGGCGCTGACCACCCCGACACCCTCACCACACGAAACAACCTCGCCAGCGCCTACCGAGACGCGGGCAGGCTCCAAGACGCCATCCCCCTGCTAGAGCAGAACCTCACCGACCGCACCCACATCCTGGGCCCCCACCACCCCCAAACCCTCACCTCACGCAACAACCTCGCTGGCGCCTACCTCGACGCGGGCAAACTCCAAGACGCCATCGCCCTGTACGAACAGACCCTCACCGACCGCACCCACATCCTGGGCCCCCACCACCCCGACACCCTGGCCTCACGCAACAACCTCGCTGGCGCCTACCTCGACGCGGGCAAACTCCAAGACGCCATCCCCCTGTTCGAACAGACCCTCACCGACCGCACCCGCACCCTGGGCCCCCACCACCCCGGCACCCTCGCCTCACGCCACAACCTCGCCATTACTTACCAGGACGCGGGCAGGCCCGATGAAGCCATCCCCCTATACCAGCAAAACCTCGAGGACTGCGCCCGCACCCTGGGCCTCGATCACCCCCGCACCCTGATCACACGTAACAACCTCGCCGTCGCCTATCGGGACACGGGCAACTTCGATAAGGCCATCCAACTGCATCAGCAAAATCTCAAGAACTACGAAGACCTCCTAGCACCCGACCATCCCGACACCCTGGCCTCACGCAACAACCTCGCCGGCGCCTACCGAGACGCGGGCAGGCTCGACGACGCCATCACCCTGTACGAACAGACCCTCACCGACCGCACCCGCACCCTGGGCCTCGATCACCCCCACACCCTGGCCTCACGCAACAACCTCGCCTACACCTACTGCAAGACGGGCAGATTCGACGAAGCCATCGCCCTGTACGAACAGACCCTCACCGACCGCACCCACATCCTGGGACCCCACCACCCCCAAACCCTCACCTCACGCAACAACCTCGCCGGCGCCTACCTCGACGCGGGTAGACTCGACGACGCCATCCCCCTGTTCGAGCAGAACCTCGAAGACCGCACCCACATCCTGGGACCCCACCACCCCGACACCCTCACCTCACGCCACGGACTCGCTCACACTTACTGGCAGGCGGGCAGGCTCGACGACGCCATCCCCCTGTACCAGCAAAACCTCGACGACTGCACCCGCACCCTGGGCCTCGATCACCCCCGCACCCTGATCACACGTAACAACCTCGCCGGCGCCTACCGGGATACCGGCAGGCTCGATGAGGCCATCGCCCTGTACGAGCAGAACCTCGAGGACCGCACCCGCACCCTGGGCCCCCACCACCCCGACACCCTCACCTCACAAAACAACCTCGCCAAGGCCTGCCATAAGGCAGGCAAACTCAACGAGGCCATCCCATTGTTCGAGCAGACCCTCGACGCTCGCATCCGTATCCTGGGCCCCCACCACCCCGACACCCTCACCACACGCAACAACCTCGCTGATGCCTATCGTGCCGCAGGTCGAATTGAAGAGGCAGAGGCACTCTTCGAAACGCCATCGGACTCAGAGGACGAGCAGAACGGCACCGAGAAGGACCTGGACCAGGAAACCGGCGACTGACCGCCACAAGGCGCCGTCTTTGATGTCGGTGGGCTGTGAGACAGTGTCGGCATGCGGATCCTCCACACCTCCGACTGGCACCTGGGGCGCACCTTCCACGGGCGCGTGCTCGATGACGCGCACGCCGCCTTCGCCGACCACCTCGTCGAGCTCGTCACCGCCGAGTCAGTTGACGCCGTCCTCGTCTCCGGGGACGTCTACGACCGCGCCATCCCACCCAATGACGCCGTCGCACTCCTCGATGAGACGCTGCGCCGCCTGACCGAGCGCACCCGGGTGGTCCTGACCCCCGGTAACCATGACTCCGCCCGCCGCCTCGGCTTCGCCGCCGACCTCATGCGCGAGGGCCTCATCATCCGGGCCCGCACCGCCGGCCTCGACCGCGGCATCATCCTGCCTGACGCCGATGGCAACGAGGCCGCCATCGTCCACGCCCTGCCCTACCTTGACCCCGACGCCGCCCGCGAGATCCTCCCGCCCCTCCTCTCCGAGCGCCTCGGCGAAGAGACCCCCGCGAAGCACACAGCAGGGGAAGACCAGGCCGAGAACCGGGACGCCTCCTCCCAGCCCGGCCCGCCGGCGCGCCCGCGCCTGCCCCGGTCCCACGAGGCGGTCGTCTCCGCCGCCCTGCGCCTCGTGGCCGCGGACCTGGACCCGCCTGCGCACCGGCCGCACCCGGNGCCTGCCGAGCCTGCTCATGGCCCACGTCTTCGTCGTCGGCGGCGAGGCCTGCGAGTCCGAGCGGGACATCCGCGTCGGCGGCGTCGACTCCGTGCCCTCCGGGGTCTTCACCACCCTGGGCGGCTCGCCCCTGGCCGAGCGCAGCGGCGGCCTGGACTACGTGGCCCTCGGCCACCTCCACCGGCCCCAGGAGCTCACCCGGCCCGCCGGCCCGCGCCTGGTCTACTCCGGCTCACCCCTGCCCTTCTCCTTCGACGAGGCCGAAGGCGCCCGCAACTCCGCCACCAAGTCCTCCGTCCTGCTGGATCTCAGCACCGACGGCGTCTCCGGGCTGGAGCGCATCCCCACCCCGGTCCTGCACCAGGTGCGCACCCTGACCGGCACCATGCCCGAGCTCCTCTCCCCCGCCTTCGACGACGCCACCAGCGCCTGGGTGCGCGTCATCCTCCAGGGCGAGCGACCACCCGGCGCCCTGGCCACCCTCAAGGAGAGATTCCCCAGCCTCCTGGCCTTCCAGCACGAGGCCCCCACGCGCACCGCCCGCGAGCGCATCGCCGTCACCGCCGCGGCCGACCCGCTGCGCATCACCGAGGACTTCTTTGACGACGTTTGCGGGCGCGCCCCGCAGCCCTCCGAGCGCGGCGTCCTGCGCAGCGCCTATGAGTCCGCCCTGGTGAGCGCGAGGAGCGAGCGATGAGGATCCACTCCCTGACCATGACCGGCATCGGCCCCTACGCCGGGCGGGAGCACATCGACTTCGACGCGGTGGGCGCCTCGGGTCGCTTCCTGCTCACCGGCCCCACCGGCTCGGGCAAGACCACCATCATCGACGCGATCGTCTTCGCCCTCTACGGGGACGTGGCCGACTCGGCCGACTCCTCCAAGGAGCGCATCCGCTCCACCCTCGTGGGCCCGCACACCGAGAGCGTCATCGAGCTCGTCTTCTCCACCGGCGCCGGCGTCTACCGGGTGCGCCGCACCCCTACCTACGAGCGGGCCAAGCGGCGCGGGCAGGGAACCACCACCCAGAACGGCACCGTCAAGCTCTGGCACCTGGCTGAGGTCGGCGGGGAGCCGCTCGATGAGCCCGTCACCCGCGTGGGCGACGCCGACGCGGAGATCGCGCGCGCCGTGGGCTTAAGCCGGGAGCAGTTCACGCAGACGGTCGTCCTGCCGCAGGGCAAGTTCGCCCGGTTCCTGCGCGCCGACTCCTCCGAGCGCCAGCACCTCCTCAAGGACGTCTTCGGCACCGGCATCTACGACGCCATCCAGGACGCCCTCATCCAGGCCTCCCGGGACGGGGCCCGGCGGGTCGAGCAGGCCGCGGCCGACCTGCGCGGGCAAGTCGCCTCCCTGGGACGGCACCCCCTCCTCACCGAGGACCCCTCCCCCACTGAGACCGCAGATGCCGGCGAGGAGACCGACGACGCCGATCAGGCGGTTCTCCCGGAGGACTCGTCTCCGGATAACTCGTCGCTGCAGGCCCCGTCCGGAGGGACCCAGGAGGCGCTGCCGCTGCCCAAGGATGACGCCGGCCTCGCGGAGCCGGAGGAGGCCGACGACGCCCCCGCCCAGGCACCGTCCCAGGCGCTGGAGGCAGCGATGGCGGGAGCTGCCCCAGACCTGGCGGCTCTTCGCCGCATCGGGGCTGAGGTTCTGGAGACCTCCCGCAACCGGGTCGCATCGGCCGACGCCCGAGCCGAGGCCGCAAGAGAGGTCCTCACCCGAGCTCAGGCCGCCCGTGAGGAGGCCCAGAAGCTCCACGACCTCCTGGAGCGACGCCGGGCCCTCATTGAGGAGAATGAGCGGCTGGCTGAGCGCGCTGAGCAGGAGGCCGACGACGCTCGGCGTCTCCAGGCCGCCGAGCGCGCCTCCAGGGTGCGGCCCTACCTGGTCGCCGAGCAGGCCGCCCATCGCCGCGCCCAGCAGGCCGTCGCTGCACTGGCCGCCCGCGCCGATCAGAGCGGGCTGGCCCACCTGGCCGAACAGGCCGGAGACACCAGTGCCGGCAGCACGGAGGATGCCACCACCAGCGACGCTGACGGTCTCGATACCGCGGTGACGCCCGCCGCCCTCATCGAGCCCCTGGTCCGTGAGGCGCAGCGCCAGCTCACCGCCCTCGAGGCCGAACCCAGCGAGGCGAAGGCCGGCGCCACCGAAGTGGACACGGCCCCGCATGACTCCGACGCCACAGAGACCCCCGTGGCGGCCGAAGCGTCCGAGACGACCCAAGCCGAGGCCCTGAGCACCGACGACCTCGACGACCTGGCGCACCGCTGCCGTCGCGAGCACGGGCAGCTCGAGGCCCTCGTGGACCTCGAGACCGGCCTCCCCGAGCGCGAAAGCGCCTTGCAGCAGCGGGAGGCGGAGCTGCAGCGCGCCGCCGCCCAGTTGGAGCAGCGCGCGGAGAAGCTCGCCGAGCGCCCCGCACAGCGCACCGCCCTGGTGGAGACGCTGGAGGCGGCGCGCGCAGCCCACGAGCGCCTCGACGGCCTTCAAGACCGCCGCACCCGGGCCGAGGAGCGCCACCGAGCCGCCCTCGCCGTCGAGCAGCTCAGCGCCCAGCTCGCCCAGCGAGACGATGCCTGCACTCAGGCGGCGACGCTCGCGCGGGAGGCAACCGAACGGGTTCGCGCCACCCGTCTGGCATGGATCTCCGGGACCGCCGGGGCACTCGCCGGTGAGCTCACCGAAGGCGAGCCCTGCCCCGTGTGCGGCTCGACCACGCACCCCTCCCCCGCCACCGCCGGCACCGACGGCGCCAGCCGTCAGCAGGTCGAGGCCGCCGAGGAGCACCAGAAGCAGGCCGACGAGGCACTCACCGGTGCCCTCCGGGAGCGTGACGCCTGTGCCGCCCGGCTTCAGGAGGCCGAGCGTGCCAGTGACGGCATGGATGCGCCCGCCGCCAAGGAGGCGCTGGAGGCGGCCGCCACCGCCCTGGCCACGGCGCGGGCCGCGGCAGACGGCGTCGAGGAGCTGGTCGAGCGGCTCGAGGTCTTCGATGCCGGCACCGAGCAGGAGCGCGCCGCGCTCGATGCCGCCCGCTCCGCTCAGGAGTCGGCCCGCAGCCGCCTGGAGGCCGAGCGCGAGGCCCTCGCCCAGGACCAGCGGCGTTGCCTGGAGGCGCGCGGGGCCTGGCCGAGCGTCACCGCCCGCGCCGCCGCGCTCCTCGTGCGGGCCAAGGAGGCCGAGGACGCCTCCGCCGACGTCGACACAGCCCGTACCGCCCTGGCCCAGGCCCGCAGTGCCCTGGCGGACCTGGCCTCCGCGCTGACGGAGGAGGGCTTCACCGGTGCGGCCCAGGCAACGGCGGCCCTCATGGAACGCGGTGCCATCGAGGCCCTGGCGGCCAGCGTGCGCGCCGCCGCCACCGCCCGGGAGCGGGTCCGCCTGGGCCTGGAGGACCCGCAGATCGCCGCCCTGAGCGGCCAGGAGGAGGACCTCCTCGAGGCCGCCACCGCCGAGCTCGCCCAGGCGGACGCCGCCGCCCGGCAGGCCGCCTCCGCTCAGGCGCGCGCCGCCGAGTCCCACGAGCACCTGCGCCGGGCCGTTGACGGCGTCGAGCAGGCGGCCACCGCCTATGAGGATGCGGCCGGCTCCAGCGCCGACCTCATCCGGGTGGCGAACCTCGCCCGCGGGGAGAACGAGGCCGGCACGCCCCTGGCCACCTGGGTACTGCAGGCCCGCTTCGAGGAGGTCCTCGTCTTCGCCAACGAGCGCCTGTCCCAGATGTCCTCCGGGCGCTACGAACTCATCCGGGTCGCCGAAGAGACCAGCCAGCGCCGGCGCCGCAAAGGACTGGGCCTGGCCGTCGTCGACCACCTCGGTGACGAGCGCACCCGCGACCCCCGGACCCTCTCGGGCGGGGAGACCTTCTACGTCTCCCTGTCACTGGCCCTCGCCCTGGCCGACGTCGTCTCAGCCGAGTCCGGGGGCGTGAGCCTGGAGACCCTCTTCATCGACGAGGGCTTCGGCACCCTGGACGCCGACACCCTCCAGGCGGTCATGGCCCAGATCGACCACCTGCGCGCCGGCGGGCGCACCGTCGGCATCGTCTCCCACGTGGCCGAGCTGCGCGACCAGATCGCCGAGCGCATCGCAGTGCGGCGCGTCGCCTCGGGCGGCTCCACCCTGAAGGTGACCGCCTGAGACGACGCGCCGCGAACGCATCCTGCTGGCCGGTACCGACCCAGCGGCCGGCACCGGCCAGTAGCCCTAGAAGACGCTGCTGCTGGACTCGATCGTGATGGTGGGCTCGCCATCACCCTCCGGCAGCTCCACCTTCCCGGAGAAGGTGAACTTCGCCTTGCGGGGGCTGGGGTTCTTGTCGAAGGCCGACGGCTTGGGAGACCCGGAGATGCTGATCTCGTCGGAGGTGAAGGACAGGTCATTGCTGTCCTCGGAGAACTCCACCTTCGTGGCGTCCTTCTCCACCGACAACGAGGTCATGTCCGAGGAGGTCTGGTAGGGGCAGGTCTTGTCCGAGTTCGTCGGAACGGTCGCACAAGTCTTCGTCTGCTCCTTGACCTTCTCCAGCGCCTTGGTCTTGAGCTCGTCAGTGGGAGTGGCATCCACCTTCTGGGTGCCCACCGACTCGGCCTCCGAGGCGGCACCCTTGCCCGAAGGAATCAGGGTGAAGGAGGTCTCCTTGGCAGAGAGGTACTTACTGACGGAGTCTGGCGCCGACACCGGGTACACACCGGGGTAGGCGAACTGGGTCGAGGTGCGGCTCCCACTCCACCCGTCCTTCTCCTTGGCCAGGTCAATGGCAACCCCAGCGACCTTCAGCCCCGGGAGCGAGGAGGAGCTGAAGTCCGCGGACACCACGAGGGGCTTATCCACCTTCCAGCTGTCCAGGCCGAAGGAGCCCGACGACTTCGAGGCGGTGAAGTCGTACTCGAAGGCCTTCCCGTCCAGGGACAGGTGAGCCTTGACCGTGGCGGTGTCACCGGAGATGGTGGGCTTGTCGATCTTGGTGACCTTGATCCTCGCCTTGGCGGCCTTGAGGGCGTCGTCGGTCAGCAGCTTGCGCTGGTCGTTGGGGACACCGGGGTCCACCATCTTGGTTGCCTCAGAGGCCTTCCCCTCCGACAGGAGCATCAGGTAGCTCTCGACCGCCTTGTCGGGGCCGCGCATGCCGTTGACGACGTTGAGCCCGACGACGCCGGCCACCACCAGCGCCACCACGACCCCGAAGGCCGACAGTCCCAGAATGACCTTCTTGCGCGAGGCCGCACTCATCGGGGCAGGCTCGGGCAGGTCGCCCGCAGCAGTCGCGCCCGCGGCCGCGCCGCCAGGTCCGGGAGCCGGGGCCTGCGAGGCCGGCGTGGTCTCCACCCACTGGCCGGTCGCCGGGTCCATGGAGAAGACGGCGCCGGTGGCCGGGTCCGTAGCGATGCTGGCCCCGGTGGCCGGGTCGGTGCTGTACGCCCACTGCTGGGCCGACGACGTCGAACTCACGCCGGAGGTGCCCGCACGCCAGGCCGCACTCGCCTTCTTCCCGCCGGCCAGCTGCAGCACCGCCGGGAAGGAGGAGTAGACCCACAGGGGCAGCAGCTCGGCCAGCACGGAGATGATCGCCACGACAACCCCGAGCAGGAAGAAGGTCAGGGCGTTGGGCTGCAGGCTCAGAGACATGTAGTGGCCGGCCCCGCCACCCGAGGAGCGCATCGGGGTGTCAGCGCCCGAGAAGCGCAACGGGAGCAGCCCGTAGAAGACGATCGCCCCCAGGACCAACGACACGAGCGGAAGCTGCCAGACACGCTGCCACTCGGTCCGCCCCGTGCGAGCGCGCCTGACACCCACGCGCAGCGCCGCCGCCGCGATGGCCACGATCATGGCCGCGAACAGCAGGATCGACCAGCTGCCGAACCAGGTCCAGGCGTAGGCATCGCCACCGTCCTCGCCGCCCAGCGACGGCAGGAAGTAGGCCAGAGCCGCCGCGGCCTCGCTCTTGTCCAAGGTGATGCCTCCCAGGGAGCCCATGCCCAGGGCGAGCAGCACCAGGTTCGGCAGGAAGACCGGAAGCAGAAGGATCGAGGCCAGGTTCCACCCCTGGGTCAGCGCCGCGACGATGTAGGCAAGAACGACGAAGACCCCCAGGACCACGCCCAGTGCGGCGCTCAGGGCACCCAGCTCCCGGCCGAGCTGCACCACCGGGCGCGGCAGGCGCTCAATCAGCGCCCCGCCGCTACGAGCCACCACCAGCGCCACGAAGACCACCACCGTCACCAGCAGGATCGTCATCAGCGCGGAGGAGGAGACCGTCATGACCTTCAACCCCATCATCGTGGCGGTCATGGAGAACGGTGCCGTCACCAAGCAGGCCACCAGGGCCACAGCCAGAGCCTCGGCTCCGGCCCGCGCCAGAGTCGGGACCAGCGGGGCCGCCGACCCGTCAACCGCGGCCCGGCGGCGCGCCAGCCAGAAGACCCCGATGCCAGCGGCGGTCAGTGCCCCCATGGGTAGCAGGGTGAAGGTCAGGGTGATCGTCTCGTAAGAGTTCGAGCCTGACATGACGAACTGCCCACCCAGGCTCCAGCCCATGAGCAGCGGCAGCGTGGAGAAGGTCGTCGGGAATGTCTTTGTCGAGTCCGTGGTCGATATGGCCACCATCGTGAGGATCGCGCTGATGGCTGCGGATCCGAGCACGATCGCCAGGCTCAGGGCCGTGGAGGTCAGGCCCGGGCCGCGGAACCAGGCGGTGAAGGTCTGCGCCAGGGGCGAGGCCTGAGCGGCCTGCCCGGGCTGCACGAACCCGTCCTGGGCCTGAGGCGCCGGCGCACCAGGTGCGGAGCCGGCGGCGACCGGGACGCCCATCGTGTTCGGGGCGGCCACAGCTTCTCCTCCAGGGGCGGGCACCGGAGGCGGCGGAGGAGCCTCGGCCGCGTTGGGCACCTGGGGCGCGAGGGCGCTCGGCGGAGGAGGCACAGGCACAGCGGGAAAGCTGCCGGTCTCCGGCCCCGACGTCATCGGGGGCGCGGGAACAGGAGCCTCACCAGTGCCATGCGAAGGATCAGGAGGAAAACTGCTGGTAGACACAGGGCTGCCTTCGATAGGGAATCAAACACGGCAGTTCTACCCCATGGAAACCGGCCGTGCACTAGTTTCGTCACCCAGTCTTAATATGCGATCCGCGCGGTCCGCAGATGAGCACGGGCAGAGCCGCCTTCGGTGCGCCCAACGTCCTACCGCAGCCGAGGCTAGCCCTCGCCGCCCGCCGAGTCGCCCTCGCCCTGCTGGCCGTCGCCGCCTTCCTGACCGCTTCCGTCCTGGGAGCCGTCCTGCTGGTCCCCGGACTGGTCGGTCCCCTGCGAGTCCGTGTCCGGCGAGGTGACACCCTGCTCAGCGGCCTTCTCCTTGACCGTGTTGAGGATGCTGATGAGGTCGTCGCGTCCGGGGAAGGAGACTCCGGACTGCAGCGCCTTGAGGGCCTGGTCGACATTGCCGATCTTGAGCTGGCCGGAGAAGCTCTCCGCCTCGGCCAGCGTATGCGTCTTGAGCACGCCCGCCCCGTAGTAGACGCCCGCTCCTGTGGCCACCAGGGGCAGGAACAGTGCCGCCAGGACCAGCAGGGCGGCGGGCCCCTTCGGCTTGGCTCTGGCCAGCGCCGAGCAGGACACGAGGAAGGCGAAGAAGGCCAGCACCGCGCCACCGCCGACGGCGCCGATCGCAGCCCAGTTGGGCGTCCAGCTCTGAGTCGAGAGGATCTCGAAGACGTGCAGCGTGCTCAGCAGCGTGTAGGTCCCCCAGCCCAGGGCCCCGCAGGCCACGAGCACCATGATCGTCCCCAACGGCAGGGCGGCCGTACGACGGCGCTCAGGCGGGCGTGGAAGCTCCACCGGGGGCTCCGGCTCGGGCTCACCCCAGGTCTCACGCACCGGCACCTGGGAGACCATAGGCCGTGCGGGCTCGGGGGTGGCGTAGACCGGCTGGACCGGCTCAGCCGGGTAGACCGGCGGCGTCTCCATGGCCATCGTCTGCGGCGCCGCGGGCATGGGTTGGAGGACCTGGGTGTACTGGCTGCGCTGGTCCGGGGAGGCGGCCAGCTGCGGGGTCGACGTCGACGGCGGCAGGTACCCCCATCCCTCGTCCCCCGGCGGCATGGCGATGGCCTCCGTGGCCCCCGACTGCGCCTCCATCTGGGCCAGGTCGATCCGCTCGGTGGGCCGACCGCGGTCGATGTGCTCGATGCGGTCGGTGCGCTCGACAGCCGCGTCCGTCGCTGCGTCGTCGTCGAACTGCGGCCCACGGGAGAGAGGACGGGACACGATGAGGCTCCTTGCCAGAGGGGTAACGATGGGGTCTCTATGACCACGAGGCTACGCCACCGAGGCTACCGGCACGAGGTGCCTCGGACCCGGAAGGAGGACTCACCGAGTGTTCTCGTGCACCACGAGCGCCGAGCGCGGGGGCACGATCACGTGGCCGGTGCAGGACTGGCCGCTCAGCAGGTCGGTGCCCACGACTCCAGCCACCTCGCAGGCCCGGTCGGAGTGGTTGAGCAGGAAGAGGACGTCCCCGCGCCGCTGGGCCTCGACGCCGTCGGGCAGGTCGGCGACCACGGGTCGCAGCCGGGCGTGCGCGCACACCAGTGTCAGCAGGGCGGCCCGGCTGAGGGCGTCGAGGTCGGCGGCCACGTACCAGCCCGCTCCTGCCCCGCTCATAGACCGCCGGGTGATGGCGGGACGACCGGCCAGGTCCGCTCCCCCGCCGCGGCCGTCGAAGACCGCGACGACCTCGACCGGCTGCCGGCCCTGCCCCGCCCGGGTGTTCTCGTCCGCCGCCTCGGGCGCCTCGTCGATACGGAGCTCCTCGGCCCAGCCGCCGGCGCGCAGATCGGGGGCGGGCGTTCCCATCCGGTCCAGGACCCGGCGCAGCGGCTCGCTGACGGCCTCCAGTCCCGTCCAGGTGTCGGCGGCGGGAGTCCCGACGGCGCGGCTGAGGCGGTTGACGAGCGCGCCTCGGGGATCAACCTGCCCGACTGGGCCGGTCAGGGCGGCATGATCGGTCACCCGTACCCCCAGCAGCGGCCGCAGGGATCCCAGGTAGCCGCCCAGGACGGCTCCCGCGTTGGCGTCGACGACCCCGGTAGGGCCGGCCACGACGACCTGGGCGCCGGCGGCGACCGCCCGCTCCAGGTGCTCGGCGAGCTCGGGGCGGTCGATGAACACGGCGGGAACGATGATGAGGCGGTAGCCCTCCAGGCTCCGGCTCACCGGGACGATGTCGGTGGCGATCCCGGCCTCCCACAGGCTGCGGTGCCAGGCGCGGGCCGTCTCGAAGCGCTCACCGACCTCGACCGGGCCGATGGCGGTGCTCAGGGCCCACTGGCTCTCCCAGTCCAGGACGAGGGCCGCCTCGGCCCGCACCGGTTCCCCCAGGACCGGCCCGAGGCGTGTGAGCGCCTGCCCGGTGGCCACGGTCTCCTCCCAGGTGCGGCTGGCGCGCCCGGCGTGGGGGACCATGCCGGAGTGGAAGGTCTCGGCGCCCTGGCGGGACTGGCGCCATTGGAACTGCAGGACGCCGTCGGCACCGTGGGCCACACGGGCCAGGGACCACAGGAGGAGCTGGCCGGGGCGCTTGGGCGAGTTGCGTCTGCGCCACTGGACGGCGCTGGGCGCCTGCTCCATGAGGATCCAGGGGCGCCCTCCGGCCAGGCCCCGCATGAGGTCACCGGCCCAGGCGACCTCGTGGGCGGCGGCCGGGTCGGCGGGGTCGGGGTAGGAGTCGTCGGAGATGATGTCGAGGGACGCTGCCCAGCGCCAGTAGTCGGTGGCCGGGAAGTCGCCCATGAAGTTGGTGGTCACCGGCCGCGTCGAGCGCTCCCGCAGGATGCGGGCCTCGGCCTCCATGAGGCTGCGCAGCTGGTGGTCGCTGAAGCGCCTCCAGTCCAGCATCTGGGCGGGGTTGGGGAAGGTGGGCATGGCACCGGGCGGGGCGACCTGCTCCAGGCTCGTATAGCGCTGGGACCAGAAGTCGGTGCCCCAGGCGGCGTTGAGGCGCTCGACGTCGCCGTAGCGCTCACCCAGCCAGACCCGGAAGGCCCGGGCGCAGGCGGGGCAGAAGCACTCGGCGGTGTGGCAGCCGTACTCGTTGCCGATGTGCCACATGACGACACCCGGGTGGTCGCCCAGGCGCTCGGCCAGCGCCGCGGCCAGGGCGGCGGAGCGCTCCCGGTAGACAGTGGAGCTGGGGCAGTACTGCTGGCGCGAGCCCAGGCCCAGGCGCACGCCGTCAGCGTTCATCGGCAGGGACTCGGGGTGGTCGGTGGCCATCCAGGCGGGCGGGGAGGCGGTGGCGGTGGCCAGGTCGACGGCGATGCCCGCCTCGTGGAGACGGTCAACGATCTCCACCAGCCAGTCGAGCTCGTAGACGCCCTCGCGCGGCTCAAGGCGCGCCCAGGAGAAGATGCCGAGGGAGACCAGGTTGACGCCGGCCTCGGCCATGAGCTCGAGGTCCTCGGCGAAGGTGGCCTCATCCCACTGCTCGGGGTTGTAGTCGCCGCCGTAGGCGGGGCTGGTCAGCCCCAGCAGCTCGTCCGGGGCGCGGCGGGGTGTGGAGGCTGAGGTCGAGGGACTCGTCATGAGGCCGATTCTCCCCCATCTCTCCCTCGCCCCGCGCACGCCGGGCACCCGGGTCGGCGGGGCCGGTCGGGCTCAGCTGATGGTCGAGCGCGAGCTCGTCAGCCAGGCCAGCGGCACGGTGGTCAGGAACAGCCCCTGCCACTCGCGCTCCCACAGCAGGGCGATGTCACCGCTGGGCAGCTGGGCTATGCACTGGTAGACGTAGTGGCGCGGGTTGATGACTCGGTTGTGGCGCCAGGTGGCGCCGTCGTCGTAGCTCAGGCGCAGGACGCCGCAGCCGCGGAAGGGCAGCATCCGGGAGGCGTTGGCGAAGACGATCCCCCGGCCGACCGCACCCTTGACGCCATCGCCGTCCCCCACGGCCGCTGCGCCCTCCAGGCCGGTGATGGCGATGGCGTTGGGCTGGGAGAAGATCTCGGGGAGCTGCGCGTCGTAGTCGACCTCCCCCCAGGTGACGCCCCCGTCGTGGGAGACGGCGTGGGCGACTCTGCCCAAGGGGTGCTGGTTACGGGCCCACACGTGTACGGCGCCGTCGGTTCCTTCGACGAGGACGGACTCGTACAGGCTGGCCCGCTCGTCGGCCAGGTCCCGGGAGTGGACGACGGCGCCCAGCACCTCGCGTCCGTCATTGGGTGAGGCGCCCAGGGTCCAGGTGGTCCCGCCGTCGTCGGAGTAGATGGCGGCGCAGGACAGGTAGGCGGTGCCGCCGGCCTCGTGGCTGTAGTAGACGGGTGCGAGGATGCGTCCGGCGTGCTCCGGCGCGGTCAGCTGGATGGCGTTGCCGGGGCCGGTTCCCAGGAAGCACATCCAGTCGGCCTTGACCTGGGCGGTGATGTCGATCGGCTCGGACCAGGTGGCGCCGTCGTCGTCGGAGGTGAGCATGAGCAGGTGGGAGCCGCGGTGCTGGAAGAGGCAGTCCTCGGGGGCATGCTCGTGGGCGAGGTAGATGCTGCCGGCCGCCCGGCCGCCCCGGAGCACGTCGCCGGCTCGGGTCCCGGCGGCATCGTCGCCGCTGAGGATGATGCGGTAGTCGGTGGCCTCGCCGATCTCCGTGACGACGCTGCCGTCGGGCTCGACGGCGAAGAGCTCGCCGGCGCGGTTGTGCAGCACGCGGCGCCCCTGCTCGTCGAAGCCGGTACCGACGGCTGCGTTGGGTTGGCCGATACCGCCGGGGAACTGGTCGACCAGGCAGATGACGCGCCCGGTGGAGCGGTCCTGGACCAGGACGGAGTCGATGAGGCTGGCCCCCAGTGCCCCGGTGCCCGGGAGGCTGAGCAGGGTGCGCATCTCCTCCCAGGTGGCGCCGCCGTCGAGACTGCGGCGCATGACGAGGTTGATGTCGTTGGGGGCGTCGTTGGGGATGGAGACGCGCTGGTCGGCGCCGGCCAGGATGACGCCGCTGTCCAGGGTGAGCAGGGAGGGGATCCGGTAGGACCGGGCCCCGTGGTAGCCGGTGTCGAACAAGGCGCGCGTGGACAGTGGGGCGGCCCCGGCCAGGCGCTTGACCTGAGCGTCGGTGAGGGCGGCGTCATAGATCATGGCGGTCTGCGCCTCGCCGAAGAGGCGCCTGCCGTCCAGGTCGGCGCCCACCACGACGCGCGTCACCGGCGCGATGTCGGCCAGGAAGGCGCCGCCGGGGGCGAGGGCCACCTGGTAGCCGTCGACGTGGATCTCCACCGCGCCGCGCCCCGAGGTGACCACGACGTCGTGCCAGGTCCCGTCGTCCCAGTGGCCCGGGGCTCGCGCCTCAATGAGGGGCTCGGTCTCCGGCGAGTCCTCACCGGGGAGCACCCGGTAGCTCAGACCTCCCGCGTCGATGTCGAGGTGCAAGGTGCCGCCCTGGCCGCTCGCGGCGATGATGGTGCCTCCCTGGCCACGGCCCCGGGTGCGCAGCAGCGCCCGGATGGAACCGGTGGCCAGGGCTCCGGTGCGGCGGGCGTCGCGGTCGGAGAGCTCACTGGCTGCGAACTGGACCAGTGGGGTGGCGGCCAGGGACTGGGCCATGACGGCGCGATCGCTGAGCGGCTCGTCCCAGGCGGCCAGGCGGGTGACCGCGGCGATCCCGTCGGGGTCGATACGCACCTCGGTCAGCCCGATCTGGGCGAGGAAGGCGGTCAGCGTCGTGGAGAAGCACTCGTAGCCGTCGGCGTAGAGGTGGGTGCCGGTCTCGTTGACGGTGACGGCGATCGTGTGGGGGCGGCCGTCGTCCAGGCCCAGGGCGTCCTCGGCGTCGAGGACCCGGCGCTGGATACCGCTCTCACTCCCGGCTCCGGAGGGCCCCTCCGGACGGCCGACCGCGCCGAGGACCTGCTCGCCGTCGAGACGGCCGGCGCGAAGCGACAGGGTGATCCGCCCGTTGGTGCCAGTGAGAGCGATGAGGGTGGCGTCGGCGCGGGCGGCGACGTCGAAAAGGATCGTGCCGCGCCCGCAGGCGGCCAGGGCGGCGACATCCTGCTCGCTGAGGCTCAGGGGGGAGATCTCGGATGCGCTGAGGTCGAAGAGCATGGGGAGTTCCTTCGTGCCGGCAACGGCTGCCCGCCGGCGTTGAACGACCGGCGGTGCCGTGCGCGACGGTGCGCCACCGCACATCCAGTCATATGATGTCTGATGTATCGCGCACTGTAGCACGATCCCTGAACCTCAAGGAGACCACATGTCCGCCATCTCAGAGAATCGGACTGCCGAACCCGCCCAGCCCCGCACCGTGCCCTTCGTCGTCGGCGCCTACCCCATGCTTCCGCCCGACGACGAGGACCGCAGCGGTGCCGCCGCCCTGTACGCCGCGCTGGCCGACCTCGGCTGGGTCGACGGCATCGAGCTGCCCTTCCGGGAGGCCCTGGACGCCCCCGAGCCGTGGCTGGCCGAGCAGCTGGCCGGGCGCTTCGACCAGTGCGTCATCACGGCGATCCCGGGCACCATGGGGCGCGCCGGGGCCGATCCCGTCTTCGGCCTGGCCTCCCCCGACGATGACGGACGTGCTCAGGCGCTGGCCTACACCCGCTCGCTGCTGGAGGCAGTCGACCGCCTGCACGAGGCTGCGGGCGAGCGGCTCGTCACCCGAGTGGAGCTGCACTCGGCGCCGCACCACCAGGCCACCCCCGAGGCCTTCCACGCCTCCTTGAGCGAGCTGAGCGAGGACTTCGCCTCCCGCGGCCTGGGGATGATCGTGGAGCACTGCGATGCCGAGGGCGGCGTGGGCCCCTCGGAGAAGGCCTTCCTGACACTGGCCCAAGAGATCGACGCCTGCCGGGACACCGCGGCTCTCATCACCGTCAACTGGGGTCGCTCCGTCATCGAGACCCATGACCCGTCCACCCCGGAGAGCCACGTGCGCGAGCTCGTGGAGGCGGGCCTCCTGGGCGGAGTCATGATCTCAGGCGCCGGACCGGAGGAGACGCAGTGGGCCTGGGCGTGGGCCGACGCCCACCTGCCGCTGGCCGAGCACGAGCCGACCAGCTGGCTCACCCCGGAGAGGGTGGCCGCCACGATGCGGGCCGCCGACGGCGTCCAGGTTTACGAGGGCCTCAAGATCAACACCCCGGCGAGCGCCTCCCTGGAGGACAAGCTCGCCTGGGTCGGCCGTGTCCGCGAGACCATGCTCAGTGCCTGAGACCCATTCCTCCGAGCCCGGCTCCTCCAGGCCCGGTCTCTGACGGCGTTCGGCCCGCTCCCCTGCTGGGGAGCGGGCCGAACACTATACGATCCTCAGGTCCCGTGGACCCGGTGGAGGCTCGGTCAGAACTCGACGTCCTCGCTGCTGGAGAAACCGGTGCGGAAGTCGTCGGAGAAGTCCGCACGCAGGTCCCCACCGAAGTGGAAGTCGTCCAGGGCGACGGACTCGCCGAAGACGCCGTCTCCCAGGTCCACGCGGGAGAAGACCTCCGCCTTGACCTCCTCGGTGGGCTCGACCTCGATGTCCGAGTAGCGGGCCAGGCCCGTACCGGCGGGGATGAGCTTACCGAGGATGACGTTCTCCTTGAGGCCCAGCAGCGGGTCGGACTTGCCGTTCATGGCGGCCTCGGTGAGCACGCGCGTGGTCTCCTGGAAGGAGGCGGCGCTCAGCCAGGAGTCCGTGGCCAGCGAGGCCTTGGTGATTCCCATGAGCTCGGTACGGCCGGTGGCGGTCTTGCCGCCCTCGGCCATGACCCGGCGGTTCTCGGCGCGGTAGTGCATGACGTCCACGAGGTCTCCCTGGAGGAGGCGGGTGTCCCCGGAGTCCAGCACGGTCACGCGGCGCAGCATCTGACGCACGATGACCTCGATGTGCTTGGAGTGGATGTCCACGCCCTGGGATCGGTAGACCTCCTGGACCTCCTCGACGAGGTGGCGCTGGGTGGCGGCCACCGAGCGCAGGCGCAGGACCTTCTTGGGGTCGACCGGACCCTCGGTGAGGGCCTGGCCGGGCTCGACGTGGTCCCCGTCGTTCACCAGCAGGCGCTGACGGCGCGAGACCGGGACGATGACGTCCTCCTCGCCGTCGTCGCGGGTGATGACCAGGCGCTTGCCGTCGGCGTCGTCCTCGATCTTGAGGGTGCCGGCGGCCTCGGCCACCGCGGCCTCGCCCTTGGGCGTGCGGGCCTCGAAGAGCTCCTGCACACGGGGCAGACCCTGGGTGATGTCAGCGGCACCGGCCGCACCACCGGTGTGGAAGGTACGCATGGTCAGCTGCGTACCGGGCTCACCGATGGACTGGGCGGCGATGATGCCGACGGCCTCACCGATGTCGACGCGCTTACCGGTGGCCAGCGAGCGGCCGTAGCAGGCGGCGCAGGTTCCGACGTTGGAGTCGCAGGTGAGCACGGAGCGCACCGTGATCTCCTCGATGCCCGCGTCGATGGCGGCCCGGATCTCGGCGTCGCCCAGGTCGGCGCCGGCCTCGATGATGAGGTTGCCCTCGGCGTCGATGGCGTCGCGCGCCAGGGTGGTGCCGAACACGGTGGTGCCCAGGATCTCCGAGGGCTCCTTGATGCGCTCGTCACCGGCGTCGATCCAGGAGAAGATCCGCTTGGTCAGGCCCTTGCGGGTGCCGCAGTCCTCCTCACGGACGATGACGTCCTGGGAGACGTCGACCAGACGACGCGTGAGGTAGCCGGAGTCGGCGGTACGCAGCGCCGTGTCCGCCAGGCCCTTACGGGCGCCGTGGGTGGCGATGAAGTACTCCAGGACGCTCAGGCCCTCGCGGTAGTTCGACTTGATCGGGCGCTCGATGAGGCGCTGCTTGGGGTCGGCCACCAGGCCGCGCATACCGGCGAGCTGGCGGATCTGGTCCCAGTTGCCTCGGGCCCCGGAGACCACCATCTGGTAGACGGTGTTGCGCTGCGGGAAGTTCTCGCGCATCGCCTCGGCGACCTCGGCCGTGGCCTTGGTCCAGATGTCGATGAGGGAGGCGTAGCGGTCGTCCTCGGTGAGGGCACCGAGTTCGAACTGCTCCTCGATCTCAGCGGCCTCGTTCTCGTAGCGAACGAGGATCTCCTGCTTGGCCTCCGGGGAGACGACGTCGGCGAAGGCGACGGTGATACCGGACCAGGTGGACCAGTAGAAGCCGTTGGCCTTGAGGGCGTCCAGGGAGGCGGCGACCTCGACGCGCGAGTAGTTCTCCGCCAGGGCGTTGACGATGTTGCCCAGCTGCTTCTTGTCAACGATGTAGTTGACGTAGGGGAAGGTCTCGGGCAGCGAGGTGTTGAACAGGGCCCGCCCCAGCGAGGTGCGCAGGGTGATCGGGTCGCCCTCGCTCCAGCCCTCGGGCGGCTGCCAGCCCTCGGGAGCGGCGATGCCCTCCTCGAAGCGGATGTCGCAGGCGGCGTTGACGTGGAGCTTGCCGAAGTCGTAGGCCATGACCGCCTCCGCAAAGGAGGAGAAAGCCGGGACGATCTCGTTGCCCTCGGCGTCGCGCTCGACCTCGACCGCCGGGTCGGGGTCGGAGGTGAGGTAGTAGGTGCCGATAATCATGTCCTGACTGGGCATGGTCACGGGGCGCCCGTCGGAGGGCTTGAGGATGTTGTTCGAGGACAGCATGAGGATGCGGGCCTCGGCCTGCGCCTCGGCGCCCAGCGGGAGGTGGACGGCCATCTGGTCGCCGTCGAAGTCGGCGTTGAAGGCGCCGCACACGAGCGGGTGCAGCTGGATGGCCTTGCCCTCGATGAGCTGGGGCTCGAAGGCCTGGATGCCCAGGCGGTGCAGGGTGGGGGCGCGGTTGAGCAGCACGGGGTGCTCGCGGATGACCTCGGCCAGGACGTCCCAGACCTTGGGGTTGGCGCGCTCGACCATGCGCTTGGCGGCTTTGACGTTCTGGGCCTCCTTGAGCTCGACGAGCCGCTTCATGACGAAGGGCTTGAACAGCTCCAGGGCCATCTGGCTGGGCAGACCGCACTGGTGGAGCTTGAGCTGGGGGCCGACGACGATGACGCTACGGCCGGAGTAGTCCACGCGCTTGCCCAGGAGGTTCTGGCGGAAGCGGCCCTGCTTGCCCTTGAGCATGTCGGACAGGGACTTCAGCGGTCGGTTGCCCACGCCGGTGACCGGGCGGCCGCGGCGGCCGTTGTCGAACAGGGCGTCGACGGCGTCCTGAAGCATGCGCTTCTCGTTGTTGACGATGATCGTCGGGGCGCCCAGGTCCATGAGCCGCTTGAGGCGGTTGTTGCGGTTGATGACGCGGCGGTAGAGGTCGTTGAGGTCACTCGTGGCGAAGCGGCCACCGTCGAGCTGGACCATGGGGCGCAGGTCCGGCGGGATGACCGGGATGTTGTCCAGGACCATCGACTCCGGGGCGGTGCCGGTCATGCGGAAGGCGTTGACGACCTTGAGGCGCTTGATGGCGCGGGTCTTGCGCTGGCCGGTGCCGTTCTCGACGATCTCGGCCAGGGCGGAGGCCTCGGCCTCGAGGTCGAAGCTGCGCAGGCGGGCCTGGATGGCCTCGGCGCCCATGGAGCCCTTGAAGTAGATGCCGTAGTCGGCGACCATGTCGCGGTAGAGGACCTCGTCACCCTCCAGGTCACCGACCTTGAGGCTCACGAAGCGGTCCCACACCTTGTCCATGTGCTCCAGGGCGCGCTGGTTGCGGCGGCGCATGGCCGTGATCTCGCGCTCGGCGGTCTTGCGGAGCTTGTCGCGCTGGGAGGCCTCGGCGCCCTCGGACTCGAGCTGGGCGAGGTCCTCCTCGAGGCGCTGCTGGCGCGCCTCGACCTCGGCCTGGCCGGACTCCTCGAGGTGCTTCTTCTTGACCTCCAGCTCGTTGCGCAGCGAGGGCAGGTCGTCGTGGCGGCCCTCCTCATCCACTTCGGTGACCATGTAGGCCGCGAAGTAGATGACCTTCTCCAGGTCCTTGGGCGCGAGGTTGAGCAGGTAGCCCAGGCGCGAGGGCACGCCCTTGAAGTACCAGATGTGGGTGACCGGCGCGGCGAGCTTGATGTGGGCCATGCGCTCGCGACGCACCTTGGAGCGAGTGACCTCGACTCCGCAGCGCTCGCAGACGATCCCCTTGTAGCGCACGCGCTTGTACTTGCCGCAGGCGCACTCCCAGTCCCGGGTGGGGCCGAAGATCTTCTCGCAGAAGAGGCCGTCCTTCTCGGGCTTGAGGGTGCGGTAGTTGATGGTCTCGGGCTTCTTGACCTCGCCGTGGGACCACGAGCGAATGTCCTCCGCGGTGGCGAGGCCGAGCTGGATCCTGTCGAACACGTTGGCGTCGAGCACAGTTCCTACTTCCGATGGTGAAATCTCATCAGGTGGTGGTCTGGGGGGCGTTCCGTCGTCGTTGTTCCATGACTCCGACGGCGCCTGCGAGCCTGGTGGGAGGGCGGGCGGCGGGTGGGCCACCCGCCCTCAACCGGGGCTCGATGAAGTTGTCACGAAGTCGTCACCAGGCGGTGGCCACTCAGATCTCGTCAACCGTGGAGGCCATGGCCCCGCCCGGACGCCGGCCCAGGTCGAAGCCGAGCTCATCGGCGGCGCGCGAGCCGTCGTCGTCGGTGTCGTCCAGGGCGATGGCAACGCCCTCGGCGTCCAGGGCCTCGACGTTCAGGCACAGCGACTGCATCTCCTTCATGAGCACCTTGAAGGACTCGGGGATGCCGGGCTCGGGGATGTCCTCGCCCTTGACGATGGCCTCGTAGACCTTGACACGGCCGTTGACGTCGTCGGACTTGACGGTGAGGAGCTCCTGGAGGGCGTGGGCGGCGCCGTACGCCTCCATGGCCCACACCTCCATCTCACCGAAGCGCTGACCACCGAACTGGGCCTTACCACCCAGCGGCTGCTGGGTGATCATGGAGTACGGACCCGTGGAGCGGGCGTGGATCTTGTCGTCCACGAGGTGGTGGAGCTTGAGGATGTACATGTAGCCCACCGAGATGGGGTACGGGAAGGGCTCACCGGAGCGGCCGTCGAACAGGCGGGCCTTGCCGTTGGACTCGACCAGCTGCAGGCCGTCGGAGGTCGGCAGCGTGGAGCCCAGCAGCCCCATGAGCTCGTTGTCCCGCACACCGTCGAAGACGGGCGTGGCCACGGGCGTGCGGGGCTCGGCCTTGATGCCGTTCTCGGGCAGGTTGGCGGTCCAGGCCTCGCCGGCCTCGCGCGCGGCGGTGGCGTCCCAGCCGCGGGAGGCGACCCATCCCAGGTGCAGCTCGAGGACCTGTCCGACGTTCATACGGCTGGGCACGCCCAGCGGGTTGAGGATGACGTCGACCGGGGTGCCGTCGGCCAGGAAGGGCATGTCCTCCACGGGCAGGATCTTGGAGATGACACCCTTGTTGCCGTGACGGCCGGAGAGCTTGTCACCCACGGTGATCTTGCGGCGCTGGGCGATGTAGACGCGCACCATGCGGTTGACGCCCGCGGGCAGCTCGGCGTCGTCGGAGGCGGCGTCGATCTCGCGCACGCCGGTGACGATGCCGTACTCGCCGTGGGGCACGCGCAGGGAGGTGTCACGCACCTCGCGGGCCTTCTCACCGAAGATGGCGCGCAGGAGGCGCTCCTCGCTGGTCAGCTCGGTCTCACCCTTGGGGGTCACCTTGCCCACGAGGATGTCGCCGCTGCGGACCTCGGCACCGATGCGGATGATGCCGCGCTCGTCGAGGTTGGCCAGGGTCTCCTCGCTGACGTTGGGGATGTCGCGGGTGATCTCCTCGGCGCCCAGCTTGGTGTCGCGGGCGTCGACCTCGTGCTCCTCGATGTGGATCGAGGTGAGCATGTCCTCGGCGACCACGCGCTGGGAGATGATGATGGCGTCCTCATAGTTGAGGCCCTCCCAGGTCATGAAGGCGACCAGGAGGTTCTGGCCCAGGGCCAGGTCGCCCTCGTTGGTGGCGGGGCCGTCGGCCAGGACCGTGCCGACCTCGACGCGCTCACCCTCGGTGGCCACGACCCGCTGGTTGTAGCAGTTGCCCTGGTTGGAGCGGCGGAACTTGGCGACCTTGTAGACGTTCTCGGTGCCGTCGTCGTTGGCCACGCGCACGAAGTCCGCGCAGACCTCGGTGACGACACCGGCCTTGTCGGCCACGAGGACGTCACCGGCGTCGACGGCGGTGCGCCGCTCCATGCCCGTGCCCACCAGCGGGGCGTCGGGGCGGATGAGCGGCACGGCCTGGCGCTGCATGTTGGCGCCCATGAGGGCGCGGTTGGCGTCGTCGTGCTCGAGGAAGGGGATGAGGGAGGTACCCACCGACACCATCTGGCGCGGGGAGACGTCCATGAGGTCCACCTGCGAGGAGGGCACGAGGGCCGGCTCGCCGCCGGTGACGCGGCACAGGACGTGGTCCTCGGCGAAGTGGCCGTCCTCGGTGAGGGCGACGTTGGCCTGGGCGATGACGTGGCGGTCCTCGTCGTCGGCCGTCAGGTAGTGGGTCTCATCGGTGACCCGGCCGTCGACGACGACGCGGTAGGGGGTCTCAACGAAGCCGAAGGGGTTGATGCGCCCGAAGGTCGCCAGCGAGCCGATGAGGCCGATGTTGGGACCCTCGGGGGACTCGATGGGGCACATGCGCCCGTAGTGCGAGGTGTGGACGTCACGGACCTCCATGGAGGCGCGCTCACGGGACAGACCGCCGGGGCCCAGGGCGCTCAGGCGGCGCTTGTGGGTCAGGCCCGCCAGCGGGTTGTTCTGGTCCATGAACTGGCTGAGCTGGGAGGTGCCGAAGAACTCCTTGATCGCGGCCGTCACGGGCCGGATGTTGATGAGGGTGTTCGGCGTGATGGCCTCGACGTCCTGGGTGGTCATGCGCTCGCGCACCTGACGCTCCATACGGCTCATACCGGTGCGCACCTGCGCCTGGATGAGCTCGCCCACCGCACGGATGCGGCGGTTGCCCAGGTGGTCGATGTCGTCGTACTCGACGGCGATCTCGGTGATCTCGCCGTCACGCACGCCCTCGACGGTCTCGGCGCCGGAGTGCAGGGCCAGCAGGTAGCGCAGGGCCGCGACAATGTCCTCGATGCGCAGGGTGGACTCGGTCAGGTCCGAGGCTAGGCCCAGCTTCTTGTTGATCTTGTAGCGACCGACCTTGGCCAGGTCGTAGCGCTTGGGGTTGAAGTAGAAGTTCTCCAGCAGGGTGCGTCCGGCCTCGACGCTCGGCGGCTCACCGGGGCGGATCTTCTTGTAGATGTCCAGGAGCGCCTCGTCCTGGGTGGTGATCTTGCGGTCCTCGTCCAGGGCGGAGGTCAGGGCCGGGTAGTCGGCGAACTCCTTGCGGATCTCCGACTCGTCCATGCCCAGGGCCAGCAGGAAGACGGTGACGTCCTGCTTGCGCTTGCGGTCGATGCGCACCGCGACGCGGTCGGACTTGTCGATCTCGAACTCGAGCCAGGCACCGCGCGAGGGGATGAACTTGACGTTGTAGACGTACTTGTCCGTGGCCTTCTCGGTGGTGCGCTCGAAGTACACGCCCGGCGAGCGCACGAGCTGGGAGACGACGACGCGCTCGGAGCCGTTGACGATGAAGGTGCCCTTGTCGGTCATGAGCGGGAAGTCGCCCATGAAGACCGTCTGAGACTTGATCTCACCGGTGGAGAAGTTCTCGAAGTCCGCCACCACGTAGAGGGGGGCGGAGTAGGTGAGGTCCTTCTCCTGGCACTCCTCGGCCGTGTACTTCGGCTCCTCGAAGCGGTGGTCGTGGAAGGACAGGGCCATGGTCTCGCCGAAGTCCTCGATCGGGGAGATCTCGTCGAAGATCTCCTCCAGACCGGAGGTCTCGGGCAGGGAGCCCGGGTGTGCCTTGTTGGCGGCGGTCATCCGCTCGCGCCACCTCTCGTTACCGACGAGCCAGTCGAAGCTCTCGGTCTGGAGGGCGAGCAGATTCGGAGCCTGCATGGGCTCGGCGATCTTGGCAAAGTTGATACGACGCGACGCGGTACGAGCGGCGATGTCAGCAGCAGTGGGTGCGGAGGTGCGCGAGGCAGCCAAAGGGGGATCCTTCCCTCAGATCGGGGATCACACAACGCACACCGCGAGTACCGGGTTGAGTAGAATCTCCGTTGCCGGGCTCACGCCCGCCAGGGTTCCGACGGGCCGAAGCCCGTGCGGAGGGCAGATACCCCTCGCACCAATACACACAATGCACGCAAAGCGCTAGCGTACACGGCCGACGTCAAGGACTCCACGCCGATCCGCCCTGGTTCCTTGCGATTCCCACCACAGTCGCGCATACTGCCCCACCCGTGTCCACCGCGTGACCTGAGTCCCTCAGTGGGCGCCTCTCGCTGAGCGGCTGCCGGCCGGCTCGCGCCCGGCACGCCCAGCCCCCGCACGCTGCCGCCCAGCCACCCACTCCCCCGGCCCCGCGGCCCTGCACGTCCCCGACCCCGCAGCCTCTGCGCCCGCCCGATCCCTTCCGGCCGACGGCGTCGGGAACGTACTTTCCGATCGGCGACTGCGTTCTCCCCCAGACCACTGGGGACGTACCTCAGTGACCTGGAGGACATCGCAGTCCTCGGCGCACATGTACGTCCCCGATCCCCCACCGCCCCTCCAACCCGTCCACCTGCTGGCCGTCCCAACCCGACGACGTCGCGACGAGCACGTCGCTCCCGCCTCTCGTCCGGGAAGCGGGCTTTCAGTGGTCATTGCGGGATCCACAGCGAAGCACTCCTGCCTTCAGACTCCGGCGAGTCCACACCCACGGGGCTCTGCACTCGCCATGCCCCGAAACTCTTGAGAAGACTCGCTGCATGAGCCCCGTCGCCACCACTGCCAGCCGCCCCACTCCCATCTGCCCGATCCCGGCGCACCTTCGGCCGACCATCATCTACTCAGGCGGCCGCAAGCGCTTCCACGCATCGCGCAATCCTGATCTGCTGCGACTCATGCCGGGCGCCTACCTGCACGCAGTCCCGGGCAGGCGACGCTGGGAGCAGCGGTTCATGGTGTCCTTAGCGCGTGCGATTGCCGCGCAACAACTCCTTCCCTCCGCCACCTGTCTGTCTCACACATCGGCCGCCCTGATTCATGGCCTGGCGATGTGGACAGGTGAGCCGGACGTCTACCTCGCCGTCTCCGGTAACCCACGTCTGACCACAACGACACTGCCCGCCTTCCGGTACCCGTCGTCGGGAGTACCCGCTCCTATCGATCCCGCGCACCCCGAGGCCACCCCGATCCGAATGCACCGTCGCCGGCTTCAGCTGCGCGACGAGGAGATCGAGACGGTTGGAGGGGTTCCCGTCACGTCCGTGCTGCGCACCGCCTTCGACTGCGCCTGCGACGAGCCCCCGTTCAACGCGCTCTCCATCGCCGATGCGGCTCTGAACCGGCACTGCCGACCCGATCCGTGGCACCGCGGTTCCTGCGCCACGCGGCTGCGCTCGGCTCACGCCTGCTGGGAGGAGCTCGTGGCACGTCATCGGGGGCGGCGAGGGATAGCGCAGGCGCGTGCGGTACTGGCCGCCGCCACCCCTTGGGCGGTCTCGCCCGGGGAGAGTGTGCTGCGGTGGATGACGCTCGTGGTGGGGCTGCCTCGGGCCATTGCCCAGTTCCCGGTTCCGGGGCTGTCCAAGGACCGCTTCCTGGACCTGGGCTGGCCCGATCACCGTGTCGTCGCGGAGTTCGACGGCCGGACCAAGTACCGCACCGAGGAGGACGTCTTCCTCGAGAAGCTCCGCCAGGACGAGCTCGAGTCGCTGGGGTGGAGGTTCTTCCGGGCGACGTGGTCCTCGCTCAGCGACATGCGCACCCAGGCGGACCGGTTGCTGTCGATGTTCCCCCTGGAGGTGGTCTCCCGCCTCTCGCCGGTAGCCGGGCTTCAAGGTGGCGGACTGTGGGGCGAGCGTCCACCCGGAGTGCTGGTGCCATGAGGTCGCGGTTCCCGACGCCGCACCCTGACTCATCGAACGCACCCACCGGCATCGGGAACGTACTTTCCGATCGGCGACTGCGTTCTCCCCCAGACCACTGGGGACGGACGTCAGTGACCTGGAGGACATCGCAGTCCTCGGCGCACATGTACGTCCCCGATCCCTCACCGCCCCGAGCCCGACGACGTCGAAGCACACGGGGGCCGGACAGCACCAGGCCCCCGGAACACGACCGGGTCCCGCCCACCTCATGGTGGACGGGACCCGGTGAAGATGGGCTTCCCCGGCCCTCGGCGACCCTCAGGCCGCCTCAGGCAGCGGGGAGAGACTCACTTGAGGGTGACGGTGGCGCCGGCGCCCTCGAGCTGCTCCTTGGCCTTCTCGGCGGCCTCCTTGTTGGCGCCCTCGAGGACGGGCTTGGGAGCGCCGTCGACGAGCTCCTTGGCCTCCTTCAGGCCGAGGGAGGTCAGAGCGCGCACCTCCTTGATGACCTGGATCTTCTTGTCGCCGGCGGCCTCGAGAATGACGTCGAACTCGTCCTTCTCCTCGGCGGCGGCGTCGCCACCGGCAGCGCCGGGGGCGGCGGCAACGGCCACGGCGGCCGGAGCGGCGGCGGTAACGTCGAAGGTCTCCTCGAAGGCCTTGACGAACTCGGACAGCTCGATGAGGGTGAGCTCCTTGAACTGCTCGATGAGCTCTTCGGTGGTCAGCTTCGCCATGATGGGCGTTCCTTCCTTATCAGGTTCCTGCGCGCGCAGGGTTGGTGGATGACGCGTGCGGCCTCAGGCCGCGGTCTCCTGCTTCTCGCGCAGGGCGTCGACGGTGCGCACGGCCTTGGAGGCCGGTGCGGCGAAGAGGTACGCAGCCTTGGACAGGGACGCCTTGATGGCGCCCGCGGTCTTGGCGAGCAGCACCTCGCGGGACTCGAGAGAGGCAAGCTTGTCAACGCCGTCGGCGGACAGCACGGCGCCGTCCATGACACCGCCCTTGATGACGAGCTGCTGGTTGTCCTTGGCGAAGTCACGCAGAGCCTTGGCGGCCTCGACCGGCTCACCGGTGACGAACGTCAGGGCGGAGGGGCCCGTAAGGTCGTCGGCGAAGTCCTCGAGCCCGACCTGGCGGGCGGCGATCGCAGCAAGCGTGTTCTTCACCACGGTGTACTCGGCGTTACCGGCGAGGGAACGACGCAGCTCCTTGAGCTGGGCGACGCTCAGTCCCCGGTACTCAGTCAGCAGGACCGCGTCAGCCTGGCGGAACTTGTCCGCCAGTGCAGCAACGGCTGCTTCCTTGTCAGGCCGTGCCATGGGCCCTCCTTCCGTGGTATGCCGCAGGGGTCCATTCACTGGAAAAGCCCCGCGCCGGTGGGCACGGGGCTTGAATTCGGGCATGCCCGAAGAAGTCTCGTTCTCACCTGCGCCGGCCCCACCTGATGTGGACTTGGTCCCGCCGGAGCGGGCGACCTGCGGTCTTTGGCAGAGAGCACCTTACCCAGCAGCGACCTCCGCGGCGCAAGGCAGGCGGCCGTGGAACTGGTCACGTCACCGCGAATGCTGGACGAAAGCATCCCCCGGTCGGCCTGGGTTCGGGGGCAGCGGGCAGTCCGACGTCGGACGCGGGCGCGCCCCGCACTGACCTGCGCTGCCGGCCCAGTCAGACGCCGAGACTCTCGGCCAGCGCCTCTCGCTCCGTGACGTCGTACCAGAGCAGGTCGGCGTCGGCAGCGCGCTCGAAGGCGTCCTCGTCACCGAGTCTGGCGGCTCGTACATCGTCCTGCGCCTCGGGCTCGTCCACGAGCAGGGCGGCGACGTCCTCCCAGGAGATCTCACCGGTGACCTCGATCGTGCCGGGCAGGACATCGCCCTCCACGGGAAGCTCACGCACGTTCTCGGCGTCGACGTCGGCCGCGATGACGATGCGCCGGTCGGCCAGGCCCACGGCCTCGGGCTCGGCCAGCAGGACGACGGAGGCGTCGGCGGCGCACAGCGAGGCGGAGACCTCCAGGCCCTCCTCATCCTCCTCAGGCAGTGCCTGGGCGAGGGCCGGGGTGGCGGCGTGAGCCGTGAGCGGCTGGTGCGAGGACCCCAGGACGCTTGCGCGCAGGTGGGCGGCGGTGGCGGGCAGGTAGATGCGCATGCGCCCAGTCTGCCCTACCTCCGCACTCACCCCCTTCCACGAAGCAGCCGGGCGGCCCACCCGGCACCGCTCGCGCTCCGGTTCTCAGTAGCGGTGCCGCCCGGTTCCCGGTGGCAACGACGGAGGGCCGCTCGTTCCCCGACCGTTCCTCCCGCCCGGAGCTCGGCCGTCGTCCGGGCCCTGCACCGGCCCCGGGGGCGTTCCTGCATTCGACGCCGCGCCGGCCCCGGACCACGGATCCTCCGAGGGTCGGTGGGGCGCCCCGGAAGCCGGCCCCTGTGGCTGCCCCCGTGGCGGGGATGCCGGTTGAACCACCGGATGGATCACCGGAGGCAGGGCATGGTGAGGCTGCTGCGGGGCCGGGGCGAGTCCGCTGGGCGCCTGGGGAGCCGGCGGTCGTTCACCGACCACCTGTCCCCCGTCCCCGTCTCGGCGGCGGCGCCTCGCACCCGCGCTGCGCACGTTCGAGCGGCTCCTGCTTCTGACGGTTGCGGCCTGGGCCGCGGAGCTCCTGCGGTCCCGGCGCCCACCGCGCCGCTTGGAGCGCCACAGCCGGGAACGACGCGGGGAGGCGGCCCTGCGTACCGCTGCGACCTGCGGATCGATCCGGTCGACCAGTGCACTGAGGGCCTTGCCCAGTGCACTGGCGGGCGCCTGCTCCAGAACAGTGCACCCCTGAAGCAGGCAGGCGTCGGCCGTTGCCGCATCATCGGGCAGGAGCACAATGTCGTCCAGCCCACCGAAACGCGCCAGGGCCTCTCGCAGAGCCTGCTGGGGAGAAGGTCCTGCGGCCGAGGCCCGCACCCGGTTGATGACGACCTCGACCCGGCCTGCGGGGTTCATGGAGGCCCCCATCTCATCGAGGAGCTGGAGCAGCCGGCGCACCCCGACGGGGTCGGCCCCGCCGACGACCAGGATGACGTCGGCGTGCGACACCAGGTCGGCCGTCACGGCCCCACGTCCAGGCTCAAGGGTGAAGTCGTCGACGTCGTCATCGGCGGGCCCGCCGGCGACGTCGACGACGGTCCAGGCCGCGGCCCGACGGCACTGCGCCCACACCTCGGTCATCGAGGCCGGTGGCAGCTCCCGCCAGCGCCCGGACCTGCCCAGGCCGCCCAGCAGGAAGAGCCCATCGCCCACCGGAGCCAGGATTCGTCGAAAGCTCTCCGCGTCAAGGCGGCCGTGGGTGGCCAGACGGGCGGCCCCGGCCAGCGCCGAGGAGTCCTCCGGCATGCCGAGGAGCTGGACGAGGCTGGGAGCCTCGACGTCGGCGTCCACGAGGATCGCGCCGCCGCAGGCGGCCAGGCCGTGAGCGACGGAGACAGCGACCGTCGAGCGCCCGGGAGCACCATGAGGCCCCCACACCAGGACAACCCTCCCTCCACGCTCGTCACCCACCGGGCTCACCGCGACCGGCAGCACAGGCTCCGGCGTATCCGCGGCGGCCGACTCCCGGCCGCACCGCCGGTCCTGCCCCGTGTCCTCCTCGACTCCGGCGTCGTTGGAGACCCGGGGCAGCTGCGACGGCGCCGTCCCGCCCTCAGGGGAGCCGGGCGACTGGCGCCACAGCTCCTCGAGCCAGGCGGTCTCCTGGGCGGCAGTGTTCGATTCCGTGTGCGGTTCCGTGCTCGGTTCCGTCGAAGCGGGGGTGGCGGCGCTCAGCCAGTCGGCGCTGTCAGCTGCCGGCCCGCTCCCGGTGGGGGCCGCGCCGGAGACCCCACTACGACGCACGAGGTCCTGCAGCGCCGCACAGATCCGGGCGGGTTCCGTGTCGCGCCGGAGAACCGGCCAGCCCGCGCTGCGCCAGCGTTCCTCCTCGTGGGCCTCCACCAGGAGCATTCCGCTCAGGCCCGCGCGCGCGAGCCGATCCAGGACGGTGCGGTCGATCTCGTCGAAACCGGTGTCCAGCAGGGCGAATCCCGCCAGCCCGGCCATTCCCGCTGAGAGCAGCTCGGGCAGGTCGGCGCATCGGCGCACGACGCACAGCCCGCTTCCCGCCTGGCTCAGCGCCCGCAGGATCCCGGCGTCGTCGCCGCTGAGAGCCAGGAGGACTCCGGCGCCCGGGGCGCTCACGAGGCCTTCTCCGCCGGCGCTTCCTGGCCGGTGGGGACCAGGACGAGCGCCCCCTCCTGACCGACGGCGCTGAGAACGGCGGCGAGGGAGGCCTCGGGGACCTTGACCTCCACCCCGGTGCCGGGTCCGGAGATCAGCCCCTTGCTGGTCTCACCGACTGAGGCGATGACCAGCCCTGTGGCCACGCGGCGGGCTCCAGTCCCCCCGGCCTGCCCCGACTGGTCGCCTTGGCCTCCTTGTCCGCCCTGTCCGCTCTGCCCGGTCTGCCCGGCGGCAGGCGCCTGGGCTGCGGGCCGGCCCGCCACGCCCTCCTTGGGCACGATCCACAGATCGACGTAGTCGCCGACCTTGGTCGAGGCCGGCAGGTTGGAGGCGACAGTGAGGACCACCGGCCGCAGCTCCTGCTCCCGGCCGCTGTTGACGGCCGCCGCAGCCAACAGCTCTCCCTTGCGCATGGAGCGCGTGGACACGGCGCCGTCCGGCAGGTGCCCGGCCTCGACGTAGGCATCGGTGCCGGGATGGGCCTCGACCACCGTAAGAATGCCGTCGGCAGTCAGGTCTGTCCCGGGAGCGACGTCCTGGGAGAGGACGTAGACGCGAGTGGTATCAGCGGCCGCGTCGACCGCCCAAGCCCCCAGGGCCACGGCCCCGGCCACCAGCACCACTCCCCCGGCCATACGCGGATCCTTCCAGGCAGGCCGGCGCCAACGACCGCGGGGACGCTCAGGACCGGTCAGGGTTCGACTGCGGCGAGATGACATCACGGGAATCCTCCTTGATCTCCTGCAATCATCGTTGGGATAAAATAGTACCTCAAGGTTATCCACAAGTGTCTTTAAGAATTGTGGAGCGGATCCAGCAGTGGGATCATCGTGGTATGAGCACACGATTCCTGACCATCGCCGACGTCGCCGAGCAGCTTCAGCTCTCCGCCCAGGCCGTGCGCGCTCTCATCCGCACCGGCGACCTTCCCGCCATTCAGGTCGGCGCCCGCAAGCTCTGGCGCATCGAGGACCAGGCCCTGGAGGACTACATCCAGCGCCAGCTCGCCTCCACCAGGGCCATGGTCGCCGCGGGCTGGAACGAGGACGGGGCGCCCTGAACCTCTCTGCCCGCTAGCCGACGTCAGCGACTGCGCAGCACCTCGATCGCAGCGGTCATGACGCTGACAACCCCTGCGCCGCCCACCCCGGGAGCGCGACGCGAGCGGATGCCGCCCTCAGGGTCGACGGCGACATCGACATGGTCCGCTCCCACCCGGACCAGCCGCCCCACCACTTCTCCAGAGCCCAGCACCAGGCGCACCCGCGCTCCGCGTCGGGCGATCTCACGCATCAGGGCCGTCAGCGTGGGCCGACGGCGGCCGTCCCGGGGCGCCGGACCGGCCAGTGACACAGCGGTGGCCACCGCGCCCACCGGGACAACGGCCTGCAGCCCCTCCCCCTCATCGACGAGGACGTAGGAGGGCTCCACCCGGCAGGCCACACCGTCGACGGGGACACCGCCGCGAGTCCGCAGGTGGATGAGTCGGCCCACCGAGCCTCGCAGGCGGTCGACGAGCTCGATGGAGGCGTGCTCGGCCTCCGCGAGCTCAACGCTCTGAGCCACCAGGTCCGCACGGCGCTCAGCATCGAAGCTGCTCTCCAGGTCGGCAATCATCGCGTCCCAGTCCATAGGCCCACCTCACCACAGTACGCACGCAGAGGAAAGCACTCCGAGGCGGCTCAGGCCGCGCACCTCCAGCACCACTCCCGCCCCGTTACCACGACTCAGCGCCCAGCATGTCATATCGTCACTATTGACATCATCACACCATAGGAGTACACCTAACATCATCAAACGACATCATCGGCGATGGAGGGTGACATGGGAGCTCGTCAACGACTGACGCTCCTGGCCGCAGCGTCAGGGGCCGTCCTGATAGTTCTGGGACGCACGGCCCACGGCGCCGCGGAGCAGCTCGTGCAGGTCCCGCCGCAGGCCTGGGGACTGAGCGACCTGTCGAACGCCGTGGTGGCCGGCACCTGCACATGCGGGGCCCTGGGGGCCCTGTGGCACGCGGTCTCGGCCCTCCTGGCGCTCATGACGTGCCCCGGGGCGAACGACCCCGGCAAGCGCTGTCGCGGCGGCGCCTATGCGCTGGCAGCCAGAGCCCTCGAGGCCTGGGGAGCGCCAGCGGTGAGACGCATCGTCGCCTCCGCGCTGCTCGTCTCCCTGTCCTCGGCGCCGGCGCTGGCCAGCGAGGAGGCCAGTGGCGGGGATGACCTGGGATGGCGCCCCACCAGCTCGGTGCCCGCCTCACCTCCGTCGCAGTCCTCGACGCCGTCGACGCCGGCCGATCAGTCCCCGTCGAGCGCTTCGACCGGTTCGAGCGACTCGGAGGGCGCAAGCCAGTCAGCAGACTCGACACCGCCGGGCAGCCAGGCGGCGCAGCCCCCTACCGGCCCCGACGCCCCACCCTCCTCGAGCCCCACTCATACCGTCGCGCCCGGCGAGAGCCTGTGGTCCATCACTGCTCATCTCCTGCCCACCGGCTCCGCCCCCGCACAGATCGCACAGGACTGGCCGGCCCTGTACCGCGCCAACTCCGAGGCCATCGGCGCCGACCCCTCGTTGATCCGGCCCGGCACGGTCCTGAGCGTCCCGGACTCCTTGTCCGCACCGAGCACACCGACAGGAGGTCAGGCGCCATCACGATGAACCGCAACGCACCAGCGCCGGCGGCCCCCACCGCAGGCCCCGAACACCTTCCCCATTCCACTTCGCACTCCGTGCCCACGGGGCACCCTCCCACTCCCAGGAGCCCACCATGACCGCGACCACCACTGCCCAAGCCACCCGCCCCGCACGCCGCACGACCGACGCTCAACGTCGTAGCCGCCCCACACCGAGCCACCCGACGCCGACTCGTGCGGTTCCGCACAAACCCTCCAAGCCCGTGAACGACGCAGGCTCCGTCACGCGGGGTGCGCCCCTGACGCAGTGGCCCGCCGCCGGCACTGACGCCTCGCGCACCGCCGCCATCGTGGTGACGGCCGCCAGCGAGGTCCTGGCCGGGCTGCGCCCGGTGGACCACCTGGTCCGTTGGACCAGCCCCTCCCTGTTCGAGGCCCTCGCCCGTCGGGCGGGGCTGGCCGCCCGGATCCTGGGAGGCCAGTCCAGCCCACGACGTCCGCGCATCCGTAGCGTGCGCACCGAGCTGACCATGTCGGGAGCCTGCGAGGCCACTGTCCTGCTGGAGGAGGGCAACCGGGTCCGAGCCGCGGCAGCACGCCTGGAGCTGCTGCGCGAACGCTGGATCCTCACCGGCCTGGAGATGGCGTGATCCCGCCGAACCCCGGTTGGTTGCCGGGTTCCGACGGGATCATCGACAGTCGTGTCAGCTCGCGCTGAGCCTCAGTGCCGGCGCTTCTTCCTGGAGCGACGACGCTCGGCCCGGTTGCCGCCGGAGTCGGCACCGGAACGGGAGGCCCTGCGCGAGGAGGCCCCGGAGGTCTCCTCCTCGCCGGACTCGCTGGGGCCGGAGTAGGTGACCCGCTGCTCCATAGACGCCTGCCCGGTGTCCCCCAGAACCGTACCGCGCCCCTGGCCGCCGGCCTGGCCCACGCGGATGCCGGCCGCTGCGGTGGCGTTGGCCTTGGCGACCGCCTGGGCGGCCTCGACGGTGCCGTCCTCGGCGGCGCGCTGGGCGGCGGCGTCGAAGCGGGCGACGTTGGCGAAGATCTGCTCAACGGTCTCCTCGCGGATCCCCTCCATCATCGCCCGGAACATGCGGGCGCCCTCGTTGGCGTACTCCACGAGGGGGTCGCGCTGGGCCATGGCCCGCAGACCGATACCCTCCTTGAGGTAGTCCATCTCGTAGAGGTGCTCCCGCCAGCGCTTGTCCACCACGGCCAGCAGGATGCGGCGCTCCAGGGTGCGCATGGGGTCCTCGCCGAGCTGGACATGGGCCAGGGCGTTGGCCTCGATGCGGGCCTCAGCGTCCTCGTAGGCGACAGCGACGTCCTCAGTGAGCTCCTCGATGAGGCGCTCCGAGGTCAGTGCGTTCTTGCCGCCCAGCGCCTCGACGACCTCGTCCTGGGTCAGGCCCACCGGGTAGAGGCGGCCGAGCTCGCCCCACAGGGCGTCCAGGTCCCACTCGTCGGGACGGCCCTCGGCCGTGCCGGCCTCGACGATGGAGGTGACGGCCTGGGCCCGGAAGGCCTCGATCTGGGGCTCCAGGTCCTCACCGTCCAGGACCTGACGGCGCTCGGAGTAGACCTTCTCGCGCTGCTCGGTCATGACGTCGTCGTACTTGAGGACGTTCTTGCGGATCTCGTAGTTGCGCGACTCCACCTGGCGCTGGGCCCCGGCGATGCCGCGAGTGACCATCTTGGACTCCAGGGGGACGTCGTCGGGGTAGGCGCCCGAGGACATGATGCGCTGGGCGAGCCCGGAGGCGAACATGCGCATGAGGTCGTCCTCCATGGACAGGTAGAAACGGGACTCGCCCGGGTCCCCCTGACGGCCGGAGCGGCCGCGCAGCTGGTTGTCGATACGCCGCGACTCGTGACGCTCGGTGCCCAGCACGTAGAGACCGCCGAGCTCGACGACCTCGTCATGCTCGGCCCGGCAGGCCTCCTTGGCGGCGGCCAGGGCCTGAGGCCAGGCCTTCTCGTACTCCTCGGCGTTCTCCTCGGGGTCCAGACCGGCCTCCTTGAGGGCGGAGACCGCGATGTGCTCGGCGTTGCCGCCCAGCATGATGTCGGTTCCGCGTCCGGCCATGTTGGTGGCGACGGTGACGGCGCCCTTGCGGCCGGCCATGGCCACGACGGCGGCCTCGCGGGCGTGCTGCTTGGCGTTGAGGACCTCGTGAGGGATGCCCTGCTCGCGCAGACGCTCGGAGAGGATCTCCGACTTCTCCACGCTGGTGGTTCCCACCAGGACCGGCTGGCCGAGCTCGTGGCGCTCGGCGATGTCGTCGACGACGGCGTCGAGCTTGGCCTCGACGGTGGTGTAGACGAGGTCGGGCTGGTCCTGACGGATCATGGGCTTGTTGGTGGGGATCGGGACGACGCCGATCTTGTAGGTGCCGGCGAACTCGGCGGCCTCGGTCTCGGCGGTACCGGTCATGCCCGAGCGCGAGCCCTCGGGGTAGAGGCGGAAGTAGTTCTGGAGAGTGATGGTGGCCAGAGTCTGGTTCTCGGCCTTGATCTCCACACGCTCCTTGGCCTCGATGGCCTGGTGCATGCCCTCGTTGTAGCGGCGGCCGGGCAGGACGCGGCCGGTGTGCTCGTCGACGATGAGGACCTCACCGTCGCGCACGATGTAGTCCTTGTCCCGGTGGAAGAGCTCCTTGGCCTTGATGGCGTTGTTGAGGAAGCCGATCAGGGGGGTGTTCTCCGACTCGTAGAGGTTGTCCACCCCGAGGTAGTCCTCCACCCGCTCGATGCCGGTGGCGAGCACACCCACGGTGCGCTTCTTCTCGTCGACCTCGTAGTCCTTGCCCGCGCGCAGGCGCTCGGAGATCGTGGCGAACTCCTTGTACCACTTGTTCACGTCGCCGCTGGCCGGCCCGGAGATGATGAGCGGGGTACGGGCCTCGTCGATGAGGATGGAGTCGACCTCGTCGACGATGACGAAGGCGTGGCCGCGCTGGACCAGGTCCTCGGGGCGCTGGGCCATGTTGTCGCGCAGGTAGTCGAAGCCGAACTCGTTGTTGGTGCCGTAGGTGATGTCGCAGGCGTACTGCTCCCGGCGCTCGGCGGGCGTCTGGCCCACGAGGATGCAGCCGGTGGTCAGCCCCAGGAAGCGGTGGACGCGCCCCATGAGGTCGGACTGGTACTCGGCGAGGTAGTCGTTCACGGTCACGACGTGGACGCCTTTGCCGGTCAGGGCCCGCAGGTAGGAGGGCATCGTGGCCACGAGGGTCTTGCCCTCACCGGTCTTCATCTCGGCGATGTTGCCGCGGTGGAGGGCCGCCCCACCCATGATCTGGACGTGGTAGGGGCGCATGCCCAGGACGCGGTCGGCCGCCTCCACGACCGTGGCGAAGGCCTCGGGCAGCAGGTCGTCGAGGGTCTCCCCGTCCTGGTAGCGCTCCTTGAGCTCATCAGTCATTTCGCGCAGCTCGGCGTCGGAGAGCTCGCTGTACTCGTCGGCGAGAGCCTCCACCTGATCGGCGATGGCATCAAGCTTCTTCAGGGTGCGGCCCTCGCCAATGCGAAGGATCCGGTCCACGATCGACACGCTGCATTCTCCCTTGGGACGTCAGATTGCGAAGAGCGACGATGAGACGCAGGCCGTATCGGTCGAGTCGGCCGACTCGGAATCAACTCGACATCGACGCGGAATCGGCTCAGGATCGGCTCAGGTCTCACCGGCTACCTGCCTCCGTACTCTAGTGGACCTCGCTGGGCGGCGGTCTTTCCAGCACCGAGATTCTTCCCACCGAGGACACAGGTGGGGCACGGGGCCACAGGGGACGACGACGACGGTCGTCCCCTCGTGGTGTGGACCGCGAGCGCCACCAGGAGCGGGAGGGTTCCGCCTGCGTCACAGTGGGGATATGGAGCACCGTCGCCGCAAGCCCCGCCGTCCCGCCGCACTCGGCCCACCACTGGGCCTGTCGGCGGATTTCTCCCCGGCCCTGTCGCTGGGCCTGCCGACCAGCTGTGCGGGCTGTGGGCGCTGGGAGACGGCGCTGTGCCCGCGGTGCCGAGAGCTGCTCGAGGACGAACCCTTCGCCGTGGAGCACGCCGATGCCGCCGACGACCTGGACATCTGGGCCCTGGCCTCCTACACCGGCCCGGTGCGCGCCATGGTTCTGGGCTGGAAGAACGGCGCGCGCGAGGACCTGTCGGAGGTGATGGCCCGATCCGGCAGGCGCCTGGGACGCTGGTGGGCGCTCACGCACCCGCCGGAGGAGGTCTGGGAGAGCTCGCCCCGGGGCGCGCGGGTGCTGGTCGTGGTCCCCGCGCCCTCCGGGATCGTGCGCCGTCTGCGCGGTCGCCTGGTGGCGGCCCACCTGGCCGACGCCGTCACCCGGGGGATCTGCGCGCAGTGGGCCGGGCAGGAACCCGCAGCGCTCGTGCTGAGCACGGACCTGCTGCGCCGTCGGGGCGGTGGGGCGCACCAGGCGGGCCGATCCGCCCGTCAGCGACGGGGCAACCGCGCCCAGGCTCCGCTCCTGCTGGCCGCCGTCACCGGCCTGCCGATCCTGCTGGTCGACGACGTCGTGACCACCGGGGCCACTCTGGGAGCCTGCGCCCGGGCGCGTGCGGGCGGGAGGTGGGCGGGTCCTGGGCGCCCTGGTGCTGAGCGCCGCCCCGCCCCCGGCCCATGCGCGTGCCGCGGTGCCGGCCGGCCCTGGGGTGGTCACCGCAGGCAGCCGTTTCCCTGGCCGCATGGATCCGGGAGCCTCCGCCTTGTCCGCCTTGTCCGCCTGCGGCGATCAGGAGGCTTCTTCCGGGCGTGGCACGCACGAAAGGGAGGCGTGAACAGCCCCACATGGTGTACCTTATGTGGCACAACGCACAGGCGGCTCCCGACGCCGACAAGGACAGTCGACCGGATCCCCGCCTCGGTGCCTGAGGGCCCTCACGAGGTGACCAGGAGGTGATGACACCAGTCCCGAACCCGCCGTGAGTCGTGGCGGGTACTTGTCGCACACGGCCCGTCAGGGCCGGCCCACGAGCCTAGAAAGAGGTTCCACCATGGATATCACCGTCGTCGGTCGTAACGCTGAGATCAGCTCTCGCCTGCGCGACTACGTCGAGGACAAGGCCGTCAAGGTTGAGCAGTTCGACCCCCGGGTCCAGCGCGTCGAGGTTGAGGTCACCCACGAGCGCAACCCGCGCCAGGCCGACACCGCCGAGAGAGTGGAGATCACTGTCGTCTCCAAGGGCCCGATCATCCGGGCGGAGGCCTCCTCCTCGGACCGCTTCGCCGCTTTTGATATCGCCATGGGCAAGCTGACCGAGCGCCTTCGCCGGGCCCGGGACCGCAAGAAGGACCACCATCGCCGTCACACCGTGGCCGCACCGAATGAGGACCTCCAGGCAGCTCCCGGCGTGGAGGAGCCCCTGCTCCCCGACACCGGTGACGCACCGATCGAGGACTCCCCCTCCGCCCCCACCGAGCCGGGTGTCGCCGTTGAGGCGCAGCTCGGCGACTCCCCGGTGATCGTGCGTCAGAAGCTGCACGAGGCCAAGCCGATGACCGTTGACGAGGCCCTCTACCAGATGGAGCTCGTGGGGCACCCCTTCTACCTGTTCATCGAGAAGTCCTCCAAGCAGCCCTGTGCCGTCTACCACCGTCACGGGTGGACCTACGGCGTCATCCGCCTGGACGCCCAGGTGCTGTAGCCCCATCCGGCCCCGCGGCGCGGGTTTGACCCCTGATATCCGGGTGTCCCACGGTCCTGACCGACCGGGGGCACCCGGAGTCGCGTGTCAGAGGCGTCGGCTCAGGGCAGGGGGAAGGAGGGGTCAGTGACCTCGGCGGTGAGCACCCGCCACATCGCCCCGCGACGCTGCCAGGTCTGCCCATCCTCGTCGACGATGAGGAGGGACTCCTCGGAGCGGTCGGAGATGACCGAACGGGCCCGACGCACCCCCACCAGCGTGTTGACCGCCCCGCCGACCTGGACCAGACGCACCTCCGGCACGCCCCCGCCCTCGGTGCCGGCAGCGGCCAGGACGCACACGGCGTTGGGGGCGCACCAGGACAGCCCCCGCGTGCCCGTCCCACTGGCGCGGGGCATCTCCAGGGCCGGCCCCAGCCCGGTGGGACGGCCGTCCTGGTCCCTGATGATGATGGCGACGGCGACCCGCCCGTCGGTTCGCCGCACGGCGATCCGCTCGGACTCCACGGACAGGTCGAAGGCCGCGACCGTGCCGTCCTGCAGCCAGGAGGACTCCAGGGTGGCGCGCTGCCCGGAGCCGTTGACGGCGGTCAGACGCCCCTCGGCCAGCAACCAGGCCCAGCCGTGCCGGTCACCCATCGGAGCTCCCAGCCCACCGGCGCCTGCGGAGGGATCCCCCACCGAGAGGATGACGCTGGCGGAGCCCTGCCCCCGGGGCAGGCGCAGCAGGCTGGAGGCTGACAGTGCGTAGACGGCCCCGTCGGCCCCCAGGCTCGGGCTACGCGCGTCACTGGTCCCCAGGACCCGGTCACTAGCCAGGGTGACGCGCCTGGCCCCCGTGCCGCGCACGACCGAGCCCTCCGACATCCCCACGATGCCTCCGACCTCGGGGGCCATCGGTGTCAGCTGGGCGGCGGCGCCGAGGTCGACGGTGCCGGCGAGCACCCGCACGTGGTCGATACCGCTGATCTGGATGAGGCTCTGCTCGATCTGGGCCACCATGAGCCCGCGGGCGTCCTCCGAGGCGGGGTCGGAGTCCGCGCTCAGGTGGACGGTGGCGGTGCCGCCCTCGACGACGACCCCCCGCCCCGCCCGCTCGGCGTTTCGCGGGATGAGGCTGGAGGCCCCCTTCGCAAGCCAGTCCGAGGGCCCGGCCAGCAGCCCGGAGACCAGGGAGTCGGCCTGCGAGCTGCGCGGGTACCAGCGCAGCTCGGGGACGAACCTGGACCGGTCCCGGGACAGGAAGGCCAGGGAGCTGACCGCGAAGTTCTGCATGAGTCGGGACAAGGGCAGCAGGATGCCGTGAGGCAGGCCGACGATGCGCCATTGGCCGGTGGAGTTGGTGGCCAGGGAGAACTCGCCGGTATAGGTGCTCCCCTCCGGGGCGGGGGTGAAGACGCCTAGGGAGTTGAGCACCCCCACCTGCCCGGAGGTCACCGTGAAGGAGCCGTTGGCCGCCACCGAGACCTGCGGCTCGGTCGACCCGCTGTAGGCGCTCACCGTCTCCAGGGGCTTCCACTGCGCGACAGCGTGATCGCTGAGGAACTGCTTGGCGGTGGCGAAGTCGTCGGAGAACCCCGCGATGGTGGCGCGCAGGAAACCGTTGACGATGTCCTCGGCCGAGTCCCCCTCACCCGGTCCGGGAGCGGTCTCGATGAGGGCGTTGGTGTCGGAGGCGGCCACCCCGGAGCGGGTGACGCGGCTGGAGCTCGGAAGCGCCGTGCAGCCGGCCAGCACTCCGGCGGCCGTGGCCGAGAGCAGCCCCAGCGCGCCGCGTCGCGACAATCCGGCCGGAACCGTTCCGAGGATCCCGGTGGGCCCGGCGGGCTCTGCAGCCTCTGCGGATCTGCGCCCCTGAGTGGGCGCGTCGCGGTTCATCGGCTGCGTCATCGGCGCCACCCCTCTTCCTCGGTCTCCTCGGGTGTGCGGGTGGCGGGCTCCTGACCGGGAAGGACGACGACGACTCGGCCGACATCCTCGGTGACCGCGTCGTGGCTCTCCCCGGCCAGGGGGATGTCGCCCAGGACGACGCTCTGGCGGGCCCGGCGGGTGGCGGGCGCGGGCCCCAGGGGGCCGACCGGGGAGAAGGAGGACTCCTCGTCGATGGGGATGCCGGCGCGGGCCACCGCAGGCGCGTCCTGCGGGACGAGCTCGAGGGGGCCGGGGCCGCTGAGCCGGCCGGGACCGCCGTCGGCCCCCTGGGTGCGGGGCAGGACCAGCAGGAAGGAGGAGCCGTCGGCCGGCCATCCCCAGGCCGAGAGGCGCCCGCCGTGCAGACGGGCATCCTCCATGGCGATGGACAGCCCCAGTCCGGTGCCTCCCAGGCTGCGCTTGCGCGAGGGGTCGGCGCGGTAGAAGCGGTCGAAGACCTTGGTGACGACGTCGGGGCTCATGCCGATGCCGTGGTCGCGCACCCGCACCGCCACCGCGTCAGCGTCCACAGCGACGGTGACGTCCATCGGCTTGCCCTCACCGTGCTCGAGCGCGTTGACCACGAGGTTGCGGATGATGCGCTCGACCCTGGTGACGTCGATCTCCGCGGTGGCCGGCTCCTCGGGGAGGTGGAGGCGCAGCTCGGTGCCGGTGGCGTCGAAGTGGAACTGGGTGGTCTCGATGACGGTGTCGACCACCTGGGCGAGGTCGATCTCCTCCAGCCGGAGCTTGACGTTCCCGGAGTCGATGCGGGAGATGTCCAGCAGGTCGGTGAGCATGGTCTCGAAGCGGTCCACCGAGCTGGACAGGACCTGGATGCTGCGCAGGGCGAAGGGATCGGAGATCTCCTCGCGCGCGTCCTGGATCTGCTCCGTGGCCAGGCGGATCGAGGCCAGCGGGGTGCGCAGCTCGTGGGAGACGTCGGAGACGAAGAGGCGCTGCACCTTGGACAGGGACTCCAGGCGCTCGATCTGGTCCTCCAGCGAGGTCGCCATGTGGTTGAAGGATCTGGCCAGGGTGGATATCTCATCCTCCCCCTGGATGCTCAGCCGCTCGGCCAGCAGTCCGGAGGCCAGCCGCTCAGCGGCCCGGGCGGTGTGCCGCACGGGGCTGAGCACCCACCTGGTGAAGGCCCACACCACGACGATGAGGATGGCCAGGAAGCCCAGCCCCCCGATGGTGATGTTGCGCGAGGCCAGGGAGACGATGCGCTGCTCGCTGGCCAGGCTGTAGACGAGGTAGAGGTCGTACTCCCCTGCCAGGGGTAGGCTCACCCGGGTCCCCACGATGAGCCCCGGATCCGTGCCCCCCTCATCGTTGGGAACCGCCACCGACTGCCAGTACTGGGCGCGCGCCCCGCCCTCATCGAGGGCCCGGGTCATCTCAGGGGTGATGAGGGAGCGCAGCCGGGTGTCGGTCTCCAGGTCGTTGACGACCGTTGTCGACGTCTCCTCCTCGTTGCGCAGCATGAGGACCCCCACTCCCCCGGAGGAGGAGATCGAGTCCTTGGCGCCGTTGACCTGCCGCTCGGCAGCGGCTGAGACCTCGTCGACAGTGACTGCCGTGGTCGAGTCGAACTCGGCCTGAGCGACGCTGGCGCGCAACGCGGCATCGGCGAGGATGACGTCACGCTGATCGGCGAACACCTCGGAGCGGATCCGGTCGGTCACGAAGGTCAGCAGCAGCACAATGAGAAGCAGACCAATGACGGTGGCGGTGCACACCATGCGCACCTCGAGGCTGCGGCGCAGCAGCCCCGGCAGAGGCAGACGCCGAACCAGCCGCTCCTCCGCGGTGCCCACCGATGACCCCATCGACGTGCCCCCTGAATTACGCATCGGGTTCATTGTATGGCGCCCGATGCGCCGTCGCTCACGCGGATTCGCCGACCCTGTAGCCGACACCGCGCACCGTCACCACGATCGAGGGACGCTCGGGGTCCTTCTCGATCTTGGCCCGCAGGCGCTGAACGTGAACATTGACCAGTCGGGTGTCGGCCGGGTGCTGGTAACCCCACACCTGGCTGAGGAGCTCCTCACGGGTGAAGACCTTCCACGGCGACCGGGCCAGGGTCACCAGCAGCTCGAACTCCAGCGGCGTCAGGGAGATGACCGACTCGCCGCGCTTGACCTGGTGACCGGCGACGTCGATGTCGAGGTCCCCGGCACGCACGTGCTCGGCCGCACCGGGGTTGGTGCGACGCAGGCGGGTGGAGACGCGGGCCAGCAGCTCCTTGGACTTGAAGGGCTTGGTCACATAGTCGTCCGCACCGGCCTCAAGACCGGCGACGACGTCCTGGGTGTCGGTGCGCGCGGTCAGCATGATGATCGGCACGTCGGACTCGGAGCGGATGAGCCGGCAGATCTCGACGCCGTCGAGCCCGGGAAGCATGAGGTCGAGCAGGACCAGATCGGGGTTGACCTCGTGGAAGGCGTCCAGGGCCTTGGCCCCGTCATGACAAAGTGTGGGCGTGTAGCTCTCCGACTCCAGCATGATGCCGATCATCTCGGCCAGGGATGCATCGTCGTCGACGACCAGAATGCGCGTGCTCATAGCCCGTATCTTGGCATGAGCCCCAGGACCCGAGGGACACCCGGACCATCGAGGTGGCGCCCACAGTTTCCCCAGGAAATTAAGAGAATCCCCTCAGTTACGGGAAAAACCGGCGTCAGCACGCCCAGAAGCCGGGATTATTGCGGCCGAACCGTGATCTTCGCTGCGCCCCCTGAACCTGGCTCAGGGCACACGCGAAGCTCCAGAGGCACGATTTCCTCCTCCAGGGGGAGGGCCAGATGACGGCCGGACATGACAGCATGGGCTTATGAGTACCGACTTCCCCCCTGACGGCAGCGGTCCGAGCGGAGAGCCGGACCGCGAGGCTCACGGCACCTCCGGCAGCGACTTCGTCGGAGGCGATCAGGACGGATGGCAGGCCCCCGACGCCGGCGCCTTCACAGAAGCTCCCTCCTACCCGGCTCCGGGCTCAGCAGCGGGACCCCAGTACCCCGGCTACGGCGGCTACCAGACGCCACCGGTGGGTCAGCCGGGCTACCCAGGCGGCTCAGTCCCCGGAAGCGCCCCCTATCCCGGAGCACCGGGGTATCCGGGAGCTCCCGGCGGCCCCGGATACCCGGGCTACGGCGGCTACACGTCGGCACTGGCCCCCAAGCCCTCGATCATTCCGCTACGGCCACTGTCCATCGGGGAGATCCTCGGGGGAGCCTTCGAGTCCCTGCGCGCCAACCCCAAGGCGATGTTCATACCCTCACTGGTAGTGATGGGCATTACAGGACTCTTGTCCGCCGGGAGCGTCGCCCTGTTCATGTCCCGGCTCGGCCTGACGGACCTGACATCCGGAAAGGTTGAGTTCTCAGAGACCGACCTGGACAGCATCGGGTCATCGTTGGTGGGCCTGCTCGTCCAGCTCGGCGTGACCAGCGTGCTGAGCATGATGGCCACCTCGATCATTATCGGCCTGCTCATCGTGACCGTCTCACGCACCATTCTGGGCCGCAAGGCGTCCCTCGGCGACGTGTGGCAGCGCACCCGGCCACGAGTGTGGGCGCTCATCGGCCAGACGCTCCTCATCGAGCTCATCCTCGCCGTCATCACCGCCGTCTTCGTCGCCGTCGCCATCGGCATCGGCTGGGCCCTCCTGGGGAACGTCATCGCCAACGGAGCCTCTGAGGACTCCGCCGGAACCTTCGTCGTCGTCTTCCTGGTGCTCCTGGCGCTGCTCATCGTGCTCGGGCTGGCGGTCTTCGCTCTGATGTGCAAGCTGTGCCTGGCACCGGCGGCACTGGTCCTGGAGAACATCGGCGTCATGGAGGGGATCTCCCGCTCCTGGACCCTCACGCGGGGCTACTTCTGGCGGATCGTCGGCATCCGCCTGCTCTCCTTCATCATCGTCTTCTTCGCCACCCAGATCGTGTCCCAGGGCGTGTCCATCGTCATGCAGGGACTCGTCTACGTCGCCCCGGACATGACCCTCGCGATCCTGGTGGCATCGACACTTCTCAGCAGTCTCATCCAGGCCGCGATCCTGCCCTTCGACTCCGCCGTGGTCGCGCTCATGTACACCGACCTGCGGATGCGCTCGGAGGGCCTGGACGTCGAGCTGCGTCACGCCGCCGGAGTATGAGCCGGCCGTGACACCCCTCAGGACGATCAGCGCGCAGGCCCCGGCGACCCCCGACGCCGACGAGGCCCGGCGCGCCGCGGGCAGGGAGCTCTCCCGCCCGATCTACCACGACCATCACGATCTGTGGGACCGGCTCTGGAGCTGGCTCAGGGGGCTCTTCGATGTCGGCAGCATGGTCCCCGGGGTTCCGCCCTGGGTGTCCACACTCATCGTGGTCCTCGTCGTCGCCGCCGGTATCGCGCTGCTGATCCTCCTGCTGACCAGGCTGTCCTCGGCCCGCCGGGTAACGACGCCGCCGTCGCTGTCGGTCTTCACCGACGACCGCGATGCCGACGCTCTGACCCGAGCCGCGGACACGGCGGCCGCGCAGGCCGACTTCACCACCGCCGTCGTCGAACGCTTCCGCGCCATCATCCGCTCCCTCGATGAGCGCGGGATCATTGACGAGTACCCGGGCATGACGGCCCTGGAGGCGGCCACGCTCACCCACCAGGCCCTCGGCCAGCACGGGGTCGTGGCCGCGCTGTACGAGGCCGCCCACCTGTTCGACGCCGTCCTCTACGGTCGAGTGGTCTCCACCAGCGCCCAGGACCAGCAGATGCGCGAGCTCGCCGATCAGATGACCACGGTCCGCCTCCCCAGCGGTCGCACCCTCGTCGGCGCCTCCGCCCACGCCCCGGGGACGCCGGCATGAGCACCCCCACGACGACGTCGCAGCCCCCGCCTCCCCCGGACTCCCCTCTCGAGGCCGCCCCGCCCCAGGTGACGGGTCCGCACTGGTCCCGGCGCTGGCGCCGGTGGCGCCCAGGGGTCATCGCGGTGGCCCTCATGCTCATCCCCGTCCTGGTGACCGTGTGGACTCGGACCATCACCTCCACGACGCCGCTGGCCATCGACAACCCCAAGGACTGGGGAACCATGGCGCTCGCCGAGCTGCTGCGCGACGAGGGGATCTCCGTGAGCAAGGCCGGCAGCCTCTCCCAGGCCGTGGACGCCGGCCGCCAGGGCGCGACCATCGCCGTGGTCAACGCCGACCGGCTCAGCAACCAGGACCGGCGGGCCCTGGCCGAGTCGGGCGGCGACGTCGTCGTCGTCGGAGCCGAGAGCGGCAGCGACGCCCTGGCGGGGCTGACGGGCATGACCGCCAAGGGCACCGCGGCAGCGCCCTCCTCCACCCGGGCGCCGCAGTGCGACGACGCCGATGCCCAGGCCGCCCGGAGCCTGGCCGGCACGCGCGCCTCGGTGTCCCTGCAGGGCGATGGCGACGCCGTCGGCTGCTTCCCGGTGGGCGAGGACCGTTACGCCTATGCCACCGACTCCCTGCCCAGCGGTGCCACGCTGCGGGTCCTGCCCGATCCCGCACCGGTGACCAACGTTCACCTGGCCAAGGAGGGGCACGCAGCCCTGGGAGTGCGCGCACTGGGCCACCACAGCCGCGTGCTGTGGTTGGACGGGGAGCACATGGAGGCGCCCTCCGTGTGGAACTCCTCCTCCACTCCCCCCTGGCTTCCGGTTCTCATCTTCCAGCTCCTCGTCATCGCCGGCGTGCTGGCGATCGTCCAGGGGCGTCGCTTCGGCGGCATCGTGAGCGAGGACCTGCCCGTCGTCGTGCGCTCCATCGAGACCACGGTGGCCCGCGGGCGTCTCTACCGTCAGGGCTCGGACCGGCCCCGTGCGGCCCAGGCCCTGCGCTCGGGTGCCGCGCTGCGTCTGGGCGCCACTCTGGGCCTGCCCCCCGGGACCTCGCGCCGTGACGTCATCGCCGCCGTCTCCCTGGCCTCGGGCATCGCCCCGGCCACGGTGGACTCTCTTCTTTACGGCCCGCCGCCCACCAGCGACAACGCCCTGGCCACCCTGGCAGTTCAGCTCGACCAACTCGAGAGCGAGGTTCACTCCACATGAGCACGGACAGCACCGACCCCACCCGCACCCCGGGCATCGCAGGTGACGCGGATACCGGCGCACCCCACTCCCAGGCCCCCGAGGGCCCGGACGCCTCGGGAACCCACAGCGCCCCACAGGTCTCCCAGCCCTCCCCCCGCGGGGAGGACGGCTCCGACCCGCGCAGGCGCCTGGTGGCCGTGCGCAGCGAGGTGGGCAAGGCCGTCGTCGGTCAGGAGGCAGCTGTGACCGGGCTGGTCATCGCCCTGCTCGCCGGCGGGCACGTCCTGCTGGAGGGGGTCCCCGGCGTGGCCAAGACCCTCCTGGTGCGGTCGCTGGCCACCGCGCTGGATCTGGAGACCAAACGCATCCAGTTCACCCCCGACCTCATGCCCGGTGACGTCACCGGCTCACTCATCTACGACTCCCGCAGCGCCCAGTTCTCCTTCCGGGCCGGCCCCGTCTTCACCAACCTCCTGCTGGCCGACGAGATCAACCGCACCCCGCCCAAGACGCAGTCGGCACTGCTGGAGGCCATGGAGGAGCGCCAGGTCTCCATCGACGGCCAGCCCCGGGCCCTGCCGGATCCGTTCATGGTGATCGCCACCCAGAACCCGGTGGAGTACGAGGGGACCTACCCGCTGCCCGAGGCCCAGCTGGACCGTTTCCTGCTCAAGCTGGTGCTGCCCCTGCCCGAACGGGCCCAGGAGATCGAGGTGCTCTCCCGCCACACCTCGGGATTCGATCCGCGCGACCTGCTCTCGGCAGGGCTGCGGGCCGTCGCCGGGGTCCAGGAACTGGCTCAGGCCCGGGCCCAGGTGAGCACGGTCGGAGTCACGCCGGAGGTGCTGGCCTACGCGGTGGATCTCGTGCGCGCCACCCGCTCCATGCCCTCGGTGGCCCTGGGGGTCTCGCCGCGTGGGGCCACGGCGCTCCTGGCCGCGTCACGGGCCTGGGCCTGGCTCGCCGGCAGGTCCTTCGTCACTCCCGATGACATCAAGGCACTGGCGCTGCCGGCTCTGCGCCATCGCATCAAGTTGCACGCCGAGGCCGAGATGGAGGGCATCACCCCTCAGTCCGTCATCGAGGCCGTGCTGCGAACCGTGCCGGTCCCGCGCTGAGGCATCGGCCGCCGGAGAGCACGAGCACAGAACCGATCAACTGACCGACTCACGACAGGAGTGGCATGTTTCTGACGATGCGCGCCGTATGGGCGATGCTTGCGGGGATCGCCCTGGTCCTCATCGCGCCGCGCCCGGCCACCGTGCTGGCCTGGGCCGGCGTGGTCATGGTCCTCGTCGTGATCGACGTGGTGAGCGCCCCCTCGCCCGCAGTGCTGCGGGCCTCGCGCTCCGTGAGCCACGGCGTGCGGCTGGGCGAGTCGATCACTGCGACACTGACGCTCACCAACACCGGTCGGCGCACGGCCCGCCTCCTGCTGCGCGATGCCTGGCCCCCCAGCGCCGGGGCGACCCAGGATCGCGGGGCGATGACAATCCCCCCGGCACAGCGCCGGCGTCATTCAACGGTGCTCACGCCCCAACGCCGGGGGGAGCGCCAGGCGGGGCCACTGACTGTCAGGGTGATGGGTCCCCTGGGCATCGCGGGGCGGCAGGCGTCATTGGACGTCCCTGCCTCCGTCCGGGTCCTGCCGGCCTTCCGCTCGCGCCGCCACCTGCACTCGCGCCTGGCCCGGCTGCGGGAGATGGACGGACGCAGCGCCGTCATGGTGCGCGGGGAGGGGACCGAGTTCGACTCCCTGCGCGAGTACGTCGTCGGAGACGACGTGCGCTCCATCGACTGGCGCTCCACTGCCCGCCGGGGCGAGGTGCTGGTACGCACCTGGCGCCCGGAGCGCGATCGGAGGGTTCTCATTATCATCGACTCGGGTCGACTGTCCGCTGCCCGGCTGGGGGACGCCCCCAGGCTCGACGCCCAGATCGAGGCCACCCTGCTGCTGGCGGCCCTGGCCTCCCGCGCCGGCGACCGGGTCGACGTCCTGGCCATGGACGACGCCGTGCGCGCACAGGTGCGGGGCAGCGCCGGACCGGTGCTCATGACCGAGCTGGCCGAGCACCTGACCGACGTGGAGCCGCGCCTGACCGAGCTCGACTGGACCCTCGTGGCCTCTCTGGTGCGCACCACGCTCTCGCAGCGCGCACTGGTGGTGGTCATCTCCGCCCTGGACGGCAGCGCCGGGGACGCGACGATGATTCGGACGCTGGCGGCTCTGGCCCGGGAGCACACGGTTGTTCTCGCCTCGGCCCTGGACCCCGAGCTGGAGGAGCTCAGGTCGACGCGTGACGACACCGACTCGGTGTACGTGGCCGCCTCCGCGGAGAAGGACCTGGTGGAGATGCACGCCGTGCGCCGCCGCCTGAGTCGCGGCGGGGTGGAGGTCGTGGAGGCACCCGACCAGGGGCTTGCTCCGGCACTGGCCGACTGCTACCTGGACCTCAAGGCCGCGGGGCGTCTATGAGGCGCACAGCGACGACGCCCGGTTCAGCCGGCCTCGGGCTGGACGTAGCCGGCCTCATCCTCCTCGAGGTCACCCGTGGACCCTGCGGCGACGGCGGAGCGGCCCAGGATGAGGGTGTAGGCCCACAGCAGTGCCAACGCACCGGCTCCGATGGCGATCTTGACCAACCAGGGGATGGGGGCCGGCGTCACGAAGGCCTCAATGAGTCCGGCGACGGCCAGGGCGACGGTCAGGCCCACGGCCACCGTGATGAGGGCCCGTCCCTCAGCGGCCAGCGCGGCCGTGCGGCTGCGCCGGCCGGGGACCAGCATGATCCAGAAGAGCTTGAGTCCGGCCGCGCCGGCGATGAAGATGCAGGTCAGCTCCAGCAGGCCGTGCGGCGAGATGAGCGAGAGGAACACGCCGAGCATGTCGTGGTCGGCCATGATCGCCCCGGACTGTCCCACGGCGACGGCGTTCTGGTACAGCATGTAGAGCGGCAGGAACCCCGTGATCCCTCCGGCCACGCAGATCGCTGCGATACGGGCGTTATTCGTCCACACCGCAGCGGCGAAGTCGGGGGCGGAGTACGTGGAGTAGTAGGACTCGAAGGCCTCATGGGCGTAGGTGTCCAGCTTCTCGGGGGTGCCCAGAGCGGCCATGGCCTCCGGACTGCGCAGGGTCCACGCCCCCACCACCAGCGCCAGGGCGATCTCGGCAACCATGACCCCGCAGGTCCACCACCGGATGCGGTACAGGGCCGCCGGCACGGACTGGAGAATGAAGCGGCGCACCGAACGGCTCCTCACCTCCCGTGTTCCGGTCAGGCGGCCGCGGGCCGCGGCCACTCGGGAGGACAGCTCGGCGATGAGCTGAGGATCCGGCGCGGCCGAGCGCACCCGCGACAGATGACGGGCGCAGGTGCGGTAGAGAGCCACGAGCTCATCGGTCTCAGCCCCGCTGAGGTGGCCGCGCCCCACGAGCACATCGAGACGTTCCCACTGATCGCGGTGCGCCGCGGAGAAAGCATCAAGATCCACGCAAGGAGTCTGTCATGACGGCCGCATCCCCCACATCCTCCGAGCGGATGATCGAGCCCGAGCTGCTCATCACCGGGGAGGCGGTCGCCCTGGAGATCACCCCGGCGACGGTCGCCAACCGCATCACCTCGGGACTCATCGACTACACCGTCTATGCCCTGGGGGCAGGACTGTCCGTGGTCGTGGTGATGGTGCTGGCCATCTCGACGGGCTCGGAGTTCCAAGAGAATCTCGCGTTGACCCGGGCGATGCTGTCCCTGGCCCTCCTCGCCTGGATGGTCGTCATCCCTCTGCTCGTCGAGCTCCTCAGCGGGGGCCGGAGCCTGGGCCGCATGGTGACCGGGGCCCGGGTGGTGCGCGACGACGGCGGTACCGTCAGGCTGCGCCACTGCCTGGTGCGCACGCTGCTGGCCGTCGTCGAGATCTGGGGCACCTGGGCCGTGCCGGCCCTGTGCGCCAGCATCGTCTCCAAGCGGGGGAAGCGGTTCGGGGACATGCTGGCCGGCACCTACGTGGTTCGAGAGCATCACCGCTCCCACATGGCGCCACCGCTGCTGATGCCCCCCGAGCTGGCTCAGTGGGCGGCGGGCACGGACCTGCGCGCCCTGCCCGGGAACCTGAGCCTGACGGCGCGCACCTTCCTGCAGCGCGCCTCCTCCCTCGTACCCTCCTCCCGCCACCAGCTGGGACTCGAGCTGGCCTCTCAGGTCCAGGGATACGTCTCTCCCCCGCCTCCCGCCGGCACGCACCCCGAACGGTTCCTTGCCGCGGTTCTCACCGAGCGCCGTAACCGTGAGCTGGTGCTGGAGAGCCGCGACCGCCGGCTGGAGGAGGACGTGCTGCGGGACATGGCCCGCCCGCCCTATGGGGTGGGCGGGGAGACCCGACGGCGTTGAACCACCCCGGGCTCGGCCCCACGATGGGCCACCCGGGTCGCAGCGGGGCGCGGCGCCTCTCAGCCCTGAGGGTCGGGACCGGGAGCGGGCACGCGTGACGCCTCGTGCACCAGGAGGATCGGAACGCCGTCGCGCACCGGGTAGGCCAGGCCCGTGCCCCGGGAGACGAGTGCGGGGCGACCGGCCTCGTCGAGGCCGTCAACGAGCTCCTCGCCGCTGAGCGGGCAGCGCAGGGCGGACCTCAGTGAGGAGGGGAGGACCGCTCGCTGCTCAGGCACGGGAACGTCCGACCGGCTCATGCATCCCCCTTCTGTCCGCGCAGGACCCGCAGGTGCCCGCGCCGCAGGATCTCGTCCTCGGCGATCTCCGGCGGGGGCGGCAGCGGGGCCGTCAGGGAGGCCGGCATGATCCCGCCGGGGCGGGGCCGGTGCTCGGCCGGCGAAGTGACCGGGCGTGGGGCGCGGGAGGCCTCGCGCACGGCGTCGGCCAGGGCCAGGAGGTCGTCCTCACTGGGGGGAGCCGGCTCGAACTCGGTGGCCAGGCGGATGATCTGCCAGCCGCGGGGGGCCGTGAAGGAGGAGACGTGCTTGTCGCACAGGTCATAGGCCTCGGGCTGGGCCTCGGTGGCCAGTGGCCCCAGCACGATGGTGGAGTCCGCGTAGACGGAAGTCAGGGTGGCCACGGCTGGGCGCTCGCAGCCGGGCTTGCGGCAGTGTCGGACTCTTCTCACGCTCGCAGGTTACCGTGCCGTTGCCCGCCGGTCATCCACACGCCGCCTAGGCTGGCCGATGTGACCGACCTGTTCCCCTTCTCGCCCGGGCGGATCCCCCCGCGCTCCGCCGCGGCACCGGGGCGACGCCCGAGCAGTCGTCGTGACCGCCACGGCCGCGGGCTGCGCGGTCCACTCCTGCCGCCGCACCTGCCGGCCTGGCGCACCCGCGCCGAGCGCTTCGACGAGCTCGTCGTGGACGCGGCCCAGAACCTGGCCAGACGCTGGCCGTCGGTGGATCAGATCCAGTTCGCCGTCGAGGAGGTCCCGCCCTCGGATCCGGCGCCCTGGGAGCGTTCGGTGGTGCTGGGACGCGGCTTCACCGCTGAGCCCCGTGCGGGACTGCCGGCGCGCGTCGTCATCTACCGCCGGCCGGTGGCCTCCCGGGCCACGAACGATGCCGAGCTGGCCGACCTGGTGCACCGTGTCGTCGTCGAGCAGGTGGCCCTCATGCTGGGACGCCGCCCCGAGGAGATCGATCCCGGCTCGGCCCTGTGAGACGGACTCCCCCGCCCGGGGCCCGGTGTCGTCAGTCCAGCAGGATGCGGCGCTGGGCCTGAACGGTGGCGTCGGGCTGAGCCGGCACGGTGGAGATGAGCGTGCCGGCCAGGTCCCCGCCGGCCTGCGCGGTCACGATGGTTGCGGCGGCCAGGCCACTGGGGGTGGGCGAGGTCCCCGATGAGCCCTTCCGACCGGCCGCGTTCAGGCGGACGGCGGAGACCTTTGCCGGCACCTCCACGACGCTGGAACTGCCCTTGGCGACCTTGACGTCCTGCTTCCAGGAGCCGTCGAGGGAGGACAGGGTCACCGAGGTGGCCTGGCCGCTGTTGGCCACGGTGACCGCCGAGCTCAGGGAGGCCGCGCGCGGCACCGCCAGCAGGCCGGAGTCCGCGGCACCGGGCAGCGCGGCCTGCGCCCAGGCCTGGTCGTGGACAAGGGCCTTGGAGCGCGCGGGGTACTCGCCGCCGCTGCGCACCATGCGGACAGCGGCTCCCACCGGTGTGTTCGAGGTGACCTGCACCCCGTAGGTGCCGGCGGGCACGCCGGCCAGCTGGATGTCGAAGACGGAGCCGGCGTCGATGGTCACGGACTGCGCCCCGCTCAGCGGGCGGGCACCGTCCTTGCCGAGCATGGTCACCGACACGGTCGCCGGGGCCGCACCGGGGTTGACGATGCGCACGGCCGGGGTGTCGGAGGAGTCCGCACCGGTCTTGGCGTCGGGCACCTCACCCTGTGCGGCCGGCTCGGTGATCTCCACGCCGGGGATCACGAGGTCGGTGGCCGGGGCGGCTCCCGGGGAGATGACGTCGGTGCCGGCGGGGGTCTCCCCGTCGAGGGACTCGGTGACGAGGGTGGGCACCACGGAGCCGCCGTCGGCCTCGACGGATACGGCGATGCGCGGGTCCTGGCTGCCCTTCGTCTCCAGGGCCAGGGAGGAGGAGCCGCCCGCGGGCACGGTGATCTCCCCGTTGCTGGGCAGGCTGAGCCGGCCGATGGAACCGTAGAGGGTGACCTTCGCGGTGGCGGGGGTGACGCCGGGGTTGACCAGTCGCAGCTCGGCCGAGGAGCCCGCCGCGATGGAGCCGCCCACGATCCAGGACATGGCGGACGGCTGGGTGCAGGGGGCGGCGGTGAGCCCCCGCAGGTCACCGCTCTTGGTCAGAGTCGTCACCGAGCCGACGGCGTTGGCCACCCGGCCGTCCGCGGGCGTGAGGGTGAGGATGCCGCCCTCGGCGGTACTCATGGAGGTGGCCGTGTCGGTGGGGATGCTCCGACCGGCATAGGTGGCCGACTTGGCGGCCCCGTCTCCCTTGGCCGGGACGATGGCGGTGGCGGACTCCATGGCGCCCACGTCGGTGCCCCGCAATGTATTGGTGGGCGCGTGCGGGCAGACGTAGGTGGTGGCGCCTCCGGGCTGGGCCAGGCTCAGGGCCTGCAGCTGCGGGGTCGGTGTGGTCGGTGCGGTGTACCCCCACCAGGTGACGCCTCCGACGGCTGCGGCCAGCGCGAGGGAAGTCAGGACGCCGACGCCGCGGGAGACCGTCTGCCCCAGTGACCGGCGGTGCCGCCTGGTGCTGGCGGGGCTCCTCCGCCGCTTCGTGGAGGGGGTGTCGGGCTCGGCGGGCCGGGTGGCCTGGGAGACGGCGGTGCCAGTCTCTTCCTCCTCCTCAGCATCGGCGTCATCCGACGCCTCGGCATCGGTGTCGGCAGTATCCTCGGTATCAGTGCGCGGGGCCTCGTCAGCGGCCTCGTCGGTGGAGGCGCTGCCTGAGCCCTGGTCCCGGCCGGCGGGGCTGTCAGCGCCTTCGTCCGCCTCCTGATCCGACTCCGTGTCCACGGCCTCGTCCGCGATCTCGTCCGCGGTCTCATCGTCGGTCTTCTCCGCGGAGGCGGTCTCATCGTCAGTCTTCTCCGCAGAGGCGGTCTCGTCGTCGGCCTGCTGCGGGGGCTGGGGCTCAGACTTCTCCTCTGACTCCTGCTGGCTGTCGGCGTCATCCTGACGGGGCTGCGTCATGAGGCCATCTCCTTTCCGCGTCGCAGGGGCAGTGCCGCCACCAGGGTCAGGGCCCAGACGGCCCAGATCGTGTAGGTCGCGGCAGCCGTGGACCTGCGGGTGTGGGTGACCACCAGCTCCCCGCCCTCGGAGCCGACGGCGAAGCCCTGCTTCCAGCTGCCGTCCTGGGCGCGAACCGTGATGGCCTCAAGGCGCCGGCCATCGAGGGTGGCACTCCAGCCGGCGTCGGAGCGCTCCACCATGACGAGGGTGCGGGGGCCGGCTCCGGCGGGGATCTCGGTGCGGGTCCCCGAGCCGGTACCGGTGGAGGCGACCGGGGTGACCACGCCTCCGGTGTCCAGGAGGCTCAGGCGGGCCGAGTCGGGGTGAGCCGAGGACGTGACCCTCCAGGAGTTGCCCGAGGCGGTCTGGGCGAGCTGCTCCAGTCCCGGCGTTGAGGCCAGGCCCACGCGGGCCTCGGCGGTGACGGCGTCGCCCTCCTGATGATCGAGCACGACGACGGCGATGCCGTGGGCCGCCAGGGCGTCGGCGGCCCCCTTGTCCTGGCCGGCAGTGGCGCGGGTGACGATCTGGGCGAGCTCGGCGTCAGCGGGGTCGTCCAGGACGAGAGCCTGGCCTGAGGAGGCGCTGCTGGACCTGGTCCTCTGGCCGCCCTTGCCGGGCTTGAGCCCGGGGTCGGCCAGTGCCGCGGCGGCACGGGTGCGCGCCTCGACGTTGACCGCTCCGGGCAGGACATCGCTGATCTGGGTGCCGGGCCCGCGCCAGATGGTGGCCTGGAGCCCCTGCGGCGTGGAGGTGAGTCTGAGAACTCGTCCGGCCGCCTCCGAGCCCTGGAACTGCTCAGCGATGAGCGGGATCTGCTGGGGCGTGGAGTGCAGAGCCAGGACCCGCGGGTTAGTGGCACGGTGAGCCTGGTAGGACCAGATGCCACCGACCACCACCGGGGCGAGCAGGACGAGGCAGGCCGCGGTCGTGAAGGCCGCCTTGAGGCGGCGCGATCGCTTCCGCCTCACCGTAGGGTCTGCGGCCGGGGAGGAGGCCACGTCGGCATCCTTCCGGCTCCTGCGCTCCAGGGCGCGACGGCCGCCTCTGGACCGCTGCCCAAGCAGGTCCCAGATGGTCTCGCCGGCGGTCAGGGCCGCTGCAAGAAATCCGCTCAGTGCCAGGGACAGACCGCCCCCGGACCATCCGTTGACGGGTGCCAGGCCGCTTCCGGCAACGTCCGGTCCCAGCCCGGTCGGGGTGCGCAGGCAGAGCCCGGCCAGGATGAGGCCGCCCAGGGCCAGGAGGATACCGGTGCGGGCCACCCGGACGCGCCGGGAGACGAAGAGACCGACGACACCCAGGGCCGGGACCAGTGCCAGCAGCACCCGCAGCAGGACGCTCAGAGCCCCGGAGGACACGAGGGCATCCAGATCCATCGGGGAGCCGACCAGCAGGTCGAGACTGCTCGGCGCCGGCGCGGAGACGGGCAGGCCGATGTCGGTCAGCAGCAGCCGGACCCCCTCGGCCCAGCCCGCCCGGTGGCCCAGGAGCCAGGCGCCCCACCAGGCCGGGGCGGCGGTGACCAGCATGGGGACCAGGGTGAGGACGAGCTTGAAGCCGCGTCGCGTGGTCACCGACAGCAGCAGGATGATGACTGCCAGCACGGCGGCGGTGGCCGGGACGGCCGCGACGACGACGCTCAGCAGCAGTCCTGCGACTGCGGCAGCAGTCGCCGACCCGTAGCCGTACTTCTCCGTGGGGGGCAGCTCGACCTCGGGCTCGCGAGCGGCCGGGGCGCGGACGGCAGGGCCGGTCTCCGCCTCATCCTCACCGCGGTCATGATCCTCATCGTCCGAGGCATCCTCCCGGGCGGGGGTCGTGTCGGTCTCCCCGTCCTGGGCGGGTTCGGCATCACCTTCAACATCCACTGCATGCACTGCATCCGCAGCATCCTCGGTGGCCGCGGCGTCGTCAGTTCCCTCGGTGTCCTCGGTCTTCGACTCGGCCTGTGCCTCCTCATCCAGGTGGGCGAGGTCGGTGACCTTCTCGGTGGAGAATCGGTCGAGCTCAGCGCGCTCCTCGTCGGTGAGCAGGTGGGCACCCACCAGTCCGGACAGGACGAGATCCCGCCGGTCGGCGCCCACTGCGCGGGCCAGGGCCAGCAGCGCCCAGGGCAGGACGAGGTGGACCAGGAGGGCACCGAGGCGCCCTTGGCCCAGGGCGAGCAGGAGGCTGGGAGACAGGGCCCACACAAGTGCCGCCCAGGCCCGCAGCACTACCTTCCGGGTCATCGTGCCGGCGGCGAACCATGCCCCCAGCGCTGCCAGGGGCACGGCCAGGAGCACCAGAGCGCTGATGAGCCCGCTGGTCTCCAGACCCACCAGTCTTCCCAGAGCCGCCGGTAGGGCCAGGATGCCCAGCAATGGGGTGACGCCGCCCGGATAGCCGTCCGCGGTCGCGATCCAGGTGCTCCAGGCGCTGTCCCACATCTGACGCCAGCCGCCGCTGAACAGGGGCAGGGCCCCACCGGTGATGGAGCGGGTCAGCAGCAGCCGGGACAGGCCGTAGGTGCTCAGTGCCAGCACCAGCATCATGACCGCGCTCAGGGTGCGGCGCCGGCTGCGGGCCAGTGCGGCGAGCTCGCGCAGCTCGAGCTCACTGGGGGCCGCCGCACGGGCGCGACGCTCGCGCTCCTGGCGGGTGCGGTCACGGCGCACCCCGCGGATCTCGGCCGCCGTGGCGTACAGGCGCCCCAGTGCGGATGCGGGCACCTTGGTGTGCTGGGCGAGCCGGCGTCTGGCGGCCCTGACCCGTCGGCCGCGGCCGGCCACGGCCAGAGCCGCTCCGAGCTCGTCGCGGGCGAGCGCCGGAGCCTTGGAAGCCAGGCGCCACACGAACCGCATCAGTCCGAGGATGACGAACCAGGTCAGCAGCAGACCGATGGGACGGGTGGAGAAGGCCGCCCAGTTGGTGAGCTGGGCGCTACGCCGAGCCCGGAAGGATCGCTCCGGGTCGGGCTCGGGAAGGGTGACCTCGATGGCCTCGGCATCGGTGCGGGGCGGCGCGTCGGAGGAGTGGGAGACGGATGCGGGGCGACGAAGCCCCTGGTAGGAGGCCCGTCGGTGGCGGATGACGGCAGTGGGTTCGACGATGACGCGGTATCCGGCCAGGCGCGCGGCGCGCGAGAGCTCCAGGCCGTCGCCGAAGGGGCCGAGCCACGGGGCGATGCCGCCGATCTCCTCCCACACGGCCCGGTCGATGAGGGCTCCGGCTGTTCCTACGGCCAGGACGTCACTGCGGTCATCGTGCTGGCCCTGGTCGACCTCGCCGGGGACGATGTCATTGGCGCGGCGGGCCGAGGCGGTGGCGCGCAGCCCGACCTCCAGGAGCAGCTCGGGGTTGTCCCAGCCCACCTGCTTGGGTCCGACGATTCCCACGGAGCGGGCGTTGGTCGCAGCGGTGAGCAGCCGCTCGAGGCAGTCCTCAGCGGGCGCGGAGTCATCATGGAGCAGCCAGAACCACACCTGGTGCTCCGGCATCTCCGGGGTGGCCTCGGTCGGGGCCACGAGCCGCTGCTCGTAGGCGGTGATCGGCGAGAGCGCACCGGTGGGACCGGTGATGGGACCCGAGCCCGACAGCAGCAGGTCCCGCACCGAGGTGCGCGGACCGCTCGAGGTGATGTCGGCATCTGAGCCCTCTGCGCCGTCGAGGGCCTCGGAGCTGCGGCGCTTGCGGTTACCGGCGGCGACAAGTCCGGCGTAAGCGGTCAGCCCCCGGGAGACGGCGTCGCCGAAGCTCTTGGCCTCCTTGGCCCTGACGACGCGCACGGCGGTGACGGCGTCCAGCCCCGACCTCTCGACGAGCTCCTCGATCGGGGTCCCGTCCCCCAGCCCGTTGGCTCGCGAGGCGACGTCGACGACGAGGACGACGTCGGGCGCGCAGGTCTGTGAGGTGATCGCGGACAGTGTCTGCGCCAGAAACGGGCTCGCCCCGGCCGACACGACGACGGCCAGGGCTCCTACCCGACTGGCTCCCTGTGTGGAGCCGGCGGGGGTCATACTGCGCGACGCTTGAGCTTGCGCCGCTCGCGCTCCGACATGCCGCCCCAGATTCCGAAGCGCTCGTCGTTGGCGAGGGCGTACTCGAGGCACTCCTCACGAACCTCGCAAGTCGCACAGACTCGCTTGGCCTCGCGTGTGGAACCACCCTTCTCAGGGAAGAAGGCCTCAGGGTCCGTCTGGGCGCACAGAGCGCGCTCCTGCCACGCCAGAGGACCTTCATCGACGTCGTCACCGCCACCGAAGAGGAGCGACAGTACCTCCGCGTCAGGCTCCTCTGGGTGCTTCAGTGGGCCGTCGCCGAGGATGTTCCACATGCCGGCCTCCCTTCGATCCGAGCTTCTTGCCAGTAAGAATTACATGCGTGTGAGACAAGGCCAGTCAAGCCAGCGAGGGAAAGTTCACCCTCTCGTGACCGTCGACATCATTCCTTGACATATCAAGGAAAATCCCCATCTGGATGGAACCATATGTCGACTTCCTACAAAACCCCTGAGAGGCTCCCACTGCCTGGCTGACAGTGGAAATACCCACGGCAATGCTGAGGATTTCAGGACGCCTGACGCACGTTCACATCATGACCCTACCGACTGGACGCCACCAGGGAAGTTCCTGAGAGCCGCAGGATCTGCTTCAATCGGGGTCATGCCAGATCCCCTGCTCCCACTGCTCCCCGGCCCTCAGGACGCCGACAGGCCATGGCTCGTTTGTTATGGAATCGATGAACGAGTCGAGCTGACCGGGCACGTCCTGTCCATGTGGCTGGCGAAGATCGCGGGATTCGTCACATCGGAGTCGACGCCCGGTGACGGAGTCCATGTGGGCCTCCCTCCGCACTGGCGGAGCGTCGCCTGGGCCTGCGGTACGTGGCTGGCGGGGCGCAGCGTGCTCCTGGGAAGCAGCGCGCACATCCACGCCGCCGGCCTCCTCCCCGAGCTGAGCGTGGCCTTCACCCCGGAGAGCCTCTTCGATGAGGCCGAGGCGCAGGCGCTGGTCCCGCCCGCCTCGCTGGCGCTGCGCTGGCCAGGCGAGCTGCCTGCCCTCGTGCTCGACGGCGCCGCCGACCTCATGCACTATCCCGACCGCTTCACACCGGTGAGCACCGCAGCTGATTCGGTGTGCCTCAGGGACCTCGGCGCCGAGGGGGCGGCGCCTGCGGCTGCGGGCACCACTGCGGCCACCGTCCCCTCAGGCGAGCGGCCCACCACCCTGACGCGCGCCCAGCTGGCAGCCCGGGTCGAGACGGCCGGTGCATCCGCGGGGGCCGGCAGCTCCGCCTCACGTGCGGTCCTGGTGCGCAGCCCCGACACGGCCCAGATGCTCCAGGAGGTGCTGGTCGCCTGGCACGCCGGGCGCACCGCGGTGGTTCTCACCCCCGAGGCGGATGACGACGTCGCCGCGGCCGCCATCCGGCAGGAGGGCATCACCGCCTGAGTCGGCGGGGCTCAGCCCCGTCGCCCCCACCGGTGTCAGGGGACGTCGGCCTGGACGAGGGTGCCCTCCCCCTCGACGGACAGGCTGCGTTCGTCGGCACCGACGAACACGGCCTCTCCCTGGGCGAGCGTCTGGGTGTCGGCTTGGGTCACCAGGGTCATGGCTCCCTCGACGGCCAGGAGGATGCGCGGCCCCCGTCCGGGGACCGGCAGGCGCCCGTCGGCGGCCACCACAGTGGTGACCATGAGCTCGAAGTCATCCACCGGCGCGTAGTAGGCGCGGGTGGCGCGAGAGAGGTACTCGGGGGCGGGGCGCACCGGCGGCGCCGCCACGTAGTCGACGCAGGCCAGCATCTCGGGGACATCAATGTGCTTGGCGCTCAGTCCGGCACGCAGCACGTTGTCCGAGGATGCCATGACCTCCACGCCCAGACCGGAGATGTAGGCGTGCACGCTTCCTGCCGGTACGAACAGCGCCTCACCGGGCTGCAGGGTGACGGGGTTGAGCAGGAGCGCGGCGGCGATGCCGGGGTCCCCGGGGAAGGTGTCGGCCATCTTCACGACGTTGGAGTCCACTCGCAGCGACGGGGATGTCCCGGCCTCGAACCTGGCGGCGATCTCAGTGACGAGGGCGTCGATCTCCTGGGGGCTGGGACGCGTGGCGGCCGAGACGACGTCGGAGAAGACCTGCCGGATGCCGTAACGCGTGGGGTTGAGGCGCAGGGTGCGACGCATCCGGCGGGCCAGGGGGCTGTCCAGGCCGGCCAGGACCTCGACGGCGCGGCGCGGAGCCCGGAAACCGGCGACGGCCTGGAAGCGGGTGAGGGCCAGGACCATCTCCGGCTTGTGGTTCGTGTCCTTGTAGTTGCGGCAGGGGTGGTCCAGGGCGATGCCCGCCTCGTCCTCCAGGGCGTAGCCCTCGGCGGCCTGGGCCTGACTGGGGTGGACCTGGAGGGACAGGGGCTGCTCGGGCGCGATGAGCTTGAGGAGGAAGGGCAGCCGGCGCCCGAAGCGCCAGATGATGTCCTCCCCCAGGAGGCGCTCCGGCTCGGCGTCGATGAGCTCAGACAGCACGCCGCCCTCGGTGACCTGGGCGGGCCCGGCCGGGTGGGATCCGTACCAGGCCTCGGCCCAGGGGTCACCGTCGTCAGGCCTGCCCAGGAGGGCGGGGATGGCGGAGGTCGACCCCCAGGCGTACCGCTGGCGCGCCGGCTCAAGTCGTCTCATGGCGCCTCACCGTACCGGTGCGCGGGCACGTCCTAGGCCTCGGCCCCGGGAGCCGGGAAGGGGGTGACCTCGGCCAGGCGGGGGTGCGCCTTGTCCTTGTCGGAGAGGATCGCCTCACTCAGCGGGATCGGCCAGGGCACATTCGCCGTCTCATCGGCCAGGTTGAGGAAGGTGTACCGGGCGTCGGCCGACCAGTGGTCGTTGACCAGGTAGGTGTAGGCGGTACCCGGCTCCAGCGTCTGATAGGAGTTGCCCACGCCCCGGGGCACGAACACCGCCACCGACGGGTCGATCTCGCAGGTGTAGACGGCTCCGAAGGACGGGCCCTCGCGCAGGTCCACCCAGGCGCCGAAGACGCGGCCAGTGGCCACCGAGACGAACTTGTCCCAGGGCTCGGCGTGGATGCCGCGGGTGACCCCGACCTCGTTGTTGAAGGAGATGTTGTTCTGCACCGGCCCGAAGTCGGGCAGCCCCAGGGCCAGCATCTTCTCCCTCTGCCAGTTCTCCTTGAACCAGCCGCGGTTGTCCCCGTGAACAGTCAGGTCGATCCGCAGGAATCCCGGAATCGGCGTCTCCTCGACGGCAAGCGGCTTGCCCAGCTCGATCTGCCCCATTGATGGCCCCTTCTGTGCGCACAGGTCTTGGTCTCAGCGCCCCGTATCCGTCAGGCGCCATTGCCCGAGTCTATCGGTGTGGCCCGTCGACACCCCGAAGGACGAGGCCACCAGGGGCGGAACGTGCCGGGAAACACGAACATAAGCTCCCGATCCGCCCGATCCTGGCGCCATTGAGGGCCTCAATAGGTCATGCTTGGAGCATGCGAGGAATCATTCTGGCCGGAGGCTCCGGCACGCGACTCAACCCGATCACCCTGGGGACCTCCAAGCAGCTGGTGCCCGTCTACGACAAGCCGATGATCTACTACCCGCTGAGCACCCTCATGCTCGCCGGGATCCAGGACGTCCTGGTCATCACCACCCCCCACGACGCCCCCTCCTTCCACCGTCTCCTGGGCGACGGCTCCCAGCTCGGCGTCAACCTGTCCTACACGGTTCAGCAGGAGCCCAACGGCCTGGCTCAGGCCTTCGTCCTGGGCGCCGACTTCATCGGTGACGACAGCGCCGCCCTGGTCCTGGGCGACAACATCTTCTACGGTCCCGGCATGGGCACCCAGCTGCGCCGTCACACCAGCCCCGACGGCGGCGTCGTCTACGCCTACCAGGTCGCCGACCCCACGGCCTACGGCGTGGTCGAGTTCGACGAGAGCTTCAAGGCCATCTCCATCGAGGAGAAGCCGGCCCAGCCCCGCTCCAACTACGCCGTGCCCGGCCTGTACTTCTATGACAACGACGTCGTCGAGATCGCCAAGAACCTCCAGCCCTCCGCCCGCGGCGAGTACGAGATCACCGACGTCAACCGCACCTACCTGGAGGCCGGCCGGCTGACCGTGGAGGTCCTGCCCCGCGGCACCGCCTGGCTCGACACCGGCACCTTCGACTCCCTGGCCGACGCCACCAGCTTCATCCGCACCGTCCAGCACCGTCAGGGCCTCAACATCGGCGCTCCCGAGGAGGTCGCCTGGCGCATGGGCTTCATCGACGACGAGGGCCTGCGCCGGCGCGCCGAGCCCCTGGTGAAGTCCGGGTACGGCGCCTACCTCCTGGGTCTGCTGGAGAACCAGCAGTCCTGAGGATCCTGGCCGCAGACCTCCGGCCTGCTCCGTTCCTGCCTCATGACGTGTGGGCGGGTGGCGCCACTCCGCGCCGCCCGCCCACAGTGCTTACGGCTCCTGGGGCGCCTCGTACTTCTCGGCCGTGCGCGTCAGCATTGCGATGGCGGTTCCCAGTGCCGCAGTAGCAAGGCATGTCGTGAGGAACCAGACCATCATGGGTGAGACCGGTGCACTCCACCACCACTCGATATGCTTGTTGAGGTCGAGTTCCCACCGTTCCTGGGCACCCTGCACGAATCGCAGCAGCAGCGTATGCAGGGTGATTGTCTGGCACAGCGATATGAAGACGGTGACCCAGACGGCCTGCGGAACTGTGAACCACGCCCCCTCATCCTGATCGACGGCCAGCATGAGGAAGAAGGTGGGCGCCAGCAGCGGGAAGATGTACCGGGCCTGATAGAGCTCGATGGTGTCCATGGCGCCGTTGGCGTAGAACAACGCCGGAAGAAGGACCATCGACCCCACGATGATCGCCAGAGCGGTCCACTTCCGCCAACCGCCACGACGCAAGCCGACGGCCACGAAAGCACCGGCCGCCATAATGGTGAGCACATAGGGGGCGCGAGCCCCCAGAGGAACATCATGCCACCCCGGGGTCCATGTGTGACCCCAGAATCCGCCGAGATACTTCGGAGCAGTCTCCAGCCCAACGAGGAGCTTCTCGAAGAACGGCTGCTTATCGGCAGATTTTGCAGGATCAGACGCCTCGAAAACCCGCAGGAAGTATGCGACCTTCGACACCTGGGACGAGGCCATAAAGGTGCCGAACCCGAGGAGGGCCACTCCGGCGAGGGCACTCAGCCCTATCCATCCCCCTCGTTTCCACGGCACCGCGAAGAGCAGGGCAAGGCCGACGACAAGGAGGAAGAAGGCGGCGTCATATCTCGACGTCAAGCACATCACGGCGCCGATCACCGCGCAGATCACGAGGGCAATACGACGACGCCCGTTCTGCTGCGGGGCCATAAATGTTGCCGCGGAGTACGCCATCAACCCGGAGACGGCCCACGAGCTGGGATTGTTGGAAGCGATGAAGTAGACCCCCATGGGGACCCACGAGGCGACAATCGCACCGATGAATGGCCGCCTCAGCTGCCGCGGCGCACAGAAGCCGATGGTTCCCAGAAGCGCCACGGCGATGAGCACATTGACGCCGCGCATCACCAGGACCGAGGTCTGCACATCCTTGCCGACGAGGAGGTGATGGAAGTGGTAGTAGCCAATCGGGTAGGCGCCATTGTCGAAGCGCTTGGACCACACCATATGAGAATCGTCGTACCCAAGCGCGCATCCCGCCGACTTATTCGATTGCAGGACGTAGCACCTCATTGACTCATCCGCCACCGCGATCGGAACCCGGACCACCGGATCGCCGTCGACAACGCTGGTCTGGCAGGATTCACCCGCCGGACGTGGGCACCAGATGCTGCCCAGGTGATAGTTGTCGTCGGGAGACGACTCCACCGGCGAGGACACCGCCCACCCGAGTCCGGTCAGCAGCATCAGGATGAGGAGGAGCCCGCCGACCACCGCCGGGCGCCGGGACAGCACGGCGCCGGTTTCCATACGACTCATGGTCGGCAGTCGTAAGTACTTGGTGAGCTCACGTCTCATGCTGATCTCCGACGAGAAACGGGTGCGAGGGAGTGTAAACCGGTCTGATTCAACTTACAGGAGGCCCTGAAGATAGGCCTCCAGGCGCTCCGTGGAGTCAGCCGGGGTGAAACCTGCAGCCTTGATCTTCGCCAGGTCCAGGGCCGAGCTCAGTGGCCGCGGTGCGATCCCCTCCTGACCGGCGTAGTACTCCTCTGTGGTGACGGCAGTGACCTCGTCGGGACTGTGGCCGGCGCGCTCGTAGACCCGCTTGGCGACATCGGCCCAGGAGACGATGGGCCCATCACCGGAGAGGTTGTAGGTGCCGAACTCGGCGCCCGAGGTGAGGAGGTGGATGATGCCCGCCGCCAGATCGGAGGCGAAGGTGAGACGTCCGGTCTGGTCGGCCACGACACTCGGCGTGATGCCGCGCTCAGCCAGGGAGAGCATCGTCTTGACGAAGTTCTTGCCGTCGCCGACCACCCAGGAGGTGCGCACCAGGTAGTGGCGGGGACAGACACTGACGGCGGCGTCCCCGGCGGCCTTGGACTGGCCGTAGACCCCCAGCGGCGAGGGGGTCTCCTCCTCGGTGTGGAGGGCCGTGACCCCGTCGAAGGTGTACTCGGTGGACAGGTGCACCAGCGTCAGGCCGTGCTGGACGGCTGCCCGGGCCAGGTTGACCGGGCCGACCGTGTTGGCCCGCCAAGACAGGCGGCGCCCCTCAGGAGTCTCCGCCCCGTCCACGTTGGTCCAGGCCGCGGCATTGATGATGACGTCGTATCCAGTCCAGTCCCAGGAGGACATGGCTGCCGCGTCCGAGATATCCACCTCGGGCAGGTCGACGCCGGTGGGTTCGAAGCCCGCCTGCGGCAGCAGGGTCATGAGCGCGCGCCCCAGCTGGCCGTTGGCGCCGGTGACGAGAACCCGTCCGCGCATCTGCCCTTCGTCGTGCCCGGCACGGGGGAGAGAGGTCCCCTCAGTCTGCACCGGCTTGGTCTCGTTCACTGGCCGTCTCTTCCTTCCCGCGCGCGTCGTATCGCCGACGTCTCACCATGGGCATAACCCGTCGATGAACACTACACGAGTGCACCGGCCACGTTGGTCGATATCACCAAGGACTAACGGCGTACCGTACTCCCGGATGGGGAGGGCCTCAGTGCGCCATAGCGGCGCGGTAGGCCTCGACGTGCGCCTGGGCGGAGGCCCTCCAGGTGAACTCGGCGGCCCGCTCGAGGGCGGCGACCCCCAGGGCCCGGCGCCTCTCGGGCTGGGCGTCCAGGACCACGAGGCCCCGGGCAATGGCTTGGACGTCCGATCCGCAGTAGGCGACGGCGTCGCCCCCGACCTCCGGAAGGCTCAGCTCGCGGGTGGTGAGCACGGCGGCCCCGCAGGCCATGGCCTCCAGGACCGGCAGGCCGAAGCCCTCACCGATGGAGGGATAGGCCAGGATCTCGCAGCCGGACAGGAATCCGGGCAGGTCCTCCAGGGGCAGGTAGCCGGGCCGCAGGACGTTCAGGTGCCTGGGTACCTGAGCCAGGGCGGGCTCAATGTCCTCGTCCCACCCGGGCCCGCCGGCCAGGACCAGGGCCGGGGCGTCCTCACAGTCACGGAAGACGTCGATCCAGGCGCGCACCAGGTTGGGAACGTTCTTGCGGGGCTCCAGGGTCCCCAGGAAGCCGATGTAGCGCCGGCCCTCCAGTCCGAGGGAGGCGGCCACGCGGGCCCGTTCGGCGTCGTCGACCGGGTGGAACACGGAGGTGTCCACGCCGTGGTAGGCGACGTGGAAGCGCTCGGGGTCGCCTCCGACGTACTTGATGGTCTCGTCGCGAGTGGCCTGCGAGGGCACGACGAGTGCGTCGGCCCGGCGCACGGCCCGGCGGATGGCGCTGGTGAAGAACTTCTGCTTGAGGGGCGAGTGCGCCTGCGGGTGGGAGAAGAACGTGGCGTCGTGGAGGGTGACGACCACGGGTACCTGGTGCAGGGCCGGGAAGGTGTAGTGGGGCGAGTGCAGGACGTCTGGGCGGATGCGGCGGATGAGTGCCGGTAGCCCCGTCTGCTCCCAGGCCATCCGGGCGCCGCGCGACTCCATGGACTGCGAGACCGGGAAGAGGTGGGCGCGGGGCGCCTTGGCGGAGAAGTGCGCCACGTCCCGCTGCTGGACGGCCATGGCCAGGTTGACGCCGCAGGCGATGAGCTCGGGCACGAGGTCGTCGACATAGCGACCCACGCCTCCGAGGTCAGCCGGGATCGCCGTCGCATCGAGAAGAACCTTCATGACGGCAGGCTACCGCGCCTAGCGCGGTCACCCCGTACTCTGAGCCCATGAGCGCAGATCATTCCCGCCCGGCGCACTCCCCGGCCCCTTCTCCCTCCCCCGCCTCCCGCACCGCGCCCTCGCCCGCCAAGGGCCCCCGTCCACCGGCTCGCCCCCGTGGCCCACGCGTGGGCATGGTGGTGGAGCAGCTGTGGCAGCCCGTGCCCGGGGGATCGGGCACCTACATCGTCGAGCTCGCCCAGGCCCTGCGCGCTCGGCGGGTGCCCGTGGCCGGGATCGCCGCCCACCACCAGGGGGCCGCCTCGCCGCGCCAGGTCGGACTGCCGCCGATGCCGATGCGCTCCTCCCACCTGCCGCGCACCGCCCTGTACGAGTCCTGGAACCGTCTGGGACTGCCGCGGGCCGAGTCCATCCTGCCCGGCGCCCAGCTCATCCACGCCACGACCTGGGCGCTGCCCCCCACCTCGCTGCCGCTGGTCGTCACCGTGCACGACCTGGCCTTCCTGCGCTCACCCGAGCACTTCACCCCGCGCGGCAACGCCTACTTCAGCCGCTGCCTGGAGCGCGTCATCGCTGAGGCCAGCGCCATCATCGTCCCCTCCCAGGCCACCGCCGACGACTGCATCGCGGCGGGGATCGACGCCGCCCGCCTCTACGTCATTCCCCACGGGGTGCGCACCCGCACCGTCTCCGACGAGCAAGTCGAGGGTTTCCGAGCCGCCCGGGGCCTCACGCGCGACTACATCCTGTGGACGGGTACCCGTGAACCCCGCAAGAACCTGCTGGGACTGCTGCGCGCCTTCGCCCTCCTCATCGAGGAGCACGACGACGCCGGCGGCCTCGACCTGGTCCTCGTCGGCCCGGCCGGGTGGGGCGACGACGCCGCCGAGCGCGAGCTGCTGACCCGCCTGGGTGATCGGGTCCACGTCACCGGCAGGCTCGACGACGACGAGCTGGCAGCCGCCTACAGCGGCGCCCGCGCCTTCTGCTTCCCCTCCATCTGGGAGGGTTTCGGCCTGCCGGTCCTGGAGGCCATGGCCTATGGGACACCGGTGGTCACCAGCGCCGGGACCTGCATGGCCGAGGTGTGCGGACAGGCCGGCCTGCTGGCCGACCCCACCTCGCCGCGTGAGATCGCCAGCCTGCTCGCCCGAGCCATCGGAGCGGAGCACGACGAGCTGGCCCAGGCCGGCCGCGAGCGCGCCCGGACCTTCACCTGGGAGGCCTGCGCCGCCGCGCACACGGAGGTCTATCACGCCCTGATCGGGGGTGCGGTGTGACCCAGCCCGTCAGGCGTCCCTCAGCTCGCGTCGTCGTCGTCAACTGGCGCCAGGCCGAGCTGACGATCCGGGCGGCCCGCTCCATCCGTGAGCAGCTGGGAGACGGGGACGTGCTGGTCGTCGTGGACAACGCCTCCGGCGACGGCTCGGCCGAGAGACTTCGCCGAGAGGGACTCACAGTGGTCGAGTCCCCTGAGAACCGGGGCTTCGGCGCCGGCGTCAACATTGGGGCCCGGGGCATGGTCGAGGATGCCCTCGTCCTGCTCAACAATGACGCGGTGGCCGAGCCCGGCTTCCTCGAGGCGCTCCTGGCCCCCCTGGGCGACCCGCCGTCCGCGGCGGCTCCGGCCGCGACCACGGCGCGGATTCTGCTGGCCGGCCGTTGGAAGCCCGCCACCCCCGGCCAGCAGGACGCCCTCGTCTCCCCTCGCACCGGGCGGTGGACCCGGGTTGACGACGAGGCCGCTGCCCGCGGTGAGGGGGAGGTCCTGGTCAACTCCACGGGCAATCTGGTGGACGCCTCCGGCAACGGCTATGACCGGGACTGGCTGGTGCCCGCTGGGCAGGAGCACTCCCCCAGTGAGGTCTTCGGCCTGTGCGGGGGCGCCTGCGCGATCCGACGTGAGGCGTGGCAGGCCCTGGGAGGCTTTCGCGAGGACCTGTTCATGTACTACGAGGACACGGACCTGTCCTGGCGCCTGCGCGAGCGCGGGTGGCGAGTCCTCTACGTGCGCGAGGCCGTGGCACGCCACGATCACGCCTCCTCCTCGGGCACGGACTCACCGATGTTCATCCGGGTCAACGTCCGCAACCGCATCCTGACGGCCGCCGCCCACAGTCCGGCCCCGGTGGTGATGCAGGCACTGGCCCGTACGCTGGTGCGCTCCCTACGGGGACCGCAGCGCGGCCCGGTGCTGAGGGGACTGACTCAGGCACTCACCGGTCTGCCCCGCGAGCTGCATCGGCGGGCCAGGAGCCACGCACGCGGCTCGGCGAGAAGTTGTTGATTGTGGCAAGCGACTACGTCAGTGGCGCCCCAACCGTTACAGTTACCAAACCGACGTCGTCAGACGCCCCGGGCGGTTCGGTAACATCGCCAAGCATGATGCGCCCCTGACCAGATCAAGGAGGATCCCCGACAATGGCTGGACATGCCGCACAATCCCCCCGAGTCACCGTGGTGACCCGGACCCGTAACCGTCCCGTGCTGCTGACGCGCGCACTCCAGTCGGTCGGGGCGCAGTCCTTCCAGGACCTCGAGCTCGTCATCGTCAATGACGCCGGAAGCACCGAGTCGGTGGACAGCGCTCTGGAGAGCGCTCCCGAGTGGCTCAGAGAGCGCACCCAGGTGGTCACCAACGAGACCTCTCACGGACGCGAGGCCGCCCTGGAGGACGGTCTGGCCGTCTCCTCCTGCGAGTTCTTCGCGATCCATGACGACGACGACTCCTGGGAGCCCGGCTTCCTGGCCGCCTGCGTAGCCCACCTCGATGACCACCCCGAGCACGGCGCTGTGGCGACGCGCTGCGACGTCGTCGATGAGATAGTCACCGACGAGGGCCTGACCGAGCGTGGCCGGTGGGTGATGACGCAGGACAAGGAAAGCTGGACCCTCATCGACACGATGGTGGCCAACTACGTCCCGCCGATCTCGCAGCTCATCCGTCGTGAGGTGGCCGACCGCATCGGCCACTGGGACGGCACCCTGCTGACCCAGGCCGACTGGGACTTCAATCTGCGGCTGCTGGCGACCTCCCCGGTCGGATTCATCAGTGACGAGCCGCTGGCACACTGGCACCACCGTGACTCCACCGACGGGACGATCGGCAACTCCGTCGTCGTCGACGCCGCCCACCACCGCACCGACAACCTCGCCATCCGTGACCGTTACGCCCGTCTGTCCGTGAGCTGCACCGGGACCGAGTCCTCCCCGCAGGGCGTGACGGCCGTTTCCGAGAACCTCGGACTCCTGCTCGTCTCAGCGGAGTACTACCACCGGATCCAGAAGAGGCTGGAGCAGCAGGACGAGGAGATCGCGCACCTCAAGAAGGCCATGCACGACCTACGCTTCACCATCGGCGACCTGCATGACACGATGCGCCAGGTCCTTATGCACGCCTATGAGATCAACCTGAAGGTCGACCATGTGGAGGCCACGGCCAAGCCCTTCTTCCGCACCGTGGCCCAAGGGGTCAAGAAGATGCAGAGGCGCTGAGCAGCGGCACTGACCGTCCGCCGAGCCTCAGTCGTCCTTGGTGAGCGTGACCATGGGGCGAGGCGGGTCAATCCGCTCGTAGTGGGCCCCCAGGGCCACCAAGCCCCCGGACTCCATGCGCGGCCCGGGGATGATGTCGAAGGCCGTGGCCTTCTGGTAGGCGTCAATGACGCTGGAGAGCTGCCAGGGCTGGATGGAGGCGGAGATGAGGTAGGCGCCCGGCCGTAGCATCATCGCGGGGATGGAGATGTCCACGGTCCCCTCCCCCGGCTCGATCCTCTCGGGCTGGAAGCCGTCGTCGAGGCCGTGCAGTCCCCAGGCGAAGATGCCTTCGCGGGTGTCGATGGAGCAGCCGAAGACGGGCTTCTCAATCGTCTCCTCGCAGTGGTAGTGAAGGCGAATGGTGGCCTCGTCCCCGGTGCGCATGGAGGTCGCCGGCCGGCCCGTCCGGTCGAGCAGCTCAATACGGCGGATCTGGGCCTCACCACTGCCGAAGCGGGTTCCTTGGCCCTCCTTGACCTTCTTGGCTCCGTGGGTGACATCGGAGTACTTGTCGATGACCTCTGGGGCCGGGCCGACCTCCTTGAGCCGGCCGTGGTCGAGCCAGGCGACCTCATCGCAGAAGGTGCGCATCTGCTCCAGGCCGTGGGAGACGACGACGACGGTGCGGCCGTCCTCGCGGAACTCGGCGAACTTGTCCATGCACCGCTCCTGGAACTCCATGTCGCCGACGGCCAGGACCTCGTCGACCAGGAGGATCTCCGGCTCGACGTGGATGGACACGGAGAAGCCGAGGCGCACGTACATGCCCGAGGAGTAGTTCTTCACCGGCTGGTCGATGAACTCACCCACCCCGGAGAAGTCGACGATGTCATCGAACTTGGCCTCGATCTCCTTGCGGCTCATCCCCAGGATGGCGCCGTTGAGGAAGATGTTCTCCCTCCCGGAGAGCTCGGGATGGAAGCCCGAGCCGACCTCCAGCATGGCGGCCATGCGCCCCCGGGCGGTGATGGAGCCCGAGTCGGGAGCCAGGATCTTGGCGATGCACTTGAGCAGCGTGGACTTGCCTGAGCCGTTGTGTCCCATGAGCCCGAAGGTCTTGCCCTCGGGGATGTCGAAGGTGATGTCCTTGAGCGCCCAGAAGTCCTCGTAGACGCCGCGGCCCCGCTGCAGGACGGCGCCCTTGAGGGACTGATTGCGGTGGTGATAGATCCGGAAGCGCTTGGAGACGTCCTCGATGCGCACGGCCGACGCGGCAGAGGATGCTGCCGAGGCAGCCGGCACCGACGACGTCAGTGATGATGCGGACGATCCGGTTGATGCGGTCATCTGGTGTGTCAGAGCTCCTCAACGATGCTCGCCGAGTGCCGGCGGAAGAAGACCAGGCCCAGCGTGAGCATGACGATCGCCCATGCCAGGCAGGCCAGGAAGACGGGCTGCGACGGCAGGGCGAAGTCGTACAGGCAGGATCGGAAGGCCTCGAGGTAGGTCTCGGCGGGGTTGAGACGCAGGATCGTGGTCAGCGGGATCGGCCCGCCGTTAACCTGCCAGCCCTTGTCGAACAGGTCGTTCTGGACCTTGTTGACCATGGTCAGGGGGAAGACGACCCCGGAGGCGTACATCCACATCTGATTGAAGATCTGCCACAGGTGGCCCAGGTCCCGGAAGTAGACGGTGGCGATGGACAGCATGAGGCCCAGTCCGACGGCGAACATCCCCACCAGTACGGTGACGACGAGCAGTGCCGGGATCATCGCCAGGACTCCCGGCCCTCCCAAGATCATGGCGATGATGACCAGCACGAGCAGCTCGAAGGCGAAGTCCACGGCCAGTGACAGGACCGCGGAGTAGATGAGGACCTGGCGGGGGAAGTAGACCTTGGTGAGGAGCCCCGCGTTGTCCACGAGGGCGTTCATGGAGGCCATGATGCCGCTGGAGAAGAAGGTCCAGCTGAGCACCCCGATGCCGATCCACAGCGCGAAGGAGTTGATGCCGGAGTTGCGGCCCGGCTCCACGCCTCCGCGGAAGACGACGCCGAAGATGAGGGCGAAGATGGCGATGGTGGCCAGGGGGTTGATGAAGGACCACAGGCGCCCCAGGGCCGTGCCCTTGAACTCCGAGGAGACCGAGCGCTGAGTCAGCCGCAGGGTGAGGTCCAGCGTCTGGCGGGCGTCTTCCGAGCGGAGCAGTCGAGAGAGCTTCATAGGCTCACACCTCCGCCGCAGTGCCGGTGGGTGCTGGGGGAGCCGCTTCCTGCTGGGCGTCGATCCAGTCGCACAGCCGGTTGATGCCCTCGGTGACGCCGATCCTCGGTTCCCAGTCCAGTGCCTGGCGGGCGCGCGCGGTGTCCGCCCAGGCGGCACGCACATCGCCGTCGCGGAACTGGCCGGTGACGTGCGGGGCGGGTGCTCCGTAGTGCTCGGCGATGGTCTGAGCGATCTGCATGATGGTGGTCCGCTCCCCCAGGCCGATGTCGTAGGGCGTGGAGGTGGCCGGCGAGTGCAGGACGCCGGCCACGATGGCGGAGGCGACGTCGTCGATGAAGACGAAGTCCCGCACGATCTGGCCGTCCTCGTAGACCGGGATGGACTGACCCTGCCTGGCCAGGCGGGCGAAGAGGGAGACGATGCCGGTGTAGGGGTTGATGAGGGACTGGCCGGGTCCGTAGACGTTCTGAAGCCGGAAGAGCACCGGGGTGACGTCGAAGGAGCCGCACCAGGACGTCACGAGGTTCTCCTGGCAGAACTTGGTGGCGGCGTAGACGTTGGCCGGGGAGGCCTTGACCTCGGTGGAGGACTGGACCGAGGGGGTCAGCCCGGCGAAATCCCACTGACCGGCCTCGAGCATCGCGTGGGTGCGCTGCCCGGGGTAGGAGGGGTGTCCCTCGGCGTCAATCCACTTCCCCTCGCCGTATACGGCCCGGGAGGAGGCCAGGACGATCTTGTCGGGACGGATCTCGTGGCGCACGAGGGCGTCGAGCATCTGGGTGGTGCCGACGACGTTGACGTTGGCGTGCCGGGAGGCCTCGGTGAGGGACTGGCCGGTCCCGGTCTCCGCCGCCAGGTGGACGATGGCATCGGGCGCGATCTCGGCCAGGAGCGAGTCCCAGTCCTCGGCGACGGACACGTCCAGGCGGCGCAGCTCCACGCGCTCGTCGAGCTCGGCAGGGCGAGCCTGGGAGGGGTGGATCTGCGGGTGCATGTTGTCCAGGGCCACGACACGGTCGAAGGCGTCCGCCAGGTCATGCGAGATCGCGCAGCCGATGAATCCGGCACCACCGGTCACGAGGCAGGTACGGGTCACGAGGGTCTCCCTTGGTGTAGTCGAGTCGGGGCGGTGGGACGAGCTCTCACGCGTCGTACAACGGCCTCGTCACTATTCTCGGTGTTCCCGGAGCCGTGCGGGCCGGCGGCCGCCGTTGCCTTCGACACGCCTCAGAGGCGCTGGACACGAGCTCGTCCCTGCCCGGAGCCGCACGCCGAACATATCAGCGTTCGACCTCGGAGACCTCGGGATGCCAGCTCATGCCTTTGAAGGCCTTGGTGACGAAAGCGACGATGTGGTCGGTGATCCTCACCAGCGCCACCGACAGGCCGAAGACGATGACGCAGGTCGCGGCCAGCATCGTGTAGCGCTGAACCGGCACGAAGCCCGCCACGTTGATCTTCTCGAAGAGGACCATGATGACGACGTGGTGGACCAGGAAGATCGGATAGGAGTACTTGGCGATCAGGTCGACGAGTGCGCGTACCGGCTGGATCGCCACATAGCGACCGACGACCACGAGGATGAGAAAGGCCGAGATGCCGACGAGTGTGGTGGCCACGTCCTCTGGAATCTCCTCGGGGAGCATCGCCGAGACGGCCAGGACCGCGGCTGCCGGGATGACGACGGCCCAGTGAACCCGGCGGACGTAGAGGACGAAGTAGCTGCCGAAGGCCAACTCGGGGAGTCTGGTCGTGAGGATCATCGCCGAGGGGTAGCCCGCGAAGTAGCGCTGCATGACGATCACAGTGGTGGCATAGGCCGCCAGGATGACGACGCCGGTGACGACCGGGAAGCGGTCGATGGCCCACAGCAGCAACGGGAAGACGAGGTAGTACAGGAGGATGAACCCGAGGAACCACTCCCCCAGGAGGTAGGCGGTACGCACCTGGAAGTTGGCGACCAGACCGTCCACGCCGAGGACCGTGAAGATGAGGGAACGTGTTGGGGCACTGTTGGGCGGCCGCCCCCCGGTCGTGACGAAGAAGTAGAGCGTCGCAAGGACCCAGGCGGTCCAGAACATCGGGTAGATGTTGAGACAGCGCTTCCAGTAGAACCGTTTGAGATTGATCGGTCTCCGATAGGTCACCGTCAGGGCGGCCCCGGAGATGATGAGGAACAAGGAGACGCCCAACCCACCCACATAGATGCCGAAGGGGAAGTTGGTCAGGACGTAGCCGCCATCAGCCAGGTAGGGGTTGTTGAAGTGGGTGAGGACGATGAGAAGCGCTGCCAGGGCTCGGACCAGATCAAGGTAAAAGATCCTGGTCCGTTTTCTGGCGACCGGCTTGACACCCGCCGCCCCAGTCGACGCGCCCGTCTCGGTCACTCCCCGATCCTCCTGACTCGGCGGTAGGCACTCTTAAGGGGCGAGCGCACTGCGGTCGGGATCCAGCGGCTGACCTGATCCTTGACCTGCTGACGAGTGCTGCGAGCACTACGGATCTGTTGGACCATTCGCTGCTCGAAGTCAACCCCCCAGTGCTGTGACACCGCGGTGGTGAACTCCCTGGTGTAGTACGACAGATTCGTCAGCTCGATCCTCGCGAAGGAGTCGGAGAAGAGCCATCCGCAGAAGTAGCCCGAGGCCTGCGCAACATAGCCGTAGGCACGCTCGATGGCGTGGAGGATGGTTCCGTCGATGTCATTCGGCTCAGGCGGGAACTCCTCCCACTGCCAGTCGTGGTCGAAGAGCGGCTTGAGAGCCGCCGGCCGGAACCAGAACATGGTGCCCAGCGGGGCGATGACCTCCTTGTGAGCATCGAGCGGGACACTCAGGTTCAGCTCTTTCTCAAGGAGCATCTTCGTGCGATCGAAGTTCGGCCCCCAGCTGTAGGAGTAGATCGGGAAGTAGTCGGCGTGGTTGGGAGGGGTCGGCGACAGCAGACCGAGTCGGGGTTCCGAGTCAAAGGTGGAGATGACGTTCTCGACGAACTCTCGAGTCGGGAGGAGGTTGTCGAAGCACTTGCGGGCGAAGCCCTCACCCACGGTGTACGGGCTCAGCTGGGTGACCTTCTTGTCATGGATGAAGCAGACGAGGTCGTAGTCGCTGACGATGTCCTTGCAGCCCACCAGGAGCGCACTGACGTCCCGACCCCGGTTCTCAATGAGGCGCACGGTCACGTTGTAGGGGAGATCCTTGCAGGCCGCCTCCACCAGCTCCACCTTCTCCTGAGAACCGACGGTGAGGATGAAATCCGTCCCCTCGGGCATGGACCGGGCGTAGGCGAGCGTGGGCTCCAGGAGGTCCATGTAGTACAGGTGCGCAATGAGGGCGACCTTCTGCGGCTTGGGCTCGCGGGCCACCGCCTGCGTGGGCAGGACGTAGGTGAGCTGGAGATTCTTGACCAGGTCCGCCATGTTCATCGAGCGCAGGGCGTTGTCCCAGATGAGGTTCGTGTCGAAGTCGGTGTGGTCGCGCAGGTACTCGTAGAGCTCCACGGTTGCGTTACCCACGGCCTGGTGAAGCACGTCCTCGTAGCTGTGGAAGAAGGAGCGGCGCTTGAAGATGGGGCAGCGCCTCTCCGCAATGAGCTGCTTGGGGGCGAAGAGGATGGGCTGCAGGGTGAAGCCCTCCAAGTCCTCAGTATTGACATACACGTCAGAGGTGAAGCCCAGCCGCTCGAAGCGCTGGGTGAAGGGCGCCTCGTGGAGCCCCACGGAATCCTCGTATGAATTGATCTGAGGAAGATTGTCCCAGTAGTCCTGGAAGGCCTCGGAGGAGACCAGGGAACGCCGGTAGGCATGGAAGTGGGACTGAAGATGACGGGGCAGGTACCCCTCCAGAGCGTGCCCGAAGGGGTCGCCGGGGGCCAGATGGAACCAGGTGATTCCCCAGAAGTCGATGTCCCGACCCGCCATCTCGGTGAACATCTCCTCGAAGGGATACACCGGTCCCATGATGGTGGCGTTGAACAGGACGACCTCGTCGAACTCGACGAGCCGGTCCCAGCCGTAGCTCTCCATGGCCGTCTTGTAGGCCCAGGCATCCAGGCCCTTGTTCTCCCGCAGGATGATGTTGTCCGTGAAGGCGGTCAGCTTGGCATAGCTCTTGGCGGTCAACTCACCGTTGACGACGATGACCAGCTCGGAGAGGTTCTTGACCATGTCAGTGAGCAGGGTCTCCACGTAGGAGTCCACGATGCCCTGAGCGTCGAAGAAGAAGAAGATCCCGAGTCGCTTCGGGTCCTGGCCGAGCGTTGCCATAATGTCCCTTCTGGGCAGTGGTTCGAGCCGCTCACCGTGGCGGGAGAGCGGAGTAATACGGTTTCCCCGGGCGCGTCAGCCCGCGCTTGAGGCGAGGATACGGCGGATCTTGGTCGGGTCACCCCACACGCCCGGCGAGTCGTAGGGCCGGTCCGGGAAGGCTCCGTACTCCAGGGTGATGTCCAGGTTGTTGTCACGGATATAGGCCTCGACGCGCTCGGCCAGGCTCATCGGCTCACCGGTGCAGGCGTTGATGATGCCGTCGACCTCGGTCTGGTCCACGATCGCGGCGATCTGCGTGGCCAGCTCGTCCACGGAGATGAAGTCGTAGCGGTTCTTACCCGTGGTGAAGGGGAAGGTGGCGCGCCCCTCCTCGGCGGCCTCCAGGAGCTTGGAGAAGATCGAGTTGCCGAACTTGTCGTCGCCCACGATGTAGTAGGCGCGGATCCACTGGGCGACGGCGTCGTGTGCCTTGGCCGACAGGAAGGTGGTCTCCCGCAGCGCGTTCTTGGCAATGCCGTAGAGCGAGGCGGGGTTGCACGGGGAGTTCTCGTCGATGGCACCCTCCCAGTAGCCGACCTCATGCATGGTGCCCATGACGGCGAGCTGCTTGAGACCGCCCGCATAGAGGTTCTCAATGAGGTTGACGTGCTTGGCCAGGTCGTCCATGTGGGCGGACGAGGCGTGCTTGAAGCCGTCGCGCCAGGCCATGTGCAGGACGACGTCGGGGCGCCCCATCTGGTCGTAGATGTCGGCGTCCCCGGAGAAGAGGTCCAGGGTAAGCCTCTCCGCCCGCTCGTCGACGCCGTCGAGTCGCAGGTCGAGGGCCTTGACATCCAGGCCACGCTCCAGGAGCGCGGTGACGACGTGGCGACCGATGTAGCCGCCTGCTCCAGTGACGAGAACTGTCTTTGCCATGGTTCTGGATCCTAACAGGTGCGGTTGCGGAGCAATCACTTGGTTCTGCCGCTGATGGACATGAGGAGATCACCGTTGACGGTCGTTCCGTTCTCCGTGGTCGGGAACTGGTCGACCGCGGGATTGATCTCGACGACGGCGCTGCCGCCCTCGGTCAGCTCACTGGTGATCGTGACGGTGTACTTCTCGCCACCGCGCAGGACGAGTCCCTTGGCCGGGAACTCGTGCAGACCCTCGTGGAGGGAGTTCGCCGGCGCCGCGGTCTTGAAGACCCGGGCACCGGAGGCGTCCGTCACCTCGACGTTGACCACCGAGGAGTCGAGCCACTGGATGTCTCCGGCCAGGAAGGCGATATTGAGGGAGCTGACCTCCACGGTGGACGGCAGGGTGATGGTCTCGGAGACGCTGGCCCCGTCGCCGAGGATGTTGACGCTCCCTGCCTGAGGGTTGTCGGTGACCGCTGAGTACGCCACCGGAACGGCCGGCACGAAGTAGGGGATCAGCACCAGCGCGCTGAACGCCGCAGGCATGGTCAGGCGCGACCAGGCCGCAGAACGCGGGACCCGCTCGCCCTGCCCCAGCTTCTCCACCATCTCGGTGCGCGGGAAGTTGATGAAGAGGATCGCCAGGGCGCAGGCGATCATGAAGCCGACGATGAAGGAGCCCTGCCGGCTGATTCCCACGACGTCGAGGAACTGCGCGGGGGTCTCATACCGGGGCTGCGCCGTCGGAGTCATCAGGTGAGGCAGGAGCAGCTGATCGAGGATCGACCGGTTGTACATGGAGAAACCGGTGAAGGTGTACATGAGGAACAACGCGGTTCCTACACCCATCTCAAGAGCAGAGTTGAGCAGCACGTGACGCGGGTTGAGGAAGATGATGAGCACCGCGAAGGGCGAGACCATGACGGCCCAGTAGGGGTTGAGCGGGACGACCGTGGCGAAGACGAGGTAGATGGCCATGCAGATGTAGACCGCGTCGGCCGCCAAAGCCTTCGTCCCCTGAGGGCGGCGCAGGTAGGCGAAGATGACGATCCCGACCATGAACACCACGAAGATCGGAATCATGCTGTTCTGCCACGGGACCCCCACGGCCGTGAGCCTCTGAAGCATGCTGCTCATGAATCCGCCGGTGGACGCCTTGTAGGCCACGTTGCCGTGGTAGATGGCGCGGCACCCGACCAGACCGATGAGCCCGACCACGACCTGGAGGGCCACCACGCGCAGCCGCTTCTCCCTCAGCAGCAGGAGCGGCACGAAGATGAACAGGGCGAAGAGCTTGAGCGTGTTGGCGATCGCGAACCACAGCAGGAACCTGCCCAGCCGGCCGCGCAGGTAGGCGCGCAGTCCCAGCAGGATGAAGACGATCATGATGATGTCGTACTGGACGATGACGAAGACCGGGACGAACAACGTCATCGAGGACAGGAAGAAGAAGGCGACCCACTTGCTGCGCTGCCGGCTGACGCCGAGGTCGCGCGCGATATCCACCAGCACCTTGGCGGCGAGAAGCGCGGCGAGCACCATCATGGTCTTGAGCCACAGCTGTGCCGGCGTCGACAGCAGGTACTGGAAGCCGGTGATCCGGTAGATGATGTAGGTCGGCAGGTTCCACAGCCCGAAGAGCAGGTAGAGCGGAACGTCGTAGACCGCCGGGTGTCCGGTCGAGGTGTGCTCGATCGCGATCCGGTAGAAGTCGCCGATCCTCCCCTGAAGAACCGAGTCCAGGAAGTTGAAGGAGTGCTCGAAGGTGGCTCGCACGTCCCCGTAGAGGAAGAAGGCGTAGGCGCCGAGCAGGATGACGCCCAGCAGCGCCCAGTCCACAAGGCCGGGACGCTCGGTACTGCTCCACCAGGAGCCCAAGCGGCTGTCCACCACGCGCTCGACCAGCCGGCGTCCCTGATCGCTCCTCGTCTCAGTGAGCGCGCGCATCCGCGTGGCGAGGCCGGCGGCGGAGCGGGTCTGCGGCGTGGAGTCGTGATCGGTTTTCTCGGCGTCGTTGTTCTTGACCTGACTCGTTCTGTTCTTCGCGGACTTACCGGACACGAGAGCCTGCCTGTTCATCGGGGTGGTGGACAGTGGTCGCCCCGCCGGAGGCGCCGAGACGCTCCAGGAGGGCTTTGCGGGAGATGAAGTTGTAGATGAGCACGATCGCCGTGGCGAGGATCTTCCCCAGGAAGGGGCTCATGCCGGCGAGGTCGGCGCAGACGTAGAGGATGAGTGTGTTCAAGCCCAGTGCGACAACGTTGAGCAGAACATACAGCGTGAATTCCTTGAGGACACTGACATTCTCCTGCGCCTCGAAGACGTAGCGCCTGGAGAGGATGTAGTTGAGGACCACTGAGGTGGAGAAGGATGTCGCACTGGCGATGAGGTGGGGTACGCCCAGCCCGTACAGCACGGTGAAGAGGCCGAAGTCAACGCTGAAGGAGATGCCGCCGACGACGAGGAAGCGCCCGAACTGCGCAAGGAGGGGACGCAGTTTCTCCTGGAGACCGCTCAAGAGGCGTTCCCGCCGGGGCGTTCCTGCGCGGAGGGACCCGCCTGCGACGACGTCGGGCCGCCTCCGAAGCTCGAAGGACCTTCGGAGGGCCCGAAGTTGAGGCGCTCACCGATGACCACGCGAGGTTTGCTGACGACGCGCCCGTTGATGCTGAGAATGTACTCGCCCAGGATTCCGATGAAGAACAGCTGAATGGAGCCCAGGAAGAACAGGCCCACGGTGCGCGAGGCCTCACCCACTGGATAGGCGTTCCAGTCGATGAGCTTCTTGACCAGGACGAAGGTGGCCAGGCCCAGGCAGATGATGCCGACGAAGGTGGCCACGAAGGTGGCCATGCGCATCAGCAGCTTGGTGGAGCTGGTGATGCCCTGCATGGCGAAGTCGTAGTTGCGCAGGAAGTTGAAGTTCGACTTTCCTCGGGAGGACTGGGCCTGATCGTACTGGACGATCTCGAGCCCGATCCCGTACTCGGCGACCACCGTCTTGAAGTAGGGCTGAATATCGCCGATCTGCCGCAGAACATCGATGAACTCGACGTCGTAGAGCCCGTATCCGGTGAAGCGCGCGATCTGAGGGGTGTCGGCGAACCAGTCGATGAGCTTGTAGTAGAGGTGACGGCATCCCGTCATGATGAAGCCCTCATCAGAGGATCTCCTCTGCCCGATGACGACCTTGGCCCCGGCCTCCCAGCGGGCCACGAACTCCGGGAGGTTCTCCGGAGGGTCCTGGAGGTCGCCGAAGAGCATGAAGGTCGCGTCCCCCGAGCCGTAGGTGAGCGCCGAGAAGACATTCCGGTGAAAACCGAAGTTACGGGCGTTGAAGACCGCCTTCACCCGCTTGTCCTCGCCCGCCAGAGCACGGATCGCGTCGCGGGTGCCGTCCGTCGAGTAGTCATCGACGAAGATGATCTCGTAGTCGTACTGGGGAAGATGCGTGTGAAATACCGAGTTCAGTCGGTCATACATCAACCTGACGCTTTTTTCCTCATTGTAACTGGGGATGACGACGCTGATCTTCTTCATGGACAGGTCAAAGGTCCTCACGTGACTCATTGATCGAGGCAGGGGCTCCAACAGGGGCTCCAGGGGGCATACCCGACCATGCCGGCAGGAGGTGCGGTAAGCACCTCTCGATATGCTAACACCTCGCTCAATCCCCCTTGTCTTCCTCCCGATGGCGGCCGACACCGCGCAGACGCCTGCCGGCACTCGTCGCGGCGCGCGCCAGGCCCGAGGCCCCGCCGGTCAGGTAGCGGTAGGCGGGCTTGAGGGCACTGCCCATGTCGGGGTGGTGGGCGTCGACGTAGGTGCGCACCCGGGCGCCGACTCCGGCTAGCGGTCCGAATCGGGCCTGGAGGAATCTGACCTGCTCATCGGTGTGGGCCGGAAGGTCCGCGGTGACGACTCGATGCTTGTAGGCCAGGGCCCCGTAGAGCCGCCCGGCCCAGACCGGAGTGAGCAGCTCGCGGGGGTGGAAGCCGCTGGACATGGCCGCATAGACGGTCAGCAGCTCGAGCACCTCGGCGGCGCGGGCGCGCCTGAGGCGCTCGGCGGACTGCTCGGCTCCGGCGGCGGCCTGGTCGGTCAGCCGCACGAGCTCCTTGGCCCCTTCACTCAGGGTGCGCAGCGCTTCGGGGCGGGCCATGAACATCGCGCCGGGAGGAGCCACGGGGGCGAGCGGATCCAGCTCGACGCTCAGGCCGAGCCGCCGGGACAGGGCCTTGGCGGCGCCGGCCAGCCCGTCCCACGTGGGTCCTCCATGAGCCTGCCCGATGTGGCCGGCGACGGGCATGGCCACGCCGAGGCCGGGGTGACGCGCAAAGAGGTCGATGAGGCCGGCCGTGTACCCCGGCGAGTCCAGCAGGCAGTCGAGCGCCTGCCGGTGGGCGACGTCGTCGGCCCGCGTACCGGGGCCGGCCGGGGGCCCCACGGTGATCCGCAGGACCAGGGGGCCATCGTCACCACTCTCGTCACCGTCGTCGCCGCCGGCGGCGCGTCCGGGATCCCAGAGGTCGTCGCACTGGGTGAGGAAGGCGATCGTGCCCCGCGGGTCGAGGTCGCGCACCAAGCGGAAGGACACATCCCCTTCCCCGTGCGCTGAGTCCTCCTGTGTGTCCTCCTGGCTGGGACGGCGGCCGGCGACCCGCTCCAGGTCGGCGGCATCCAGCCGTTCGGGCGAGGTGACGACGACCCGCCAGTGCGCCGGCAGGCTCGCCAGGCGCTGGGCCAGGCCATCGGCCTCGGCGCGCTCGAGCGCCTCCCTCCCGGCCGGGACGTGGACGACGGCGCAACCCGAGGGCCGCTGCGCAGGCGAGTTCGCCTCGACGTCGGCCCCCGCGTCCCCGGGGACGCAGCCGGTCACGACCTCGGTGAGGCCGGCATTGACGATGAGGTCTCGGGCGGTTGCGGTGTGGACGACGTCGGACAGAATGAGGTCCTCGCTGTAGCCGGCTTCGACGGCGGCCTCCAGCAGCTCCCCGCCGACGACGGCCTGGCGGTCCTGGTGGAGCGGGTCGTGGAAGAGGGCGCGGCGCTTGAGCAGGGGGCAGCCGTCGGCCAGCAGCGCTGGGGCCTCCTCGATGGCCGGGTTCTCCGAGCGGTAGCGGTCCACGGGGAAGGCGACCTGCCAGGTGTGGCCGAGCTCGGAGAAGTGGCCGGTGAAGCGCGACTCGTGCCACTGGATGGAGTCGCGGTAGGAGGTGACCGGCGGCATCTGCTCCCAGTACTCCCGGAAGGCCGGGTCCGTCAGGAGCCTGCGGCGCACCGCGATCCAGTGGGACTGGAGGTGGCGGGGCAGCTCGCGCTGGGCGAGGAAGGGGTGGGGGCGCATGGTGGCGTGCTCGGTCATACCCCAGAAGGAGATATCGCCCCAGTTCGCGGCGCGGGCAAGGACCTCCTCCCAGGGCCGCAGCGGCGCGTAGTAGGTGTGGTTGGTCAGGATGAGCTCGTCGAAGTCGGCGAGCCGCTCCCAGCCCAGGTGCTCCAGGCCTGCTCGGTAGGCGCCGGCGTCGAGTCCCTCATTGGGGCGCTGAAGGATCTCATCGCAGCAGGTCGCCAAGCGGGCGCGGTCTGCCTCGCTGATGGGTGAGTTGGAGACCAGCAGGATGTGGTCGGCGTGGGGCCGCAGGGAGCTGAGTGCGGCGACGACGTAGTCGCGGACCTGATGATGAGGATCGAAGTGGAAGTAGACGAGTCCTCGGTTCATGTGGAGGTCCTTCCCGGCAGGTGGTCGATGAAGGCGGCTGGTAAGGAAGCGGTGAGGCGGCCAGTGTCTCATGAGCTGTCTCATGCACTTCTGGCCGCCTCGCCGCTCCCCCGGTGCGGAATGTCAGCGGATGGTCACCTTCCCGTTGGGCGCCACGGAGATGCTGCCCTTCTCAAAGGTCTGGGTCATGGTGCCGTCGGCCTGGCGCACTGCGCGTCCGGTGGGCAGCCCCACCTTGGAGTGCTCCCAGCCGGAGGCCGCCCAGGCGTTGAGGATCGAGCCGTGGATGAAGCTGACCCGGCCCCCGGGGCGCCAGTAGGCGATGCCGCCTTCGAAGATCTGGTGACGGCTGCCGCCGACTCCCGCCACGCCAGCACTGCGCGGGTAGCCCATGGACCCGGTCTGATAGCCGTAAGCGCCCCAGGCACTGAGCACCGGCTCACCCACGAACTGCGCACCGGTCGCCGGGCTCCAGTAAGCCACCCCGCGCTCAAAGCGCTGGAACACCCCACCCTTGGTGGAGGCGGTCTCGTTGGAGGTGGGAAGCCCCAACCAGGAGCGTTCCCAGCCGGCAGCACCCCAGCCCGTCAGGATCGGACCACGGATGAAGCTGACCCGGCCCCCGGGGCGCCAGTAGGCGATGCCGCCTTCGAAGATCTGGTGACGGCTGCCGCCGACTCCCGCCACGCCACCGCTGCGCGGGTAGCCCATGGACCCGGTCTGATAGCCGTAAGCGCCCCAGGCACTGAGCACCGGCTCACCCACGAACTGCGCACCGGTCGCCGGGCTCCAGTAGCCCACCCCATGCTCGAAGCGCTGGAACACCCCACCCTTGGCAGAGGCCTGGACGCCGGAGGTGGCCGCTCCGATCCAGCCGTTGGCGCCCAGCGCACCGCGCAGAGCGACGGCTCCCGGATGGTCCTGGGGCACGGTCGACGACGCACTACTGCTTCCTCCCTGCGGGGAGGAGCCCTGCGCCTTGGCGATGGCGCGGATGGCACCGAGCTTGGAGTAGCCGACGTTGCCGGGGCAGGTGGTGTAGCCGACGTCGCGGTGCCCGAGGATGCGGGGCATGGAGATAGTGGAGCCGGCCTGGTAGCGCTCGGTGGTCCACACGTGCAGGCCCGCCCAGCCGGTGGCATCGGAGATGCCGGCTCGTTTGAGGAACCATCCGGCCATCTTGCCCACGGAGCTCAGTTGGGCATCCGAGGGGGACACCGTGCTGTAGTCCCCCATCATGGAGATGCCCATGGTGCCGGTGTTGACGCCGCGGGCGTGCGCCCCGATGCTCATCCTGCCGGCCGGTGCCGCCACGGAGCCGGAGCGCCCCTCGAAGACGGTGCCGAACTTGTCGACGAGGAAGTTGTAGCCGATGTCGCCCCAGTCCAGGACGACCGCGTGGTAGTAGTAGATGCCCCGCACGATGGAGGCGGACTGGCCTGCTGAGTAGCTGTTGGTGCCTGCGGTGTGGTGGACGACGACGTGGCCGGCTCTCGCGTACTCGGGATCCCAGCTCATGTAGGAGGCATTGGCCCCCCACTCGGCCCGGGTGGTCACCGCGACCGGCAAGCCATTGGCGGTCGTCGCAGCCGGTGCGACGACAGGCACAGCGGCTGGTGCAGCAAACGATGCTGCGGCCGGCCGGGCGACCGGCGCGGGGCTCGCGGGCAGCGTCATGGCGACCGGATCCACCTGAGTGCCCTGGTTCTCAGTGGCGGAGGCATCCTCGATGACGGGGGTCGGTGCGGCCTGGGTGGTCGTGAGGTCGTCTGCACCGAGGACCTCCTCGCCCTGCGGGCGGGAGGGGACCAGGGCCAGCTTGAGCCCGGCGGGAAGCGAGCTGCCGACGACGGAGGCCTGGATCGCGTCGGCCCCGCCGGTGACGAACTCCCCCGTGCCGGGGGTGGCGCGGTCGTCGCGGCCGGAGTCGGCCGCCTCACTCAGGTACCAGGGCGACCAGCTCCCGTTCTCCCGCACGCGCAGGTAGATGCGTACGCCGTCGGGCAGGTCGGCGCCGCCGGTCCAGGTGAAGCCGGCGACGAAGAAGCGGTCGACCTCGAGGGGGTCGGTGAGCAAGGCGGCGTCCGCCTGCGGATCCGTGGCGGCCGGCAGGATCGACGGGACCGGCGCGTCGGCTGCGCCCGTGGCCTGAGCGAGGGTGGGCACGGTGGCGGTTGCGCCGAGCACCGCCGCCGCACTCGCCGAGGTGGCATCGGCCGAGCCGGAGCCCTGCCCCGTCGAGGCTCGAGCGTCGTCGAGCCCCGACTGCGCAACCTCGGTGGCCTGCCCGCTAGCGGTGGTCAGGTCGAGGATCTGTACCGGAGCGGGGACCTCGCCCTGACCACCGGAGTCGCCGGCGCCTGGAGCGGCGCCGGCCACGGGCACCAGGCTGGACAGGAGCAGTGAGGACAGGGCGATGAGCCCGGCGGAGCGGCACGCGTGTGCGCGGGCGCTGAGACCACCGGCATGGCCACAGAGGCGATGGCCGCCGCGGGGGGCGATGCGGCCAAGAGCGCGAGGGACGTTCATGGGGTTCCTTTGAGGTGATACCGACGGGCGTCCATCAGGCCTCACCATCACAACCGACGACGCGCTCCCTCGAGAGGCACGAAATCTAATTTCTGAGCGATTTCCAAGAGATTACTGATAGTTTACTGAATGTCACGGAGGGTCCTTGACGGCGCCGGCTGCATCGGCACCCAGAATCCCGGAGACCGCCAACCCACCCCACACCTTTTCTTGAGGCTCCGCGGTTTTACCGGTTCACGGCACGTCTATTGCAATCCGGTCTCACCACCCCAGGACCCTCGGTCCGACTGCGTCGGCCCGGAAGTCGCGATCTGCAGCCGCCCGTGAGCTCGAGCGCACTCCTGTGGCATGATGGCGTCGGCCATGATGGGCGCTCAGCGCCCGCAGTTCCCACGTATCGGAGCGAGTTCTATGCACGTCCTCATCACCGGAGGCGCCGGCTTCATCGGCGCCAACTTCGTCCACCAGACCCTGGTGCGCCACCCCGACGCCACCGTCACCGTCCTGGACAAGCTCACCTACGCCGGGAACAAGGGCTCACTGGCGGACCTGGGCGACCGCGTCACGCTCGTCGTCGGGGACATCGCCGACGCCGACGTCGTCGACCCGCTCGTCGCCCAGGCCGACGTCGTCGTCCACTTCGCGGCCGAGTCTCACAACGACAACTCGCTGCGCGACCCCTCCCCCTTCATCCAGACCAACCTCGTGGGCACCTTCACCCTCCTGGAGGCGGTGCGCCGCCACAAGGTGCGCTTCCACCACATCTCCACCGACGAGGTCTACGGGGACCTGGAGCTGGACGACCCGGCGAAGTTCGAGCCGACGACGCCCTACAACCCCTCCTCCCCCTACTCCTCGTCCAAGGCCGGAAGCGACCTGCTCGTGCGCGCCTGGGTGCGCTCCTTCGGCGTGGAGGCCACGATCTCCAACTGCTCGAACAACTACGGGCCCTACCAGCACATCGAGAAGTTCATCCCGCGTCAGATCACCAACCTCATCGACGGCGTGCGCCCCAAGCTCTACGGCGCCGGCGAGAACGTGCGCGACTGGATCCACGTCCTGGACCACAACGACGCCGTGTGGGACATCATCGAGAAGGGCCGCATCGGCGAGACCTACCTCATCGGCGCCGACGGCGAGAAGAACAACAAGGAGGTCGTCGAGCTGATCCTGGAGCTCATGGGCCACGCTCCCGACGACTACGAGCACGTCGCCGACCGCCCTGGTCACGACATGCGCTACGCCATCGACAACTCCAAGCTGGTCCAGGAGCTCGGCTGGGCGCCGAAGTTCACCGACTTCCGCTCCGGTCTGCAGGCCACCATCGACTGGTACCGGGACAACGAGGCCTGGTGGCGCCCGCTCAAGGCCGAGGTCGAGGCGAAGTACGCCGCCCAGGGGCAGTGACCGGGCAGCGCCGCCATCGAGCCGCCATCGATAAGCCGTGACGTGTGGGGTCCCCGCGGGGGCCCCACACGCGTTTCCGCCCTCCGTCCCGCCTCCCAATCCGGCCACCACGGCCCGCTCACAGCACGCCAAGGAGGCCGAGGTCATCCCGGTGCAGATGGCCGGTTACACCCTGACCCACGACGCCGACAGCCTGCCACCCGCCAGCCGGGAGGCACGAATGCACGTGAGACACGTTCTCGCCGCCATCGAGAAGAAGGGAGAGACGGAGACATGAGTACAGCCATCGACACTGCAAGGTACAGCTTCCGCGTGACGTGGTCAGCGGAGGATGACGAGTTCGTTGCCACCTGCGTCGAGTTTCCTTCACTCTCCTGGCTGGACGGAACCCCTGAGCTGGCCTTGTCTGGTTTACGCAACCTTGTCAGCGAGGTGGTCGCCGACCTCCTCGCGTCGGGGGAAGCGGTGCCAGAGCCTCTATCGACTCGTCACTACTCGGGTAAGTTCCAGCTGCGCCTCGGCGAGGACCTGCACCGACGTCTGGCCATGGAAGCAGCAGAGCAGTCCACCAGCTTGAATCAGTACGTCGTGCGAAAGCTGGCCTCAGTCTCCTGACTCAGGATCGTGAAGTAAGCCCCCTCAGTCACAGGCGGTGATGCGCCACAGTGAGGTGCTGCCCTGGGAGTCGATGAGCTCGAGCCCCTCGCTGGGGATCCGGGTCAGCGGGGCGTCCCAGCGCAGGGGGGCTGCTCCTGCCACAGAGCCCGCGGCCGTGGCGTCCGAGCTGCTGTAGAAGTAGCGCACCCCCAGCCGGTTGAGGAGCGCGCAGGTCCGCGAGCCCTTCTGCCCCAGGGTGGGCCAGGCAGAGGGCAGGGTCGCACCCGGGGTTCCAGGTGCTGTCTGGTCACGCGTCGGGTAGACGACGTGGACCCCACCCAAGGACCACAGGTGGGCGGCCCCTCGCGATGGCGCTCCGAGGACGACCGCATCCTGGGGCAGGACGCTCCTCGAGCGCTCAATGAGCGCCAGGGCGTCCTCGGTCAGCAAGGTCCCGTACTTGATGCGCTGCGGGTCGTAGACGGAGGCGACGAGGTTGCGTTCCAGGGGGACCCTTGCCACCACCGGCAGAAGTACAAGCGCTGCCAGCATGGCCACCGCCGCACGCTGCGGCCGGGCCCCGCCGACCCGTGAGGCCAGTCGACGCAGCCACCCCCACAGTCGTCGCCCAGGCCGCCCGGCCCCGGCCTGCACCATGAGGACGAGCACCGGCAGGATGACAAGCGGAAGGATCCGGGCCTTCTGGAGGTACCAGGGCGCCCCGAGCTGACGGCCGGCCCACTGGGGTCCCCCCACGAGGACCACGAGCAGCAGCGACAGGAGCCACATGACGAGCCAGGGGCGCTGATCCCGGTGTGCACGTGCCGACCATGCCGCCGCCAGGGTGAGTCCGCCGAACACGATCCCGACGGGCACGGAGGCCCCCGGGACCGCCCCATACATCGGCAGGTCGATGAGCGCCTGCCCCAGGGTCGCCACGATGCCGCCCACTCCCCCGGCCGGGCGCTGATAGCCCAGGACAGAGGCCAGGGAGGCGCGCATGACCCAGGCCCCCATGGCCAGGACCAGCACGGACGCGACCGCTCCGGCCACCAGGAGGGCGCGGCCGCCCCGCCTGGTGGCGCTGCGACGCCATCGGGAGACGAGGAGGTTGACCAAGAAGGGTGGGCTCAAGACGGCGAGGTTGAACAGGCCGGTGCCGTGCGCCGCCACCACGCCGCCGGCGGCGGCCAGGGCGAGGAGGACCAGTACCAGACGCAGGCGCCACGAGGAGGTTTCCTGACGCAGCAGGTCGTAGAGCACGAGGACGCCGGGAAGCCCCACAACACTCAGGGCGTAGGGCCACACTGCCAAGGCCGTCATGGGCAGCAGTGGGAAGCCCACCACTGCGGCGCTGAGCGCGAGCACAACGGCGACCGCGCAGGTCCGTTGCCTGCGGCGGGCTCGGTCCGTCTCCGAGGCCCGGGCGGCGTCAAGACCTGCGGCCCGGGCGAGCAACCCCAACAGGCTCAGCGGCCAGACCACCGCGGTGAGGGCCAGCACCCCCGCGGTACTGACCGGGGCCGGGCTGCCCGGTGCCAGCGCCACCACCCCGTGCCAGACCGTGGGGTAGTAGACGGCGCGACCGGAGTAGAGGGCGGACAGGCCCCCCAGCATGGAGGCGTTGCCGCCCTCACGGATGGCCGCCACCGCGTTGAGGTGGAAGGTGGCGTCGAAGACCTGCGCCGGGTAGCCGGGCCCCGGCAGGACGGACAGAATCACCCCGGCCGGCACGGCAACGGCCACGGTCAGGCCTGCAGCCAGGATCACCCGCTCGTCCCGGCCCTGCGACGCCGCTCGTCGCGCACGCTCCGGCGGAGCACCGACGATCAGACGTGCCATCAACGCCAAGACCGCCGTCAGGCCGGCGATCACCGCCCACCCCCAGGGGAGCCAGGGCAACGCGAGGGTGTGGGCGAGGATCTCCGCCGCCGCGATAATCGCCGAGCCGAGCGCGGGAGCCACCGCCAGCGACGGCAGTGCGGCAAGGCGCGCCGAGCGTCCCACGATCCAGCCGGGCACCAGGAGCAGCCCGGCCACGACGAGCGTGGCGGCCGTCAGAATCCAGCCGGAGTCTCCGGACAGCCCCGCCGCCACGCTCGCAGTCATTCCTCCTGCCGACCTCAGAGCGCCTGCGGGGTCACTCGCCTCCGCCGATAGTCAGGCGCGGCACACCGGTCCACTTGGCGGCGTCGGTGGCGCGGCGCCCGTCCAGCAGGAGGCGCAGCCCGGGCAGGTCGGCGGCGGAGAGCTCGCCGTACTCGGGGTGGTCGGCCTGGACGATGGCGACGTCGACCTGCTCCCCCAGGTGGTAGGGGGTCCAGCCGAAACCGGCCAGCTCCTCGTCGGTGTACATGGGGTCGTGGACGAGGACCTCGGCGCCGGCCTCGCGCAGGGCCTCCACGGTGGGGAAGACCCCGGAGAAGGCGGTCTCCTTGACCTTGCCGCGGTAGGAGGCCCCCAGCACGACGACGCGCAGGCCCTTGAGCGAGCCGAGCACCTCGGTGGCCCGACCCACCACGTAGGCGGGCATCGTGGCGTTGAAGGTGCGGGCGGTGCGCACCACGGAGGCGTCGGGGTCGGTGGACAGGTACAGGCGCGGGTAGACCGGGATGCAGTGCCCGCCCACCGCGATGCCGGGGCGGTGGATGTGGGAGTAGGGCTGGGAGTTGCAGGCCTCGATGACGCGCTCGATGTCGAAGCCGGCCTTGTCGGCGTAGACGGCGAACTGGTTGGCCAGGCCGATGTTGACGTCGCGGTAGGTGGTCTCGGCGAGCTTGGCCATCTCGGCGGCCTCGGCGGTGCCCATGTCCCACACGCCGTTGGGGCGGGGCAGGTCGTCGCGCTCATCGAAGTCGAGGACGGACTCGTAGAAGGCGATGCCGGCCTGGGTGCCGGCCTCGTCCAGACCACCCACGAGCTTGGGGTAGCGGCGCAGGTCGGCGAAGACGCGGCCGGTGAGGACCCGCTCGGGGCTGAAGACGAGGTGGAAGTCGGTCCCCTCCTTCAGGCCGCTGATCTCCTCGATCATGGGCTTGAAGCGGCCCCGCAGCGTGCCCACGGGCAGGGTGGTCTCGTAGGAGATGAGGGTGTTGGGGGTCAGGTGGGCGGCCAGGGAGCGGGTGGCGTCGTCCATCCAGGCGAAGTCCGGCTCCCAGGTGGCGTCGTTGACGAAGAGCGGCACGACCAGGACGATGGCGTCGGCCTCGGGGATGGCCTCAGCGTAGTCGGTGGTGGCGCGCAGGGCGCCGTTGCCGGTGGCGGGGCTCAGGGCGGCGAGCTTCTCGGCCAGGTGGGCCTCGCCGGGGAAGGGCTCGGTTCCAGCGTTGACGGCCTCGACGACGGCGGGGTTGACGTCGACTCCGACGACCTCGTGGCCCTTGTCTGCGTACTGGACGGCCAGAGGCAGTCCGATCTTGCCCAGGGCGACGACGGCGATGCGCATACGGGTTGGTCCTTCCGACGGATCAGGCTGAGGCTCAGGTTGATGCTCAGGTGGCGGCTCGGGTAGCAGCCCTCCGTATGATACGGCGCTTACCATGTCCACATGCACGACTTGGACCACACGGACCGCACGGACACGTCCCCTTCCGGATACCGCCTTCACCTGACGTCTCCGACGTGGACGCACGGTCCCGCAGGCGCTGTGCCCCCAGCGTCCGCAGCGTCCCCAGTGTCCTCAGCGCCCCAGTACCACCTGTGGCGACCGCTGCCGCCCGGGTCCGGTGACCTGGAGTCCCTGCGGCGCGAGCGGCCCGAGCGGCGCACGGGGGCCTGGACACTCATCGAGGCCGACGACGGCCTCGTGCGCCTGAGCACGGACCGCACCCGTTCCCACCACCTGTTGTTCACCCGCGCGGGCGACACCTGGGTCATCAGCGACGACCCTGAGGAGCTGCACCGACACGCCCCGGCCTGGGTGCGCGACGAGGAGGCCGCCGAGGTCTTCCTGCACGCCGGCTTCACCCCCGGGACGCGGACACTGGCCCACGAGGTCTACGCCACTCCGGCCGGATCGGTGGTGGAGCTGCGCCCCGACGGCACCTGGAGCAGCCACTCGTGGGAGACCTACCGGTACGCCGCTGACCCGATCACCTCCCCAGAGGAGTTCGCGGCCGTCTTCCGCAGCGCGCTCGACACCGCGGTCGAGCGCGTCCTTCAGGAGATCGACGGCCGCCAGATCCTCGTTCCCCTCTCCGGTGGGCTGGACTCCCGGCTGCTGGCCGTCTGGCTCAAGCGCCACGGGGCCCGCGACGTGGTGACCTTCACCTACGGGGTGCCGGGCAGCTCTGAGGTCGCCATCTCCCGGGGCGTGGCCGAGGCGCTCGAGTTGGACTGGTTCACGGTCGACCTGGACCCCGCCGAGGTGGCTCGCAGCTGGGCCGGGCCCAACGGCGTCGACTTCCAGAGGCGCACCTGGGGCCTGACCTCGCTGCCGCACGTCCAGGACTGGTACGCCCTGCTCCAGATGCGCCGCCAGGCCCTGATCGACACCGATGCGGTGTTCCTGCCCGGCCACACGATCGTCGGCAACATGCATGACGAGCACCTGCTCGAGGGCAGCCCCTCACGCAACGAGGTACTCACCACCGTGGCCCGCCACCACTCGCTGCTTCAGGGGGACCGCGATGCGTGGCGCCACCTGCCCCTGCTGCGCCGAGCCGTGGTGCAGGGAGCCCAGGAGGTCTCCTTCCCGACCAACCCGGGCGAGGACCTTCCTGGAGGCGGGCGCTGCGTCCAGGAGCTCCTGGAGTGGGTCAACCTCCAGGAACGTCAGGCCAAGTACATCAACGAGTCCTTCAAGGCCTACGAGGCCTTCGGATACGGCTGGGCGCTGCCGATGCTCGACACCGAGATGTGGCGCGCCTGGCTGCGGGGATCGGAGGAGCTGACCGCCACTCGCGACTGGTACGCGCAGTTCACGGCGGAGGTCTACGGCGAGGCGACGGGCACTGCCTCCCAGCTCTTCGAGGCGCCGGCCGCGCGGATCCCGGCTGGGCCGCGACGAGCGCTCATGGCGGCGCTGACCGTCACCGGAACCCGCACGGCGCTGTCCCGAGCGGTCTCCATGCGCACCATGCTGCACCACCCCATGGCCTTCGAGGCCTTCAACGCCCCCATGCCCTACACCGAGCAGATCCTGCGCATGGCCAGGGGGGCCACCTCGACGGGCCTGTGGACGCAGCTGTTCCTGGACGGGACCTGGGGCGCCGAGCCCGTCGCCCCCACGAGCTGAGAGCTCTGAGAGCTCATAGGCCCCGATACGGGCGCCGTCAGAGCGTCAGCAGGTCGTCAGCCGCAGATGTCGATGCGCCACAGCGAGGCCGTGCCGCCGGAGTCGACGAGGGTGAAGCCGCTGGAGGTGTCGACCCCGTAGAGGCCGGGTCGGAACTTGCTGAGCCGGTTGCCGTTGAAGACGATGTCCTTGTCGGCGTAGAAGTAGTGGATCCCGTGCCGCTGGAGAAGCTCGCACACGTGGGGGTCGGTGTGAATCCGGTTGAAGTTCTCGCGCAGGTAGATCCCGTCCTGGTCGTCGGCGGCCTGACCGGGGAAGACCCACACGCTGCGCATACCGGTGAGAATGGGGATGTAGCCGGTCCCGGCCACCGGGTCACCGATGACGACGGCGTTGTCCGGCAGCTCGTCGGGCAGGCGGCGGATCATGTCGAGCTCGGCCGTATCCGCGATAAAGCGGGTGTCTCCGTGCACCGGAAGATATCCCTCGCGCACATCGGTGGCCACGGCCCGGCTCCCGATCAGCATGATGGGCAGGCACACGGCCAGGACGGCGACAGCGGCCCCTGCCCTGAGCACCGCAGTGCTCACCGAGGCCAGGCCAATACGTCCGAGGGCTCCGCGCAGCGCGGAGCCGGCCCGCGCTCCCAGCGGGCTGAGCCACGTACGCAGCGCATCCAGGGCGATCACCACGAGCAGCACCGCCAGAACGGCGGTCATCGCCTTGATGCGGTGGGGAACCCGGTAGAACAGGCCGGTGAACGCCGAGAGCACCGGGATGGGGGCGATGGCGGCCAGGATGAGGGACATGCTGAAGATCCAGGCCACCACCAGCTCCCAGTTGCGCCGCCGCCACAGGCAGATCGCCGCGCCCAGGAGGCACAGGGTCGCCAGCGGCATCTCGATCCACTCGATGGCCCAGCCGCCGAAGTAGTTCAGGGTGATGGGGATGAGGAGTTTGGTGGTCAGGTTGCTCCAGTCCAGCTCGGTGTACCTGCCGAAGTGGTGCTGCTGGGGACCGGGCAGCACGACGAAGGCGACGAACGCGACCACCGCCAGGACGGCGCCGATCCACCAAGCCGCGGCCTGAGCGCGCCGCTCGCAGCGCCAGCTCCTGATCCCCGAGTGCACCGCCTGGCACAGGAGGATGCCGAACAGCGGCCACAGGAGCATTGCCGCCGCTGAGGTGTGGATGAGGCAGGACCCGACGAAGAAGGGGATGATGGCGCTCAACGCCATGGCGGCACGCGCCCGTGCGCCCCAAACCGACGTGTTCTGCTCCCGGGCGGCCACCACCATGAGGGTGCGGGCACGGCGCCAGCACTCGATCGACATGGCGATGACGGCCGGGCAGGTGGCCACCGCCATGCAGTAGGGCCACAGCGCCGCACCGTAGGTGAGCCGCCAGGGGAAGACCGGAGCCAGGAGCGAGGCGGCCAGTGCCAGGTAGGGGGCGTGGCGGACCTTGGGCAGCGCGGTACGAGCCAGGTAGACCAGGCCGAGGTACCACACCAGCGCCACGGCCAGCAGCAGGACGTTGTTGGCGATGAGCGTCTCGCGCCAGCTCCACGCTCCCAGGCTGGCGACCTGGTGCCACACGATCGGGTAGAAGCCCGCGTGGCTCGTGAGCCCGAACATGCCGGCGTTCGGGTTGAACATCGAGGCGTAGTCCTCGCGCTCGATGATGGCGACCTGCATGTAGTGGTAGAGGGCGTCACCGCTCTGGGAGACCGCGTTGGGCGGGATCGTGAGAATGACGGGCAGCGCGGTGACGGCCCAGAACACCAGGACCGTCAGGAAGAGCCTGCGCTCGGCGCGTCCGCCGTCGGTGCGCATGGTCATGCCCTCCCGCTGGTCCTCGGGCATGAGGAGGATCCCCGGGTCCCAGCGGTCGATGAGACGCTTCGCCGTGGTGGCGGCAAGGGCCAGGAGCGCGGTCGTCACCATGACGGGGATCCAGCCCCAGGGCTTGCCGACGGCGGCCTGGAAGAGCCCGTCGGCCGTCAGGATGAGGGCGCTGATGGTCGGGGCCAGCGCGACGGGACGGATCCCTCTCATCCCGGCGGCGCGCAGCACGAGCCACCCGACCCCGAAGAGCGCAGACAGAAGCAGGACCGCGGTTGGCAGGGTGTTGAACCAGTCGACCAGGCTGTTGGTCACCAACGTTGCGCCTCACTCACTCGACGTACCTCATGGACCCCTGCACTCTCCTCACTGCTGTCACCGGCCCTGCCGGCGGCCTCCTGCACGACGCGGGCGGCGGACTGCCCCGTGGCACGCAGCGAGCGATGGTCCTCGACCCAGTCGTGGAAGCGCTGCGCCGTGGCGGGCCGCGTACCCGAGGCGATCTCGGCATCGTAGGTGTCCAGCGCCGTGCGCATGGCCTCGGCGACCGCCGCCGCGTCGTGCTCGGCCGCCCATCCCAGGTCGAAGTCGCGCACGTCCGCGGACACCGGCCCGCGACCGGCGAAGAGCACCGGTGTGCCGCATCCCAGGGCGGAGAGGACCTTGGTGGGGTAGGCGAAGTCGTAGCCCTGCCCGGGCTTGATGGACACCAGGGCCGCTGCGGCGCCCCGCTGCCACACGGCGGCCTCGGCCGCGGGCACGGCCGGGTGCATGATGACGGCCGGGGCGCCGTCGGGGCCCGCGGGCAGCTGGGAGGCGGCTTGGGTGATCTCCTGCCAGGCCGTTCCCCGGCCCAGGAAGAGCAGCTGGGCCTTCGGGTGGGTGCGCCGCACCTGGGCCAGGGCGTGGACGAAGACGTCGGCGCCCTGCCACTCCGAGGCCGTTCCGGCGTAGACGAAGTACGGCCCGCTCAGCCCGATCCGCGCACGGTCCGGCTCGGAGGGGGTCGGCCCGTGCGCGTCGAAGACAGCGGTGTCGATCCCGTTGGGCACGACCCGTATCCGCTGTGCCCAGGACTCGTCGTCCGGTGCCGCGTTCACGAGCTCGGCGACGGACTGGGCGACTCCGTCATTGACGGCGATGACCCGAGCCGCCCCGCCGACGGCGAAGGCCTCGAGCTTCTCGACGGCCCGCACGACGATGTCGGCCGCTCCGGTGGAGGCCGCTGCCGCCGACCAGACGTCCGCGGCGTACCACACGTAGGGAATCGCGCGCAGGGCCGCCACGACCCGCACGACCGCACCGGTCGTCGGGGGCGGCTCCACGAGGATCGCCTCCGGCCGACGGGCCACCAGCAGCCTGAGAGCCAGGGGCAGATCGAAGGACAGGTAGGGCACGTAGCCGCGCAGGTAGCCCGAGGAGTCCCGCAGGACCGGCCAGCGCGAGACCTGGACCCCCTCAGGATCGGGCTCACCCTGCGGCGCGTCGGCCGGGGCCCGGCTGGTGAGGACCCGCACCGCCGTCCCGTCGGCCGCGAGCGCCTTCTCCACGCTGTCGAGCCGGAAGGAGGCGGCTGCGGCCTCGGGCAGGTGGATGCGGGTGGCCAGCAGGACGCCGTCGGCTCGACCGGAACGGGCGCACCGACGCGACGTCACCGCCGTCGCCAGCGCGGCCGCGGCGCCGCCGAGGACCAGAGCGCCCAGCGACGCCTTGACGAAGCCCCGTGCGCTCATCGGTTCCCTCCTGCTCGCAGCGTGCGGGCCTGGGCCAGTGCGCCGGCCCGAACCGCCCGCATGTCCTGGGCGACCGTGCGCGCCCGACTGAGCCAGGTGTGCTCCTGGCGGGCCTGCCGGGCCCGGCCGGCGGCCTCGGCGATCTCCTGGGGGTGCTGGAGGAGCCTGCGCAGCAGTCCGGAGAGCACTGCGGCGTCGTAGGGAAGGGTCCAGCCGGCGCCGGCGGCGCCCACGACCTCGGCGGCCAGGGTCCCCTGGGAGGCGATGACCGGTTTGCCGCGTCCGAGGTACTCGTAGAGCTTGACCGGGGAGGCGAACTCCCGATACGGGTCCGGCTCGACGAACAGGACGCACAGGTCGGCGCGCTCGTAGAGGGCGGTGAGCTCCTCCCCGGAACGGTGCACGACCTCGATCCGGCCACCGGCGGCCTCCACCAGGTCGGTGTACTGGTCGCCGGCCGCCTCCCACTGGTCGGGGCGGGTGCAGATGGTCAGGCTGGTGCCGGGCACGTCGACGACGGCGCGCAGGCACTCCTGGAGCCGGTAGTGGCCGCCCAGCCCGCCGATGTAGAGCAGGTGGAGCTCGCCGTCAGGGCGGGAGGAGGGCGCCTCGTCAACGATCTCGCAGCCCGGGGGCAGCGGGGCCATGCGCTCCTCGGGGAACCCGGGAACGTGGGCACCCATACGCATCGAGGGCAGGTAGAGGCGGTCGATGTAGCGCGAGTACCAGGCCAGGTCGTAGCGGTAGACGCAGCCCATGGCCGTGGCCAGCGCGGCCCCGACCCGCTCGCGGTAGTCGGGGAAGGCCCAGTAGATGTCCCGGTAGAACAGGGACGTGGGTACGCCATGCCGGTGCATCAGCCCCATGAGCGCCGGGTCGACGAAGGGGTGGGGCGGGAGGTGGAGCGGCTCGGTCAGCATGGTGGGGATGGTCGCGCACTCGGAGTAGAGGAACTCGATGCGCTCCCCGCCCTGGAGGCGGTCCTTCAGGGCGCGCAGGCGGCGGGCCCTCTCCCGGGCCGAGCCGGTCACGTCCAGCACGGTGTAACCGAGCTCCCGGAAGGCGTCGAGCATGCGCACAGGCCGGATACCGGAAGCCGACGACGCCTCCCGATCCAGGGGGAAAGGGGCGTGGTAGACGATCGCAGCCATACGGTGCCTCGCCTCCTTTAGGGGGTATCTCAGGAACCAGGCGCGGCCGCACCAGGCAGACAGACTCGAGCGCGAATGATAGTACCATCGGCCGATCACAGTTATGACACGACGTCGGCGGTCCGGTACCTCGCGGTGGAGCTCAGCAGCCGGGGGCGGCCTCCGTGGAAGTACCGCCCTTTCAGCGCCGCCCCAACGATGTTCACGACCGTTCGAAAAGGCCTCCGCGTCCTTGACTCCCTGGCGCTCGATGGCACTGGAGCCCGCGCAGTCACGGTAGAGTCTCAACCATGCGTGTCATGTCAGTGGTGGGCGCCCGGCCCCAGTTCGTCAAGCTAGCCCCGATCGACGCCGCTTTCCGCGAGGCCGGTATCGACCATGTGATTGTTCACACCGGGCAGCACTATGACCCGATGCTCTCCGATGTCTTCTTCAGCGACCTGGGGATCTCGGCCCCGGACGTCCACCTCGGGGTCGGCTCGGGGTCGCACGGGGTGCAGACCGGCACGATGCTCGCGGCCATGGACGAGACCATCGAGACCCATCGCCCCGACTGGGTCCTGGTCTACGGGGACACGAACTCCACGCTGGCCGGGGCGCTGTCCGCCGTCAAGCTCCACGTGCCCATCGCCCACCTGGAGGCGGGCCTGCGCTCCTTCAATCGGGCCATGCCCGAGGAGATCAACCGGATCCTGACCGATCACGCCGCCGACCTGCTGCTGGCACCGACCGAGGTGGGGGCCGCCCACCTGGCGGACGAGGGCCTGGCAGAGCGCACCGTCGTCGTGGGCGACGTGATGACCGACATCCTGTTCTCGGTGCGCGACTCCGTCATCGATACCCCCTCCCCCGTCATGACCGAGCTGGACCTGCCCGAGGGCGGCTACTCGCTGGCCACCATCCACCGGGCGGAGAACACCGACGACCCCGAGCGCCTGCGCTCCATCCTGGAGTCGCTGGCGGCGGTCGATCACCCGGTGGTGCTCCTGGCCCACCCGCGCCTGGTGGCCAAGTGCGCCGAGCACGGCATCACCCTGGAGGACTCGGGCAACCTGCGGATGCACCCGCCCCTGGCCTACCCCGAGCTCGTCGCCTCGACCCTGCACGCCCGCGGCGTGGTCACCGACTCCGGCGGCCTGCAGAAGGAGGCCTTCCTCCTGCGGGCGCCGTGCACCACGGTGCGTCCCCAGACCGAGTGGGTCGAGACCGTCAACCTGGGCTGGAACGTCCTGGTCGAGCCCGGTCAGGCCCTGGTCGACGCCGCCTCCCGTACCCGGCCGACCGAGCCCGCCGACGCCGATGCCCACCCCTACGGGGACGGCCACGCCGCGGCCCGAGTGGTCCAGGCCCTCACCGAGCACCTGCCCGGCTGATCGCCCGCACTGGCTCCCTGGGCAGCATCATGCGCGTCACCATCGTCACCACCTGGTTCCCCACGCACCGCTCACCGGGTCTGGGCGTCTTCGTGGCACGCCACGCCGCCTCCATGGCGGCGGCCGGCCATGACATTCGTGTCGTCCACCTCGCCTCGGCCTCCGTCGATGACGGGGTGCGCCGCGACCGGGTGATGGGGCTGCCCGTCGTGCGCCTGCCCATGTCGCTGTCGCGGCCCCACGAGGTGCTCGCGGCCAGGCGGGAGCTGACGGCGCTGACTCGGGACAGCGACGTCGTCCACACCCACGCGGTCTCCACCCTCCTGCCCTACTCCCTGAGTCGGCCCCGTCAGCCGTGGCTCCACACGGAGCACTGGTCGGGGGTCGCCCAGCGCGGCGCCGAGCTCGGCTCCCTGGCGCGGGCGGGGGCTCAGGTGGTCCTGCGCCTGGAGCACCGGCCCGACGTCGTCACCACCGTCTCCGACCAGCTCGCCGCCGACCTGCGGGCCTACCGCCCCGAGGGTGAGATCCTGACGGTCCCCAATGAGGTCACCATGCCTGAGGAGCCGGCGCCGCGCCGCAGCATCGAGCTGGGTCGTGACACGCTGCGGATCGTCGGCATCGGGGGGCTCATCGAGCGCAAGCGCCCGGACCTGGCCGTTGAGGCGGTCGCGGCGCTGGCACAGCAGGGGGTTCCGGCCCGGCTGACCTGGGTGGGTGGCGGGCCTCTGGCCGATCGCTGCACGGATCTCGCGGCCGCCCTGGGCGTCGACCTGGAGCTGACCGGTCAGCTGCCGGGTGATCAGGTGCAGCAGGTCCTGGCCGACAGCGACCTCTTCCTCGTACCCACGCTCGCCGAGACCTTCTTCCTGGGTGCCGCCGAGGCCGTTGCCGCCGGCCGGCCAGTGGTCACCAGTGACCGGGGGGCGCACACCAGCTTCCTGGATCCCTCAGTGAGCGAGATCGTCCCTCAGGACGACCCCGCCGCGTGGGCCAGGGCCGTCGTCGACGTCATGGGACGGTGCACGGACCTCACGGCGCGCGACATCCAGGACACGCTGCCGCGGGCCTTCTCCCCCAGTCAGGTGGCGCATTCCTACGGCCGCGCCTACGAGGCCGCTATCGCCCAGTACTCGAGATCCTACTGATCCTCGGGCGTGCCGGCTGCGTCCCCGGAGTCGTCAGCGGCTTCGTAGTGGCCCTCGTCTGCCTCACTGGCGGGGGGCCTGGCGTCGAAGCGGCGGGCGGCGGCGTCGGCCATGAGGATCTGCACCACCAGGATGAGGCACATGAGGGCGCCCAGGACGTAGGTGGTCGTCAGCAGCGAGTACGGGCTGAACCAGAGCCAGGCCAGGGGGACGGCGGCGTAGACCACCGAGAACATGAGTAGCCAGTCCTGGTTCTCGGTGACGACGAAGAGAGTCGACAGCGGGGAGGTGACCAGGAGGATGAACAGCCAGGGGGTCAGGGCCCTGGCGAAGCTACCGGCCTCGGTCCAGCTGCTGCCGAAGAGCAGGGGGAAGAGCCAGGGCGACACGATGTAGAGCAGGACGAACGGCGCGGTCCCGATGATGAGGACCCGCTTGATGACCTGGCGGACCAGGGGGCGCATCTGTCCGGGACGCAGGGTGGCGAGCTTGTGGAAGAAGACCTGCCCCACGGCGGCGTTGATGAGAGCCAGCGGAACCTCCAGGCAGCGCCAGGCCAGGTTGAACTGCCCCAGGCTGGCCACCGAGTAGGAGCCCACGAGCAGGTTGATGCCGTTGAGCCGCACGGCGTCGACGAAGGCGTTGAGGCCGTTGAGCAGGGGCATGCGCCGGTAGCGGCGGGCCACCTGCCACAGGGTGGGCGCCTCCGGCGGCAGCGGCCGGTGCAAGGGCTTGGCCTTGCGCCCCAGGTTGACGAAGGCCCAGGCCTGCCCGATCGTCTGACCGATCAGCAGGCCTCCGACGCTGACCATCCCCGCCGCCCCCAGGACGAGCTGGCCGAGGGACTGCCCGACCTGCTGCTCGACCCGGTTGATCGAGATCGTCCGGTAGTCCGACTGGCGGTTGTACCAGTACTGGAGGAGCTGGACCGTGGACAGCAGCAGCGTGGTCACGCCCAGCAGCGGCATCCAGACGGCGATATCCGCCCCCCAGTACCGGGTGACCAGCGGCTTGAGGAGGAAGGCCACGACGCTCGAGGCGACCGAGACCACCACGATGCACACCATTCCCAGGCGGGCGCAGGCCAGGGCCCAGGCGTCCTTCTTGGGGAGCATGATCGTCATGTCGTAGCGGAGGGCCGCCACAGCCGTGATGATCGAGACGACCGAGGTGTAGCGCGCCAGCTGGCCGAGGTCCGCGTCGGAGAAGATGCGGGTGAGGATCATCGTCATGCCGAAGACGATGGCCTGGGCGGTGGCCGTGCCGCTGACCAGGGTCAGGACGTGGCGTAGGAACGGGGAGGACTCCATGACCGAGCGGACCCGGGCGAGTACTCCCGCCACGGGGCCGCTCGGTGCGGCTGAGCGGTTCAGAGCGCGACCGTCCGGTTCTCGCTCGCCGAGGTCAGGACCGCCTCGACGACGTCGAGCGTGGCCACGCCCTCGGCCATGGTGACGTGGCGCTGGGCCACGCCTCGCACGGCGTCGCGGAAGTTCTCCTGCTCCAGGGCCAGCGGCTCGCGCTTGGGGATCGCATAGCGGATGACGTCGCCCTCGCTGACGCCCCGGAAGGCGGCGACCTGGTCCCAGGTGGAGGCCACGGTGCCGTTGGCGTGGAAGGTGAGGTCCCCGGTGAGGGTGTCCGCCACGAAGGCGCCCTTCTCGCCGGTGACGATCGTGACGCGCTCCTTGAAGGGGGTGAGCCAGTTGACCTGGTGACTGACGACGATGCCGCCCTCCAGCAGGCCGGTGGCCACCATCATGTCCTCGTTCTGGCGACCGGAGCGGTGCGTGACCTGCGCGGCCACGGAGGTGTAGCGGGCGCCGGCGACCCAGGCGGTCAGGTCGATGTCATGGGTGGCCAGGTCCTTGACGACCCCGACGTCGCTGATGCGGGCCGGGAAGGGGCCCTGGCGGCGGGTGAGGACCTGGTAGACCTCACCGAGCTCACCGGCGTCGAGGCGCTCGCGCAGGGCCCGCAGGGCCGGGTTGCAGCGCTCCACGTAGCCGACGGCGCCCACCAGGCCCCGCTCGGCGAAGGCGGCGGCCACGCGGCGGCCCGCGGCGGCGTCGTGGGCGATGGGCTTCTCCACCATGGTGTGCACGCCCGCCTCGGCCAGGGCCAGGGCGACGTCCTCGTGGTAGACGGTGGGGACGGCCACCATGGCGGCGTCAAGCCCGGCGTCGATGAGGGCGTGGACATCGGGCAGGACCGGCAGCTCGCCGGCCACGCCGAAGCGGTCGCCGCCGGGGTCGGCCACGGCCACGAGCTCCATGCCCTCAGTGGCGCGGATGACCCGGGCGTGGTGGCGCCCCATGGAGCCCAGGCCGATAAGGCCCACGCGCAGCGGGTTGTCCGCCGTGCCCTTGTCGGTGAGGTGGTGGACCTCGGGCAGCGCAGTGGTGGCCTGCCCGTCGAGAGCGACGTTCTCACCCATGTCAGGCACCTGCCTTGACGGTGGCGGCCACGGCCTGGCCGATGCGCTCCAGGTCCGCATCGCTCAGGGAGGGGTGGACCGGCAGGGAGAGGCACTCGCGAGCGGCCTTCTCGGTTCCGGGCAGCTCGAGGCCCTCGGCGTAGTGGGCAAGGGAGGCCAGGCGGTGGTTGGGGATCGGGTAGTAGACGCCGCTGCCGACCTGCCACTCCTCGCGCAGGGCGGCCTGGACGGCGTCGCGCTCGGCGCCCGTGGCGCCCTCGAGGCGGATCGTGTACTGGTGGTAGACGTGCGTGTAACCCTCGGGGACGTGGGGGGTGACGACGCCCTCGACGCCCGCCAGCAGCTCGTTGAGGCGCGCGGCGTTGGCCTGGCGAGCAGCGGTCCAGCCGGCCAGCTTGGTCAGCTGGACGCGGCCGACGGCGGCGGCCACGTCCGTCATGCGGTTGTTGAGGCCCACCAGCTCGTTGGCGTACTGCTGCTCCATGCCCTGGTTGCGGATGAGGCGGCAGCGGCGGGCCAGCTCGGCGTCGGCCGTGGTAATCATGCCGCCCTCAAGGCTGGTCATGTTCTTGGTGGGGTAGAAGGAGAAGGAGCCCCAGGCCCCGAAGGTGCCCACGGGCTTGCCGTCGATGGCGGCGCCGTGCGCCTGGGCGCAGTCCTCGAAGACGGCCAGGCCGTGACGCTCGGCGATGGCGAGGATCTCCGGCATGTTGGCGGGCAGACCGTAGAGGTGGACCACCTCGATGGCCGCCGTGCGCTCAGTGATGGAGGCCTCGACGCTGGCGGGGTCGAGGGTGAAGGTCACCGGGTCGATGTCGGCGAAGACCGGCACGGCACCACTGATGGCCACCGAGTTGCCGGTGGCGGCGAAGGTGAAGGAGGGGACGATGACCTCCGGGGCCCCGCCGGCACGCTCCTGGAGCTCGCTGGCCAGGGTGGCCACGTGCTGGGCCGAGGTGCCGGAGTTGACGGCCACGCAGTGGACGCCATCGACAACCTGGGCGGAGAACTCCTCCTCGAAGGCCTTGACCTGGGGCCCCTGGACGACCATGCCCGAGGCGAGGACGGCGTCGACGGCGTCGCGCTCCTCCTGCCCGATGATCGGCTTGGCTGCTGGGATGAACTCGCGTGACATCAGTGGGTGACCTCTCGGATGGTGGTGGATTCGGAGCTGGACTGCGAGCCGGACCCGGCAGCGGGCTCGGCGTCGAACTGCTCGTACAGGGTCCCGGTGACGGGGCAGCGCCAGCGCGGGGCGCCGTCGGGGCCGGGGTCGGAGGGAGTAAGGGGCTCACCGGCGCGTCCGACCCAGCCGATGCGGCGGGCGGGGACCCCGGCGACCAGGGCGTGGGCGGGAACGTCCTTGGTGACCACGGCGCCGGCGGCCACCGTGGCCCAGGCCCCGATACGCACCGGAGCCACGCACACGGCGCGGGCGCCGATCGACGCGCCCTCCTCGATGGTGACTCCCACGGGCTCCCAGTCGGCGGCGGACTTGAGCGAGCCGTCGGGGTTGACGGCCCGGGGGAAGTGGTCGTTGGTCAGCGTGACCGCCGGGCCGATGAAGACCCCGTTGGCCAGGCGGGCCGGCTCGTAGACGAGGGCGTAGTTCTGCACCTTGCAGTTGTCCCCCATGACGACGCCCTCACCGATGTAGGCGCCGCGCCCCACGATGCAGTCCCGCCCGAGGACGGCGTGCTCACGGACCTGTGCGAGGTGCCAGATGCTGGTGCCCTCTCCGAGCACGGCTTCCTCGGAGACATCTGCGGACGGGGCGATGCGGGTGGCCACGGCGACTCCTGTGCGGGCGGCTCGCACCACCCTGACGATCGAATGAGTCCGGGCAGCCTGGTGGCTGCCGGAAGCCGTGCCGCTCCGGTCGCCGGAGGCGGCGGCGCTGCACGACCGGCCCCATCCTAGGGGACTGCCCCCCCGCGAGACGACATCTCCGGCGCCTCTCCTCTGCGACGCCGCTGGGAAGAGGCGGAGGAAGACGGTCCCGGCAGATGACCTCAGCCCTCCAGGGCCACCAGGCCGTCGACGAACTCCCGGTACTGACGCTGCGCGTCCGACATCCTCGCCCAGGTGGCGTGGGCCTGCGCACTCATGGCTGCGTACTGGGCGTCGCTGAGGTCCATCACGGACTCGACGGCGTCGGCCACCTGCGCGGCGGTGACCTCCACCGGGACGAGCCGGCCGTTCTCGCCGTCGTGGACGATCTCGCCGGTCCCACCGGCGGCGGTGGCCACGACCGGCATACCCGCCGCCTGGGCCTCCATGACGGCCACCGGGACGCCCTCACCGTCGGAGCAGTTGAGGAAGCAGGCGAAGTCGGTGGCGGCATAGAGCTCGCGCACCTCGCGGTTGGTCAGGTGCCCGGTGAAGGTCACCGGGGTCGAGTCGATCAGCTCCTCGGCCCGGGCCCGCATGGCGGCCAGCCGGTCGGCGTCGTTCTCACCGATGTGGGTCCAGGAGACTCGCCGACCGCGTCGCTCCAGCTCGGCGACGGCCTCCACGATGAGGTGGACCCGCTTGTAGGGGGCCATGTGCGAGCAGGAGACCAGCTGGAAGGGCTCGGTGCGGTGACGCTCGTGGCGCGGAGCGGGCGGCACCCCCAGCCGGCGCACCTCGATGTTCCGGGCCTCGGGAAAGCGCCGGTGCAGGAAGGAGGCCGCGTAGTCCGAGATCGGATAGACCCGGTCCACGGCCCGCATGACGAAGGCGCGTGAGGGGATGTAGCCGCGGGGGGCGTCGGCCTCGTCAACGTCGTAGGCGTGCGCTCGCGAGACCACCGTCACCGGGCGCCTTTTCAGCTCCCGACGCCGCAGCATGCCGCCCAGTGCCGCCCCGGTGAAGAACCAGTAGGAGTAGATGGTCAGGTGCCCCGTCCCCTCCAGCCCCAGGCTCGGCAGGAGCCGACGCATTCGTCCGTACGCGCTCAGGGCGATCGCCGCGAAGCGCACATCCATGCCGAAGCGGCCGAAGCTCTTCCACACCGGGGTCTCGACCATGCGCTCGCGGCCCAGCAGAATCTGCGGGGCGCGCAGGAGGGCCTGGAGGCGCCAGTCGGCCAGCCGCGAGGCGGGCAGCAGGGCGCAGCGGGCATTGGCCGGCAGGTCGCGGGTCTGACGGGCCCCCTGGCTCAGGCGCATCGGGACGATGACGACCTCGTCGTATGCGGCGCACAGGGTCTCGATCTCCTGCTCGAGGAACTCCTCCCCCACCTCGTAGGGGAAGGCGTCGGTGAGCAGGAGCAGACTGCGACGGCCCACCGCCCCAGCACCCCTCGGGGACGCGGTCGCCGCATCCGCTCGGCCGGGCGCACTGCCGGTGCCACCGGCACCATGAGCGCCGTCACTCCCCTCCCGGCTGGAACCCGGAGGGACATCGGCGGACGGGGCGATGCTGGTGGCCACGGCGACTCCTGTGCGGACGGCTCGCACCGCCCTGACGATCGAATGAGTCCGGGCAGCCTGGTGGCTGCCGGAAGCCGTGCCGCTCCGGTCGCCGGAGGCGGCGGGCACTGCACGACCGGGCCCATCCTAGGGGACCCACCCCCGCCAGACGCCGCCCGGGCACGCCCCGAAGGAGACCTACCCCACCAAGGCCGACCGCCCCCGCCTCCCGCAAGAGGGCTGGCGCCCTCTGTTCGCGTGCAAGAATGCGGTGGTGACTACCTCCACCGCATCGCAGACCGGGGAGCCCACCCCGGCGCTCCCGGTCACCGACACCTGGCTCGTCATTCCCCTGTACAACGAGGCGACCGTCGTGCGCGAGGTCATCTCCCAGGCCCGCACAGTCTTCCCCCATGTCGTTGTCGTCGACGACGGCTCCAAGGACGCCTCTGCCCGGGAGGCCGCCGCCGCGGGGGCCGTGGTCGTGCGCCACCCGATCAACCTCGGCCAGGGCGCAGCGCTGCAGACGGGCTTCTCCTACGTGCTGGAGAAGACCAATGCCGACTACGTCGTCACCTTCGATGCCGACGGCCAGCACTCCACCGCGGACGCCGCCGCCATGGTGGCCGCGGCGCGAGCCGAGAATCTCGCCGTCGTCCTCGGCTCGCGCTTCCTCGAGGGCCCCTCCCCGGTGGGGTGGCTCAAGCGGATCGTCCTGCGCACGGCGGCGGCCGTCAGCTCGCACACCTCCGGCATGCGCCTGACCGACGCCCACAACGGCCTGCGGGTGCTCCGCCGCGACGTCCTGGCGCAGCTCGACCTCAGGCAGAACCGGATGGCGCACGCCAGCGAGATCATTCGCCAGATCGGCGCCACCGGCATGCCCTGGCGCGAGTTCCCGGTGCACATCGTCTATACCGACTACTCCCGCGCCAAGGGCCAGTCCCTGTGGAACTCGGTCAACATCCTGGTCGACCTGCTCTTCTCCTGAGCCCGCACGGAAGGCACAGCCCATGATTCATCAGTTCGCCACCCGGGTCACGCCGATCACGAACCACCAGTTCTACATCCAGGCCGCCCTGATCCTGGCCGTGATCGCCGTCGGCTGGATGATGCTGCGCACCCCCGGCGGGGCCCGCCACATGGCCGCCCGTAGACTGGTCACCCTGGCCTTCGTGGCCTTCGCCGTCTTCAACATCACCTTCCCCTGGGTGATGAGCTCGATCGCGCACCGGATGGGAGTCGGGCGAGGCACTGACTTCCTGCTCTACGCCCTGGTCATCGCCTTCCTGGCGCAGATCCTCTCCTCCTTCAGGCGCAACAGCGCCAGGGAGCGGCAGATCACTCACCTGGCTCGCCGCATCGCCCTGGACAACGCCCCCGAGCCCCCTGCCGGCGCGCGGCTCACCGCTGAGACCGACGACTGACCCCGAGGCTCCCGGAGAGCAGCGGGCACTCCCCCTCAGTGCCGGGAGGCGCGGACCTCGAGCTCCTCGCGCAGGCGCAGCCCGCCGCTGAGCAGCCAGCGCACCGGCGCCTGCCACGGGGCGTTGTAGACGCCGTTGAGGTAGTGGCGGGCGGAGGCGTGGTGCGCCCGGATCATCTTCTCGGGGCGGGTCTTCCAGCTGGCCCCCTGCTCGTGGACGACGACGGAGTCCGACACTTGCACGTTGAGCCAGCCGGCCCGTCCGACCCGCTCCCCTAGGTCCACGTCCTCGAAGAACATGAAGTAGTCGTCGTCGAAGCCCTCCAGGCGCCTCCAGGCGGCGGCGGGCAGCAGTAGGCAGGCCCCCGAGAGCCAGCCCACCGTCCGCGATCCGCCCGAGCCGCCCTGATCGGCGGTGTGATAGGCGGCGGAGAAGGGGTTGGCCGGCCACATCCGGCCCAGGACGGCGTGCCCGGCACCCTTGACCAAGGAGGGCAGGGCGCGTCCGGAGGGGTAGACGGTGCCGTCGGGGTTGAGCAGAAGGGGCCCCAGGCAGCCGGCCGCCGGGTTGGCCAGGCCCGCATCAATGAGGACGTCGAGGCTCCCGGGCCTCCAGACGAGATCGGGGTTGGCCACCACGATCCAGTCCTCCTCCAGATCCGCGGCCGCCAGGTTGGCGCCCGCCCCGTAACCGAGGTTGGTGCCGTCCCCGACGACGCGCGCCCCGTGCCGCTGAGCAGCAGCAGTGACGACGTCGTGCTCGGTGCCGTTGTCCGCGATGACGACGACGAGCCTGCGCGCCGTCGCCGTGGCCAAGGAGGCCAGGAAGCGCTCCAGCTCCTCACCCGGGTTGAAGGCGACCGTCACCACTCGCACGCTCTGCTCATCGGGTGCGAGGGCCCGACCCTCCGAGCGCTCCCCTACCTGATCCGGAGCACTGACGGGAGCGGCCGAGGCACTGGTCGGCGTGGGTTTGGCAACACTGGTCACGGACAGAGCCTAGCCCTGTTACCCGTGTGAGGGGCTTCACCCAGCATTGGGTAAATCTCATGTAACAGGTGTAGGCAGACCCATATGGTTTAGCAGTCTCGTTCCCTATGATCGCTTCCGTGCCTCAGTTCAGTAAGCCGAATGCGCGACACTCCTCCAAGGAACTCGGACGCCGCCTGGCCCGGCGAGTGGGACTCAGCCTGCTCGCGGTGACGATCTTCGTCGTCTCCGCCGCGGGCTTCGCGTGGCACAACATCCAGTCGCGGATCGCCTGGTTCAACATCGACAGCCTTCTGACCGAGGAGGACCGGCCCGGCACGAAGCCGCCGGACAGCTACGAGGGCCGAGCCGTCAACCTCCTGATCCTGGGCACCGACTCGCGCGCGGGGAACAACAACGTCGACGGCTCGCAGGGCGACGACGAGGTCTCCGTGGCCCGCTCCGACACGGCGCTGGTCATGCACATCTCGGCTGATCGCACGCGCGTCGACGCCGTGTCCATCCCCCGCGACACCCTGGTCGACATCCCCGAGTGCACGACCCTCGACGGCGGGAAGACCGACGCCAGCGAGGACGCACCGTTCAACTCCGCCTTCGCCAACGGAGCCGGCAGCAGCAGCGACGACAAGAAGGCCGTTGCCTCCGGAGCCGCCTGCACCCTCAAGACCGTGGAGAAGCTGACGCACGTGCGTATCGACGACTTCGTCGTCGTCGACTTCTCAGGCCTGTCCAAGGTGGTCGACTCCCTCGGCGGCGTCCACGTACAGGTCGATGAGGCCATTGACGACTCCGAGTACACCGGTTTCAAGCTCGATGAGGGCTGCCAGAAGCTGAACGGCGAGAACGCCCTGCAGTACGCCCGCGTCCGGCACGGGGTGAGCGACGGCTCGGATCTCTCCCGTATCACCCGTCAGCAGAACCTCATGCGAGCCATGGCCTCCAAGGCGCTGTCCTCCAGCCTCCTGACGCAGTCCGGCTTCCTGACCTCCACCCTGGAAACCCTCACCACGTCCGAGCGCATCGGTCAGATCGGCAACCTGTCGGGCCTGGCTTACTCCATCCAGGGCGTGGGCGTCGACAAGATCAACTTCGTCACCATGCCGAACCAGCCCGCAGACAACCCGAACCAGGTGGTCCCCGCCGAGGGCGCCAAGAAGGTCTGGAAGGCCCTCGAGGACGACAAGCCCATCCCCTCCGACACCTCGGCACCCGCCTCGTCGGACTCGAGCGCCACCGCGGACGGCTCCGCCTCGGAGAACACTGACGAGTCCTCGGAGTCCTCCGAGCCCTCCCAGCCCACCCCGACGCCGGCTCCGTCCACCCAGGCGCCCAAGGCGAGCACCCCCCAGCAGCAACCCGCCGCGAAGCCGACCACCTCTGCCTGCCCCGCCTGAGGCAGAATCAGTGGTGTGACTCCGACAGACGACTCACTACCGCCCTCGATCACCCCCGGCTCCAGCGGAGGCAGGCCTCAACGCAGGCAGCGTCCCATCGATGCTGTCAACCAGCGCAGCCGCGAGCGCGGGGAGGCGTCCGGCGGCGAGGCAGTCGCCCAGCCCACTGACGTTGCCGGTGGCGCCCCGCGCCGCCCGTCATCAACCGCCGCCCGCCGCCCCCAGCGACACTCGGTCCTGGGCCGTCAGGACGGCGACCAGCCGGCCTCGGCTCAGCCCGCCTCCGCGCGAGAGGGGCAGCAGCCGCCGTCGGTCCAGCCCCGTCGCCCCTCCGCCCCGTCTCAACGGGGCAGCCACGCCCGGACCGGGTCGAGTGCGATCCCCCTGAAAGCGGACACCGACGGAGGCAGCGGCACAGCCGGGCCGGAGCGCACGCAGGCCTTACCCGTGCGGCGCGGAACCTACCCCGTGGGCTCCGCGGGCCGGCAGTCGCCGCAGGAGCCCGCTGCAGGTGGACCCTCACTCACGCCCCAGCGTCCGCAGCGGCCGCAGCGCACCCGTCCCAGGTGGCGCCGGATCGTGGGCTGGACGGTCGTCGTCATCGTTGTCGTCCTGGCTCTCATCGCAGCGCGGGTCGCCTGGCTGTGGAACGACGTCTCCTCCCAGCTCCATCGCGTCGACGCATTGTCCGGGGCGGCGGACACTCCGGGCGAGACCTGGCTCATCGTGGGCTCGGACGCGCGCGGAGGTGCTGTCCAGGACGAGACCGAGGGGGCGCGCGCCGACTCCGTCATGCTGCTGCACAAGGCGGAGAACGGACAGACGAGCCTGACCTCCCTGCCTCGCGACACCTTCGTGGACATCCCCGAGTACGGGGAGAACAAGATCAACGCCGCCTACTCCTTCGGCGGCCCCAAGCTGCTGGTCCAGACCGTGGAGAAGCTCTCCGGGCTGACCGTGGACCACTATGTGGAGGTCGGCATGACCGGGGTGTCCCAGATGGTCGACGCCGTCGGCGGGGTCAACGTCTGCCTGGACTACGACGTCGCCGATGAGGACTCCGGCCTGGTCTGGGACACCTCTCAGGGCACGTGTCAGACGGTGGACGGGACGAAGGCGCTGGCCTACTCCCGGATGCGAAAGTCGGACCCGACAGGTGACGTGGGTCGCGGTCAGCGCCAGCGCGCCGTCATCTCCGCAGTGGTCTCCAAGGCGGCAGCGCCGTCCACCGCCTTCTCCTTCTCCCGGCAGGACGCGCTGGTCGACGCCGGTACGAACGCGCTCACGGTGGATCGCAGCGCCGGCACCATGAGCATCGCCCAGATGGTGCTGGCCTTCCGCTCCGCCTCCAATGGCGGCCTGACCGGGGCCCCGCCCATTGAGGATCCCGCCTACTCCCCTGAGGACGCCGACATCGGCGAAACGGTGCTGCTGCGGGACACGACCGCACCGGACTTCTTCTCCAAGCTGCGCGACGGGAAGCTGACGGCGGCGGACTTCAACCAGTCCTGACGCTCAGTCACCGAAGACGAACACGTGCGGGCCGGTTCCCCGGGAGAGGGGGAACCGGCCCGCACGCCGTGGTGTTGGGACCGCTCAGCCGAAGTGGGGCCGGTTGGGGTCGGCCTGCCAGGAGGTGTAGGAGGAGGCGACGATGTCGTCCAGGTCGTGCTCGGCCCTCCATCCCAGGACCTCGCCGATGCGGGTGGCGTTGCCGATGAGCTGGGGCGGGTCGCCGGCGCGGCGGGCGAGCTCCTCGGGCTCCAGGTCCAGGCCCGTGGAGGCGATGACCTTGGAGACGACCTCCCGCACCGAGGCGCCCTGGCCGGTGCCGACGTTGAAGACGTGCTCGGCCATCTCCTGGCCGCCGGCCAGGTAGTCCAGGGCGGCGATGTGGGCGACCGCCAGGTCCTTGACGTGGATGTAGTCGCGCACGCAGGTGCCGTCGGGGGTGGGGTAGTCGGTTCCGAAGATCTTGGGGGTCTCGCCCTTGGCGAGGCGGTCGAGGACCATGGGGATGAGGTTGAGGGTGGCCATGTCGCCCAGGTCGTCCCAGCCGGCTCCGGCGACGTTGAAGTAGCGCAGGCCGGCCCAGCGCAGTCCCCAGGCCTTCTCGGCGTCGGCCATCATCCACTCCCCGATGAGCTTGGTCTCTCCGTAGGGGTTGATGGGACGGCAGTCGATGTCCTCGGGAACGACCTCCACCGGAGGCATGCCGTAGACGGCGGCCGAGGAGGAGAAGATCATCTGCTTGACGCCGGCGGTCTCCATGGCCAGCAGCATGTTGGCCAGGCCGCCGACGTTCTGCTGGTAGTACCAGGCGGGGCGCTCGACGGACTCGCCCACCTGCTTGCGAGCGGCGAAGTGGATGACGGCGGTGACGCCGTGCGAGTCCATGACCTCGGCGAGGGTCTGTGGGGCCTGGCCGCTGGCGACGTCGAGCTCGACGAGGGAGGCCCCCTTGACTCGCTCCGGCGTCCCGTAGGACAGGTCATCGACGACGACGACCTCCTCCCCGCGCTCGAGGAGAAGTCGGACCACGTGCGCGCCGATGTAGCCGGCGCCTCCAGCAACGAGAATGCTCATGCCCCCAGTCTACCCACGCTCGCTCAGAAACGAACAGAAACGAACGCGAGATCCACGCGTCAGCACATTCCTCACCCAACACCCCGCACACCGGTGTACACTGACACCACAACACCCCCCAGGCCTCTCGCTCGCCAGAGCACGCCCAAATCGGGGGGTTTTTACACGCCAACACCTTACCATTGGAGGATGAATCCTCCAGGTCAACGTTACGATAAACCAGCACTCGACGAGAACGAGCTCATTGAGCGCTACATTGAACGCGGACTCATCATCACGGACCGGAATCGCGCCGCCAGATACCTCCGACACATCGGATACTATCGGCTCTCTCCCTACACAATCCCCTTCCAAGCCGACCGAACCACCCACTCCTTCAAGTCGGGCACCACCTTCGACGACATCCTCTATATCTACGTGTTCGATCGCCAGCTGCGCCTCATGACAATGGACGCCCTTGAACGCGTCGAGGTCACGGTGCGCGCCGCAGTGTCCAACACAATGTCAATACACGGCGAAGGCGGAGCCTTCTGGTACCACAACGCCTCCAACTATCAAAGCCGAAAAGGATACTCCACAACGATTGAACGCATCGAAGCCCTGACAGAACGCGAACGACAGCGCACTCCTTCAGATCGCGGCGAACAGGCGGATCACCTCCACTACCCTGATGCCCTCTCGCACTACCTCGCCACCTACTCGTCTCCAGAGACACCACCGTCTTGGCTGGTCATCGAGCTGCTCACCGCCGGCGAGCTTCATCACCTTTACGCCAACCTGACCCTCAGGTATCGCAAGAAAATTGCAAGAGAGCTCAACCTCCCTGACCAGGTACTGCAGTCCTGGCTCAAGACCTACGTGAGGGTGCGCAACATCTGCGCCCACCACGGACGTCTCTGGAACAGGTTCCTCGGCGTATATCCAGCGATCTCCAGAAGCCCGACCGTCCGCTGGCTCACCGATCGCAGCACCTTTGATACCGGCAATCCAAGAGCTCTAGAACGAAAGAGACTCTACCCCGTTCTCGTCTCTCTTCAGTCGATCTTGTTCACCATCAGCCCGCACTCGACGTGGGCCCTGAGGCTGCACTCTCTTTTAGGCGAATATCAACGCATCCCACTGAATGCCCTGGGAATGAAAGCCGACTGGGACGCCGATGAGTTCTGGCAAGAGGCCTTCACGGCCGGCTCCTGACACAGCCAGCGACCTTCGCACTCGTCCCGCAAACGGTTGATCGTCAATCCTGCAGCCGCTCGCGCAGGGCGGCGCCCTTGGCATGGGCGACCTCGCTGAGGTCTGCCTGGAAGGCCCGCATGGCGGCGCCCAGGCGGGCGGCCTCCGGCCCCTGGCCGGAGGCGAGGATACGCACCGCCAGCAACCCGGCATTACGGGCCCCGCCGATGGAGACGGTGGCCACCGGGACCCCAGCGGGCATCTGCACGATGGACAACAGGGAGTCCATGCCGTCGAGGTACTTCAGCGGCACCGGCACCCCGATCACCGGCAGCTCGGTGACGGCCGCCAGCATCCCGGGCAGGTGAGCCGCTCCCCCGGCGCCTGCGATGATGACGCGCAGCCCCCGCTCAGCAGCGGCGCGCCCGTAGTCGATCATCTCGGTGGGCATGCGGTGGGCGGAGACGACGTCGGCCTCGTAGGCCACCTTGAACTCGTCGAGGACCTCGGCGGCGGCCCCCATGACCGGCCAGTCCGAGTCCGACCCCATGACGATGCCGACCACCGGCCGCCCCGCGTCCTGCGTGCCCGTCGTCGTTGCGCTGAGCTCACTCATGAAATGTCCTCCCTGTCGTGTCCTGCGTGCTGCGGTCTGGATGCGTCCGGCTCAGGCGTCCCCGCGCAGGATGGCAACGGCCCCGCGCGCCTGCTCGACGACGTCGGCGACCTCCTGGTCCGGACCGACAGTCATGGTGACGTGCCCGAGCTTGCGGCCCGCTCGCCACTGCTTGCCGTAGAGGTGGATACGGGCCTCGGGGTGCGCAGCCATGGCCCGGGCCAGGGCGTCGGGTCCCGGCTCGCGACGGCCGCCAATGAGGTTGACCATGACGGTGGTGGGCGCCGTGGCCTCCGTGGCACCCAGCGGCAGGTCGAGAACCGCCCGCAGGTGCTGGGCGAACTGGCTGGTGACAGACCCGTCCTGGGTCCAGTGCCCGGAGTTGTGGGGACGCATCGCCAGCTCGTTGACGTACAGGCGCGTGGGCTCCCCGAAGGTCTCCACGGCGAAGAGCTCAACGGCGAGCACCCCGGTCACCCCGGCGCGCTCAGCGATCGTGCGGCCGATGAGCTCGGCCTCCTCGACGGCGGCCGAGTCGAGACCGGGCGCCGGCGCCAGGACCTCGGCGCACATGCCGTCCTCCTGGACCGTCTGGGTCACCGGCCACACCGCGACCTGCCCGCTGGGGGTGCGGGCCAGCAGGACAGCGAGCTCGCGAGTGAAGGGGATCGCCTGCTCCACCAGGAGACTGGTCACCGCCGCACCTCCGAGGCTGCCTCCCCCTCCGGCCCCGCGGCCGTCGCCCTGGCCCGCTCGGGCGCGCGCCACCGAGGCGATCCAGTCGGCCGCCTCGCCCTGGCGCAGGGACTCGGCGCTGCGCACCAGCAGCACCCCGTGGCCGTCATAGCCTCCACGCGGCGTCTTGAGGACCACGGGCCAGCCGTGCTCGGCGGCGAAGGCATCGATGGCATCGACCATCTGCTCGGCGCTCTCCTGCTGCGGCCCGCCGACCTCCGCCCAGGCGGGCTGCGGGAGCCCGGCCTCACTCATCATCCGCCGCATGGCGAGCTTGTCGCGGGCCAGAGTCAGGGCCTGCGGGGTGGGCTGGACACTGACCCCCTCGGCCTGGAGCCTCTCCAGAAGGGCCGAGTCCTGGTGCTCGTGCTCGAAGGTGAGGACCGAGGCCGGCCCACCTGCGGGCCCGTCACTACCGTCCCCGGTGACGACGGCGCGTACGGCAGCCTCGTCGTCGGCGGCTCCGACGGGGGCGTCCGGGGTCACCTGTCCGGTGGACCCGTCCGCGGCCTCCACCAGCGCCCTGAGGTGAATCCCCAGAGCACTGGCCTCCTCCTGCATCATGCGGGCCAGCTGCCCGCCTCCGATCACGGCAACGATGGGTGCGCTCACACCCCAAGGCTACCCGCATGTCGCTCATCCTCACCGCGCACGGGTCCAGACCGTAGGGTGGGGGCCGTGACCCCACCCGTCTCAGAGTCCTCCGCGTCCTCCAGCGCCCGGCATGCCCCGCCCTCATCTTCGACGCACGGCGCCGCCTCGGGGCCGCACCACTGGCTCCAGGTCCTGGCGGTCTGGGCCGCAGCGAGCGCTGTGTCCCTCCTCATCCTGCGGCTGGGCGCCCAGGACACGCCCGCCACCCCGTGGGCCGGGGCCGCACCGTCCTGGGAGGAGCACCTGCGCTTCTGGGACTCGGGCTGGTACAACCGGATCGTCGAGGAGGGCTACCCGGAGCGGCTGCCCGTGGGCGGCGACGGACGGGTGGTTCAGAACACCTGGGCCTTCATGCCGCTGCTGAGCGCCGCGGCCTCCCTGCTGGGCTGGACCGGCTGGTCCTTCTACGTGCGCGCCGCCCTCGTATCGGTCCTGGCCTCGGCGGCGGCGGCGGTCGTCATGGACCGCTGGCTCTCACCGGTGGCGGGCAGGCGGGCCTCCCTGTGGGCGGTGGCCCTGGTCTGGTCCTCGCCGTGCGCCGCGGCCCTCCAGGTCCCCTACGCCGAGTCCCTGGGGCTGGTGCTGGTGGGTCTGACGCTGTGGCTGGCGAGCCGCGGGCGGTCACTGACGGCGATTCCCCTGGCGCTGGCGGCCTGCTTCGCCCGCCCCATCGGTGTCCCGCTGGGGGCGGCGCTGGGGCTGTGGTGGGCCTGGGAGGTGGCCTGCGCCCGCGGCTGGGTCCCGCCCACCTGGTTCGCGCGTCTGGTGCCCGGCCACGCCCCGCAGGCGCCGGGCGCACGCCTGCGACTGCTGGTGCTGGCCCTGCTCACCTGCTCGGCGGCCCTGAGCTGGCCGGTCATCGCCTGGCTGGTCACGGGCCGCCAGGACGCCTACACGGCCACTGAGACCTCCTGGCGTGGGGCGGACCTGGCGCCCGTCGTGCAGTGGGCGATCCGCCTGGGCGACTGGGTGGGCCCGCACCTGGGTCCGGCCCTGCTGGCCGTTGTGCTGGTCGCGGTGGGCCTGCTGCTGAGCGCCCCGAGCCTGCGGGCCCTGGGGCCCGCGGTCTGGTTCTGGTGCCTGGGCTACCTGCTCTACCTCCTGGTCTTCTTCGATCCGACGACGTCGGTGCTGCGCCTCCTGCTGCCCCTGGCCCCAGCGGGCTGGGCGCTGGCCGTGGCGGCCGGCACCACCCGCCGGCGGCTGGCCCTGCTGGCGGCGGGCATCGCCGGCCAGCTGCTGTGGGTCTCGTGGGTGTGGGACCTGGGCAGCGTCAGTGTTCACTGGGTGCCGTGAGCGGCCCCGGTTTGCGTGACCTGACTGTGATCGGCATAGGATGCCCGCCATGACGCGCTCCTCCGGCAACTCCTTGACCCAGAGGCTCATCGCCCTCGTCAAGGAGTTCATGCAGTTCGGCATGGTGGGCGCTGCGGCCTACGTGATCGACGTCGGCCTGTTCAACCTGCTCCAGCACGGCCCCACCGGTGTCCTCTCCGGTCACCCCAACTCCGCCCAGCTGCTGGCCTCCTCGACGGCGACCGTCTTCTCGTGGATCGCGAACCGCTACTGGACCTACCGGGGCCGGACCCAGAAGAACGTCGCCCGCGAGGCCACGCTGTTCGTCCTGGCCAACCTGGGCGGTATCGCCATCACACAGTTCTGCCTGCTGTTCACCCATCACGTCCTGGGGCTGACCTCCCCGCTGGCGGACAATGTCGCTGCCTACGTCGTCGGTTTCAGCCTGGGGACAGCATTCCGCTTCGTCTTCTACCACTACATCGTCTTCACCGGGCACAAGGACCGCTCCCCCGGCGACGACGACACCGATAGCACCGGCCCCCAGGGACGGCCCGACAGCGGCACTGAGTCCCCGGCCGTTCCCATCTCGGTTCGTCCCTGACGCCCGAGAGGACCGACCCGGTTGGCCGCACCCTTCGGGGTGCCCGATGCCACAGCCTGGAGGGGATCGCTCTCACGGCATGGCCGGCGGGGCAGCGTTTAGCCTTGCACGGTGACTGCCCTGAACGCCTTCGCACCGGCGCTGAACCTGCCCACAGCCCTCCCCTCCGTCCGCGCACCGATGCTCGGCCCCGAGTGGCTCGACGCCGCCAACCTCATCACGACCATCGTCAAGTGGTTCGGCCCCTGGGCCATCCTCGGCGTCATGCTCGTCATCTTCGCCGAGACCGGCCTGCTCATCGGCTTCTTCCTGCCGGGCGACTCCTTGCTCTTCACGCTGGGGATGTTCGTGGGCACCGGCGCCGTCGGCGTACACATCTGGGTGGCGGCCCCCCTCGTGTGGCTCGCGGCCGTCGCCGGCAACCAGACCGGCTACCTCATCGGCCGCAAGGCGGGGCCGGCGATCTTCAACAAGCCCGACTCCCGTCTGTTCAAGCAGGAGTACGTGGAGCGCACCTCGGAGTTCTTCGAGCGTCACGGCGGCAAGGCCGTCACCCTGGCCCAGTTCGTGCCGATCGTGCGTACCTTCACGCCCGTCATCGCCGGCGTCGGCAAGATGCGCTACCGCCACTTCATCACCTTCAACATCCTGGGCGCCACCTTCTGGGCCTTCGGCATCACCTGGCTGGGCTACTTCCTGGGATCCTTCGAGTGGATCCGGGAGAACATCGACACGATGATCCTCGTCATCGTCTTCATCTCGGTGGCGCCGATGCTCGCCTCCGCCATCTCAAAGGTCATCAAGTCCCGCCGCCAGAACTCCTGACGCCACTGCCCTCACCTCGCCGTCGCGCGAGGGTTCAGCGGCGGCTCAGAAGCGACGACGCCGGCCCACCGAGACCAGCGCGCCCTGCGGCAGTACGTTGTTGGGGTCCAGGGACTTGGGGACGGCGTTGAGCAGGATGGAGAAGACGGCCGGGCTGCGCTGGGACAGCTCGATGCGGCCGCCGTCGGCCTCGATGAGGTCCTTGGCCAGGGCCAGCCCAACGCCGGTGGAGCCGTAGCCGGAGACGTGCCGCTCGAAGACGTGCGGTGCGATGTCCTCAGCCACGCCCTCGCCCTCGTCGGCGATGTCGATGAAGACCGCGTGACCGCCGTTGGCCCCGCGCACACTCACCGAGGTCGTCCCGGCCCCGTAGCGCAGGGAGTTCTCGATGACGGTGGCCAGCACTTGGGCCAGGGACCCGGGCGTGGCCAGGACCGGGTGGCTGATCTCGTCGGAGAAGGTGATGGTGCGCCCGGCCTGCTCGAAGGCCGGCTCCCACTCCTCGCGCTGCTGAGCGAAGATGTCCTTGAGGTGAAGCGCCTCCGTGGTCCCGCCTCCGGAGCGGCGCGAGACCTTGAGCAGGTCCTCGACGACGCCGGTGAGCCTCTCGACCTGCTCCAGGCAGGCGTGGGCCTCGGCACGCACCTCCTCCTCACCGGCGAGCAGCTCGATCTCCTCCAGGCGCAGCGACAGGCTGGTCAGCGGTGTGCGCAGCTGGTGGGAGGCATCGGAGGCGAACTGCCGCTCAGCGGCGATGCGTCCGGCCACGCGCTCGGCCGAACGCACCAGCTCGGCCTGGACCAGGTCGATCTCCTCGATCCCCGAGGAGCGCAGCCTCGGGCGGACCTGGCCGCTGCCGAGCTGCTCGGCCTCGGCGGCCAGGTAGATGAGCGGGGCCGAGATGCGCCTGGACACCCGGGAGGCCACCACGGAGGCCGCCGTGAGCGCGGTACCGGTGAGCACCAGAACCGTGAGGATGACCGTGCCGATGATGACGACCCGGTCGCCGCTTCCGGCGGAGCGCAACGCGCTGGCGATCCAGGCGCCCCCCAGCGGCAGTCCCAACAGGAGGACGGCCACCGACACCGCCGACATCGTCATCGTCATGGCGTAACGACGCATGGCAAGCCCTCCTTCAGCCCCGATCAGCTCATCGAGGCGCCTTGGGAACCCAGCACTCCTCTCGGGAAGCCCTCCCGGTCAGCGACTCAGCCGGCGGTCAGGAGGTAACCATCCTCCTGGGCCAGCAGAAGCGCAGGCCGCTCCTCATCGTCACCGAGCTTGCGACGCAGCCAGGTCACGTGCATCTGGAGGGTCTGGGGACTCCCGGTGGGGTCCTCACCCCAGACCTCCTTGAGGATGTCCTCACCGGAGGCGACCTTGCCGCCGGCGCGCACCAGGACCCGGAGCAGCTCGAACTCCCGGGTCGTCAGCTGCAGCTCGCGCGAGCCGACGAAGGCCCGGTGAGCGGCGACGTCGACCCGGATCTCCCCGACGCTCAGCTCGTCCTCAGTGGCCTCCCCCGAGGCGCGGCGGACCTGTGCCCGCACGCGAGCCAGCAGCTCGGCCAGGCGGAAGGGCTTGGTGACGTAGTCATCAGCCCCGGCGTCCAGACCGACGACGAGGTCGGAGTCCTCACTGCGGGCGGTGAGCATGAGGATCGGGATCGTCAGCCCCTGGGCCCGCACCTGACGGGCCACGTCCAGGCCGTCGATGTCCGGCAGTCCCAGGTCCAGGACGATGATGTCGGCGGCCGAGACCTCCTCGAGGGCGCCTTTACCGGTGCCGTGGGTCAGGACCTCATAGCCCTCGCGTCCGAAGGCGCGGGCGAGGGGCTCGGAGATGGCAGGATCGTCTTCGACGAGCAGAACAGTTGTCACATCCGCGATGTTAGGTGACGACGCACCCCTCCGCCATCGTCTCAGAGGTGGAGAAGATATCAAGACGTGACCACCTCCGAGGCATCGGCTCCCCGAGCCTCCTGCAGCCAGACCACGTTTCGGCGAGGATACCGCGGAAAACCCCAGGATCGACCAGCCCCTTCACGAGCCGAAGGGACAGAAAATCACGAGATGGTAACGGAACGAGGAGTTCGACTCAGGGGCGGGTCGGCGAGGTCCGCTCCAGCGACCAGGGCACGATCTGCCCCAGCCCCTTGGCCACGACCTCATGGCACTGCCCCACCCGGTACCGCCCCGCCTCGGGCGAGCGGAGAATGGCCATGGCGGTGCACTCGTCCAGGCGGATGCCGCCGGGCTCGGCCGCGTCCACGAGCCGGGAAGCCAGGTTGACGGTGGGACCGAAGACGTCGCCGGAGCGGGAGATGACCCGCCCCTCGACGAGGCTGGCCCGCACCCGGATCGCATCCGGCCCCTTCTGGAGCTCTTCGACTAAGGCGGTGACGACGTCGGCGGCGATCAGCAGGTCGTCGGAGATGTACATGACGGCGTCCCCGATCGTCTTGACCACCCGCGCGCCCCGCGAGGTGATGACGTCCCGGGCCGTGTTCTCGAAGTCCTCGAGCATGTGGGTCAGGGCGGCCTTGCTCATGCCCTGAGCGCGCTGGGTGAACGAGACGATGTCAACGAAGCCCAGGGAGCGGATGAGCGGGTAGAGGTCGGGGCCGGTGTCCTCCCTGCCCCGGGTCGCCACCTCCGCATCGGTGCGCCCCAGGATGGAGGCCATGTGACGGCGCCACACGTAGGTCAGCTGGCGCGACAGGAGCTCCACGAGGCCGTCGATGCGGTCGAGGGCCACCAGCCGTGCGGCAGTGTCATCCAGCCCGAGACGCTCACTGAGGTCCGTGACGAAGGTCTCCAGCTCCCACAGGACCAGGCGGTCCATGGTGTAGGACTGGGCTCTGAGGAGCTCGAGCGCGCTGGCCGCCGCCAGGGAGGAGTCACTGGTCTCATCCAGCAGCGCCACGGTGTCTTGAAGTGCGGCAACATCCTGGTCAGTGAAGCGGACCTCATCGGGCTGGACATCGGCGAAGCCCATGGCGCGCCAGAACTTCTGCGCCACCTCCATACTGGTTCCAGCCCGCTGAGCCAGCTCGGCCAGGGTGAGGCTGGGGGGCGCCCCCAGCAGCAGGCTCTCGTGTCCCACCAAGGTGGTTCTCTCCGCGGGGTCCACCTCAGCAGCGGCCTCACCCTCGACACGATGCACACCCTGGTGAGCCATCTGCTGAGGGACACCCCCGCGGGAGTCCGGTGCGAGCCCCTCGCTCGCTTGGCTGTCTAATGTCACCCTGCCACAGTAGCGCAGATCACACGCTCATGCCCATAGGGCGACAGAACGCATTCACCAGCAACGAGTTCATGATTCTCACGACCCTCTCAGCCCTCCATTCGCACGAGGGTCACATCGCCGGCACGAACCTCGGTGTCACCGGCCTGGGTGCGCAGCACGAGGGCGGGGGTGACATCAACAGCCAGCCCACCGAGCTCACCGTCAGGAGCCTGGACACTGACCTGCTTCCCCAGAGTGGTCAGCGCCTCGCGCAGCCGGTGCCCGAGAGCGCCGCCTGATGCGTCGACATTCCCGCCAACCTCCTCCCACTGCCCGACGAGCCGGGCCAGGTGGTGGCCGATCGCCGTAAGAACGATCTCCACGGCGTCTTCCGGATCGGGTCCGCTCCCCGTACCGACCGCGCCCAGCGTGCGCAGGGAGCCGGCCCAGGGCACCGGCAGCTCCTCAGCCGCCTGCCCGATGTTGACGCCGATTCCGAGGATGACCATGGGCGCCTCATCGCGGTCGGCAGGAACCGTGCCTGGAGCGAGGACGCGGGCGGCACCCCCTGCGGCGGCTTCCGGCATGATGAGCTCACTGAGGACGCCGGCGATCTTGCGTGTGCCGGCCCAGCCGGGCACTGCGGGCACGGCCGCCGGGTCATCGGGAAGGGCGACGACGTCGTTGGGCCATTTGGTCCCCACACGCCAGGGCAGGTCCTCGACGAGGGGGGCCAGAGCGTCCCGGACGGCCAGGCCGCCCAGCAGCGGCAGCCAGCCCAGGCACCGGGCGGGGACGAGGGGCCTGAGCACCACGGAGACCAGGAGGGCCCCTCCGTCGTCGGGGGTGACCCAGGCGCGCCCGGACCTCCCTCTTCCGGCGGTCTGAGCGAGTGCTCGCAGTGCCGACAGGTGCGGCCAGGACGCCCGCTCAGGTCCCGTGAGGGCCGCGCGCAGGTCGTCCTGGGTGGATCCGGTGACGGGAACGGTGTCGAGACGCGAGAAGGGGCTTCCGCCTGAGATCATGATCCGAGACTACCGGCCCGTATAGTCTGGCGACGTGATTCTCCTGGCTTCGAAGTCATCCGGCCGACTGGCCACCCTGCGAGCCGCAGGGGTCGAGCCGTTGGTGCGGGTCTCCGACGTCGACGAGGAGGCCGTGCTCGACGAGCTGATCCGACGGCGCCGCGAGGCCGGGCTAGCGGCCCCGACCGCCGCCGAGCAGGTCCAGGCCCTGGCTCGGGCCAAGGCCCTCGACGTCATGGCGTCCACCGACCCGCAGGAGGCCGAGGTGGTCGTGGGCTGCGACTCCATGCTGGAGATCTCCGGCCAGGTCGTCGGAAAGCCCATCGACGCCGCCGATGCCCATGAGCGCTGGCGGATGATGAGCGGGAGCACCGGCACCCTGCACACGGGGCACTTCCTGGTGCGCACCGCCGACGGCGCCATCGCCGAGGGGGTCAGCTCGGCCACCATCCGCTTCGGCTCCCCGTCCCAGGCTGAGATCGAGGCTTACGTCGCCAGCGGGGAACCGCTGTCGTGCGCCGGAGCCTTCACCATTGACGGCCTGGGCGGCGCCTTCATCGAGGGGATTGACGGCGACCCTCACGGAGTCGTCGGCATCTCCCTGCCGTTGCTGCGCCGCCTTCTGGCGAACCTGGACGTGGTCTGGACAGACTTGTGGGCGCCGCCACCGATGACAAGACCGGCTGACGACGCCCACTGATCGCGCAGGAGCCTCAGGAGGCCGAGGCCGCCGAGAGCCCACAGGAGGAGTCCGGGGCCTGGGCGATGACCCTCATGAGCTCGGCCAGGGCGACCTGCTGCTCACGACTGAGACGGTCGACGACATGGCGGCGTACGCCGTCGAGGTGCACCGGAGCCGCCTCTCGCAGGAAGCTGAGGCCCTGCGGCGTCAGCGTGCAGTTGACGCCGCGACGGTCGGAGTCACAGGAGCTGCGCTCGACGTACCCCACGTTCTCCAGGCGTCGGACCGTGTGGGTCAGCCGTGAGCGGGAGTGCGAGACGTGCTCGGCGAGAGTGGACATGCGCAGAGTCTGCTCAGGAGCCTCGGACAGGCGCACCAGGATCTCGTACTCGTGCATGGAGATGCCGCACCCGGCCTCGAGCTCACGATTGAGACGGGCGGTGACGGAGGTGGAGGCCGCCAGGAAGGAGCGCCAGGCATCCATCTCGATCTCGTCGAGCCGACGGAAGCCCTTCTGCTCCAAGGAGTCGCTCTGGCCGCAGCCACCGGCCGACTCCAGACCGTCCTCGGGAGATCCCGCAGCCCCGGCCAGTTCTTGGCCGTAGGTGGCCTCAACGGCTTCCTGATCGCTCTGAGTCCACGTCATCTCGACATCCTCGACGCAGGCCGTCGGTTCCACCATCGTCCGCTCTGCGGTAATCACCTTGATCGACTCCTCTCAGCACCGACCTGTGGCAGGTCGCGAACCCTCGAGCACGAACTTGTTGATCGACTTTGGCTTTCATACAAGCACGGCTCCACTTCTTTTTTATCACACTCGGTCGGAGACTCAGCACTCCACCGCAGTGACCCACAACATCAGGCAACCTCGGAAACACAGGCAACCCCTCCACTTTTCGTTGATACTGAGCGGATCTCGGAGATCCACTTCTGTGCAGGAAAACAATTCAGGCACTGACTTCATGTCACCTGACATACATCAGTTTGACATCCCAAATACCCACCTTTGTTACGCCATCATCCCCACCTACCGATGATTGGCCGGGGGTCATAATTCATTTTCACGTCCTCGCGTCACTTCCTTCAAGGAAGTAATGAATCTCCGTCAGAATTCCCTCCAGTAAGCGATCACTATTCCTTCATGTACCGATAGGGAGACAACCTGGATTCCGCACCGTCTCCGGGTGGCGTTGACGGGACGGATGGAATCACTGGCGGCGCAGGACGGGACGCCTGCCCTGAGTGATGTCTCCGCCGACAGGATCGACGGCGAGCATCGCCCACGACTCCTCCGCGCCGCACTCGGGGGCCGGGACATCAGCAGAACCAATGAATACGAGGCCGACCTGCCGTGAAGGCGAAGGCTGGACCAGGGCGAGACTGATCGCTCCGAGGAGCAAGCCGTGAGCGACGACCTCGCCGGAGCCGGCCGACAGACCCGCCTCAGCCGCCCTTCCGGGCAGGAGATGGATGGGGTTCCGGTCTCCGCTGGCCTGTGCCCAGGAGACCACAGCGGAGTCAGTGAGCCGGTAGAACACGCAGCCCGCCGGCGTATCAAATCCGGCCCCCGGGGCCGGGAGTGCACCGTTTTCGACGGCGTCCGGCCCGGGCGGCGACGTCCGGCGGGCGAGATCATGGGTCACCCGCCAGTACCGCCCCTCCACCGGCACCTCGACCGTCGCCTGGATGAGCTCCCACCCGGCGCGCTCGACCTGCCGGATCGAGACTCCATCGGCCGCGGCCGGCCCCGGGGCGACCCCGCCACCCGTGGGGCTCGCACTCATCCGGCAACGGCGGTGCACCAGGCCCTCCCAGGCGGCCTCTCCCCGGCAGTCCCGCAGCCGGCTTTGGAGCCGGTGCAGGGCCTGCACAGCGGGGAGGATCGCCGTCGCTCCCCGCCGGGCCTGGCGGTGAGCCTCGCGGTCGGACAGTCCGGAGGAGCCGGTTGCGAGCACCCCACTCAGGACTGCTGCGAGCCGCTCGACGGCGTCGTCACAGGAGCTGAGACCGTTCACCCTCACGATGCTAGGCACCCGCTTCGCGGAGACGACGAAGCCCCGCCGACGTCATGTCGACGGGGCTCGCTACCCGGCCGCGACCGGGATCGCTGTGCGATGCTCAGCGGGTCTCGCGGTGCTCGGTGTGCTTGCCGCAGCGAGCACAGAACTTGGCGATGCTGAGACGGTCGGGGGTGTTCCGACGGTTCTTCTTGGTGATGTAGTTGCGCTCCTTGCACTCCGAGCAGGCCAGAGTGATCTTGGGGCGAACGTCGGCGGACTTGCTGGCCACGTTTGTCTCCTCGTGTCGATCCTCGAGCATGCGACGGAACGCTGTACTCGAAAGCTTGCGTAGCGGGGGAGGGACTCGAACCCTCGACCTCACGATTATGAGTCGTGCGCTCTAACCAGCTGAGCTACCTCGCCATAGGAACACAATGGGGGCCAGTGGCCCCCGCTGTGAGAGCCCCGAAAGGGAATCGAACCCTTGACCTTCTCCTTACCATGGAGACGCTCTGCCGACTGAGCTATCGGGGCAACGAGCCGAATCCTAGGCAGATTCGAATCGCTCTGGCAATTCGTTCCGCCGTGGCTTCGCTCACTGCGGCCCTCACCGGATGGCGAGGTGCGATCACGAGTGATCGCCGTGGCGGGTGAGGGATTCGAACCCCCGTAGCATTACGCGGCTGATTTACAGTCAGCTCCCATTGGCCGCTCGGGCAACCCGCCTTGGCTCCGCGCTCCGACCTCTCGGCCATCGCTTGGCGCCGTGGAAGAATAGCAAGGCAGCGGCGCGAAACGCCAATCGCCCCCGTAGGACCCTCCTCACAGAACAACCCACCTAGACTCGGGGCGACTGAAGTCCCCACCCCGGAAAGGACTGCCGCCATGGCCAACGACTCCTCCTTCGACGTCGTCTCCCGTCTCGACCGTCAGGAGGTGGACAACGCCGTCAACCAGTGCGCCAAGGAGATCTCCCAGCGCTACGACTTCCGCGGCGTTGACGCCTCCGTGAGCCTGTCGGGCGACACCATCACCCTGGAGGCCAACACGGCCGAACGGGTCCTGGCGATCCTGGACGTCCTGGAGTCCAAGCTCTTCCGCCGCGGCGTCTCCCTCAAGGCCCTGGACCTGGGGGACAAGGAGCCGCGCCCCTCGGGCAAGATCTACCGTCTGGCCTGCCCGCTGCGTGAGGGACTCACCCAGGAGGTGGCCAAGAAGATCACCAAGGCGATCCGTGACGAGGGCCCCAAGAGCGTCAAGGCCACGATCCAGGGCGATGAGGTGCGCGTGACCTCCAAGTCCCGCGACGACCTCCAGACGGTGATCGCCCTGCTGAAGAACCTCGACGTCGACGCCGCCCTCCAGTTCGTCAACTACCGCTGAGCGGTGCTCGCCCCCGGCGACTAGGCCGACAGCAGTGTCAGGACGGCCTTGACGCGGCGATGGACGGCGGCGTCGGGCAGCAGGCCGAGCTTGGCAAAGATCCGCTGGGTGTGCTTCTCCACCGCCCCCTCGGTGACCACCATGATCTTGGCGATGCCGGCGTTGGTGTGGCCCTCGGCCATGAGGGCCAGGACCTCCCGCTCGCGGGGCGTGAGCTCGGTGAGCGGGTCATCGCGCCGGCCTCGCTGGAGGACCTGGGAGACGACGTCGGGGTCCAGGACGAGCTCGCCGCGCGCCACCCGCTCGACCGCGCCGAGGAAGGCGTCGATGTCGCCGACCCGGTCCTTGAGGAGGTAGCCCAGGGCGCCGCCGCCGTCGGCCAGGAGCTCGGGCAGGTAGCCGGCGACGACGTACTGGCTCAGCAGCAGGATGGGTGCCCCCGGCCACTGGGCACGGATGCGGGTGGTGGCCCGCAGGCCCTCGTCGGTGTGGGAGGGCGGCATGCGGATGTCGGCGACGACGACGTCGGGCCGCAGCCGCAGGGCCTCGCTCACGAGGGCCTCACCGTCCCCCACTCCCCCGACGACCTCGTGGCCGCCGTCGGCCAGGATGAGTGCCAGTCCCTCGCGCAGGAGGACGGAGTCATCAGCGATCAGAACGCGCACGGGATTCTTGCCTCCAGTGTGGTCGGTCCGCCGGTCGGGGACGTGATGAGGAGCCTACCGTCGACCCCGTTGAGGCGCTCGACCAGGCCGGCCAGGCCATGTCCTTTGGCGGTCGAGGCCCCTCCGATGCCGTTGTCACTGATCCTCACGAGCAGGGCGCCGTCAACGATACGGGCATCGACGCCGGCGGCCGTGGCCCCGGAGTGCTTGTTGAGGTTGGCCAGCGCCTCACTGACCACGAAGTAGGCGGCCTGGGAGACGTGGTCGGGCAGGTCGGGCAGCTCGGTGCTCACGGTGACGGGGACGGAGGAGCGGGTGGCGGCCTCGGTGATGGCGGCCGCCAGGCCACGGTCGATGAGGACAGGTGGGGCGATGCCGCGGGAGAGCTGGCGCAGCTCGTCGAGAGTCTGCTGGGTCTGCTCCATGGCGCCCTGGATGATGGCCGACGCGGCCGCCGGGTCCTTCTCGGCCTGCCGATGGGCACGGGCCAGGTCCATGCGCAGCCGCACAAGGCGCTGCTGGGGGCCGTCGTGGATGTCGCGCTCCAGGCGGCGGCGGGTGTCGGCCTCGGCGCGCTGGACGGCGGCCCGGGAGGTCTGGAGGCGACTGACCTCGCTGCGCCAGGAGAGCATGGCGCGGATGAGACCCGTCTGCATGGCGGCCAGGCCCCGCAGGACGGCGGGGGCGGTCAGGGAGAAGACGATGCCGCAGGTGAGGTTGAAAGCGATGTCCCAGAACAGCTCCGGCTGCAGGCCCAGAAGATGAGCCAGTCCCTGACGCTGCCCCACGGCCGGATCGAGGACCAGGTCGAGGGTGATGTCGGCAATGGGGGCCAGGAGACCTGCCACGGCCAGGGCCAGCCACACGACGCTGATGACCCAGGTGATGAGGGAGACCGGGAAGTAGATGACGGCCCACAGCAGGTCCATCCAGCGCTGGGGGTCGCGCAGGCTCCGGAAGAGCCGACGATGCACGGAGGCTCCCGGGTCGGGCTCGAGGTATCCGCCGGGCACCGGCTCGCGTCCGTCCACGCGCGCCATGGAGAGGCGGGCGATGTTGGCGAAGCCCCCGGCGATGCTCAGGTCGATGATGAGCACCAGCAGCCCGACCCAGATGATGGTGGTGACCACACCGAGGGCGGTCAGCGGCACGATGACGCAGAAGGCGAGCAGGCTCAGTGGCCCGCTGAGGAGGAGGAAGGCGGCGTCCCTGCCGAGCTGGCGGTAGCGCGCGGCCCATGCTGATCTGTTCATGCCTCATATCCTCCTCAGGGCCGGAATCGCGCCCAATCCTGCCACCTGGCGGGGCCGTGGTGGGGCTAGCCCGACACTGCCGTGATGCGGGCGGCTCAGCCACCGAGTCGGGCGGTCAGGCTGCGGGCGAGATCGTCGGCCCATCTGCCGTAGCGGGCCTCGCCGGGGCGGCTGAGGCAGTACAGGAGGTTGCCCAGGCGGTCGAGGAGCTCGTAGGCCTCGCGGCGTTCCAGCAGCCGTTGCAGGTCGGCGGCACCCGTGTCCTGCGCAAGCCGCGAGCGCCGCGAGTACCGCGAATATTCAGTGACGAAGGCGGTGACGTCGTCGGGCGTCATGGGCAGGTACCAGGGCCCGCCGGTCACCCGGCCCCCGATGAGGGCCAGGTCCTTGGCGGTGTCGCCGGGCCCGGACCACTCGAAGTCGATGAGTCGCGGCAGGCCATCGGGGCCGAGGATGACATTGGGGGCGACGGCGTCGCCGTGGATGAGTCGGTGGGTGGGGACCGCCTCGAAGGCCGGGGCGAGGCGGTCGAGCTCACGGCGCCAGGCAGGCAGGAGCGGGCGGACGCGGGGGTCGGTGAGGGTCTGCGGATGATGCTCTCCCCACCAGGTCACCAGCTCCTCCCCCTGTTCGTCGGCGCTCGGCACGAAGGCGGCCGACGGCGCGGGGGCGGTAGCGGTGGCGAGGGCCTCGTGCAGGCGGGCGATCTGGTGGGCGAGGGCGGTGGCGAACCGCGGGTTCCAGTCGGCGGTGCGCAGGGCCCGACCGGGGACGTGGGTGGTCACCATGTAGGGGGTGCCAAGCGGGTTGTCGCTGCCGGACTCCAGGGCGACGGCACTGGGTCCCAGCTCGGGCGGGACGCGTCTGAGAACCTCGAACTCGGCCTGCATGGAGCGGGGCAGGTCATGGGGCGGGCGTCGTGGAAGGCGCAGGACCCGGGACTGCTCCCCGGAGCCGACTCGCCAGGCGGTGTAGCTCTCACCGGTCCCCAGCCGCTCGACCGGTCCGGTCGTCACACCGCGCAATTCGCCGGCGTCGACGGCGGCCCTGATGCGTGGGGTGATGTCGTCGTCGGTTCCAGTGGGAGGTGGAGTGTCCACTCCCCTGTCCACCGTCATCGGGTTCCATCCGCGAGGCCGAGGTCGACGATGGCCCGGGCGGCCTCGGTGACGGTGAGCCGGGCGGTGTCGAGGCGGAGGTCGGCCTCGGGCCAAGGGACGTAATCACGGTGCGTGATCTCCTGCCACCCCGGCAGCTCGAGTCCCTTGATGTCGCTCACCCGCTGCTGGGCGCGGCGCCGATGCTCGGCCTCATCGGAGCAGATGAGCTCGACGGCGAGAAACCGGGCGCCCAGGTCTGAGGCTGTCTCCTCCCACAGGCGGCGGGTGAGGGGCAGCGGGTTGACGCACTCGACCAGGACGTCCCCGCCCGAGTCCAGGACGTCCCGGGCCACAGCGGCAGCCACGTAGTATCCGGCGCCCGCGGGCATGCCGGGGAGCATCTCACCGCTGTCCCGCAGAGCCTGCTCGATGGAGTCGATGCGCAACCAGGTCGGTGGTCGACTCCGCGGCCGCGCCTCGGCCCGCAGGCGCAGGACCTCCCGGCACACGGCGGTCTTGCCGACTGCCGGTAGCCCGCCGACGACGGTCAGTGGCACTGTCAGTACCCGGCCATCTGCTCGAGGCGGGCGATGCGCTTGTCCATGGGCGGGTGGGTGGCGAAGAGGTTGCGTAGGCTCCCGAAGGGGTTGGCGATCATCATGGAGGAGACCGGTTCGAGGCGTGGGTCCTGCCCCATGGGCACGCGTGAGATTCCGGACTCGAGCTTGCTGAGCGCGCTGGCCAGGGCGAGCGGGTCCTGGGTGAGCTCGGCGCCGTCGTGGTCGGCGTCGTACTCGCGGGTGCGGGAGATGGCGAACTGGGTGATGGCGGCAGCCAGGGGCGCCAGGAGGGCCAGCAGCAGGACGGCGATGATGTTGCCGCCGTCCCGGTCGCGCCGGTTGCCGCCGCCGAACCACATGGCCATGGTGACCATGGAGGAGATGACGCCGGCGATGCCCGCGGCCACCGAGGAGGTGAGGATGTCGCGGTTGTAGACGTGGGAGAGCTCGTGGCCCAGGACGCCGCGCAGCTCGCGCTCGTTGAGGAGCTGGAGGATGCCCTGCGTGCAGCACACGGCGGCGTGCGAGGGACTGCGGCCGGTGGCGAATGCGTTGGGGCTCATCGTGGGGGCCACGTAGAGGCGCGGCATGGGCTGGCCGGCAGCGGCGGAGAGCTCACGCACGATGGCGTACATCTGGGGCTGCTGGGCCTCGGTGACCTCGATGGCGCCCATGGAGCGCACCGCGATCTTGTCGGAGTTCCAGAAGCCGAGGGCGGTCTGCACCAGGCCGATGACCGGAGCGATGACCAGCCAGATGGCGGAGCCGGTCCCCCGGGCCAGCACGTAGCCGAGCAGGAGAAGCAGGCTCCACATGCCGCCCAGAAGGACGGCGGTCTTGAGACCGTTGTAGTGGTGAGTCCTTGTCATGGGTGGAGACTATGGGATGAACCTGTGTCTGACCTATGCCATCGGCACGTGCAGCCATTGACGGATCGAGGAATAACGGGGCGGCTCCGCACGGCTCAGTCGCGCCGGACCACTCGCGCGGTGATGAGGCCGCAGTCCAGGCAGCTCAGGGTGTCGCGGAAGTCGTCGGGGTCGAAGGTGGTTCCCGGCGCCTCACGCGCGAGGGTCCAGTACTCCCCCGTCGAGTCCTGGACCGCGTACCCGGTGTCGCGGAAGCCGGAGCGCTCGTAGAAGGAGAACCGACGGCGTCGCTGCTCGGCGTTGTCGGCCTCGGCGATGACGGGCTCGATGTCCAGGACGATGGTGCAGCCGGGGTGACGGCGCTCGAGCTCGGCCAGGAGACGGGTGCCCACCCCGCGGCCGCGTGCGGCGTCGTCGACGGCGAGGTAGAAGAGGAAGAGCAGGCGGGAGCCGGGGCGACGCACGGTCCAGGTCAGGGCGACAGGATCCGGGCGGGCCGCACGGGTCGGTCCGACGGGCTGGTCCCACCAGGCGACGAGGTCGACGCCGCGGCGCAGGCTGAGCACGTGGATGAGCGCCCAGGGAATGCGCTCATCCTCGGGGAAGGCACGCAGGTAGAGGTCACGCGCCCAGCGGTTGGTTCCGCTGGCGAAGCGGATGCGGCGGGTTCTCATCGGGCTTCTTCCTCTCCGTGTCGGTGACGATGCCCGTCCGGCATCGGCCGCGGGGACCGGTGCCGGACGGGTCATGCGATGTCGGCTGGGCTTGAGCCGTAGACCGTGCTCGGCTCAGTCGGCCAGGCGGTGGGCGACGCGCTCGGGGACGCGACCCGTCTCGGGCTGGCCGATGAGGTCCTCGGGAACCTCGGTGGAGCGGGAGATCGCGGTCATGGCATCGCGGGAGACGACCTTGACGCGCTCGCGCGGCTTGGAGGCCCCTCCGGTGACGACGACCTCACCGTAGCCCTCACCGAGCTCGCGCTCGTAGGCGTCCAGAAGCTCCCAGCCCTCCCAGTTGGTGAAGGGGATGCCGCGGGACTCCAGCAGGGCGATGATGGCGTCGTGACCGACCTGGGCCTCGTCGCTGGTCTCGGCGTGCAGCAGGCCGGCGTTGGCGTCGGCCACGAGGTTGGTGATGGTCTCCTGCGCGTCGGACTTGGTGGAACCGATGAGGCCCACGGGGCCGCGGCGGATCCAGCCGGTGGCGTACAGGCCGGTCAGGGGCTTGCCGTCCTCGCCGAGGACGCGGCCGCCCTCGTTGGGGACGACGTGCCGCTCGGCGTCGAAGGGCAGGCCCTCGATGGCGCTGGAGGCGTATCCGACGGCGCGGTAGACGGCCTGGACGGGCCAGTCGCGGTACTCGCCGGTGCCGGTGACGTTGCCGTCGCCGGTCAGGCGGGTGCGCTCGGTGCGCAGGCCGACGACGTGGCCGTCGTCGTCGGTGAGGACCTCGTGGGGCGCCGAGAAGAGGTGGATGTGGATGCGGTGGGAGGCGGTGAGGTCCTCCGGCTCCTGCATCGCGTACCCCTCAAGGGCCTTGACGACCTGGCGCTGCTGGTTGGAGGAGGCCAGGGCCGCCTGCGAGCCCTCGTCGTACTCGAAGTCCTCCTCGTCGACGAGGACGTCGACGTCGGCCTGCTTGCCGAGCTCGCGCAGCTCCAGCGGGGTGAACTTCACCTGAGCCGGACCGCGGCGACCGAAGACATGCACGTCGGTGACCGGGGACTGCTGGAGCGTGGCGGCCACGTTCGCGGGGATCTCGGTGGTCATGAGGTCGTCGGCGTGCTTGGCCAGGACGCGGGCGATGTCCAGCGCGACGTTGCCGACGCCGATGACGGCGACCTCCTTGGCACTCAGGTCCCAGGTACGCGGGTGGTCGGGATGACCGTCGTACCACGAGACGAAGTCGGCGCCGCCGTAGCACTCGGGGGCGTCGACGCCGGGAATGTCGAGGGGGGCGTCAGTGTCGGCTCCAGTGGAGAAGATGATGGCGTCATAGTGCTCCTGGAGCTCGGCCACCGAGATGTCACGGCCGACCTCGACGTTGCCGATGAGCCGAATGTCCCCGCGCTGGAGGATCTTGTAGAGGGCCACGATGATCTGCTTAATGCGCGGGTGGTCGGGGGCGACGCCGTAGCGCACCAGCCCGTAGGGCGCAGGAAGCCGCTCGAACAGGTCGATACAGACCTCCATGCCCGACTTCGAGAGGATGTCCGAGGCGTAGATGCCTGCGGGGCCTGCTCCGATGACGGCGACATTGAGAGGACGTGCGTTCACTGTTCTTCGTTCCTGTTTCAGGGGACGTGGACGTGGCACCCGCGTTCCCGCTGCCGGGAGAACCGGTTGCTCCGGTCCGGGGCGACGACGGCGGGGTACCGCGCCACAGTCTATGGAGGAAGGCAGGGGCTCCCCCAGGGTGTGGGCAACAACGCGGCTTTGAGCCGCGTCACGTCGGGGAGGGGGTGGGGTTGGGTGAGCGGGTTCGGGTAGGTGGGGTCGGGTCGGCCTGAGCCGGCCCACTCGGACCGAACGTCCTGAACCGGATCGCCCGAGCCGAGCGCCTCGAACCTGCATCCTTGAACTGGCCTGCCCGCACCTGCTCACCCGCACCCGACCCTTCCGAACCTGTATCCGCGCACCCGGCCCTCCTGTACCCATGTCCCCGCACCTGGCCTTTCCGAACCTGTGTCCCTGAACTAGCACACCCGGACTGGACTTCCCGGACCAGCCCACCCAAACCGGTTGGCCGGTTCAGGTGGGTGAGTTCGGGACGTGAGGCAAGAGCCGGCCCCACTCCACCTCCTTATGCCTGAAGCCAAGAAGGTCGACGCCCCGGGGTTTTCGTTGCTGTGCCGGTGATTCTGGGTGGCTGCCTCAGCGTGCAGGGTGCGGAGGATCGGGCTATACTGTACATATGTTCGAAGGCGGTGTGCTTCCTCGTGTCCCGGCCGGTGGTGCGGCCGGGACGCTGAGCGCGCCTGCACAGGACGTGTCGGCGGGGGCCGTGGCCTGCGTTGAGGATGTGGCGGGTCTGTTGCGGTCCCTGGCCGCGGGCGGTGAGCTGGCTAGTGTGGTGGAGGGGCTGCTGGTCCGCCTGCTGGTCACCACCCAGGACCACGACGACGACAGCGACGGCGACGGTTGCCCTGCTGATAGTGATGCGGCGCCGGCCCTGCTCGCCAGCGAGTCGGGTGCTGACGCGACGTTGGTGGCTGCCGCTGAGGGACACAGGGTCGTGTCCGTGGAGGAGGCCGGCGGCACGGGGCTGCTTGGTCTGGGGGCGTGGGGTCTGGGTGAGCTGGCGGCGGCGTGTCACCGTCTGGCGGCGTGGGCGTCTTGGGGTGAGGCCCTGGCGGCGGCGTGCCTGACCGCCTGTGGTGAGCTGTCGACCCACCCCGGTCAGTGGGGCCCAGACGGTGCGGTCTCACCGGTGGTGGGGTTCGAGGAGCGCAGGTTCAACACCACCTGCCTGCTGTCGGCCCGCCTGGGGCTGTCCCGAACTCAGGCCGGGCAGATCGTGGACCACGGCAGCACTCTGATGGACATGGGCTTTAACCCCACCGAGGTCATGGAGCGATGCGGGGTGCTGGACGCAGCCAAGGCGTCCTTAGTGACTCGCCGCCTGGAGGGGGTGCCGGCCCCGGTGGCACTGGCCGTTCAGGAGCGGGTCCTGCCCCAGGCGCCCAGGCGCAGCGTGTCCCAGGTAGGACGCGACATCGAGCGGGCCCTAATGGAGGTCGACCCCGCCGGGCATGCTGAGCGGGTGCGAGTCAATGCCTCCCGGCGGTGCGTGACGCGTCCCAGGCCCGCCGGCGAGGGCATGTCCCAGGTCCGCCTGCTGCTACCGACCATGGACGCGCTGCTGCTGGACGCGACCCTGGACGCGATCGCCGCCAGCGCCAGGGCAGCCGGTGAGCAGCGCACCCCAGCCCAGCTGCGCGCCGACGCCATCACCGCCATGACCCTGTCCACACTACGCACCAGCCAGCAAGCCGCCTACCACAGACCCACACAAGCCCCCGACGACGACACCAGTGGCGGCACTGGCGGTGGTGGCGGTCTCGGCAGCAGCACTGGAGACTTTGGCGGTGTGAGTGAGCTGGGTTCAGTGCCTGCCTCGTTCTCTCCTCCCAGGCGTTCTGCCTCCCTGGGTCGTCTGCTGCCTGACGGGGTGCCCCTGGAAGGGCTTCTGGGGGCCTTGAGCTCCTTGGTGGGGTCCGCCAGCCCATGGTGGACCCCCTCAGGCACCGGCCACCTCCCCCTCCCAGCAAGCATCCACATCGACGTCCAGGTCACCGTCCCCCTGACCAGCCTGGCTGGTCTGGCACCACCAGAAGACCCCACCGGCAGAGGTGACCCCAGGGGCAGTGAGTGCTCCGAGGCGCCCCGCCACCCGAAGTCCGGCAGAGCCTCCCCAGACCAGAACCCCACCGTCACGACCGATCCTCTCAACGGTGCAGCACCCCGGGACAGCAGGAGAAGTCTGCCCACCACCAGCAGCAGGAGCCTGCCCACCGCTGACGGGAGGAGTCTGCCCGGTTCCAGCGGGAGGAGTCTGCCTGTACCCGCCCCGGCCACCCCCGCCTCCAAGGCCGCCGCCTCGTGCTCCGCCGCTGCGGGCGGGGTTGCTCAGGTGCGGATCGGGGCGCGCAGTGTGGCGGTACCGGCCCTGACTGCCTGGGCCCTGGCCGCCGGCGGGACCTGGAGGCGCCTGATCACCGACCCAGCAAGCGGAGTCGTGATCGACGTGGGACGCACCAGGTACCGTCCCCCGGCCGGTCTGGCCGACCTGGTGCGCGCCCGCGACCGGGCCTGTGTCTTCCCCACCTGCCAGACCCCCGCCGAGCGGTGCGACATCGACCACCTCACCGCCTGGAGTCAGGGCGGGACCACCAGCCTGGACAACCTCGCCACCCTGTGCGAGGCCCACCACCGCCTCAAGCACACCCCCGGATGGGCCCTCACCCGAGACCAGGCCGGCGGGATCCTGTCCTGGCACACCCCCGACAAGACCGTCTACCAGCGCCACCCCAACGGCACCATCACCCGCCTGCCCCGCAAGACCGGCCCCCACCAGCACCACGTCCCCGGCGCCGTCGTACCAACCGACCTGAGCAAGCAGATCAACCCCGACATCCTCAACCGCCTCAACCGAGCCCTTGACAGAGCACTCGACAACCAGGCCCACAACCACACCGGCCCCGGCACCAACACCAACGGCAGCACCAGCCCCCGCCTCGAGACCCGCGGCCCCCAACCCGGCCAGAGAGCCGGATCCTACGAGACCACCCCCTACCCCAAAGCCGCCCACACCCTCCAACTCGCACCCCTCATCGACCAAGCCCCACCCTTCTAAGTGACCGGGCCACTACGCGCTGACGACCGGGATGTCTGTGAGGCGAGCGACGACTCGCTCTTTCGTATAAAGATATTCACCTGCCGGCATATCAATCGTGATGCTATCCTCGCCGACATCTGGCCACACAACCGGGAGGGACTGGGAAGTCCCGGGCTCGAGACTGTACACAAAGTTATTCGCCAAGGGAACTCGATTCCCATTGGGGTACGCATAGTCGGCTTCCAAATACCTCAACCCATCACTGATGGATGGTTAAGCTGCTCACATACCACACTCCAGACAGGCCGCGCATTTCCATCATCTTCCCCGGCAATGCGAAGGGAGCAACCGGCATACTGACCGCCTCACTAGAGGTGAGAACTACCTTTCCAGTCAGGTAGCCCCCTACTCTAACTACATGGTCAATCGTCATGTGCATGGTCTTACCACCGACCTTCACATCGACACCCTCAGGGCCCTTACCTACAGGGCCTGCCGGGTCAGGCACGGTCGCCGACGACGGTGCCTCACTCGCACTTGGTGACGCACTGGATTCGGCGGCCTTAGAGGGCGTCAGCGTAATCTCCACACGGCGATTGATCTGTCTGCGCTCGTCAGTGTCGTTCGGAACCCGCGGCGAGGACTCTCCCTTGCCTGAGACCGACTCCTTCCACGCAGACAAGTCCGTCAGCTTCTTGAGACGCTCCGACACCGCCTTGGCCCGCCGCTCCGACAGATCCTGGTTGTGTGCGTCATCAGCGACATCATCGGTATGGCCCGTGATCGTCAGATCTCCACCAGAGGGAAACTTCTTGATCTGCTCCACCACAGTCGCCAACACACTGTCAGCCTGAGTCGAGAGCTGATCGGAGTCTGTCGCGAACGTGACATCCCCGGCCACCGTCACCGTCGTCGACTTCTCATCCTGCTTCGTATCCGACGACCCATCCATCGACACGGTCGCCCGCTCGAGCTTGAAAGGACCAGGGTCGGGACCCTGAAGGTTGGCCTTAGCGATCACGTCATCGACATTGAAATCCACCTCCGCCTCCTTCACCACAGGAACACCGACAACAACACCCATGTTGGGAAGCAGCATCTCCACAGAATGTACTCCATCATTCAGAGCGCCGAAAACAGGGAAAGCATCCTTCGGGGCACCTTTTGTGACCGCACCGGAGAGGTCTTCAGTGTTCCCTCCAAGCTCGACGTAGACCAGACTCTGCTCCAGTGACATCATCCGGACATCAGCAGTCGTACCGACGTTTTCCAGTTGGGCGAATGCCTGGGAAAGGTACACATCTTCTTTTGAGTCGGTAGAGATGTGAAACCTCGCCACCGTGTACTTTCCCTTCACCGCGACCGGCCCGACCTCCACCGTCATCGGAGCACCTTGATACTCCGTACTGAGCACCACCCCACCGTGGGGACCAGTCGCGGTCGCCACCGCACGTGGGGACGCGGCACCCGAGCTCTTCCCAGAGGAGGCGGTATCGCCCTTCTTGAGCACCCCGCACCCCGACAGGACGGCCCCCGCACCGGCCAGGGCGGGCAGGGCCAGGACACCACGTCGGGACAGTCGGGCACAGGCATCAGGAGGCAGCGGCGTCAAGGACGACATGTCGAGGACCTTTCAACGCATTGGGAACACGTACCTGACACCCTATACGCTGCGATCCATCTCACACGCTGGGAAACGACCCGTATCTTCTCGACTCGCCACGGGAAGTCATGGGGAGTTGGGAGGCCTCATCAGCTCCCAGGTCGGATGCTCAGGCGGCGCGGTCCACGAGGATGCGGGCGAAGTCCTCCATGGCCGCACGCACCTGCCTCACCCGCTCACCGGCATCAGCCTCAGCCGCCGCGGCGGCCTCGCCCTCGATGCCAGCCTGAGCCAGGCGCTGCCGGGTTCCGTCAAGGACGGCCTCCTCCAGTCCCTCCAGGCCCTCCACTGCCTGAGCGGCCCAGTCCATGGCCATCTCGCGGGTACGGGCCAGGACGGGGTGCTCGCGCAGGCGAACAACGACGTCGGACAGGAAGGCGTCGTCGGAGAGGTCGCCGGTGGACAGGCGCGAGAGGATCGCCTGGCCGGCGGCGTCGAGCTCGCCGGCCGCCAAGGCCTTGCGCAGGAGGAGGACCGGCATGGTGTCCACTCCCTCGCGCAGGTCGGTGCCGGGGGTCTTGCCGGTGGTGGCCGAGTCGCTCATGAGGTCGATGACGTCGTCGGCCAGCTGGAAGGCCACACCGATCCGCTCGCCGAACTCCTCCACGATCTGCTCGGTGCGCGTCCCGGCACCGGTGAGCATCGCCCCGTAGCGGGCGGACACCGCGATGAGGGAGCCAGTCTTGTCCGCCAGGACCTGGATGTAGTGATCCACCGGATCGTTACCCGACGGGCGCGGCAGGGTCTCGTGGAGCTGACCCATGCACAGGCGCTCGAAGGTCTTGGCGTGGGCCATGACGGCCTCCGGGCCGAGGGCCGCCACCAGCTGGGAGGCCCGGGCCACGAGGACGTCGCCGGTGAGGATGGCGGCGGAGTTGCCCCACACGGTCTGAGCGCTCGGGGCGCCGCGGCGCAGCGGGGCCTCGTCCATGACGTCGTCGTGATAGAGGGTGGCGATGTGGGTCAGCTCCACGGCCACCCCGGCGTCGCGGATCTCCTCACCGGTGGCCAGGGCCGGGTCGCCGAGCTGGGCGGTCAGCAGGGCCAGGACCGGGCGCAGGCGCTTGCCCCCGGCCTCGGCCAGGTGCGAGGTCGGCGGATTGATGGTCTCGTCGGCGCTGGTGACCACCTCCATGAGGCGGTCCTCAATGGTCTGGAGGGCGGGGATGATGCGCGACTCCAGCTCGGGGGCGCTCAGCGGCAGTGATCCGATCACGGAAGGAGCATAGCCGTCTGGTCGAACAGGTCGAAGGCGGTCTGCGGCAAAATGCCCAACCCGATTGTGGCCATCACCGCAACGCTGACCGCAAGGATGATCGGGCCGCGGCTGCCCACGACCACGGAGCGCTCGCCGTCGGGCTCATGGAAGAACATGAGCACGATGAGTCTCATGTAGAAGAAGGCGGTCACGGCCGAGCAGACGACGGCGAGGATGACGAAGGGCGTCCCGTTGCCGCTCAGGCCGGTGGCGAAGAGCCGGAACTTGGCCATGAAGCCGGCCGTCAGGGGCACTCCGGCGAAGGACAGCAGGAAGACGGTCATGGCACCGGCCGCCCAGGGGCTGCGGCGTCCCAGGCCCTTGAAGGCATCCAGGTCGCCGTCCTCACCGCCCACCGAGCCGTCTCGGTGGGAGCGCACCAGGGTGACGATGCCGAAGGCCCCCACGGTGGCGATCCCGTAGGTCAGGGCGTAGAAGCTGAGCGCGGAGATCGCCGCCTTGGAGTAGGCCCCGATCCCGATGAGCATGAAGCCGGCGTGGGCGATGGCCGAGTAGGCGAGCATGCGCTTGACGTCGCGCTGAACCACCCCGACGACGGTGCCCAGGAGCATGGTCAGTGCTGCCACGGCCCACAGGGCGGGGGCCAGGTCCCAGCCCATGGCGCCGGCGATCAGGTAGTAGAAGCGCACCAGGGCCAGGAAGGCGGCGGCCTTGACGCCGGCGGCCATGAACCCGGTGACCGGGGTGGGGGCACCCTGGTAGACGTCCGGGCTCCAGGCGTGGAAGGGCACGGCCGCCACCTTGAACAGCAGGCCGACGATCACCAGCATGAGGCCGGCCAGGATGAGCCAGTCCTGCCCCGCCGCGCTGCTCACGGCCTCGCCCAGGGTCTTGTAGTCGACGGCGCCGGCCACCCCGTAGAGCAGGGCCGAGCCCATGAGGAGGAAGGCAGAGGCGAAGGCCCCCAGCACGAAGTACTTCAGCGCCGCCTCCTGGCTGAGGAGCCGGCGGTGGCGGGCGGTGGCCGCCAGGATGTACAGCGGCAGGGAGATCATCTCCAGGATGACGAACAGCGTGATGAGGTCGCTGCTGGCCCCGAAGAGCATCATGCCGCCCAGTGAGAACAGGGTCAGGGGGAAGATCTCGGTCGTGGTCCACCCGGCCAGGATGGACTCGCTCTCCTCCGCGCTGCCGGGCCGGTCGGCGGCCTGGGCCGCGAAGGCCCCATCTCCGACCGAGGTGCGGTCGGCCATCACCAGGACGGCCAGCAGCCCGATGACCAGGAGGATGCCCTGGGCGGCGATGGAGAAGGGGTCCTCGGTCAGGCCCGCGGACATGCGGGCGCCCGGCAGGAAGCCCTTGGGGAGCTGGAACTGGGGCACGGCCGCGGCGGCGGCCCCGGCGGCCTTGACCTCGCCCCAGCGCAGGAACAGGGAGACCCCGGAGGCCAGGATGGCCAGGAAGCTCAGCGTGGACTGGATGGCCAGACGGGCGGGACGAGCGATGAAGGCCTCCACGAGGACCCCCAGGACACCGGCGCCCAGGATGATGAGGACCGGCGTCAGGGCGTCCCAGTTGACGATCGGGGCAGTGGCTGAGGGGCTCACTTGGTGTTCCCTTCCGTAGCGGTGGAGGCGGCGGGAGCGTCAGTCGCACCGCCGGCATCGGGGCTGTCACCGGCGCCGCGGGCTGAGGCCTCAGCCTGCGAGGAGCTGGTGACCGTGAGCGCGACCTGCCGGGCGACGTCGTCGAAGGCGGACGTCAAGACGCCCGGGGCCAGTCCGAGCGCGAGCATCGCGGCGATGATAGGGACGACGACGAGGCGCTCGCGCCCGTCGAGGTCGGGGCTGCCCACGCGCTCGGGGGCGGGCGCCCCGGTGAAGACCCGCTGGTAGGGCAGCAGCATGTAGACGGCGGCGATGACGACGCCGACGACGGCCGCACCGCCCAGGGCCAGCGAGACCGAGAAGGTGCCGGTAAGCACCATCCACTCGGGCACGAACCCGCTCAGGCCCGGCAGGGCGATGGAGGCCAGCCCGCTGACCAGGAAGGTGCCGGCCACCAGCGGCATGACCCGGGCGATGCCGCCGAGCTCGCTGATGGCGACTGTCCCGGTGCGCCGGGCCATGAAGCCGGTGACCAGGTAGAGGCCGGCGATGGACAGCCCGTGGGCCACCATGTAGACCATGGCGCCGTTGGCGGCCACCTGGTTGCCGATGAAGATCCCCAGGACCATGAAGCCGAAGTGGCTCACGGAGGTGTAGGAGATGAGGCGGTAGAGGTTGTCCTGGGCGATGGCGGCCAGGCCCCCGTAGATGATGGAGACGACCGCCAGGACCAGGATCACCGGGGCGGCCCAGCGGGAGGCCTCCGGGAAGATCGGCAGGACCAGGGTGATCATCCCGAAGGTGCCGATCTTGTCGAGGATGCCGATGAGCAGCACCGAGGTGCCCGGGGTGGCCTGCTCGGCGGTGTCGGGCAGCCAGGTGTGGACCGGGACCAGCGGTGCCTTGATGGCGAAGGCGATGAAGAAGGTCAGGAAGATCCAGTGACCGGCGGAGGTGGACACGTGCAGGTCGGCGGCCACCGAGTCGATGAGGAAGCTGGGGACGCCGTTCTTGGCGGAGTGCAGGGAGACGGCGATGACGCCGATGAGCATGATGAGCCCGCCGGCCAGGGAGTACAGGAGGAACTTCAGGGCGGCGCGCTGGCGATTCCGCCCGCCGAAGCAGCCGATGAGGAAGTACACCGGGATGAGCATCGCCTCGAAGCACAGGTAGAACAGCAGCAGGTCCCGGGCCGAGAAGATGACGACGACGAAGAACTCCAGCGTCAGGACGAGCCCGGTGAACAGGCCCTGCCGGTCGGCGGGGACCTCACCCCAGGAGGCGAGCAGCACCAGGGGCGTGACGAAGGCGCCCAGCAGCACCATGGACAGGCCCAGGCCGTTGACGCCCAGGGCCCAGGAGGCGCCGATGGCGGGGATCCAGGAGTGGGTGTCGGTCAGCTGGACGGTGCTGGCTTGAGCCAGGTCGAAGGCGCTCAGCGCCCACAGGCCCAGGGCGAGGACCGCCAGGGAGAACACGAGGCCCACGGCGCGGGCGTGGAGCCGGCGCAGCGGCGGGACCAGCCACAGCAGGAGCGCCCCGGCCAGCGGCGTGACCGCCATGACGGTCAGGACGGGCAGCGATGCGGGAAGAGTCGGCATGTGTCGTGTCCTCTCAGAACCTGGCGGCCAGGACGGCGATGAGTACGAGGACCGTTCCGGCCAGCATGTAGCCGGCGTAGGAGCGCACGTACCCGGACTCGGTGCGGCGGGTCAGGCGCCCCAGGGCGCCGGTGCCCGCAGCGGCACCCTCGATGGCGCCGTCGACGACGTAGCGCTCGACGGCGTCGGTGGCCAGGACCAGTCCCTGGCCGGTGCGCATGGCCAGGGCCTCGTTGATGGCGTCCTGGTACATGTCCTTGCGGGCGGCCTCCACCAGGGGGTTGGCCGGCTGCAGGACGACGGGCACCGGGCGGCGCACGTACATCCACCAGGCCACAAGGACCCCGACGACGACCAGGACGAGGGTGGCGCCCATGATGACGGTGGCCGGCAGAACCGGCTCGCCGTGCTCGGCGTGACCGGTGACCGGCTCCAGCCAGGTGACGAACATGTTGTTGTAGGTCAGCAGCCCGCCCAGGCCCGCGGAGAACACGGACAGGACGATCAGGGGCAGGGTCATGAGCCAGCCGGACTCGTGGGGGTGGACCTCGCCCTCCAGGTCGTCCTTAGTGGTCCAGCGCTGCTTGCCGTGGAAGATCATGAAGAACAGGCGGGACATGTAGAAGGCGGTCAGGCCCGCACCCAGCAGGGCGATGGTCCCCAGGATCCAGGGCTTGGCGCCCTCGCCGACGAAGGCGGCCTCGATGAGGCGGTCCTTGGACCAGAATCCGGAGAAGGGCGGTACCCCCAGGATGGCGAGCCAGCCGATGCCCATGGTGATCCAGGTGATCGTCATGGCGCCGCGCAGGCCGCCGAAGCGGCGCATGTTGACCTGGTCGCCCATGGCGTGCATGACCGAGCCGGCCCCCAGGAAGAGCTGGGCCTTGAAGAAGCCGTGGGTGAGCAGGTGGAAGATGGCGAAGGCGTAGCCGACCGGGCCCAGGCCCGCTCCCAGCATCATGTAGCCGATCTGGCTCATGGTGGAGGCGGCCAGGACCTTCTTCATGTCGTCCTTGGCGCTTCCGATGACGGCCCCCAGCAGCAGGGTGATGGCGCCGATGACGGCCACGGCCGTCTGGGCGCTGGGGGCGCCCTCGAAGACGGCGGCGGAGCGGACCATGAGGTAGACGCCCGCGGTGACCATGGTGGCGGCGTGGATGAGGGCCGAGACCGGCGTGGGGCCGGCCATGGCGTCACCCAGCCATGCCTGGAGGGGGAACTGGGCGGACTTACCACAGGCCGCCAGGAGCAGGAAGAAGCCGATGGCGGTGAGCCAGCCGGTGCTCACCGAGCCGTCGAGGGAGGCGGCGGAGACGGCGTCGAAGGAGACCGAGCCGACTTGGCCGACCATCGTCATCATGGCCAGCAGGAGGCCGACGTCGCCCACGCGGTTCATGATGAAGGCCTTCTTGGCGGCGGCGGCGTTCTCGCGACTGGTGGCCTGCTCGCCCTGGGGGGCGTCGGCGTCGGCGGTGTTCCAGAAGCCGATGAGCAGGTAGGAGGCCAGCCCCACGCCCTCCCAGCCGACGAAGAGCGCGATGTATGAGTCACCCAGGACCAGGGTGAGCATCGCGGCGATGAAGAGGTTGAGGTAGGCGAAGAAGCGGCGCCGGTCGCGGTCGTGGGCCATGTAGGCCACCGAGTACAGGTGGATGAGGAAGCCGACGCAGGTGACCAGCGTGACGAAGGTCAGCGACAGCGGATCCAGGCGCAGGCCGACGTCGACGCTCAGGTTCCCGGCGGAGAACCAGTGGTAGAGGGGCAGGCCGATGACGCGTTCCTCAGCGGGCAGGCCCAGGACCTGCACGAGGATGCCCACGCCGAGGCAGGCGGCGGCGAAGGAGGCGGCCAGGCCCAGCCAGTGGCCCCAGGCGTTGGAGCGGCGGCCGGCCAGTAGCAGTAAGGCGGCGGAGGCCGCGGGGACGGCGATGAGCAGCCAGGCCCAGGAGGCCAGGCCGGTGGCCTCGGTCAGGGGCGTCACGACGGTGGTGACAGGAGCGGGAAGCATGTCGGTGGTCTCTCCCCTCAGTTCTTGAGCAGGTTCTCGTCGTCGACCGACGTGGACCTGCGGGTGCGGAAGATGGATACGACGATGCTCAGACCCACCACGACCTCGGCGGCGGCCACCACCATGACGAAGAAGGCGAAGACCTGGCCGGTGAGGTTGCCGTGGATCCGGGAGAAGGTGACCAGGACGAGGTTGACGGAGTTGAGCATGAGCTCAACCCCCATGAGCTCGATGATGGCGTTGCGGCGCAGCAGCACCGTGAGTGCCCCCAGGGTGAACAGCACCCCGGCCAGGATGAGGTAGACGGTGATGGGGAGACTCACTTCTCCTCCTTCTGCTCCGGGGCGGCCGAGTCGGCTGCCCCGTCATCGCTGAGGACGGGCTGCTTGACGGTGGGGGCGGCGGCGCCGGGCATGGAGGGCATCCCGGAGCGGCGGGCGTCCCGGGGGCCGCCGGCCTGACCGGTCTGGCCGGCCCCGGCCAGGCGGGAGACGATTGTGCCCGAGCGCTGGGCCAGTCCCATCTCCGGGGAGACGTCGGACAGCTCCAGGCCCTGGCCGCGGGCCCGCAGGACCCGGGGCACGGACTCCTCGACGGCCTCGCCCTGGGCGTCCAGGGCCGGGGCGGCGGCGGAGTTGGTGGAGGCGTAGACGCCGGGCATGGGCTTCTGGCCCGGGTGGGCGCCCTTGGCGGCGTAGTCCTGCATCTTGCCCTCGGCCACCGCCCGCTGGCTGAGCCGGGCCCGGATGCGCTGGCGGTGGGTGAGGGTCAGGGCGCCGACGGCGGCGACGATGAGCAGGATGGCGGTCAGCTCCATGGTGACGACGTGGTCGTGGTAGAGCGTGACGGCCAGCAGGTCGGGAGCGGCCTTGGCGCCGTCCTTGAGACCGGCCGGCTTCGGCAGGGTGGAGCGCCACACGACGGCGGTCAGAGCACCGGCCAGCCCCAGTCCCAGGAGGATGAGGACCGGGCGCCTCATGACGGTACCGGCGGCGCCCACCGGCTCGTCACCGCCCACACCCACGAGCATGATGACGAACAGGACGAGGGTCATGACAGCGCCGGTGTAGACCACGACCTGGGTGATGCCCATGAAGGGCGACTCGTTGACGATGTAGAGGACGGCCAGCGAGATCATGATGCCGATCATGTTGATGGCGGCGTTCACGGCGCGCTTGGCGGTCAGGACGCCGATGCCGCAGGCCACGGTGACCAGGGCGACGACGCCGAAGACGATGGCCTCACCCAGCCCCAGGTGACCGTCCTGAGTCAGGGCGGTCGGGGCGACGGCGGGGGCTCCGGTCATCAGCAGGGTGCTCATCGCAGGGCTCCCTTCACGGTGTGGCGGCTGCCCCGGCCGGAGGCGGCGGGGGCGGCCTTGGCGCGGGCGGACTCCAGGCTGGGGTCCTCGGGTCGGTGGCTCCGCACCCAGTCGATCTGGGCCTGGGTGGAGCCGACGACCTTCCCACGGTAGTAGTCGCCGTCCTCGGTGCCCTCGACCATGGGGTGGGGCGCGGACACGGCGCCCTCGGGCACGGGGGCCAGCAGGTCCTCCTTCTCGTAGATGAGGCCCTCACGGCCGGGGCCGACGAGCTCATCGAAGTCGGTGGACATGGTCAGGGCCCGGGTGGGGCAGGCCTCGATGCACATGCCGCAGAAGATGCAGCGCAGGTAGTTGATCTGGTAGACGCGCCCGTAGCGCTCGCCGGGCGAGTACTGGGCGCCGGGCTCATTGGAGGCGGCCTCGACGTAGATCGCGTCGGCGGGGCAGGCCCAGGCGCACAGCTCACAGCCGATGCACTTCTCCAGGCCGTCGTCGTAGCGGTTGAGCTGGTGACGGCCGTGGTAGCGGGGCATCACCTGCGGCGGCTCGAAGGGGTACTGCTCGGTGACCACCGGGCGGAACATCGAGGAGATGGTGACCCCGTAGCCAGCCACGGGCGCGAAGGCGCGGGCCAGGGCGGAGGGAGCGTCACGCAGCCACTTATCGTGCTGCGAGCCCCGGGAACGGTGGGGGCGATCAGTCATCTTTTCCCTCCTGGGGTGCCTCAGCGGCCGTGTCTGTGTCCTTGCCGCCGGCCGGGTCGGCCTTGAGGTCAAGAGTGAAGGTGGGCAGGGCGGTGGCTGCGTCCGTACCGGCCGGAGCTGCCGTGCCGACCACACCTGCTGAGTCGGGGGACTCGGCAGAGGCGGCGGAGTCTGCGGAACCGGCTGCGTCGTCGTCATCGACATCGGTGTCCTCCAGGAGGCCGACGGCGGTGGCCGCCCCGGTCTCGGAGTCACCGGCCGCGTCGGTCGCCTGCGCCGCCAGGGCGGCGCGGCGGGCGCGCGGTGAGGGCGGCAGGGACGTGCCCGGAGGCGGCGGGACCGGGAAGCCCTCGAGGAAGGCGACGTGGTCGTCCTCGGCGTCCAGGATCTCGACGTCCTCGTCGTCCGCATCCTCGTCGTCGTCGCCCTCATAGTCCTCGTAGAGCTCCTCCTCTTCCTCCTTGTCGGGGATGAGGAAGAGGATGAACATGATGACGCAGAACACGACGGCCATCGGCAGCAGCAGGGCCTGCACGGAGGCGCCCGAGAAGGTGCGGAAGGCGCGCACCACCGCCACCAGCACGAACCAGACCAGGGAGATCGGGATGAGGACCTTCCAGCCCAGCTTCATGAAGTGGTCGTAGCGGATGCGCACCAGAGTTCCACGGGTCCAGATCATGAAGAACATGACGGCCCAGACCTTGGCGACGAACCACAGCATCGGCCACCAGCCGGAGTTGGCGCCCTCCCAGAACAGGCTGAGGATCGCCGAGCGCCAGCCGCCCAGGAACAGGGTGACGCACACGGCCGAGACGTTGAACATGTTGATGTACTCGGCCAGGAAGTACCAGGCGAACTTCATCGAGGAGTACTCGACCATGTGGCCGGCGACGAGCTCGCCCTCGGCCTCGGGCAGGTCGAAGGGGAGGCGGTTGACCTCACCGACCATGGAGATGACGTAGATGATGAAGCTGGGCACCATCGCCACGGCCCACCAGATGCGCTCCTGGGCGGTCACGATCCCGGAGGTGGACATGGTCCCCGAGGCCAGGAAGACCGTGAGGATGGACAGGCTCATGCTCAGCTCGTAGGAGATGACCTGAGCGGCGCTGCGCACGGCACCAAAGAGCGGGTAGGTGGAGTGCGTGGACCAGCCGCCCAGGATGATCCCGTAGACGCCGAAGGCGGTGATGGCCAGGATGTAGAGGACCGCCACCGGGAAGTCGGTCAGCTGCAGAGGCGTGGAGTGGCCGAAGATGCTCACCTGCGGCCCGAAGGGGATGACCGCGTAGACCATGAAGGCGCTGAAGGCGGCGATGAGCGGCGCCAGGAGATAGATGACTTTCTCGGCCCCCTTGAGCCAGAAGTCCTCCTTCATGATGAGCTTGCCGGCGTCGGCGACCGCCTGGAGTAGGCCGAGGGGGCCGTTGACGTTGGGGCCCAGGCGGGTCTGCATGCGGGCCAGGCCGCGCCGCTCCACCCACAGCGCCATCATGACGCTGACGATGAGGAAGGCGACGATGAAGCCGGCCTTGATGAGGGTCAGCCACCAGGTCTCGGCGGAGAAGTCGGCGGTCACGCCCCCGTTGGGCAGGGCGTCGTCGGCAGCGGCCTGAGCCGCGTAGATCGGGTTCACCTCAGTACCTCCGCTGCATGGGTCACGGTGACCTGGGAGCCGTGCCCGGCGCCCAGGGTCTGGTGGACGGTGGAGCCCGCCGAGCACTCGGGCAGCCACACGGTGCCGTCGCTGACGCCACCGACGACGGCCGGCAGGGTGATGGATCCGGCGGCGGTCGCCACGGTCACCTCCTGGCCGGCTGCCAGTGACAGGCGCTGGGCGATGTCGGCGCCCACCCGGGCGACGGGGCGCAGGGCGGTGGCGGCCAGGAAGGGCTCACCGTCCTGGAGGCGCCCGGCGTCGAGCATGGGCTTATGAGTGGTCAGGCGGGCCTCCACGCCGTCGTCGGCGGCGACGGGGGCTCCGGCGCAGACCGCCGGGGCGGGCCCGAAAGCGACCGACGGGCGCTGCCCTCGCCACAGTCCCAGGTCGGCGAGCTGCTCGTGCAGGACGACCAGGTCGTCGACCTGCAGGTCGACTCCCATCTCGTCGGCGAGCATGCCCAGGACCTGGCGGTCGGTGCGCGAGCGCGAGACGTGGGCCTGGCCGAAGGGGCGCACGCGCCCCTCCCAGTTGACGAAGGTGCCGTTCTTCTCCACGGCCGGGGCCACGGGCAGGACGACGTCGGCGTGCTCGCTGACCTCGCTGCGGCGCACCTCGAGCTGGACGGTGAAGCCGCTGGCGGCCAGGGCCGCGCGGGCCAGGCCCGGGTCGGGGAAGTCGCGCAGGTCGATGCCGCCGACGACCGCACCACCCAGGCTCCCCTCCAGGAGGGCCGAGAGGATGGCGGTGGCGTCGCGGCCCGGAGTCGCGGGCAGGAGGTGCTCGGGGCCCAGGTTCCAGGCCTGCTCGACCTGGGCGCGGGCCTCGGGGTCGACCACGGGGCGACCGCCGGGCAGGAGGCCGGGCAGCAGGCCCGCCTCGATGCCTCCGCGCTCGCCGCTGCGGCGCGGCACCCAGGCCAGGTGGGCGCCGGTGGCGGTGGCCAGGGCGTCGGCGACGCTCAGCAGGCCGGGGACGCGGACGGCGCGCTCACCGATGAGGATGGTGGCGCCGTCGGCCCGCAGGGCCTCGACGAGCTCGGGGTGGGTCTGGCTGAGGTGGGCGACGACGCGGGCCTCCTCACCGGGCGGGGTGAGGATGGCCTGGGCGGAGAGCTTGCGGCTGCCGGCGCTCAGGCAGGTGGTCACGGTGGCCACCTTGACGCCGCCGGCGCGCACGCCCTTGCGCAGGCGCAGGAACAGGGAGCCGCACTCGTCCTCGGGCTCCAGGCTCAGGAGCAGGACCTGTCCGGCCCGCTCCAGGTGGCGGTAGGTGACGGCGCCCAGTCCGGTGCCGGCCACGCGGGCGGCCAGGAAGGAGTCCTCCTCCTGGCTGTGGCTGCGCACGCGCTGGTCGATGTCGTTGGTGCCCAGGGCGGTGCGGGCGAAGCGGGACCAGGCCCAGGCGTCCTCCAGGGTGAGGCGGCCGCCGGGCAGGAGCCCCACGCCCCCGTCTGCGGCGGCGCGGGCCAGCCCCTGGGCGGCCACGTCCAGGGCGTCGGACCAGGAGGTGGTGACGAGTTCACCGGTCTCCTCGTCGCGCACGAGCGGCACGGTGAGGCGGTCGGGCTGGGAGGACCAGGTGAAGGCGAAGCGGTCCTTGTCGGTGATCCACTCCTCGTTGACCTCGGGGTCGTTGCCGGCCAGGTGGCGCAGGACGACGCCGCGGCGCATGTCGACGCGGATGGCGGAGCCGGAGGCGTCGTGCTCGGTGACGGAGTCGGTGGAGACCAGGTCCATGGGGCGGGCCCGGAAGCGGTACTTCGCGGAGGTCAGGGCGCCCACGGGGCAGATCTGGATGATGTTGCCCGAGAAGTAGGAGGCGAAGGGGCGCCCGGAGGCGTCCAGGTCCTCGCGGCCGGCACCGAGGTCGGGGCCGTAGTCGGTGCCGTCGGAGGCACCGGGCTCGCCGCCGGGGCCGGTCAGGTCTCCCAGGGCGCTCAGCGAGGGCACGCCGCGGATCGTCTGGAGGTCGGCGTCGAGCCCCTCCTGGGGCGCCTCGGTGTGGAAGTCCAGGACACGGGCGTCGAAGCGCCCGATCTGCTCGGAGTACAGACCCCCGGCGTGCTCGGGCTCGCCGTCCATGTCGAAGGAGGGGTGCCCGCCGCCGCGGCCCTGGAGGGCGATGAAGGGGTCACCGGGGATCTGGTCGGCGAAGCGCACGCAGCGCTGGCACAGGATGCACCGGTCGCGGTCCAGCAGGATGTTGCTGGTCAGGCGCAGCGGCTTGGGGAAGGTGCGCTTGACGTCGGTGAAGCGGGTGGCGGACTGGGCGCCGGAGGCCATGAGCTCCAGGGCCTGGTTCTGCAGAGGGCACTCGCCGCCCTTGTCGCACACCGGGCAGTCCAGCGGGTGGTTGATGAGGAGGAACTCCATGGTGCCGGCCTGAGCCTTGGCGGCGACCTCGCTGGTGGCCTGGGTGGAGATCTCCATGCCCTCCATGGCGGTCATGGCGCAGGAGGGCTGGGGCTTGGGCATGGGGCGCACGACGCCGTCGCGCCCCGGCATGGCCACCTCCACCAGGCACTGGCGGCAGTTGGCCGACGGCGCGAGCAGCGGGTGGTCGCAGAAGCGCGGGATGCGCACGCCGACCTGCTCGGCGGCGCGGATGAGGAGGGTCCCCTTCTCGACCTCGACGGGCAGCCCGTCAATGGTCATGTGGACCATCTCGGGGGCCGGGGGCGCCGCGGGTGCGGAGCTCTTGGTGGTCGTCTCAGCAGTCATGGCTCACCGTGCGCTTTCGAAGACGGAGGAGGCGGCGTAGGGGAAGAGCTCGCCGGCGGCGGCGGTGTAGCCGGCCTCGAACTCCTCGCGGAACCGCTTGATGCCGGTCAGGACCGGGGTGGCGGAGGCGTCACCCAGGGCGCAGAAGGAGCGTCCGGCGATGTTGGAGGCGATGGACTCGAGCTTCTCGACGTCGCCGGGCAGACCGCGCCCGGCCTCCAGGCGCAGCATGATCTGGCGCATCCAGTAGGTGCCCTCACGGCAGGGGGTGCACTTGCCGCAGGACTCGTGCTGGTAGAACTCGGTCCACCGGGTGACCACGCGCACCACGGAGACGGTCTCGTCGAAGACCTGCAGGGCGCGGGTGCCCAGCATGGAGCCGGCCTCGGCCACGGACTCGTAGTCCAGGGGGACGTCGAGCTCGTCGGGGCCGAAGATCGGCGTCGAGGAGCCTCCCGGCACCCAGAACTTCAGCTCGTGGCCGGGACGGATGCCGCCGGAGAGCTCGATGAGCTCGCGCATGGTGATGCCGAAGGGGGCCTCGTACTGGCCGGGGTGGGCCACGTGGCCGGAGACGGAGAAGATGCCGTGGCCCTTGGACTTCTCGGTGCCCATGGTGGAGTACCACTGGGCGCCGCGGGCCAGGATCGCCGGGACCGAGGCGATGGTCTCGACGTTGTTGACCACCGTGGGCCGGGCGTAGAGGCCGGCGACGGCGGGGAAGGGCGGCTTGAGGCGGGGGTGGCCGCGGCGGCCCTCCAGGGAGTCCAGCAGGGCGGTCTCCTCACCGCAGATGTAGGCGCCGGCCCCGGCGTGGGCGGTGATGCGCAGCCGCTGCTGGCCGTCGAGGCCGAAGCCGGTGTCCAGCAGGCCGGACTCGGTGGCCTCGCGCACGGCGCTGAGCAGGCGGCGGTAGACGTGGGGGACCTCGCCGCGCAGGTAGACGAAGGCGTGGTCGCCGCCGATGGCTCGCGAGGTGATGGCGATGCCCTCGATGAGCGCCTGCGGGTTGGACATGATCGTGGGGATGTCCTTGCAGGTGCCCGGCTCGGACTCGTCGGCGTTGACCACGAGGTAGCGCGGGCCGCCGTCGACCGGGGGCAGGAAGGACCACTTCAGGCCGGTGGGGAAGCCGGCGCCGCCGCGTCCGCGCAGGCCGGAGTCCTTGATGAGGCCGATGAGCTCCTCGCAGCTGAGGGTCTTGGCCTTCTTCAGGCCCTCGTAGCCGCCGTGGTCGAGGTAGGTCTGCAGGGTCCAGGAGCGCTCCTGGTCCCACAGGTCGCTCAGAACCGGGGTGAGGGTCCCCGGCGCGGTGTAGGTGGCGGTGTCACTCACTTGGTCTCCTCCTTCGGCGCGGTCCAGCCCTGCTCGCGGGCGATGCGCAGGCCGCGCAGGGTCGGCTCGCCGGGGCCGCGCCCCTCGTCGGTGCGGCCGTCCTCGAAGCCGGCCAGCAGGCGCTCGTTCTCGCGGAAGGTGGGGACGGTCTCGGGACCGCGGGTGGGGGCGACGTCCTCGCCGCGCTCGAGGGCCTTAATCATGGCGACGGCGGAGTCGGGGGTCTGGTTGTCGAAGAACTCCCAGTTGACCATGACGACGGGGGCGTAGTCGCAGGCGGCGTTGCACTCGACGCGCTCGAGGCTGATGGTGCCGTCCTCGCTGGTCTCCTCGGCGCCCAGGCCGGTGTGCTCGGTGACCGCCTTCCAGATCTCGTCCCCGCCCATGACGGCGCACAGGGCGTTGGTGCACACGCCCACGTGGTAGGTGCCCACCGGGTGACGGCGGAACTGGCTGTAGAAGGTGGCCACGGCGCTGACCTCGGCCCGCTCCAGGCCGAGCCGGGCGGCGCACAGGGCGATGCCGGCCGGGGAGACGTAGCCGTCCACGGACTGGATGAGGTGGAGCATCGGGATGAGGGCGCTGCGCTCCTTGCCCGCCGGGTAACGGGCGATGATCCGCTCGATGTCGACCTGCAGGCCCTGGGCGACCTCTGAGCTGTAGCCGGCGGCCACGGCGGCTTGCGCGACGGTTCCCACCGGGCCGACCGCGCTGACGGTGGCGATGGTCTCGACGGCCGGGTTGACTGCGTTCTCGGTGGTGCTCATCAGCGGTCCACGCCTCCCAGGACGGGGTCGATGGAGGCCAGGGTGGGCACGAGGTCGGCGATCATGCCGCCTCCCCCATCATGGCCAGCGACTGCAGGTTGGAGAAGGAGGGGTCGCGGAAGTGGACCCGGTAGGGGCGGGTGCCGCCGTCGGAGACGGCGTGGACGCCCAGGATCCCCTTGGCGTGCTCAACGGTCTGGTAGACCTGCCCGGCCGGGACCCGGAAGCCCTGGGTCACCAGCTTGAAGTGGTGGATGAGGGACTCCATGGAGCTGCCCATGATCTCGCGCACGTGCTCCAGGGACTGGCCCTGGCCGTCGGTGGCGATGGACATGCGGGCGGGCCAGGCGATGGTCGGGTCGGCCACCATCGTGGTGTTGGAGGGGTCGTCGCCGCGGGCGGCGATCTCCTCGAGGCGGTCCAGGCACTGGGAGACGATCTTGAGGGACTCGTAGGCCTCGTCCAGGCGGATGCGCAGGCGGTTGTAGCAGTCGGAGACCCTGTAGGTGGGGACCCGGAAGTCGTAGGTCTCGTAGCCGCAGTAGGGGTTGGTGCGCCGCAGGTCCAGCGGGTAGCCGGCCGCGCGCAGGCAGGGCCCGGTCAGGCCCAGGGCGAGCCCTCCGGCCAGGCTGATCTCCCCCACGCCGATGAAGCGGGACTTGAGGATCGGGTTCTCCAGGAGCAGCAGCTCGAGCTCGTGGATGTCCTTCTTGATGTCCGGCATGACCGAGCGCACGAACTCGGTGAAGCCCTCGGGGATGTCCTGGGCAAGGCCCCCGGGGCGGATGTAGGCGTGGTTCATGCGCAGCCCGGAGACCATCTCGAAGGCCTTGAGGATGTTCTCGCGGCAGCGGAAGGCGATGGTCATGAGCGTGGTGCCGCCCATCTCGTTGCCCCCGGTGCCCACGGCCACGACGTGGGAGGCGATGCGGTTGAGCTCCATGAGCAGCACGCGGGTAACGGTGGCCTTCTCCGGGATGTCGTCGGTGATGCCCAGGAGCTTCTCGACGGCGAGCGCGTAGCCGACCTCCTGGAAGAAGGGGGCCACGTAGTCCATGCGGGTCACGAAGGTCTCGCCCTGCACCCAGGTGCGGTACTCCATGTTCTTCTCGATACCGGTGTGCAGGTAGCCGGTTCCGACGCGGACCTCGGTGACGACCTCGCCGTCGGCCTCCAGGACCAGGCGCAGCACGCCGTGGGTGGAGGGGTGGACCGGGCCCATGTTGAGGACGATCCGGTCGTTGCGCAGGCGGTCGGCCTCGTCGCGCTCGGCGATCTGGGCGACGACGTCGTCCCAGTCTCCGCCGCTGACGGTGAACTGCTCGGCGCCGGCGGACAGCTCGTCCGTGGCGGGCCCGGAGGCGCGGAAGGTGCGTGCGGTGCTCATCAGCGGTAGGACCTCCGGGTGTCGGCGGGCGGGGTCTGGGCGCCCTTGTACTCGACGGGGATGCCGCCCAGCGGGTAGTCCTTGCGCTGGGGGTGGCCCACCCAGTCGTCGGGCATGGCGGTGCGGGTCAGGTGGGGGTGGCCGTCGAAGACGATGCCCATGAGGTCCCAGGTCTCGCGCTCGTGCCAGTCGTTGCCGGGGTAGAGCGAGACGAGGGAGGGCACGTGCGGGTCGGTCTCAGGGCAGGCGACCTGCAGGCGCAGCTGACGCCCGCCGTGGGTCAGGCTCATGAGCTGGATGCAGGCGTGCAGCTCGCGCCCGACCAGCTCGGGGTAGTGGACGCCGCTGACGCCCAGGCACAGCTCGAAGCGCAGGTCCTGGTCGTCGCGCAGGGGGCGGGCGACATCGAGCAGGTGCTCGCGGGCGATGAACAGGGTGAGCTCGTCGTGCTCGATGACGACCTTCTCGATGGCGGCGGCCGGGTCGATGCCGGCCTCCTGGAGGTCCTCGATGAGGGCGTCGACGACGTCGTCGAACCATCCGCCGTAGGGGCGCGCGGCGGCGGGGGCGAGGGTGACGACGCTGCGGTGCTCGCCGTAGCCGGTGGTGTCGCCTGCGTCGGAGGCGCCGAACTGGCCGGTGGGGGCGGTGATGACCTCCAGGCGCAGCTCGGGGCGCACGGGGGTGCCGGCGACCGCGGGGACGGCGGGGGCCTCGGGAGTCTCGGTCAGGGCCTCGGAGCCCGAGTCGTGTGCCGGGGTGTTCTTCTCACTCATGCCAGCAGGCCCTTCATCTCATGGGTGGGGGTGGCCGACAGCGCGGCGGCCTCGACGGCGCGGGCGATCTCCTCGCGGTGCTTGAACAGCGGCTTCTTCTCGATCTGGCGGGTCAGCTCGAGCATGGCGTTGAGGAGCATCTCGGGGCGCGGCGGGCAGCCCGGCAGGTAGATGTCCACCGGGACGATGTGGTCGCAGCCCTGGACGACGGCGTAGTTGTTGAAGATGCCTCCCGAGGAGGCGCAGGCCCCCATGGAGATGACCCACTTGGGCTCGGGCATGGAGTCGTAGACGTTGCGCACGATGGGGGCCATCTTGTGGGAGACGCGGCCCGAGACGATCATGACGTCGGCGTGGCGCGGGGAGGCGCGGAAGACCTCCCAGCCGAAGCGGGCCATGTCGAAGCGGGGGGTGCCGGCGGCCATCATCTCGATGGCGCAGCAGGCCAGGCCCATGGTGACGGGCCACATGGAGCGGGCCTGGGCCAGGCCCGCGAGCTTCTCGACGGTGGTCAGCAGGAAGCCCGGGCTGTCCACCTCGGCGGCAGCGGCGGCGTAGGGGTCATTCCGCTTGGACGGGATGGACGCCATGTAGGCGTTGTGCTTCTTCATGCTCTTCACTGCTGTGTACTCCTTGGGATCGTCGGGCTGGGTCCTGGCCGGTCAGAGCGGCGTCAGTCCCAGTCCAGTCCGCCGCGACGCCACTCGAGGATGTAGGGCACGGTGATGAGGCCGATGAACAGGACGGCCGCCCCCAGCCCGAAGAAGCCCAGGCGCCCGAAGGCCGTGGCCCAGGGGTAGAGGAAGACCACCTCGACGTCGAAGATGATGAAGGTCATGCCCACCAGGTAGAAGGAGACGGGGAAGCGCCCGTGCTCGGTGTTGGCGGGGGTGGGGTCGATGCCGCACTCGTAGTTGGCGACCTTGACCCGGTTGCGCCGGGCGGGGCTGATGATGGCGCTCATGGCCAGACCGCCGACGGCCACCAGGAGGGCCAGCGCGGCCATGATGAGCAGGGAGGCGTAGGGGTTCATGCTTCCGGCACCATCCTTGTCAGGAGCTGGATGAAGTGGTCGATTCCGTCGCCGCCGCGGCGCTCCCACCCGTCGGACAAGAGCTTGGTGACGAGCTTCATGAGGCGCTTGCGCGGCAGCCCGTAGCGGGTGCACAGGCGCATGACCTCGGGGTGCTCGATGAGGGCGACGAAGACACGGCCGAGCGTGTAGTAGCCGCCCATCTCGGAGCTGAGGGCCTTGGGGTACTGGGCCAGGACCTGCTCACGGCCGGAGGTGGTCGTGCGGGCGGATGCCTGGGCGGCGGCCTGGGCGGCCAGGCGGCCGGACATGAGGGCCTGGGCGATGCCCTCGCCGTTGAAGGGCGAGACCATGCCTCCGGCGTCGCCCAGCAGCATGAGGCCGTCGGCGTAGTGCGGCTTGCGGTTGAAGGCCATCGGCAGGGCGGCGCTGACCAGGCCGCCGACCTGGTTCTCCTTGGTGAAGCCCCAGGAGGCCGGGACGTTGTCCATCCAGCGGTTGAACACGGCGCGGTAGTCGATGGCGGTGGCCTGGGCGCGCGAGGAGACCGAGCCGAGCCCGACGTTGACCAGCCCCTCCCCCACGGACCAGATCCAGCCGTAGCCGGGCAGGAGGTCGGACTTGCCGGGCGTGCCGTCCCACAGCTCGAGGCGGGACTCCATCCAGGCGTCCTTGGCGCGCGGGGAGCGGAAGTAGGCGCGCACGGCCACGCCCATGGGGCGGCGCTCGTTCTTGGTGCGCCCGACAGCGGTGGCCAGGCGAGCCGAGACGCCTCCGGCGTCGACGACCAGCGGGGCGGTGAAGGTGGTGGGCCCCTCGATGCCGGGGTAGGCGACCCGGTTGGTGGGGCGGGCCTCAACGCCGGTGACCCGACCGGTGGGAGAGGTGACGGGGCCGGTGACCGTGACGCCGGTGAGCAGGCGGGCTCCGGCCGCGGCGGCATGCTCGGCCAGGTCGCGGTCGAGCAGGGCGCGGGGGCGAGCCATCCCGTAGGAGGGGAAGGAGGCCTGCTCCGGCCAGGGGAAGTGGAGGAGGTGCCCGCCGCCGATGACGCGCAGGCCGCGGTTGCGCTGCCAGCCGGTGGTGTCCATCCCCATGGAGACCAGCTCGCGCACGGCCGAGGGGGTCAGGCCGTCTCCGCAGACCTTGTCCCGGCCGAGCTCCTGCTTCTCCAGCAGGATGACGTCGAGACCGAGAGTGGCCATGTGGTAGGCCGCGGAGGATCCGGCCGGGCCGGCCCCGACGACGATGACGTCGGCAGAGGCGGAGGCGCTGGACTGGGCGGCTGCCTGGGTCACTCGGGCTTCCCTCCTCGGCACTGCTGGTACTGCGGGCATAGTCGTAGGCATCACAGTTGGCACCGTAATGCAGGCCCCGCACGGGGCGGAGCCTGTGCCGACTGTACCCAGGCGGCCGACACCTCCATGACGGGAGCGGCGAGAGAGGAGGCGAACCGCAGTTTTCGTTGCCGTGACGGCAATCCTCAGAGAAGTCCCCACCTCAACGACAGATGACGGCGCCCCAGAATTACGCTGCGAGTGAGTGACGAATTTCAACAGTGTCGGACGGGACCTGCGTCCTAGCGCGGCCCCGGCGCGGTCGGAGGCCGGCTGGGAGCGGTCTGCGGCATGCCTTGGCGGCGAGACCGCGGCCGGGATTTGCGATGATGACCCCCATGAGCCGATCCCCCCTTCGAGCCAGCCTCGCCAAGGACCCACGTGAGGTCGCCGGGATGTTCGACGCCGTCGCGCGCCGCTACGACCTGTCCAATGACGTGATGAGCCTGTTCCAGGTGCACATGTGGCGTCGGGTGACGCGCGCGGCCGTCGCCGCGAGGCCGGGGACGCGCGTCCTGGACCTGGCCGCGGGGACCGGCACCTCCTCGGTGGAGTACGCCGCCGACGGCGCCGAGGTCGTGGCCTGCGACTTCTCCACCGGCATGGTGGCCGAGGGCAAGCGCCGCCACCCCGAGATCGCCTTCGTGGCCGGGGACGCCACGGCGCTGCCCTTCGCCGATGAGAGCTTCGACGTCGTCACCATCTCCTACGGGCTGCGCAACGTGCAGGACACGGCGCGGGCGCTGTCGGAGATGCGCCGGGTGACGGTGCCGGGCGGGCGGATCGTCATCGCGGAGTTCTCCACCCCGGTCTGGCCGGCCTTCCGCCACCTGTATCGCTTCTACCTGGGCAGCGCCCTGCCGGCCGCGGCCCGCCTGGTCTCGTCGAACACCGAGGCCTACGACTACCTGGGCGAGTCGATCCTGGCCTGGCCGGACCAGCGGGAGCTGGCAGGCCTCATGCAGGAGGCCGGTTGGCGGGGCGTGGGCTACAAGAACCTTTCCGGCGGGATCGTCGCGGTCCACCGGGCCACTCGGCCCGAGCACACCCGGAGCGAGCAGTGAGAACCGGCCTGGGCAGCGACCCGGGGCCGACGTCGTGAGGGCAGAGCACTGCCTGGCCGTCCCGCCGCGGCTGTCCTTCCGCACCCATGAGCTGCCTGAGGACGCACTGGAGGGGCTGGCTCTCATCGACCTGCTGGCGGGCCGTGAGGATGTCAGCTCCTGGGTTCACGACGGGCGCGGACTCATCGGCCTGGGCCACGTTCTGGTGATCGAGGCCAGCGGGGCGGATCGCATTGAGGCGCTGCGGGCCGCGTGGCGGGCCGTCGTCGGCGCGGCCTGGTGGCGTGATGCGCTGGTCCGCCCCGGGACTGGGCCGGTGGCGCTGGGCGCGATCACCTTCTCCCCCAGCTCCGAGCAGTCCTCGGTTCTGGTGGTTCCCGAGGTCCTCGTTGGGCTGGATGACTCCGGTGCTTGGCTGACGACCGTGGTGTCCGGGGCTGACGATGGGACTGAGCCGGAGCACCCAGATCCCGGCTCGCTCCTGACGGCGCTGGTGGCCGATGCTCGTGCAGCGGTCGACCGGGGGCCAGCCGGAGCCGACAGCGACTCCGGGGACTCCGGCGGCACCACCGCCGTTGAGGCCGGGGCGCTCAGCGAGGAGCAGTGGTGCCAGGCGGTCTGCGCCACGCAGGAGCGGATGCGTGCGGGGCAGGCCCGCAAGGTGGTCCTGGCCCGCGACGTGCTGGCCTACCCGGGCGGGCCGCTGGCCACCGGTACGGTCCTGCGGCGTCTGGCCAGCGACTACCCCTCCACCTGGGTCTTCGCCGTCGACCAGATGGTGGGCGCCAGTCCTGAGCTGCTGCTGCGCCTGCGGGATCGACGCCTCATGAGCAGGGTGTTGGCCGGTACGGCCCGCCGGCACGCCGGTGAGGACGCTCTGGCGACCGCGCGCCTGGCGTCCTGGCTGGAGGGCTCGGAGAAGAACAACCGGGAGCATGAGCTGGCCCGAGACTCGGCGATCACGGCGCTGGAGCCGCTGTGCTCGGTGGTGGAGGCCCCGGCCCGCTTCGTCCTGACGCTGCCGAATGTGCTGCACCTGGCCAGTGACATCACCGGGGTCGTCGCCGGGGACACCGGGGCGCTGGCGCTGGTGGACGCGCTGCACCCGACGGCGGCCGTGTGCGGGACACCAACCCAAGCGGCTGCGCGTCTCATTGAGGAGGCCGAGTCCATGGACCGGGGGCGTTACGCCGGGCCCGTGGGCTGGGTGGACTGGCACGGCGAGGGCGAGTGGTGCATCGCGCTGCGCAGCGCCCAGATGCCCACAGGAGGTCCCGGACCGCAGTCCCCCGCGAGAGTGTTCGGGGGCGGCGGCATCATGCCGGACTCCGAGCCGGTCGACGAGCTGGCGGAGACGACCGCCAAGATGCGTCCCATGCTGGGGGCGCTCGGCGTGCGTCTCTGAGACGACTCTGGGCGGCTATCGCGTCAGGAGTCCTTGCGCTCGGCCAGGGTCACGTCGATGTCCTGCTTCTTGGAGTCACGGATGACCGTGAGCTTGACCTTGTCGTTGGCGGAGTACTGGCGCACGTAGCCGGTGAGAGCCGACCCCTGGGCGGTGGTCTTCCCGTCGATGGCGATGACGACGTCATCCTTCTTCAGTCCGGCCTTGTCGGCCGGTGAGCCGCCTTCGACCGAGGTGATCTTGGCGCCGGCGCGCTTCTCGCCGTCGGCCCTGGCACCAGCGGTGTCGAGGGTAACTCCCAGGTAGGCGTGCGTGGCCGTTCCGGACTTGATGAGTTGCTTGGCGACCTTGTCGGCCAGCTTGACGGGGATGGCGAAACCGATGCCGATGCTTCCCGAGCCTCCCTCGCCGCCGCCAGAGCGCCCCATGGTGGCGATGGAGCTGGTAATCCCGATGACCCGCCCCTTCTCATCGAAAAGGGGGCCGCCGGAGTTGCCGGGGTTGATGGCGGCGTCGATCTGGATGGCGTTGGTGTAGACCGCCGAACCGCCCGATCCGTCCTCATTCTGTGAGTTGACGACGGGCCGATCGAGGGCCGAGATGATTCCGGTGGTGACGGTCGAGGACAGGCCCAGCGGGTTACCGATCGCCATGACGTCCTGACCGGTGGCCAGCTTGTCGGAGTCGCCGAGCTGGGCGACCGTGAGGTTGTCGGGGGCGTCCTTGAGCTGGATGACCGCCAGGTCGGTGGCGGGGTCGGTACCGGTGGTCTCGGCGTCATAGACGCGGCCGTCAGCCAGCGTCACCTGGATCTTGGAGGCGCCCGCCACCACGTGGTTGTTCGTGATGATGTGCCCCTCCTTGTCGAAGATGACTCCGGAGCCCAGGGCCTCGCCCCTGTCCGTGACGACGCCGATGGAGACGACGGCGTTGGACACGGCGGCCGAGACGGCCTCCCAGTCGGGGGCCTGGCCGGCGCTGTTGACGGTCTTGGTCGTGCTCCCGGTGGCGATGGCGGTGGGCGCCGTCGTGGAACGCGATGAGACATCCCCGCCGCGAGCGTCCATGTACCTGACCGCGGTCACAGCCCCACCGGCCCCCAGCAGGGAGGCGACCAGCACGGAAGTGACCAGGGCGAACCAGCCCGGCCCCCGCCGGCGCCTCTTGGTGCCGCTGTCAGCGCCTGTGGCCTTCGAGGCCGCATAGAAGGACTCCCCGGTGGGGGCGCCGGCCGGCGCGTAGCCACCGGACGTCGTCGGGACGCTCGTATAGGGCGAGCCGAGGTGCGTCTGCTGCCCCTGGTAGGGCTGCTGGGAGGATGAGTAGCTGGACGGCGCCGCCTGCTGCACCTGAGGGGCGGGGTACTGCCCCTGAGGCTGCTGCGGCGGCTGGTAGGACGGCTGCTGGGGCTGGTACTGCCCCTGGGCGGGCTGCGCGTAGAGCGACGCGGACTGCTCCGCGGGAAGCTGCGAGGTCGGCGGCTCGGCAGGCAGCTGAGAGGTGGGCGGCTCGGTGGGAAGCATCCGGGTCTCGTTCCCATGCTGCACGTTCGCCCCCTGAGGCAGGACCGGCTCGGGCTGGGAAGCGTCGGCGGTGTAGGCCTGGGAGAGATCCGCGTAGCCGCCGTGGTCTTCGGTCACGCTCGCGCCCTCGCTGACGGAAGACGCCGTTGCCGGGCTGGCCTGGCTGCTGGCGGACCAGGAGTCGACACCGGAGTGAGCGCCGTCCGCCGCCGCCTCGGGCTCACTGGGCCGGTATGCCTCCGGGTTCGTCTCGTCGTATCCGCTCATCTGTGCTCCTCCTCGGGCGTGTCGCCCTCTCAGATCCACGGGTAGACAACACCAGGGCTCTGTGCCGTTTCCGATGATTCCCTGAGGCTGTGCTGTGGATCGTATAACTGTTGTATCGCAGCGGGCTGAGAGCTCAGCGGTGGGTTCGGGCTGAGCCGGGGCCACCGCCGCAGGTCCTATCCCGCTGGTTGCCGTCCATCTCTATCGTCGTTCATGTTGTCACGGTGTGAGGACCGTGCCTCGTGGTCTCCCAGACGACGACGCTCACGCCGTCGACCGGTTCAGCCAGGAGTCCGCGGAGGGCCTCGACATCATGGGGGACCTGGACGCGGGCCCCCAGGGCTGCCGCCAGCGCAGCGATATCCGCCCGCTGAGGGGCGGTGAAGAGCCGTTCGAACCGGCCCGCTGGCGTGGTGCGGGCGTACTCGAGGTGGGAGAAGATCGCGCCCCCACCGTCGTCGACGACGATCACCTGCAGGTCGGCCTCCTCCTCTCGCACGCCCCGGTTCAAGGACATGGCGTCGTGGAGGAAGGCGAGGTCTCCCATGACGGCGCGAACCGGTTCCCCTGAGGCCATCCACAGTCCGATCCCGGTGGCGATGGTGCCGTCGATGCCCGCCAGGCCGCGGTTCGCGACCGCCTTCGGGGCAGCGGCGCCGGGCTGGGCGAGTCGGTCCAGGCGCCGCACCGTCATGGACGAACCCAGCAGAAGGGTGGGGGCACCGGGGGCCTGACTGGCCTCCCACACGGCCCGGGCCAGGGCGTCGGCGCTGCTGGAGCGGTCCGGTTCGGGAAGATCCGCCACGGCCTGGCGCCAGGAGTCGGTCCAGGCCGTGTCGGCGCTCTCCAGGCCGAGGGAGGCGACTAGACGGGCCGAACGGAGGGCGGCGGTGTCGGCAGGCTCATGATCGAGACCGTCCATGGGGACGACCCGTCGAGCCCGCCCGGAGACGTCGGTCCACCGGGCGCGCTCCGTCAGGACGGTGATGTCGAGATCCTCGCGCCCCAGGAGCGCGGTGATGGAGCGACTGAGGCTGGGGTGCCCCAGAACGAGGAGGTGCTCGGCCTGCTGGGCGAGCGCGCGACCCGCAGGGGTGCCCAGCAGCTCGGCGTAACGGCTCAGGGCCTGCGGGCCGCTGCGGGCCTGGGAGGTGGGTTCGGCTAGGAGTGGCCAGTTGAGGTGCTCGGCCAGAGACCTGGCCAGGGTGCCAACGCCCGGGTGGGCGGTGTCACCGGCGACGACGATCCCTCTCCCCTGCGCTAAGGAGCCAGAGCCGGCCGGCTGGCCGGCACCGGCCTCCGGGGTTCCGGCCAGCACGGCTGCCCGGACAGTCGTCGCAGCCGGCGGGGAGGGCGGTGCCGGAGCGGCCGGCACCGCATCCTCCACGGTGTCCCCCACTGAGCTTTCCGCTGAGTTCTCCACCGTCAGGGGCGGACGGAAGCGGGCGTTGATCTGGACCGGCCCGGGATCCTGACTGAGGGTCCCGGTGGCGGCGGCGACGGCGCGGCGCACCTGCCCGGCGATGGCGGCGTCGGCCGCATGGCCCCCGAGGTCGGCTGCCAGGTCGGCGGGCAGATCCACACCCAGGCGCAGGGCAGGTGCGAAGAGCCCGGTCTGCTCGGTGGTCTGGCTGGCACCGGTGCCGACCAGCTCGTGGGGCCGGTCGGCGCTGATGACGAGCAGGGGGATGCCGGCGGCGTCGGCCTCACTGACGGCCGGGTGAAGGTTGGAGACGGCCGTGCCCGAGGTGGTCACGACGGCGGCGCAGCGGCCGCGCCCGTTCAGGACGTGGGCGCGGGCGGCCCCCAGGGCGATGAAGCCGGCGCTGCGCTCATCCAGGACGACACGCAGCCGTAGGCGCCCGGCGTCGGCGGCGTCGGCCAGGGCCTCCGCCAGCGGGGCGCTGCGCGATCCCGGGCACAGGACGACCTCGCGCACGCCCTCGGCCAGGAGGGCCGCCACGAGGCTGCGCGCGTCGGCCATGGCGGGCGGGAGCTGCGGGCGCTCCGGGGAGTCGGTCACAGGGGCGAGGATACGAGAGCACACCGCCTGCACTGCGCTGCGATTGGTCACAGTCCGGTGAGCCCCGGACACGGGTGGGGCCGGGCTACAGCGGCAGCCCGGCCACGGCCCGGCTGGGGTCACGGGCCTCGCGCTGGCGGCGGGCGTGCAGGGCGCCGGCCAGGTGCAGCAGGCGCGTCTGCCAGTGCTTGGTGAGGTAGGGCCCCGCCTTGACCTCGTTCAGGAGGCGTTCGGAGACGGGGGCGGCGGCGTCCAGACGCAGAGTCCCGTTGCTGGGGCGGACGCTGGGGTCGGCGACGTCCTGGGTCAGCAGGCGCGTGGTCCCCAGGCCGCAGGCGTGGTTGAGGGAGGGCAGGCTGAAGGCGAGGGTGGCGCCGGCCATGATGCCCACGGAGGTGTCCAGGGCGGAGGAGACGACCGCGGGCAGTCCAAGGCGCTCTGCCATGTCCAGGGCCCGGTGCACCCCGCCCAGCGGGGCCACCTTGAGGATGGCGACGTCGGCGGCGCGCCGGTGGACGATCTCCAGGGGGTTGGCAGACAGCCGGATCGACTCGTCAGCGGCGATGGGCACGTCGACGGCGCGGCGCAGGTCGGCCAGGTCGTAGACGGTGGCGCAGGGCTGTTCGGCATACTCCAGCCCTCCGGAAGCCCGGTCCATGAGGGGCAGGTTCTCGCGGGCGGTGTCCAGGTCCCAGGCGCCGTTGACGTCGATACGCACCTTGCCGGAACGCCCCAGGGCCGAACGGACCGCCTCGAGGCGCTCCAGGTCCGCCGAGCGCTTGTCGCTGCTGCCGCTGACCTTGACCTTGGCGGTCCTGGCTCCGGAGGCCCGCACCAGATCAGAGGCGTCCTGAGCGCCGACCTCGGGGACGGTCACGTTGACGGAGATGGTCTCGCGGTAGCGGGGAAGAAGGGAGTTTCCCAGGGCCTCGCACAGTCCGGAGGCGAGCCAGGGAGCGCTGGCCTCCAACCCGTAGTCCCAGAAGGGCGCGACCTCACCCCAGCCCCCGGGGCCGTGGAGCAGGACGCCGTCGCGGCGGGTGATACCGCGAAACGGCGTCGTCAGAGGAATGTCCCAGACGACCGCGCGGTCGATGCGATCCAGCAGTCCGGTGGAGTCCTGAGCATGAAGAGAGGCGATGTCGATCTCGCCGTTGGCATGCTGATGGTCCGGACTCACGGGCACAGAATACGCACGATCTTCAATCAAGACGACGAAACCGGGACAAGGGTGGCGGGGCCCACCTCGGCAAACGCCCACGGGGCTGAGCACTGGACTGTCCGGCGCCGTCTCGCGCCCCTGTGCCGGCGTCGAGCGTGGCCGTGAGCGCAGGCCCCTGTCCGCGGGCCTTTGTAGAATGGCTCGTGCGGTTGAATTCGCGATCACGCCGAGGGGAAGCCATGAACGAGGGCAGCACGGGGTCAGGGGACGCGGGGCACCATCACTGGAAGCCCGTCACGCCCGTCTCCGCGATGGTTGTGGGCCGCCTGGTTCTCGGGCTGCCCAGCGCCGTCGGCCTGACGGTCATCGTGCTGGCCTGGTCGGCGCTGACCCGCGCCGGGCTGGGATTCGGTAGGGCGTGCCTATTCTCCCTGGTAGCGGTGGCGATTCGCGAGCTCATCGACGCCTCGGCCCACCGGCTCATCATGCGGGCCTGGCGCTCGAGGGATCCGCACGGCCTGCTGCTGACGATCATCGCCGCGACCTGCCCCGCGCTCGCGGGATTTCTGGCCGCTCGCCTCCTCGCCCCGGCATCGACGACGGCGCTGACGGCTCTCACGTGGCTGCCGTTCATGGCCTTCGTCGTTCTCATTGAGAGGCCGTGGGACACCTCGCTCGGATACGACGCCCTCCAGGAGCGCATCCATCAGCCCCAGCCGATCCCGCCGGAGTACGTCACCGCCGACTTCCGCGACGCCCGCAAGTACCTGCCCAAGCTCCGCCGCATCGCACTGGCCCACGCGGCGCTGTAGCCGGCGGCTCCGGCCGCCTCGACAGACCTCAACTGCGATGACGATCACACGCCTGTTAGGGTGAGGGAGCGTCATCTGTGAGCGTGGAGCGTCAGGGGAAGGGCATATGAGCACACGCGACGTCACCAGCACACCAGACCGGCCCTGGAAGCCGGCTGTCCCCCTGTCAGCGGTGATTGGGGGAAGAGTCTTCCTGGGAGTCTTCGACGCACTCGCTGTCGGAGTCGTGCTGGCCATCTGGTCCGCCCTCACTCGCGCCGGACTCACCTACGACCAGATCTCAGGATTCGCCATTCTGGCGACCGCGGTGTACGAGACCCTGGATGCGATATCCATGCGCCTAACCATGCGCATCCGACGCACCAACGACATGAGCAAGGTGCAGCGGATCCTGTCCGCCCTCATCTGCCCAGTTATTGGCGGAGCAGTGGCGGCCATGGTCTTCGCACCGCACCGCCTCACTCACCTGACGCTGCTGACCTGGGCGACCTCCCTGCTCATCTTCTGCGCAGTGGATCGGCCATGGAAGACACCAATGTCTTATGAGGAGATGAAGGAACGCGGTCGTCAGACCCGGCTGATGACCCGGGAGCACTTCGCCGAGGAGATCGCCGATGGCCGGATGACCTTCCGCCCCATCGACGACGAGGGCTACTACCTCGACGAGGACGGCAACCGCATCGAGGACTGAGAGCCCCCGCCGTCGCACTTTGTTCCGGCCGGGGACGTCCTGCGCGTGCGGGGACAGGATTGCTGTCCCCGACGGCGTCGAATGCCCCCGGCTGGAGCAGGACGCACCCGGCCGCGTGGAATGTCCCCGCTGGTGGGCTCCACCCGCACCGGCCGGCAGGTCCGACCGCGCCGCCTGACGTCAGGACTTCTTGAAGTCGTACTGAGGGTGCTTCTTGGCCCAGGCGATGGCGGCCTCATCCTCCCGGCCCTCGCCGTAAGTGTTGACGACGAGGTCCTCGAGGCTGCCGTAGGTGGCCTCATCCATCTTGATGGAGCCGAGCCACTTCGCGATCTCCGGGAAGTCCTGCGCGAAGCCCTCGCGCCCCAGGAAGTGAAGCCCCTCCCCCTTGCCGAGCGCACCCTTGGGATCCTTCAGGTCCCGCATGTCATAGGTGGTGTTGGCCCAAAAGGGGTGCCACAGGGTCACGACGATCTCCTGCTTGGCATCGACGGCCTTCTTGAGCTCGGCCAGCATCCCGGTGGTGGAGGAGGTCAGGAACTTCATGTCCCCCAAACCGTAGGCGGGGATCACGTCCTCCTGAGACACCTTGGTCAGACCCGCACCCGGCTCGATACCGATGATCTTGTTGCCGATCTGCGAGGCATGGGGCTTGATGTCCTCGATCGACGTCATGGAGGAGTAGTCCGGGACGGACCAGCACAGCTTGGCCGAGTCGTAGTAGGTCCCCAGATCCTCGATGTAGGTGCGGTACTTGTCCATGTACTCCTTGTGAGTGACGTCCGGCCACGCCGAGGGATACAGGTCGACCGCCCCCTGGCTGAGACCTGCGTACAGCGGCCCCGCTTCACTCAGGTCGGTCAGCTTGATCCGGTACCCGGCCTTCTCCAGCTGGGTCTTGAGCAGATGCGTCATGGACAGGCCGTCGCTCCAGGAGGGAATGAAGCCCAGGCGGAGTCGCTTGCCCCCACCGCCGGAACCCTTACCGCAGGCGGACAGAGCGCCCGCCGCCGCCAGGGAGGCCAGAGCAGCGGTGAAAGTGCGGCGGGAGGTATGCATGCTGTTCCTTCGATACGTGCCCGACGCCGGTGAGGACGGGGCGAAGAAGCGTCGTCGAGTCATGGGTCACCGCTTCTTGATGAGGGAGAGCAGCGAGCCCTTCTCCCGCGGAGCCCCGAGGGCCGCGGTCACCCGGTCCAGGTAGATCGCCAGGAACACGATGGACAGACCCGCCTCGGTGCCCTTGGCGATGTCGATCGTCGCGAGCGCCTTGACGACCTCCTTCCCCAGGCCGTCGGCACCGACCATGCCCGCGATGACGGCCATCGACAGCGCCAGCATGATGACCTGGTTGACGCCCGCCATGATGGTGGGGACGGCCAGGGGCAACTGGATGCCCCGCAGGATCTGCCAGTCGGTGGCGCCGAAGGAACGCCCCGCCTCCACGGTCTCCTTGTCCACCTGCTTGATGCCCAGCTCGGTCATGCGCACCCCGGGGGGCATCGCGAAGATGAGCGTGGCGAACATCCCGGGCACCACCCCGATGGAGAAGAACAGGACCGAGGGGATGAGGTAGACGAAGGCCGGCATCGTCTGCATGAGGTCGAGGACCGGGCGGATGAGGACGCTGACGTACTTGTTGCGGGCGGCCCAGATCCCCAGGGGGATGGCGAAGACGAGGGCGGTCAGAGTCGCCAGGGTCACCAGGACCAGCGTTTCCATCGCATTGACCCACTGCCCCAGGGAGATGATGACAAGGAAGGTGACGGCGGTACCCACCGCCAGCCTCCATGACTTCGCCATCCAAGCGACGAGGACGAAGACCACCACCATGAGCAACGGGGGCACAGCCAGGAGCAGGTCCACGAGGTTGTCGTTGACCAGGGTGCCGGCCCGGGAGATCGCGCTGAGGAAGCCATGGAGGTGAACCTGGATCCACTCAATGAGGACCTCGACCGCCGTGCCCAGGGGAATCTTGGGAAGAGGAGTCTGTACGGGAATCATCAGGCGTCGGCTCCTTCGGCCTCGGTGGTCTCACTGGCCTTGCCGGCCTGCTCGTCGGTCTGCTCCGCGGCCGGATCGGCGCTGGAGGCACTGGCGGCGCTGGAGGCCCCGGCCTCCTGGTTCTGCTCACTGATGGCGGCCAGCAGGGTGACGCGCGGGATGACGCCGGAGATCCGTCCGTCGTCGTCGACGACAACGATGGGGGCGGCGTGCTGCGCGGCGTGGGCGAACAGCTCGTTGACAGGGGTCGAGTGCGACACGACCGGCATCTCGTGGATCGTGGACAGTGGCAGGGCGTTGGAACCCTCCTTGACCGCCCGGGCGACGTCGTCCTCCCAGACATAGCCGAAGGGCGTGCGGTCGCGGTTCTGGACGAGCAGCCACGGCGGCTGATTCTCCCGCAGGAGCTTGTGGGCGGCGTGGGGGCTGCGGTCCGAGCCCAGGACCGCGTACGGGGGCTCCGCGATGGAGCCGGCCGTCAGGACCCGGCTGCGGTCGACGTCGGCCACGAACCGAGAGACGTAGTCGGAGGCCGGGTCGCGCAGGATCTCCTCGGCGGTGCCGACCTGCTCGACGCGACCGTCACGCATCATGGCGATGCGGTCTCCCAGGCGCATGGCCTCGTTGAGGTCGTGGGTGATGAACAGGATCGTCTTGCCGAGCTTGCCCTGCAGGTCGATGAGCTGGTCCTGCATCTCCCGGCGGATGAGCGGGTCGAGCGCGGAGAAGGCCTCGTCCATGAGCAGGATATCGGTCTCGGCGGCCAGGGCCCGGGCCAGGCCGACCCGCTGCTGCATGCCACCCGAGAGCTCACCGGGCTTGTAGCCACCCCACCCCTCCAGGCCCACCAGGGACAGGGCCTCTTCTGCCCGGCGCTCGCGCTCGGAGCGATTCACTCCCTGAATCTCCAGACCGTAGGCGGCGTTCTCCCCCACCGTCCGGTGCGGCAGGAGGGCGAAGTTCTGGAAGACCATGGAGACGCGCTCGCGGCGCAGCTCGCGCAGCTTCGGCTTCGAGACGTGCGCCAGGTCCTCCCCATAGAGGGTCATGCTGCCGGCCGTGATGGGCAGCAGGCCGTTGACCATGCGGATGAGGGTGGACTTCCCGGAGCCCGACAGGCCCATGACCACGAAGATCTCGCCCTTGTCGACGTCGAAGGAGGTGTCGATGACGGCGGCGGTCTGCCCTGACTTCCTCAACTGGTCCCGCGTCCTGCCGGCCTTGAGCTTCTTGACGCCGTCGGACGGTCGCCGCCCGAAGACCTTGTAGACATGGTTGGCCTCAATGACTTTCACTGCACTCCTCACGATCTAGCTCCTGGCCTGGCCGCGAGAGTCCGGAAGACGAGTTGTGAGAGCCGCGTCCGGACCCAGCGACGACGGCAAGCCCGTTTTATAGTCCTGCGCAGTGTTCGAGTGGTCAATTTGAGCAGGCGCAGAATCCCGCGAATTCAGAGGACTTCAGGCCTTGACACGCCCGTGGGCGTGTCCGGAGCCACGTTCGCGGAACAGGGCGGAACCCACCCGGCGCGCACGGTCGGGCATGAACGTCCACAAGCATCGAGAATGCTTGAAATCATCACGAACATCGCAACTCCCCCGCAGCCTCGCACCGCACGCACACAAACGCGACTCATAACCAACAACGTCCGTATGTGCAACCGGAACTCCTCAGGGCCACAGAATGTGGTGATAGTCTCATTTGCGTCGCAGCCCGTTCCGCGCCGCAACGGAACAAGCCGGACGCCCACCGAAACCCCCTCCCCGCTCACCTGGAATCACTACGCTGAGGGGCACGCCCGCGGTCCGCAGGACCAACCGGGCACCGATGGAGGAGGAGACTGCCGTGCCGGCTGCAGGATGGATCCCGGCGGACGGACCGGATCTCTGGGGACCCCTCGGAGGCCCGGGCGCGCACAGACCCAAGGCCCACGCCGACGTGCGCATCTCGAACATGTCCCTCATCCTGCGGCACCTTCAGACGAGTCCCGCTCTGTCGCGCACGCGCCTGGCCCGCGAGACGGGGCTGTCCAAGGCGACGGTCTCGACCCTCGTGGCCGAGCTGTGCTCCCGGGGGCTGCTCATCGAGGAGGAGCCGGACCTGTCGGGCAACGTCGGCAGACCGAGCACGGGCCTGCGCACGGCTCCACATACAGCGGCCGGCATCGGCCTGGAGATCAGTGGCGCCTCGCTGCTCCTGTCCGTCACGGACCTGACCGGAGAGGTCGTCGCGCGCCGCTGCGAACTCGTCGACGACGCCGGACACCGCCCCGAGACGATGATCGAGCACGTCGCGGCCATGCTGTCCCAGGCCCTGGAGCAGCTGACGCAGCAGGGGACGACAGTTCCGGGAATCGTCCTGGCTCAGACCGGGATCATCGACTACGCCGACAACACCGTGCGCTACTCCTCCACGCTGGAGTGGCACGACGTCGCCGTGGCGGACCAGGTCCGCGACGCAGTCGCCCGCCGCCTGGGCCCGGAAAGGAGCGTCCCCACCATCACGCTGGAGAACGACGCCAAGCTCGCCGCACTGGCCACCTACGAGCGCTACGCGCAGGACGGGGTGCGCAATCTGCTCTACCTGTCGGGCGGCGAGGGGATCGGCGCCGGCATCATCTCCGACGGCCACCTCCTGCGCGGCTGGCTGGGCCTGACCGGCGAGGTCGGCCACATGCCCGTGGAGCCTGAGGGCCTGGCGTGCCGCTGCGGACGGCGCGGCTGCTGGGAGACCCGCTCCGGACTGCAGGCCCTGACCTCGATCTACCCGCCGGGCGACGCGGTGCGCGACGAGACCACCTCCCTGGATGAGCGCATCGAGCTCCTGCGCCGGCGCTTCGACGCCGGGGACGCCGAGCTCACCCGGAGGCTGAAGCTCTCCCAGCGGGCGCTCGCGCGCGCCCTGGCGATCCTGACGGACGTCCTCAACCCCGAGGTGATCGTACTGTCGGGGTACCTGGCCGCCTTCGCCGACGTGTTCATCTCCCCCACTGCCTCCGCCCTGCAGGATCGGCTGCTGGACCAGCGCGCCGCCGTGAGGCTGGAGACCTCCCACCTGGGCCAATGGGCCTCGTCGTACGGGGCGGCCCTGGTGGCGCTGGAGTCCGTGCTCGACAACCCCACCCTGGTCGATCTCAGGCCCGCCTCCTAGCCACCACCAGGCATATCGACCGCCTCGCCAGTAGCGGACGGGCGCCGCATGCTGTAGTTTGTTCGGAGTTCAGACTATTCAGCCCGAAGGAGTGCTGATGTCTTTCCAGACCCAGCCCGCGGCGCCGCTCCCCTCTCAGGCGGGGGGACGCCTCACCCTGCCGATCCAGACCGGCATGGATGAGGAGGTCCGCCGCCTCATCGCCCGCCTGGGCGCCGACGCCGTGCGGAACTCCGACGGCACCGAGCTGCCCGGCATCGTCTCGGAGCTGGCCACCAAGGTGTACTCGACCTACTTCGTGGGCCGTGGCGACAACGCCTGGGCCGACGCCCACCCCGATGAGGCCACGCGCATCTTTCTCATGTCCGACCGGGTCGCCGCCACTGCCGATGGCCCCGTGAGCATCGACCTGCTGGCCTCCTGGTTCGCCGACCAGGTCCGCCCCGACACCGGCTGCGACGTGACGCGCTGGTGGCAGGCCCACGACCGCACCACCGGTCAGGAGCTGCCCGCCTCCGCGTGGAGCATCGGGGCCGACGGACGTACCGTCACCGTGCACGAGGCCCTCGCCGGGCACGTCTACACCGTCAGCTTCCTGGCGGTCCAGACCTGGGACCCCACCCAGATGTACAACTACCTCACCAACGGCTGGGACGAGGACCCCATGCGCGTCAAGGAGAAGCCCTTCGACGTGCGCCACGAGGCCACGTGGTCCCACGTGCGCACCCACCTGAGCGCCTGGCTCACGGAGCACCCCGAGGTGGACGTGGTCCGCTTCACCACGTTCTTCTATCACTTCACCCTCGTCTACGGCGCCGACGCCACCGAGCGCTTCGTCGACTGGTTCGGCTACTCCGCCTCGGTGAGCGTCCCCGCCCTGGAGGCCTTCGAGGAGGAGTACGGCTACCGTCTGACCGCGGAGGACTTCGTCGACGCCGGCTACTACAACTCCCCCTTCCGGGTCCCCACCCGCGCCTTCCGCGACTGGATCGACTTCCAGCAGCGCTTCGTGTGCTCCCGGGTGCGCGAGCTGACCGACGCCGTCCACGCCCAGGGCAAGGAGGCGATGATGTTCCTGGGCGACAACTGGATCGGCACCGAGCCCTACGGCGAGCACTTCGCCACCACCGGCCTGGACGCCGTCGTCGGCTCGGTCGGATCGGGGGCGACCTGCCGGATGATCGCCGACATTCCGCACGTGCGCTACACCGAGGGCCGGTTCCTGCCGTACTTCTTCCCCGATGTCTTCCACCCGGGGGGCGACCCCGTCTCCGAGGCCAACCGCAGCTGGCTGGAGGCCCGGCGCGCCATCGTGCGCTCCCCCCTGGATCGGATCGGCTACGGCGGCTACCTGTCCCTGGCCGTGGAGCACCCCGACTTCATCGACCGCGTCGAGCAGATCATCGCGGAGTTCCGCGCCATCCACGAGCGCTCCGCGGGGCTGCGTCCGCTGACCCCCGGCTTCAAGGTCGGGGTCATCAACTCCTGGGGCCGTCTGCGCTCCTGGATGACGCATATGGTCGCGCACGCCCTGTGGTATCGCCAGACCTACACCTACCTGGGGGTCCTCGAGGCGCTGTCGGGCCTGCCGGTGGACGTGGAGTTCCTGTCCTTCGACGACGTGCGCGCCGGCCTGGCCCCGGACGTCAAGGTTCTTATCTGCGCCGGCGCCGAGGGTACCGCCTTCTCCGGGGGCGAGCAGTGGGCGGATGCGGAGCTGGTGGCCGCGGTCAGCTCTTTCGTGGCCGCCGGCGGTGGCCTCATTGGGGTGGGGGCTCCCAGCGCCCACCCCGCCCACGGGGTCACCTTCCAGCTCGCCGACGTCCTAGGCGTGGACCGGGAGATCGGCTGGGGCCTGAGCACACGCCGTCGTGCTCCTGAGGTGCAGGAGCACTTCATCACCCGGGACCTGACCGGCGGCCTCGACGACGGCGAGGGCACCCCCGACATCGTCGTCACCAGTCCCGCCACCCGGGTGCTCGACGCCGCGGACGGCCAGGTCCGCCTCGCGGTCCACGAGCTGGGGAGGGGCCGGGCGGTGTACGCCACGGGACTGCCCTACAGCGCCCAGAACTCCCGGCTGCTGCACCGGGCCATCTTCTGGGCCGCGGGACGCCAGGAGGAGTTCTCCGCCTGGGCGGCCCTCGACCCCAGGGTGGAGGTGGCCGCCTACCCCGATGGCCGCACCACCCTCGTCATCAACAACTCCCTGGAGCCCGTCACCACCACGGTGCCGACGCCCCAGGGCCCCCGGACGGTCCGTCTGGAGGAAGGAGGGCACCAGTGGCTCACCGCTGCCTCGCAGTGAGCACCCCCGTTCCATATCCACGCTCCACTCACGGGCGCGCACCCGCAACACCGACAGCGCCGACAGCTCCCTGTCACCGCCCCGCCGCGCCCCCACTCCTTCCGGCAGATGCCGGGCCTTTTCAATGACGAAGAAGGAAACTCCCATGAAGAAACACGCACTGGCCGCCTCGCTGCTCGCCTTCGCGATGCTCACCGCCGGCTGCTCGGCCACGACCGGCTCATCCGGCTCGGCCTCCTCCGGCGGCGTCATCCGCTACCTGCACCGTCTGCCCGACGGCGAGGGGATGACGAAGGTCAACGACATCGTGGCCCGCTGGAACGCCGCGCACCCCGACATGAAGGTCGAGGCCACCAAGTTCGACGGCAAGGCCGCGGACATGAACGTCAAGCTGGAGAACGACGTCAAGGCCGGAACCGGCCCCTGCCTGGCCCAGGTCGGCTACGCCGAGATCCCCAAGCTCTACGCCTCCGGCCTGCTCACCGATGTCTCCTCCCAGGCCGAGAAGTACAAGGAGCACTTCTCCGAGGGGTCGATGTCGCTGATGACCGTGGGCAAGACCGTCGTCGGCCTGCCGCAGGACTCCGGCCCGCTGGTCTACTTCTACAACAAGGCCGCCTTCGACCAGCTCGGGCTGAAGGTGCCCACGACGAGCGCCGAGCTGGCCGAGGTCGCCAAGAAGGCGGCCGAGCAGGGCAAGTACGCCCTGGCCTTCGAGCCCGACGAGGCCCCCAACACCCTGGCGGGCCAGGCGGCCGCGGCCGGTGCCCAGTGGTTCAGCGCTGAGAACGACAAGTGGAAGGTCAACGTCTCCAGCCCCGAGACCGCCAAGGTCTCCTCCTTCTGGCAGGGGGTCCTGGACTCCAAGTCGGCCCTCGTGGCCAACCGCTGGGACGACTCCTTCGGTAAGGCGCTGGTCGACCAGCAGCTCATCGGCACCATCGGGGCGGCCTGGGAGGGCGCGCTCCTGGCCGACACCATGAAGGACTCCCCCAATGCCGGGTCCTGGGCGGTCGCCCAGCTGCCCGCCTTCGGTGACAAGGCCATGTCCGGTCCCGACGGCGGCTCGGGCGTGGCCGTCCTCAAGGGCTGCTCCAACCCCGAGGGGGCCATGGCCTTCAACGACTGGTTCAACACCCAGGTCGATGACCTGGCCACCCAGGGACTGGTCCTGACCGCGAAGGCCCCGGTGAAGACCCCGCAGACCATCTCCACCTTCTTCGGAGGCCAGGACGTCTACGCCGAGTTCACCAAGGCCAATGCGGCCGTGAACTCCAAGTTCGGCTTCATGCCGACCTGGCCCTCCCTGGCCGACCCCATGACCAAGGCCGCCGAGGCGGCCGGGAAGGGGACCGGCAAGGTCGATGACATCTTCCAGGCGGCCCAGAAGACCTCGGTCAGCTCCCTGAAGGACGCCAACCTGCCCGTCGCCGAGTAGGCGATCGAGCACAGCCCACCGGCAGACACAGGCAGCCACCGGCACCACGATCGAAGTGAGAGCATCATGAGCACGACGACAACGACCACGGGCGCATCCGGCATCCGCACCACCTCGCTGCGAAAGCGCAGGGAGGCCCGGGCGGGCATCGGGTTCGTGGCCCCGTTCCTGGCCATGTTCGCCGTCGTCTTCCTCATTCCGATCGTGGTGTCGGTCTACCGGTCCTTCTTCCGCGACGTCGCCTCCGGCTCGGACCTCTACGGCGGCGGGGAGAAGGTGAGCACCTTCGTGGGCCTGGACAACTACATCCAGGCGGCGGGACAGCCCGCCTTCTGGAAGGGACTGGGGCGGGTCCTACTGTTCGGCGTGGTCCAGGTCCCGGTCATGATCCTGGCGGCCCTCGCCCTGGCGCTGGTGCTCGACTCCCTCCTGGTCAAGCGGGTGACGGTCTTCCGCCTGGGCTTCTTCCTGCCCTACGCGATCCCCGGGATCGTGGCCGCGATCATGTGGCTCTACATGTACAACCCCAGCTTCTCCCCCATCAACGAGCTGCTGGGACTGGTGGGCCTCAAGGTGGACTTCTTCGGTCGCAGCATCATCCTGTGGTCGATGGCCAACATCACGACGTGGACCTTCACCGGGTACAACATGCTCATCTTCCTGGCGGCGCTGCAGTCCGTGCCCCGCGAGCTCTACGAGGCCGCCCGCATCGACGGGGCCACCGGCTGGCAGATCGTCCGGCGCATCAAGATCCCCATGGTTCGTTCCGCGTCGCTGCTGGCGGTCCTGCTCTCCATCATCGGGACGGTGCAGCTGTTCAACGAGCCCACTGTTCTGTACAGCCAGAACCAGTGGATGGGGCTGGACTACACGCCGATGATGATGGCCTACAACTCGATGACCGGTGCGCTCTCGCCGTCCGGCTCGGGGCCGGCCTCGGCGATCTCCGTCCTCATCGCCCTGGTGGCCGGCCTCCTGGCCGCCCTCTACGCCCTCGTGCAGAACAGGATCGACAAGTGAAGCCCACCGACACTCCTCGTTCGCTGCGCCCGTCGGTGCCCGCACGGGCCGTGACCATCGCGGTCCTGGTCATCGTCCTGGCCTACATGCTCGGCCCGGTCTACTGGCTCATCATCTCCTCCACCAAGTCCAACTCCGACCTGCTGACCACCTCCGGGTGGTGGTTCTCCGGACGCAACAGCTTCTCCACCAACTACAGCGCGCTCATGAGCTGGACCCAGGGGCTCTTCTGGCGCTGGATCCTCAACTCCCTGCTCTACTCGAGCGTCGCCGGGGTGCTGGGCACGCTCCTGTCGGTGGCCGCCGGCTACGGCCTGGCGAAGTTCGAGTTCGCGGGCCGGGGCGCCGTCCAGGTCGTCATCCTCTCCGGCCTGCTCATGCCCATCGCGCTGCTGACCATCCCTCTGTACCTGGTCCTCGACGCCGTGCACCTGACCAACACCGTCTGGTCGATCATCCTGCCGTGCTCGGTCAGCCCCTTCGGGGTCTTCCTGGGCCGCGTCTACGCCGACTCCTCGGTGCCCAACGAGATCATCGACTCCGCCCGCATCGACGGGGCCAGCGAGATCCGCATCTTCTTCACCATCGTGCTGCGGCTGCTCGCACCGGCGATGGTGACCATCTTCCTGTTCATCTTCGTGGCCACCTGGAACAACTTCTTCCTGCCGCTGATGACGATCAACTCCGCCGAGCTCAAGCCCGTCACCCTGGGGCTCTACGGCATGTCGACCTACTTCAACCCCCAGTACGGGGCGCTCCTCCAGGGCGCTCTCCTGGGCGTCATCCCCCTGATCGTGCTGTTCCTGGGCCTGCAGCGCTTCTGGCAGTCCGGTCTGGCCGCCGGCGCCGTCAAGGGCTGAGCCCCTCCCCCAGCGCCTCTCCCTCACCACACCCCTATCCACCTCGCCGCCCCGTCCCGGGCAACGGCGCCTCCACAGAGGAACCCCCATGATCCACTTCGGCACCGGCGGCTGGAGAGCCGTGATCGGCGATGAGTTCACCCGCGCCAACGTCAGGCTCCTGACCCAGGGGCTGGCCAACCGCATCCTTGAGGAGGGCACGTCGGAGCAGGGCGTCGTCATCGGCTACGACCGCCGTTTCCTGTCCGACACCGCGGCCTGGTGGGCCATTGAGGTGCTCGTCGGTAACGGCATCCGGGTCACTCTCATCGACCGTCCCTCCCCGACCCCCACCACCATGTGGACGGTGCGCCGCCTGGGGGCCGCGTACGGGATGGCCGTGACCGCCTCCCACAACCCGGCCCTGTACAACGGCATCAAGATCTTCCTGCCCGGCGGCCGCGACGCCGACCAGGCGGTCACCGACGAGCTCACCGCATCCCTGCACGGCCTGACCGACGCGGACGTGCGCAGCGTCGAGCCCCATGAGGCCCGCTCCAGCGAGCTCGTCACCATCCAGCGCTCCATCAACTGGTACCTGGACGCCATCATCGACAAGCTCGACACCGAGACCATCCGCCACGCCCACATGCACATCGTGCTGGACCCGATGTTCGGGGTCTCCGAGACGAGCCTGCAGACGATCCTGCTGACCGCCCGCTGCCAGGTGGACGTCATCCACGACCGCCACGACCCCCTGTTCGGGGGCCGCATGCCCTCACCCACTGAGGGGACCGTCACCACCCTGCGCAACGCCGTCGTCGAGTCCGGTGCGGACCTGGGCATCGCCACCGACGGGGACGCGGACCGCCTGGGCATCATCGATGACACCGGCGCCTACCTCACCCCCAACCAGGTCCTGGTCCTGCTCTACGACTACCTGCTGACCCGCAAGGGCTGGAGCGGGCCGGCCGTGCGCAACATGTCCACCACCCACCTGCTGGACCGGGTCGCGGCCGCCCACGGGCAGGTCTGCTACGAGGTGCCCGTCGGCTTCAAGTGGATCAGCGCCAAGATGGCTGAGACCGGGGCCGTCATCGGGGGCGAGTCCTCCGGGGGCCTGACCGTGCGCGGTCACATTCCCGGCAAGGACGGGGTCTACGCCGGCTCGCTGCTGGTGGAGGCGGTGGCGGCCTCGGGCAAGCGGCTCTCCGAGCTCTACGCCGACATCGTGGCCCGGTACGGTGAGCTCGTCATGGTGGAGAACGCCTACGGCTTCACCTCCGAGCGGCGCGCCGAGCTGGAGGAGCGCATCTTCGGCGCCCACGATCTGCCCGCCTTCACCCACGACGTCGAGCGCGTCTCCTGGCAGGACGGCTGCAAGGTCTACTTCGCCTGCGGCGGCTGGGTGACGATCCGCTTCTCGGGGACCGAGCCGCTCCTGCGGGTCTTCACCGAGATGCCCACCGGTGACGAGGCCCGGGCCACCGCGGCCGCCGTCGCGAGCCACTACGGCCTGGATGCCTGAGACGGGCAGGAGGAAGGAACCCATGACAGACACGATCACTGAGACGATGGACGGCGCGGCGGAGCACACCCGCGTCGCCGTCGTCCTGGCCCGGGGCCTGGGCACACGCATGCGGGCGAGCAGCCCGGCCGGCTCCGGCCTGACCTCCCAGCAGGCCACGGCCGCGGCCAGCGGCTACAAGGCCCTCATGCCCATCGGCGAGCACCGGCTCATCGACTACAGCCTCTCGGCCCTGGTCGACGCCGGGATCGAGCGGGCCGTCCTGGTCGTGGGGCCCGAGCACGAGGACTTCCGCCGCCACATCGACTCCCTGGAGCTCACCCGACTCACGATCGACCTGGCCGTCCAGGTCAACCCCTTGGGGACGGCCAACGCCGTCCTGTCCGCCGAGGCGGCCGTAGGCGGGGAGCCCTTCCTCATGGTCAACGGGGACAACTACTACCCCCGTCAGGTGCTGCGCGACCTGGCCCGCCACCGGGGCAATGCCCTGGCCGGTTTCGACCGTGCCGCCCTGGTGGCCGAGTCCAACATCCCCGCCGAGCGGATCGCCGCCTTCGCCCTCGTGCGCGCCCGTGACGGGGCGCTGGAGGAGATCGTGGAGAAGCCCTCAGCGGAGGTGGTCCGGGCCGCCGGGCCCCACGCCCCGGTGTCAATGAACGCCTTCCGGTTCACCCCGGAGATCTTCGCCGCCTGCCGCCGCATCACCCCCTCGCCGCGCGGCGAGCTGGAGATCGTCGACGCCGTGCGCGCCCTGCCCGGTCCGGTCGCGGTCCTGGCGGCGACCGGCGGGGTCCTGGACCTGTCGCGGCGCGAGGACATCGCCGAGGTCGAGGCCCGCCTGTCCGGGACGGAGGTGTCGCTGTGAGCCGGGAGACGCAGGGGGCGATGAGTGAGGCGCCTGAGAAGACCGCCTGGCGGGTGCCCGGGCGCGTCGAGGTGCTGGGCAAGCACACCGACTACGCCGGCGGCTCGGTCCTGGTCGGCGCCGTCGACCGGGCGATCACGGCGCGGGCGCGTCGCGTGGCGGGGCCGCCGGGGTCCCTGACCGCCACCACGGACTGCGGCGATCCGGTGACCCTGCACGCCGGGGTGGACCCGGGCCTGGAGCCGGGCCACTGGGGCCGCTACCTTCAGACCGTGCTGGACCGCCTCACCCTCAACTTCGGGGCGGGAGCCGCAGCCCACCTGTCCCTCTCCTCGGACCTGCCGCCGGCCTCCGGGATGAGCTCGTCCTCCGCACTGGTGTGCGCCACGGCCCTGGCCCTGGCCTCCCTCAACGGCTGGGACGAGGATCCCCGGTGGGTCGAGTCGATGCCCGACCGGCTGTCCCTGGCCGGCTACCTCGCCGCCATGGAGGGCGGACGGGCGTGGCGGGACCTGCCGGGGACCAGCGGAGTCGGTACCCGTGGCGGGAGCGAGGACCACACCGGCATGCTGTGCGGCGCCCAGGACCGGCTGCTCCTGGCCGGATTCGACCCAATGCGCATCGATCGGACCATCTCCTTCCCCGCCCAGTGGGCGCTCGTCGTCGGCGTGAGCGGGGTGCTGGCCCACAAGACCGGCGCGGCCCTGGAGGACTACAACCGCGGGCCGAGCACCGTCCAGGCGGTGCTGGCCAGGTGGAATGAGACCACCGGACGCACTGACGCCTCCCTGGCCGGTGCGGTCAGGCACCTGATCGGGGAGACCACCGGCGAGCAGGCGGCGGGCGACCCGGCCCTGAAGGAGCTGCTGGGACTGTGCGAGCCCGGCTACGAGAGACAGCGCATCGAGCAGTTCCTCACCGAGTCCCTCGTCCTGGTTCCCGCCGGCGCCCGGATGATCGCCGCGGCCGACCCGGGCGTGGGTGACGTCCTCCAGCGCTCCCAGGAGCTGGCCGACCGCGGCCTGCGCAACCAGGTGCCGCAGACCCGGCTCATGGTGTCACTGGCCCGCCAGGCGGGCGCCATCGGCGCCTCCTCCTTCGGCGCCGGGTGGGGCGGGTCGGTGTACGCCCTGGTGCGGGCCGATGAGGCCGAGACCTTCGCCGCGCAGTGGCTCGAGGCCTACCGGGACCGCGAGCCGGGCGCCGAGCAGTCCGCGGTGATCGTCACCAGGCCGGGCCCGGGGGCCTGCCGGCTGCTCTGAGCGCCCTGACCGGCCAGGCTCACACCGCGTCGCGGGTGACGGGGCAGGTCATGCAGTGCGAGCCGCCGCGGCCGCGCACGAGCTCGACGCCGGGGGTCTCGACGACCTCGATGCCGGCCTTGCGCAGGGCGTCATTGGCGCGCTGGTTGTGGGCGTAGCCGATGACGCGCCCGGGGGCCAGGGCCACGACGTTGCAGGAGTCCCGGGCGAGCTCGCGCAGGGCCTCGGCCTCGTCGGAGGCGCCGGGGCTGATGACGCGGAAGGAGTCGATGCCGGCGGCGCGGGCGAGGACCGCATCCATCTGCGAGCCGTCGTGGACCGTCACCTGAAGGGACCGTCCGGCCGCTGCGGGCTCGATCTCCACGGTGGTGACCTCGGTGAAGCCGGGGAAACGCAGGTAGGTGTCGGGGCTGACCATTGTCATGAGGGTGTCCAGGTGCATGACGGCCTCGAGCTGGGTGTAGAAGGCGGCGTCGGGCATGTGGACGCCGATGACCCGGTCGGCCACGCCGGAGGCGAAGAGCTGGGAGGCCAGGCGCTCCACGCCGGCGGCGGTGGAACGGTGGGTCAGGCCCATGACGAGGGTCCGGTTGCCCAGGATCTGGAAGTCGCCGCCCTCGATGGTTGAGGCGGCCGAGACCCGCCCCACCTCGCGCCACAGGCGGGCCTCCGGGTCATCGGAGCCGGCGAGCTCGGCCAGGCGCGGGCCGAAGGCCGGGTGGTGGCGGTAGACGGCCTCGTAGCCGATGGCCTCACGACGGCGCGGCTCCAGGGCCATGGAGTTGACCGAGACCCCGCCGTAGAGCCAGGCCGACGCGTCGCGGGTGAAGAGCAGGTTGGGTAGCGGGGTGACGACGAACGGCCCCTCCAGGGTGGACAGGTAGGTGGAGGAGAACAGGTCGCGCCCCTCGGAGGAGCTGAGGCGCTCGCGCAGCTCGGTGCGGGTGATGCCGCCCAGGAGCACCTCGGCGAGGTCGGCGTCGGGAAGGGACTGGAAGTAGTCGATGAGCAGCTCGGAGGCGGAGACGCCGACGACGTCGGGACCGACGGCCTCGTCCAGGACCAGCCGGCGGGCCTCGGGGACGGCCAGGACCTCGGTGAACAGCTCGCGGAAGTCGTGGACGATGACGCCCTCGGAGCGCAGGATCGCGGTGAAGGCGTCGTGCTCGGCCTGGGCCCGGGGGATGTTGAGGGCGTCGTCGAAGAGCAGGGAGTCGGCGTTGATGGGGGTCAGGCGGGCGATCTCCCCGCCGGGACGGTGGACGATCACCTCGCGCAGGGCGCCGGTCTCGGAGTCGATTCTCCCTCCGCCCTCGGCCACGGGAACGAAGGGACGGCTGGCGGTCGCACCGGTCTGTGTCATGGGCACAGAGTAGTCGGAGGTCAGGGGCGTCTCCGCCCGGTCGCCGGGAATGGTCCGCGCCATCGCCGTCGCCCACCATCGGCTGGTTTTGTTGAGCGAAGAATCAACCGGGACGGCGAAGAACGCAGTTGGCACAAACCACAGGAATGGTAAGATAAATTGTTCATAACACCCCCTGAGACAGGAGTTCCCTCCATGAAATCTGTTGTCCGTATCTCCCTTGTCGCCCTCCTCATGGCGGGCTTCGCCGCGCCGGCCAGCGCCGCGCCGGCCACCGCCCCCGCCCAACACAACGACTCAGCAAGCACCTTCGGGAAGCCCTTCTACGACTGGTGCGTCTTCCCACCCTCCGTCTGGTGCGACAGGTCAAAGAACCGCTGGTACTCCTGAGAAGAATCTCCGCCGCCATCCCTAAGACCACCCCTTAGGGATGGCGGCATTTTCCACCTCCAAGCACTCGAGATAAGCCCCAACCACAGCCTCAGCGCCCACCTCAAGGACTATGCAGAACGGCAGTTTACTCTCACGACTCTGGATGCGACACCAGAGGTATTTGCCACACCTGAGGCGAGCCACGCTCATTTCATTCATCACCCCCCTCATCCTTCTGGATGTATTCACCTACCTTACCCTCAAAGATAACATAAATGCAATAATTATTGGAGAAATATTTCAGATAATCTCGTTCCTTCCGTATATCTACACAAAAGATCAACGGGTTGGAGTAGCCACTTTCTCCATCGCACTCCTCATCGTCTTTTACGTTGCAGGATCGCGCCTGGCATGGGCCTGGATTCTTGTGTACGTTATCGTTGCCGACCTCACGGTGGCCAGAAAATTTAAGCTCGCTCTTATTCAGCTCTCCGTGTTCTTTCTGGCGCAGCTCATATCTGGACTCCCCCTCCTCCCGGTGACAGTCTGGACATTATTCTGGGGAACCCTATCCGCCTCTTTCGGGGTCCTGATCCGCAACACCAAAGACCGCCTGGAGGAGATGCAGCGGGAGGCGGAGCGTTCCAAGGAGATTGCTGCCGAGCTCATTCAGCAGCTGCGCCGCGACATCGCCGACAGTCTCCATGACGACCTGGCCGCCGACCTCACGCGCATGCTCATCATCTCCCGATCCATCAGGCTCCCCCATGGCGATGACCGAGACCGTGTCCTCGACCTGCAGGACCGGACTCAGCAGGCCCTCGCCCACCTGCGCCTGCTCATTCACAACCTGGCCGTCTCCCAGGGGCCGCCCAAGGAGGAGCCCACCCTTCAGGAGATCATCGGCTCCAGCGCCTCCACGCTGGCGCAGCGCGAGATCGTTCTGGATGCCGACCTCGACGGCATCGAGAGGATTCCGGCGCTGCATCGTTCCGAGCTCGGTCGACTCCTGGTCGCCTTCATCCGCGAGAACACTCTCAACGCCCTCAAGTACAACTTCCCCCGCGATCTCGTCTCCCTCGTCGTGGAGCAGGAGCAGGACACCCTTTTTATCAGCTTCAGCTCACCCTGGCACGATCAGAAGGTGCCTGAGGAGATGCACGGGGGGTACGGTTTATGGGCCCTCCAGGACCGGTTCGAGAATGCCGGAGGCTCTTTGAGCTCGAATCGGATCGGAGCCTCCTGGACCGTTCTCGCCAGTCTTCCCTGGAACGATATCGCCACACCGACCACTACTGCGAGATCCCTCATGTCGTCACCGGACGGAGCCGCTTATGCCTAGCCACACCCTGCGTTCCCTGCGAGTCCTCATCGTCGATGACGACCCGCTCATTCGCACCACTTTCGCCGAACAGCTCGACTCGCAGCGGGCCATTACCGTCGTCGCCGCCGCCTCCGGCGGGCGGCAGGCCATCAGCCTGCTCATGACCGGGCAGCAGCCCATTGACGTCGTCCTGCTGGACAGCGATATGCCGGATATGGACGGAGCCCAGACCGCGAGAGCGATCTATGAGCGCTTCCCCCGGATGCCCATTGTCATGTTCACCGTCTTCAGTCGTGACGAGATGCTCGCCGAGGCCCTGGCCGAGGGCGTCAACGGCTTCATCACCAAGGACGAGAGCACCGAGAACGTCGCTGCGGCGCTGCTGCGCGCCAGCCGTGGTGAGCCCGTCATGTCCTCGCGCCCCACGAAGATGCTCGTCAGCGCCTACCAGTCCGAGCAGAAGCGCGCCACCGCGGAGGCCCGCATCCAGGAGCTGGTCAACGAGCTGCCGCCCCGTCTGCGCGATATCTACACCTGTCTCCTGGAGGGGCTGACCAATCGGCGCATCGCCCGCAAGCTCGGCATCTCTGAGAACACCGTGCGCATCTACGTCTCCGAGGTCCTCCACCGCCTCGGCCACACCTCGCGCACCGAGCTCATCGCCGCAGCCCTGGGGAACTAGGGGCGACTGCGACTGGCTTCCGGCACCCTGGGGCGGGACGAGCCCTGGCGGCCCTACGCTGAGGCCATGAACGCCACCACCGCCCACCCGCTGCCGCGCCGAGTCTCAGAGATCTTCTCCCCCGACCGCTGGCGGGAGGTGTCCGGCTTTCCCCACGCCGAGGCCGGCACGGAGCCCTCCCAACAGCAGGCGGAGGCCCTCACAGACATCACCTACCACAGGGGCTGCGTCCGGGACGAGCACGGCACCTGGCTCCGGGACCTGCCGGTGGTCCGGGTGGCCTTCAACCGGCCCGAGGTCCGTAACGCCTTCCGCCCCCGCACCGTCGATGAGCTCTACCGGGTCCTGGACCACGCGCGCATGAGCGGTGACGTCGGCGCCGTCATCCTCACCGGCAACGGCCCCTCGCCGCGCGACGGCGGCTGGGCCTTCTCCTCCGGCGGCGACCAGCGCATCCGCGGCCGGGACGGCTACCGCTACGAGCGGGAGGCCTCGCCGCAGTCCCCAACGGCCGCCGGCGAGCCTGAGGACCGCGCCTACAGCCACGAGGCCGACGTCGCCGCCGCTCAGGCCCGCCTCGACACCGCACGGGCCGGCCGGCTCCACATCCTGGAGGTTCAGCGCCTCATCCGCACCATGCCCAAGGCCGTCATCGCCGCCGTCCCGGGTTGGGCCGCCGGCGGCGGTCACAGCCTCAACGTCGTGTGTGACCTGTCGTTGGCCTCGATCGAGCACGCGCGCTTCAAGCAGACCGACGCCGATGTCGGCAGCTTCGACGCCGGCTACGGCTCCGCGCTCCTGGCCCGGCAGGTCGGGGACAAGCGGGCCCGCGAGATCTTCTTCCTGGCCCGCACCTACGACGCCGTCACCGCCGAGCGCTGGGGCGTCGTCAATGAGGCGGTCCCCCACGCTGAGCTCGAGGAACGGGCCTTGGAGTACGCGGCCACCGTGACGGGCAAGTCCCCGCAGGCCATCCGCATGCTCAAGCTCGCCTTCAACCTGGCCGACGACGGCCTGGCCGGCCAGCAGGTCTTCGCCGGTGAGGCCACACGCCTGGCCTATATGACTGACGAGGCCGTGGAGGGGCGCGACGCATTCCTCCAGCGCCGCACTCCTGACTGGTCGCCCTTCCCGTACTACTTCTGACCCGGAGCCGCCGCCACGACCACATATGAGGGAACAGGCGCGATATATCGAGGGTATTCAGAATTGTGGTGAGAATTGTGGCGAGTATCGAAATGAAGAAAACGATCTCAATGGGGATCGCACCTTTGAGATTCTCCACTGATTCCCGCCGGAGTCGGAAATAGAAGTGCGCATTGTTGTCCGCTCATCGCGGCGATGACCGACCTCCTCGCCCGCCACATCCGCCCAACCTCAGGAAACCGCGGAATGACGCGAAACCACCCGAGAGGTACTGACGTCCGTCAGGATTGGGGACAGCACCTCGAGGGTGACTTTACTGTTACATACATCACGATTCAGGTGCTCGTGTCGCCCCGGCGCACCGCGCCCCACCCCAGTCCAGCGCTAGGCAGAGTCTCCGGTGGGTGCGGCCGAGGACGCAGGACTGGGCGAGCCGGTGGCAGCGCCGGACCGGCCGGCACCCTCACTCACTCGCAGGGTGACCAGGGGCGGCGTCGTCGGCTGGGCCGAGCCTCCGGCCGGCTCCATGGTGATGACGATCTGCTGACCGGGCTTGGGCATGACGTCCAGGAAGGAGAAGCCGGCCCCGTCCCGGGGGTCGTAGACGCCCAGTGAGGTCGTCGTCTCCCCCTCCTTGAGCCAGACCTGGAGGCTGCGCCCACCGGCGGACTCCTTCATGGCGGCCGGCAGGGTCAGCGCGGTCATGCTCATGTCCCGGGACCAGGTGAGGGTCGCGACGTGCCCGTCGGACATCGTGTCGGTGACCCGCTGGACGTCCTGGGCCTGGTTGAGGTGGGCGTAGTGCTGGGTCGACGCCATGGAGCTCGCCATGGAGTCCATGGCCTCATCGACCGCGCCCCGCACGCTCCAGCGCCCCACACCGATGCCGACACCGAGCAGGACCACGGCCGCGGCCGCCCGCAGCAGGCCGGCGCGCCAGGCCGAGCGGCGACGGCGGTGCGCATCGAGACTGAGGACCTCAGAGTCCACCGAGTCGCCATCACTGCCACTGCCACTGTTACTGCCGCCGACAGCGTCGCGGTCGCCGGCTTCCTCCTCCGCGGCGTGGTCGGCCTGGTCTGCGCGTTCCGACTGAGGCTCGCGCGCAATGGTCTCCAGAAGGGAGGCGCGGATCGCTGCCGGCGGGCCCACGGGCCGCAGTGAGGCGCCCAGCAGGGCGGCCGTCTCCGAGTCGAGCTCGTCGTCGAAGCGCTCGAGATCGTCTCCACTCTGAGTGCCGTCGAGACCCTCGGTGCCCTGCAGATCGGCCTCGCCGTTGATGGCGTCCTCGTGAGTGTCGTCGCGGTCGCTCATGACTGCACCCCCAGCTCTCGTCGTAACCGTGCCATTCCGTCCCTGATGCGGGTTTTGACCGTTCCCAGTGGCGTGCCCGTGCGGCGGGCGATCTCGCGGTGGGTCAGGCCTGTGAAGTAGGCGAGCTCAATGGTGGAGCGGTAGGGCTCCCCCACCGCCTCGAGCGCCCGGTGCACCTGCTCGCCCACGAGTCTGTCCTCGACCTGCTGGACCGTCTGGTCGACGTCGGGCATGTAGTCACGCCAGCGGCTCTCCCGCTCCCGGGAGGACTGGGAGGAGCGGACCCGGTCGATGGCCCGGCGCCTGGCCATGGTCACCAGCCAGGCCCGGACGCTGCCCCGCGCCGGGGAGTAGGAGCCGGCCGTGCGCCACACCTCGAGGAAGACCTCCTGGAGGACCTCCTCGCTCTGGGCGCGATCGACGACGATCTGGAGGATCAGGGCGAACAGCCGAGAGGACCAGGCGTCGTAGAGGCGGGCGAAGGCGTCGGCGTCACCGTCGGCCACCTGCGCGATCCACTCTCCCTCCGAGCCGGCGCAACTGCTATGTGTCACAGGGGAATGGTAGGCCAGACCGCGGGTGGAGACGGTGCGCGTCCCGGTCCGCGCCTCCAGCGTCGCCAGGCTCATCGCACCGTCTCCTGAGTCACGTCTGCGCTCACCGTCGGGTCACCCGAAGGTGAAGGAGTAGAGCTGCAGTCCGGGCGAGGCCTCCAGCTCGAGCTCACCCGATCCCACCTCCTCGCTGTGGACCAGCTCCATCCCGTTGGGCACGCCTGAGACGTGGGTGGTGCGGGTCTTCCCGTTGACCGTCCAGGTCAGGTCCCCCTCGCCGGAGACGACGAGGTTGACCTGCTTACCGCGGTAGGACAGGCGCAGGCGGCCCTTGCCCTCGGTCGGGGTGATGTACTGCGGCTCCACTGTCCACATGCCGTCCAGGGCGAAGGTGTCGGCCTGGAGCCGGGAGGGGAAGGAGAAGGTGTGCTGCCCCTTGTCGAGGGTTCCCTGGGCGAAGCCGGAGGCCCGGTCCGAGCCCAGGTAGGTCTCGGGGGTGCGGGGGCTGTTCGTGCCGGCGTCGTCCTTCACCTCGGAGAAGACGGGGGCGGGGAGGGTCACCTTCGGGTTGGCCTGCATGAGCAGCTCGCGGACGAGCTGCTCCGTGGCCGCCTCCCCGCCCTCTCCGACATGGGTCTGGCGGACGTTGCCCTGGGCATCGGCCAGGTAGTGGGCGGGCCAGTAGTGGTTGTCGAAGTTGGTCCAGGTGGTCAGGTTGGAGTCGACGGCCACGGGGTAGGTGATGCCGAGGCGCTTGACGCCGCCACGCACGTTGTCCACCTCCTTCTCGAAGGCGTACTCCGGGGAGTGGACGCCGATCACCTGCAGGCCGGAGCCGGCATAGGTCTCGTAGAGCTTCTCGATGCCGGGGACCGAGCGCTGGCAGTTGATGCACGAGTAGGCGAAGAAGTCGACCAGGGTGACCTTGCCGGCGCGGCTCTGCTGGGTCAGGGGCTGGTCGCCGGGCGTGTTGATCCAGGCCACTGCGCCGTCGATGGCAGGGAGGGGGCCGCAGTCCCCGAGAGTGGCGGCTCCGGGGCGGCAGGGGCCGGATGCGGAGTCGCCGTGGAGGAGGTCGTCGGTGCGGGCCTGGAGGGAGGCGGTGTAGTCGGGCAGGCGACGCTGGAGAGCGGCCGGGGCGTCCAGGACCAGGGCCACGGCCAGCCCGAGCATGACGACGCCGGCGGTGACGCGGATGGCGCGCTGGCGGGTGCGGAAGGCCTGAATCCTCTCCGTGATACCGCGTCCGGCCAGGGCGAAGGCCAGCAACGGGATCGCTGTGCCAACGGCGAAGGACACGGCCAGGGCGACGGTGTCGGCGCCAATCCTCCCGGTGGCTCCCGCGACAGCGACGGCCGCCAGGACCGGGCCCGCGCAGGGCACGTACGCAGCCCCCAGGACCAGGCCCAGAAGGAAGCCGTTGGAGGGGTTCTTCGAGCCGCCGAAGCGCTGGAAGCGCGCGAAGGGGCGCTCGAGGATCTCCATGACCTTCGGGACCATCATGCCCAGGCCGATCAGGGCGAGCATGACGATGCCGATCCAGCGGATGAGGTCCTGCGGCAGGTGGAGCAGGCTCAGCACGGTCGATCCGAGGAGCGTGAAGACCGTGAAACTGACCACAAGGCCGGTTACCACGAGGTAGGGGTGGAAGCGGGAGGCGAAGCCGCCGTCGGCCCCCTTGTCATCGCCGCCATCACCGCGTGCGCCCTGTGCTCCTGCGGAGAGGAGGATGACGGGGAGCACGGGAAGAACACACGGGGAGATACCCGTAATGAGCCCTCCCAGCAGCCCGATGGCCACCAGACTCGAGACGGTTGTCACGATACTTCACCCTTTCGGTCAGTTTCTTGTTGCTAGTCTCGAAAGAGGTTCGGAGCCATCGGCAACGGGGATTGTCGAACAACCACATAGCCGTCTATGACGATCATCACTCGTGACGGGCGTCGTCGGGTTCTTCCTCGAACTCCATGGACGACGGCGTTCCGGACCCCCAAGAGCGGGCCATCCCGCTCTGACACTGCACCAGCAACCGCATAGGAGAACTCATGCGATTCACCGCTACACGTGCCAAGACCCTCGCCACCTCGCTCCTCATCGTGACCGCCGGCCTCGGTCTGGCGGCCTGCTCGGGTTCCAGCTCGAGTGACTCGACCACTCCCGCCACGAAGCAGACCGCGGGCAAGACCAGCGACGGTGGTGTTGCCACGCCCAGCGCTGACAGCAAGATGACCGGTGGCGCCACCGGTGGAAGCGCCCAGCCCACCGCTCCCCAGGGTCAGCAGCCCGGCGGTGACAACCAGCAGGGTGGTCAGCAGCCCGGTCAGCAGGGTGGTGCGGACAGCAGCGCCGGCACCCAGCAGGGTGGCCAGCAGCCCGGCGGTGATAACCAGCCCGGCGGCCAGCAGCAGGGCGGCGACAACCAGCAGGGTGGACAGCAGCAGGGCGGTTCCCTTCAGGGCGACAACCAGCCCGGCGGCCAGCAGCCCGGTCAGCAGCAGGGTGGACAGCAGCCCGGCCAGCAGGGTGGTGCGGACAGCAGCGCCGGTGCCCAGCAGGGGGGCCAGCAGGGCGGCGGCAACTGAGCCGGTAGACCTGCGTTATCCGTCTGGCGAGGGCCTCGTGGCAGCAATGGCTGCGGCGAGGCCCTCGCCGGCTTTTCTCCACGGTTCGACGTCGGCCGTACCATGGCGCAACGGGGGCGAACGAGGGGATCCTGACGACGTTGCGGCCCGGCCGCCTCCCGTGCCAGGCTTCCGGGAGGCCGGGCCGGTGGACAACGGACGACTAAGACACCGTTCGATCTGCAAGCCGTCCACCGGCCCGGTCTCTCGCCCTTCCCGTGGGTCGCCGGTGGGCAGACCTGGGCGGAGCACTTCTCCGAGGCGTTGGGGCACGTCATCTGGTTGTGGTCGATCGAGCTCGTGCGCCGGGATGTGCGCAACCGCATCACCCACCAGCCCGACCCGTGGGTTCCGCTCGACGCCGAACCGGCCCACTGAGCCCTCAGGGTCTGGCTCGTCTCTCGTAGCGTGGGCTGCACCGCATACAGCGGTGCAGCCCACGCTGTGTGGCTGTCGCCCGCCCGATCACGAGGAGGAGCCCCCATGGTCACGCTCATCACCGGAGCGTCGTCGGGAATCGGTGAGGAGTTCTCCCGCCGCTACGCAGCCAAGAAGCACGAGCTTGTCCTGGTGGCCCGCCGGCAGGACAAGCTTGACACCTTGGCTGAAGAACTCCGCGAGGAGCACGGCGTGGAGGTCACCACCATCTCCCTGGACCTGTCCGAGCCGGACGCCACCCAAAGGCTGTGGAACGAGACCGACCGCAGAGGTCTGCACGTTGACGTCCTGGTCAACAACGCCGGCTTCGGCACTGGGAAGGACGTCGCCGACGACGCCCCCGAGCGCCTGGAGCAGGAGGTGCGCCTCAACTGTCTTGCGGTGGTGGGCCTGACGGCCAGATACCTGCCGGCCATGCGCAAGCGCGGGAGCGGCACGATCATCAACATCTCCTCCGCCGCAGCCTTCCAACCGATGCCCCATATGGCCGTCTACGGGGCCACCAAGGCCTTCGTGCTCTCCTTCACCGAGGCGCTCTGGCGGGAGACGAGGAGGGACGGCATTCGTGTCCTGGCCGTGTGCCCCGGCTCCACGGACACCCCGTTCTTCCAGGTCGCCGACGAGGGCACGGTCGTCGGCAGGCTCCGTTCCACGCGCCAGGTCCTCGATACGACGATGCGAGCCCTGAGAGGGAGCGGGCCCAGCGTTGTTGACGGGCTGGGGAACGCCGTCGTGGCACGATTCCTCACCCGTGTCCTTCCTCAGCGGGCGCTCCTGGCAGCAGTGGACCGGGTGTTCCGTCGCTAGGAGGGCTCCGGCTCCGACCGCCGGCACCCGGAGGCGTGAGGTCCGGGCTACCAGGGAAGAAATCCCGGGAAGGACTCGAAGGGGTAGAGGCGCCTGGGCAGGTACTGCTTCTGCTCCGCCCACTCGATGAGGGCTCGCCAGTCGCGGGCGATGCGCTCCTGAGCCTCCTGACGCCGGTCGTCAGGTCGAGACAGGCGCACGAATCCGGGGATGATCGTCGAAGTTCTGTCCAACCGCCAGAACGTGCCCTGCTTGTCGAATGCCTTGACCAGCGCCATGCGGTCCCTCGGCGGGAGACCCGCCAGCGGATCAGGGCGATCCCCCTGTACCGCCCCGGCCCCAACGAACCTGGCCCACTGCTCCATGGTCGTCAGATGCAACGCCAGATTGTGAGTATCGGGAGGTGTGAAGCCGTGGATGTCATAGGGCGCCTCCTGAAGGTCCACACGCGCCGTCTCGCGAAAGGCCACCCAGGGGATGTCCTTGCGCCACCACCAGCATCCGATGAACCGGAAGATGTGCACGCCCGAGGCGTTGAACACGGTGAAGCTCAGCAGCCGGATCCCCATGAGAGAGGCCACGAGCAGGGCCCCCAACACAAAGGCCCAGATCCCGTTCCCGTCGGGCACCCCCATCAGCCCCAGAGGCACTCCGATGGTGATTCCCACGACAGCCGCCAGAGGCGGGCCCGCAACGAGATGCAGCAGGATGTACCCCGGGTTGCGCAGTGCGGTGAAGATGAGGAATCTCCGCTCGATCCAGCGGGACGGAACCAGCGCCCAGTCGATGTACTTCGTTGACACCCTGAGATCTCCCCGCATGAGATGAACGCTCTCCAGAACCCGGGCTCACAGGGTGATGATGACGGTGGCGGCGGCGAAGACGACGCCGTAGGCCAGCTCCAGCAGGCCGGCGTCACGCAGGGAGGCAATAAGAGCGCATCCCCGGGCGCCGGAGCGGACCGGCGCGGTGGCCCGGCGCACCAGTGGCAGGAGCAGGAGCGGCGCCGCCAGCGCGATGACCAGGGTCAGCAGCGGACTGATGTGCCCGCCGCCGTCGACGGGGCTGGCCGATCCGGTCTCGCGCGCCCACACCAGGGCGACCGGCCCCAGCAGCAGAGGCACGTGAAGCATGAGGGAGAAGGCGCGCCGGGCGCCCTCCTCCCCCAGGCGGACCGCCAGGGTCATCTTGCCGTGGGCGGGATCAGTGTCGATGTCGCGCAGGTTGTTGACCATGAGCAGGGAGCAGGCGAGCAGGCCGATCCCGCAGGCCGAGGGCCACAGCCACCCCGGCACCGTGCCGGCCTGGACGTAGGTGGTGCCCACCGTGGCCACCAGGCCGAAGAAGACGAAGACGAAGACCTCCCCCAGGCCGGCGTAGCCGTAGGGGTGGGAGCCTCCGGTGTAGAACCAGGCGGCCGCGATCGCCGCGGCCCCGACGGCGAGCAGCCACCACTGGCCGCTGAGGACCACGAGTGCCAGGCCCAGGAGGGCTCCAATCCCGAAGCAGCCGAGGGCGGCGAGCTTGACGGTGCGGGGGGCGACCTGCCCGGAGGCGGTCAGGCGCGGCGGCCCGGTGCGATCGTCGTCGGTGCCGCGCACGCCGTCGGAGTAGTCATTGGCCAGGTTGCAGCCGATCTGCAGCGCCAGGGCCACGCCCGCGGCCAGCAGGCTCCGCAGCACTGAGAGCTCCCCCATCGCGGCGGCTGCCCCGGCACCCAGGATGACGGGGGCGACGGCGGCCGGCAGGGTGCGCAGTCGCACCACCTCCCCCCAGCTGGTGGCGCGGGGGCCGCTGTTCTGCGGGTGCTCGCCGTTCTCGCCGCTCACGGCTTCCTCCGATCCTCTCGCAGTCCTCTAGGGTAGGCGGCAGTGACCCTACCAGCGCCGTGGCCCTCACCGGTGCGGCGCCTGAGCCACACCTCGGCCGGTGAGGCAGCCGGCACCGCGATCGCCAGAAGGACCTCCGTGAGACACCCCGATCCCCGCCCTCGCACTCCTTCACCCATGCCTGAGCCCGCGACGGCTGAGCCCCCGGCACGCGAACGCGCCCTGGGAGCGCTGACCGGGCTGGCCCTCGGCGACGCACTGGGGATGCCCACCCAGTCGATGAGCCCGGCACAGATCCGCCGGTGCTACGGCGAGATCACCGGGCTGCGAGACGCCGTCGCCGAGCAGCCCATCGCCCCCTCAGCACCTGCTGGCACCGTCACGGATGACACCGAGCAGGCTCTCATCCTGGCCGGTCTCCTCATCGACGGTGGCGGCCGCATCGACCCCCACCAGCTCGCTGATGCCCTCCTGCGCTGGGAGGACGATATGCGCGCCCGTGGGTCCCTGGACCTGCTGGGGCCCTCCACCAAACTCGCTCTGGAGCGGGTGCGCGCCGGGGCGGACCCGCACTGCACCGGCAGACAGGGCACCACCAACGGCGCCGCGATGCGGGTGGCCCCGGTGGGCATCGCCTTCTCCCTGAGTGCCGACGGCGACGCACTGGCCCGGGCCGTTCAGGCCTCCTGCCTGGTCACCCACGACACCCGGCAGGGCTTCGAGGCCGCAGGTCTCCTCGCCGCAGCGGTCAGCGCGGCCATCGACGGCGTCGACGCGGCGGGGGCGTTGGAGGCGGCGCTGGACTTCGTGGCCGCCCGCCCCGAGGCGGGCCACTGGACGGAGAAGGCCTCCGTTGCCGCCCGCACCCGCCTCGCCCTGGAGACGAGTCGCAACCTGCACGGGGAGGCCCTGGCCGAGCATCTGCGCACCTACGTCGGAACCTCGGTGGAGTCGGCCGAGTCGGTACCCTGCGCGCTGGTGATCGTGCGGGAGTTCGCGCAGCGGCCCCTGGACGGGCTGTGCTTCGCCGCTGGGCTCGGGGGAGATACTGACACCATTGCCGCGATGGCCGGTGCGGTCCTGGGGGCGAGCGCGCCCCACCTTCTCCCCGTCGAGCTGGTCGATCGGGTGCTGGAGCGCTCCGGCCTGAGGCTCGAGCCGGTCTGTGATGCGCTGCTGGCGCTTCGCGGCGGCGGGCGCTGTCAGCAAGACGCTTTGGAGCAGAGGCGGCCATGATGGGACGGGTTATTCACACCGGTCAGGTCGTCATTGACCTGACCTTGCGCATCGAGGCGATTCCCGAGCCCGGCGGTGACGTGTTCGCCGACGAGTCCTCCATGGCCGTCGGCGGCGGCTTCAACGTGCTGGCCGCCGCCCGCCGGATGGGGGTCGAGACCCTGTACGCGGGGCCGCTGGGCGAGGGGCCCTTCGCCGAGGCGGCCCGGCGGGCCCTGGAGGAGATCGGGGTGGATCATGTCGGCCCGGTCGCCCCCGGCGACCAGGGCTACTGCGTGGCCATGACCGATGCGAGGGCCGAGCGCACCTTCATCTCCACCTGCGGGGCCGAGACTCGTGGCCCGGCGGATGCCTTCGACCACCTGGAAGTGAGCGACGACGACGTCGTCTACCTCTCCGGCTACTCCCTGGCCGATGAGGCCTCCAGGGTGGCGCTGGAGCGGTTGGCCAGGAGACTGACCAAGGCCCGAGCGGGGTGCACGGCACTGTTCGACGTCTCCCCCATGATTGGTTCGGTCCCCATGAGCTCGCTGGAGCACCTCGGTGCGCTGAGGCCCGTCTGGTCGCTCAATGAGCGTGAGGCCGGGCTGCTCGCCGATCGTCTGGAGCTGCGGGTGGAGGCCGGTGACCACGCCGGCGTCTGCGAGGCACTATCGGGTCGGCTCGGCACCGTGCTGGTGCGGGTCGGGGAGCAGGGCTCCTGGTTCTCCGACGGCGGCGCGGCGCGCCATACCCCAAGCATCCCGGTGACACCGGTGGACACCAACGGGGCCGGTGACGCGCACTCCGGTGTCCTGGCCGCGGCCCTGGCCCGGGGCATCGACCTGGCGACGGCGCTGCGCTGGGCGAATGTGGCCGGAGCCTTGACCGTGACGCACTTCGGCCCGGCCACCTGCCCAACTGAGGCGGAGATCAGGACCCTGGCGTAAGGGGCTCCGAGGTCACATCCGTCGTGGTCGCGGCGAGGAGCCGGGCGACCTCGCGCCGGTCGACCTTCCCACTGGGACGCAACGGCAGGGCCTCCAGGACGAGGACCCGTTTGGGGGCGTGGGCGCCGTCCAGCCGGGCGCGGGCGGCCTCGCGCAGGGCGGCACCGTCCCACCTCTTCGGGCTGCCCGGCCTCCTCCCCGTCTCAAGCACGACGGCGGCGACCACGGTGCTTCCCCACTGCTCGTCGGGCAGGCCGAGGACGCAGGCCTCGGCCACGCCGTCGATACAGGTGAGGGCCTCCTCCACGTGGCGGGGCTCGACCTTGACGCCCCCGGTGATGATGACGTCGTCCAGGCGGCCCAGGACCTCCAGGCGCCCGTCGGGGTGCAGCCGGCCGCGGTCGGAGGTGGCCAGGACCCGCCTGGCGCCACTGCGGTGGAAACCCTCGCCGGCGTTGGGACTGCCTGCGGGGCTGTGGCCGGGGGTGTGGAGGTAGTCCTCGGCCAGGACGGGACCGGAGATGAGGATGCGGCCGGCGCCCTCGGCGTCGGGGGCCTGGATGGCGATCTCGACCCCCTCCAGGGGTCGGCCGTTGTAGACGCAGCCCCCGCCGGTCTCGCTCATGCCGTAGGTGGTGACCACGGTGACGCCCGCCCCGCGGGCCCGGGTCAGCAGCGCAGGGTCTGCGGCGGCGCCGCCCAGGAGGACGGCGTCAGCTCCTGCCAGGGCCCGGCGGGCCTGCGGGTCCTGCAGGACGCGCACCAGCTGGGTGGGGACCAGGGAGACGTAGAGCCTGGAGGCGGCCGCCCCGGTGGACCGACGCGCCGAGCTCAGGGCCTCCGCGAGCGCCGTCGGGCTGAATCCTGAGCTCGTGTCGACCACGACGGGCTCGGTTCCGGCCTCCAGGGAACGGATGAGGATCTGCAGGCCGGCGACGTGGTGGGCCGGCAGGGGCAGGAGCCAGGTTCCCGGGCCGCCGAGGCGCGCATGGGTGGCGCGGGCGGAGGCCATGAGGGCGGCGGCGCTCATGGCGATGAGTCGGCCGGTGCCGGTGGTGGAGCCCGACGTGCGCAGGATGAGGTCTGTGCGTGCCGGGACGCGGGTGATGCGGCGGGCCAGGTCGGCGCGGACCTGCCCCTCGTCCTCCCCGGGGGCAATGGGGACGAGCAGCGGGAGTGGTAAGCCCGTCCGGTGCTCCCCGTCCTCGGCGGCGGGGGCCGGGAGTCCATCGCGGGTGGTGAGCAGGCCACGCAGGGCCAGGCGCTCGGCGAGGGCGGTGCGCAGGGCGGCGACGTCGTCGGGGGCGGTTCCGCCGGTCAGGAGGCGGAGGGCGGGCGGGGCTGGCACCCCATGATGGTGCCACGGCCCGGGCCGGCTGGGGATGAGGCGGGGGCACCGTGAGGGTTCGGGCAGGTGAGGGGTCTACGGGGCTCTCCGGCTCGGTTAGGGTTGGCCCATGCGTATCGTCCTCATCGTCCTGGTGTTCGCTCTGACGCTGTACGCCCTGTTGGACTGCGCACGCACGCCGGATGAGAGCATGCCGGCGCGGATGCCGAAGTACCTGTGGATCACCCTGGTCGTGCTGTTCCCGACCATCGGCCCGATCGCCTGGATCATCTTCTCGCGGGTCAAGGCCGCTGAGGAGCGCGGCGGCTACGTCGAGCCCACCGTGTGGTCCTCCAAGGAGGGCACGACCTTCCGTCGCCCGCAGCGCCCCCGGCCCATGGCGCCCGACGACGACCCGGAGTTCCTCAGGGACCTGGAGCAGGACATCCGCCGTCGCAAGCACCACCCGCAAGAGCCCACCGGCGCTCCCGACGCCAGCAATGACGGAGCTGACGAGGATCCTGAGGCCGGCGAGACGGGCGGGACCGACCGCTCCGGGACCGACTCACACTGACCAGCACTCACCGGGTGCGCGCCGGCCCGGCCTCGGTGCCCTGTTCTCAGGGCAGGGCGGGGCGGGCCTGGGGCCAGGGGGTGGTGTCGACGTCGTAGCCGTGGGCGGCGGCGTGGATGAGCCAGTCACCGGGGATCCAGGTGCGCCCGACGAGCTGGGGGTGCTCGGGCATGTAGCGCACCGACCACAGGATGAGGACGAGCTCGGCCCACTGGGCCCGGATCTTCAGGCGCACCGATCCGGAGGCGTTGGCGGCGGCGATGACGATCTCACCGGTGGCGGTGAGCTGGACCTCCTGGATGTCGACGTAGGAGATGGGCATGACGCCCTCCCCCGTGCCCAGGTAGATGCCGTGGGTGGACACGGTCAGGCGGGCGCCGGCCAGGTGGCGCCACTTCTCGACGGCGTCGGCCTCGGCGGCGCGTCGTCGCCGGTGGTTGAGGTAGGCCTGTCCGCCGAAGAAGGCGGCCGTCAGGGCCAGGCCGACGGGGCCGCCCGCCAGGAAGAAGCCCCGGGAGGGGTTGTAGGTGGCGTCCCCGCGCCGCCACATGAGCAGCTCGGCGTCGCAGGTGGCCAGCATGACCTCCCCGGATCCCAGGGCAGGGCGCACGGGGTCGATGGTCGGTGAGACCGGGTTGGGGCGGCGGCCCTGGCGGGTGGCGGTCAGGACGGCGGCGGTGTGCCACCACACGAAGTCCTGTCCGGTCCAGGGGCGGCGCGGGGCGGGGCGGGCGCGGCCGGGGCGGCTGACCTCACCGGTCGGGCCGGTGCGCACGACCTCGCCGCCGAGCGGGCGCAAGGGCGGCTGCTGGGTCACCGGGCCGCCTCAGCGTGCCCGGCGGGGCTGACAGGGCTGGTGGGGCTGACACTGCCCGCGGTCTGGGCGGAGGAGGTTCCGGGCACCATGTCGCGGGCCTGGCGCAGCAGGTCACCGGCCGGCTCCCAGTAGGCCAGCCCCACCAGGGTGCGGTCCTCGAAGGTCAGGGAGGTCAGGGAGGCCAGGGCGCACTGGCGGCGGCGCGGGTCGTGGGCCAGGGGGCGGCCCTCCAGGAAGAGGCGCAGCGACCAGACGGGAAGCTGGTGGGAGACGAGGAGCGCCTCGTGGCCCTCGGCGAGGTCGAGCGCGGAGACGACGGCGCCGCGCATGCGCTCGACGATCTCCCGGTAGGGCTCGCCCCAGGAGGGGCGCAGCGGGTTGACGTAGCTGGACCAGTAGGTGGGGTGGGCCAGGATCCAGCGGTTGCGGTTGACGGCCACGCCCTCGAAGGAGTTGCCGGCCTCGATGAGTCGGGGATCCGTCGTCGGCGCCAGGCCGAAGGCCGCGGCGGTGGGGGCGCCGGTCTCCCGGGCCCGCTCCAGGGGTGAGGTGATGACCCGGGTGATGTCGTGCCCGGAGGCGGACAGGACGTCGGCGACCTGCTGGGCCATCTGGTGCCCCAGGGTGGACAGGTGGTACCCGGGCAGACGGCCGTAGAGGATGCCGCCTGGGTTGTGCACCTCGCCGTGCCGCATGAGGTGGATCGTCGTGCGCGCCATGCGGTGATTCTCGCACGCCCACCGGCGACGGTCAGCCACCGGGGACCGTAGGGTGTTCCCATGACGACTCGCAGTGCATGGGGTCTCGGCCTGGCGACCGTGACCGACGACGGCAACACCCTCGACGTGTGGTACCCCCGACCGGTTCTCGGCGACGAGCCCGAGGACGGGCACGCCGACCTCCTGGCCTCCCTGAGCGCCATGGAGCGGCGCGATGAGGCCCGCGGCGTCCACACCACCGTGGTGCGCACCTGGGCCGACCTCGACGACGCCCCCCAGACCGTGGCCGGCGCCTACCTGCGCCTGCACACGCTGTCCCACCGCCTGGTCCGGCCCAACACCGTCAACCTGGACGGGATCTTCTCCCGCCTGCCCAACGTGGTGTGGACCTCCGCCGGCCCCTGCCGCGCCGAGGACTTCGAGACCACCCGCATGCGCCTGCGCGCCGCCGTGGGGCGCCCCGTCCAGGTGCACTCGGTGGACAAGTTCCCCCGCATGACCGACTACGTGCTGCCCTCGGGGGTGCGCATCGGCAACGGCGCGAACGTGCGCCTGGGCGCCTACCTGTCCGAGGGCACCACGGTCATGCACTCCGGCTTCGTCAACTACAACGCCGGGACATTGGGGCGCTCCATGGTCGAGGGCCGCATCTCCCAGGGGGTTGTCATCGGTGACGGCTCCGACGTCGGCGGCGGCGCCTCCACGATGGGCATGCTCTCGGGCGGCGGGCGCCAGCGCGTGGCCCTGGGCGAGCACTGCCTGCTGGGGGCGAACTCGGGGCTCGGGATCCCGCTGGGTGACGACTGCGTCGTCGAAGCCGGTCTGTACCTGACGGCCGGCACGAAGGTCTCCCTCATGCCGCAGGGCGGCGTGGTGCCCGGCAACCTCGGCCTGTTCAAGGAGCCACGCGTGGTTCCGGCCCGAGAGCTGGCCGGCGCCTCCAACGTCCTGTTCCGCCGCAACTCCCAGTCCGGTGCCGTCGAGGCCCTGGCCCGCGGGGGCAAGAGCATCGAGCTGGGCTCGACGCAGCACGCCGGCCAGTAGGGCTCTCCTCCTACTCCCCCGCCGCCGCGCTTCTCGTACCGGCCGTCTTCCGCCTCAACCGCGGAAGGCGGCCGGTCGCGTCGGACGCCCCTAAGGACACGGTGCATTCCCCACACCAGGATCACAGTGTTCGTTATCATAGTGATGGGTTGTTCTACGCAATGGAGGGGAGGGCAGATGGCTGCGACATCCACGGCCGCCCATGTCCCCGAGGCTGCTCAGCCTGTTGGCGACGCGCTTCCTCCCCGGCGCAGGCGCCGCACCCCCGTGTGGGCCTCACAGCGCGTCCTCAAGGCGACGATGGCGATCACCGGCACGATCATGGCCCTGTTCGTCGTGGTCCACATGGTCGGCAACCTCAAGGTTCTCGCGGGCCCGCACGCCTTCAACGGCTACGCCGCCTGGCTGCGGCAGGTCGCCTACCCGCTCCTGCCGCACGAGGGGCTCCTGTGGGCGATGCGTCTGGCCCTGGGGGCCTGCGTCGCGGCGCACGTCGCGGCGGGAATCGCGCTGTGGCGCCGGGCGAGGAGCGCGCGCGGGGCCTTCCGGCGCCGGGCCCTGCCCGCCCGCACCATCGGCGCCCGCTCCATGCTGGCGACCGGCGTCCTCATCGGGGTCTTCGTCCTCATCCACGTCCTCGACCTGACCATCGGCCGCCTCATCGCCCCTGAGGGCTTTCAGGCGCCGACGACGTCGAACGGCGAGCTGCAGGTCAGCGCCTACCACAACCTCGTGGCGAGCCTGTCGCGCCCCGGCATGGCGCTCTTCTACAGCCTGGTCATGCTGGCACTCTCCCTCCATCTGGCGCAGGGCCTGTGGAACGTGGTCATCGACCTGGGCGGCACAGGCCCCAGGCTGCGCAAGGCCTGCCGCGCCCTCGCCCTGGGCGTGGCCCTGGCCGTCGCCGTCGTCAACGGCCTGCTGCCGGTGCTCATCTGCACGGGGGTGATCGGATGAGCGCGAGTGTGCCGGGTGCCGTCGGCGGCCTGTACGACGTCGGCGAGGACCTGGATGCGCGCCTGCCGGACTGTCCGCCCGAGCAGGCCTGGGCGCGCCGGCGCGACGAGTACCGCCTGGTCAATCCCGCCAACCGCCGCAAGCTGACCGTCATCGTGGTGGGCACCGGACTGGCCGGCGCCGGGGCGGCCGCGACCCTGGGGCGCCTGGGGTACCGGGTGGAGTGCTTCAGCCTGCACGACGCCCCGCGGCGCGCCCACTCGGTGGCCGCGCAGGGCGGGATCAACGCCGCCCGGGCCCGCAAGGTCGACGGCGACTCCCTGGCGCGCTTCGTCAAGGACACCGTCAAGGGCGGGGACTACCGGGGACGGGAGGCCGACGTCGTGCGCCTGGGGCTGGAGTCCGGCCGGATCATCGACCACATGGAGGCGATCGGGGCGCCCTTCGCCCGCGAGTACGGCGGCCAGCTCGCCACCCGCTCCTTCGGCGGGGTGCAGGTCTCACGCACCTACTACACGCGCGGACAGACCGGCCAGCAGCTGGAGATCGCCTGCGCCCAGGCCCTCCAGGAGCAGGTCGCCGCCGGGAGCGTCCGCATGCACACCCGCACCGAGATGCTCGATCTCATCGTGGCCGACTCCCGTGCTCAGGGCATCGTCACCCGGGACCTGCTCTCCGGCGAGGTACAGGCCCACACCGCGCACGCCGTCGTGCTGGCCACCGGCGGCTACGGCAGCGTCTACCACTACTCGACCCTGGCCATGGCCTCTAACGCCACTGCCACCTGGCGCGCCCACCGGCGCGGGGCGGCCTTCGCCTCGGCCTGCATGGTGCAGTTCCATCCCACGGCGCTGCCGGTGAGCTCCCACTGGCAGTCCAAGACGACGCTCATGAGCGAGTCCCTGCGCAACGACGGGCGCATCTGGGTGCCCGTGCGACCCGGGGACGAGCGGACCCCGAACGAGATCCCCGAGGACGAGCGCGACTACTACCTGGAGCGCAAGTACCCGGCCTTCGGCAACCTCACCCCGCGCGACGTCGCCTCGCGCAACGCCCGCGAGCAGATCGAGTCCGGCCGCGGCGTCGGGCCGCTGCGCAACTCGGTCTACCTCGACTTCCGCGACGCGCTGGAGCGGCTGGGCAAGGAGACCATCGCCTCGCGCTACGGGAACCTGTTCGAGATGTACCTCGATGCCACCGGGGAGGACCCCTACGAGGTGCCCATGCGCATCGCCCCGGGAGCCCACTTCACGATGGGAGGGCTGTGGGTGGACTTCGACCAGATGTCCACCATCCCGGGACTGTTCGTGGGCGGGGAGGCCTCGAACAACTACCACGGCGCCAACCGCCTGGGGGCGAACTCGCTGCTGAGCGCCAGCGTGGACGGCTGGTTCGTGCTGCCACTGGCCGTGCCGAACTACCTGGCCGGGCTGGTGGGCAGTAGGCCCCTGAGCCCCGACGCACCGGAGGCGCTCCAGGCCGTGGCCGATACCCGCAAGCGCATTGAGGCGCTCATGGCGGTGGGCGGAACCCACCGCCCCGTGTGGTTCCACCGCCGTCTGGGTGAGATCCTCTACGCCGGCTGCGGGGTCAGCCGCTCCGAGGCGGGGCTGCTGCACGCCTTGGAGGAGGTGCGCGCCCTGCGCGAGGAGTTCTGGGCCGACGTCACCGTGGTCGGTGGCCAGGCGCGCCTCAACCAGGAGCTGGAGAAGGCACTGCGGGTCGCCGACTTCCTGGAGCTGGCGGAGGTCATGGTCCTCGACGCCCTGGACCGGCGCGAGTCCGCCGGCGCCCACTTCCGCGAGGAGTACGCGACCCAGAGCGGCGAGGCCCAGCGCAATGACGAGACGTGGTGCTCGGTGTCGGCCTGGCAGACCGGGGACGACGGCGGGCACACGCGCCGCACGGAGCCGCTGAGCTTCTCGCTGGTGCCCATGCAGGTGAGGGACTACCGATGAGGATCGAGCTGGAGATCTGGCGGCAGGACGGGCCGCGGGCGCGGGGCTTCTTCGAGAGCCACGTGGTGGAGGACGCCGAGCCCCAGATGAGTCTGCTCGAGCTGCTCGACCGCCTCAATGACCAGATCATCGAGGCCGGCGGCGAGCCGGTGGTCTTCGAGTCGGACTGCCGGGAGGGGGTGTGCGGGGCCTGCGGCTTCCTCGTCAACGGGGCGCCGCACGGGCCGCTGGACACGACCCCGGCCTGCCGTCAGCACCTGCGGGCCTTCCCCGGGGTCACGCGCTTCCGACTGGAGCCGTGGAGGTCGGCGGCCTTCCCGGTCATCCGGGACCTGGTGGTGGACCGCACGGCGCTCGACGAGCTCATCCGGGCGGGCGGAACCGTGGACGTGGCCGCGGGGACCGCGCCGGATGCCGACGACGTCGCCCAGGGGCACCTGCAGGCGGAGCGGGCACTGGACTTCGCCGCCTGCATCGGCTGCGGGGCCTGTGTGGCGGCCTGCCCGAATGGGGCGGCGGCGCTCTTCGCGGGGGCGAAGCTGGCGCACCTGTCGCTCATGCCGCAGGGGCGTATCGAACGGGGGCGCCGGGCTCGGGCGATGACGCGGGAGCTCGATGCGCTCTTCGGGCCGTGCTCTGAGTTCGGCGAGTGCCTGCCGGCGTGCCCGGCGGGTATCCCGATCGAGGCGATCGCGCTGCTCAACCGGGAGGTGCTGCGCGCCGGTCTGCGCGGGGCGACCCGCGACGACTAGGGCCCGTTGCACAAGTAGGGACGCATCCGCGAGTTCGTAACTTAGGTCGTACGTTCACACCCTTGACCCCTCGAACGCGCGAGCTAAGGTACGACCGCGACGTCAGCGACCGACGAGAAGCGGGGCTCAGGCTGCGGGCTTGTGGGCCACGAGGGCGATGCCGACCATGTCCTTCTCGTAGCGCTTGAAGGTGGCTGCCATCTCCTGGACGCGCCGGCGCAACGCCCTGTCGGCGGCGACGTTGCGGGCGATCCGCAGGAAGCCGCCCAGTCCCTCGTCGCGGATGTTGCGGCCGACCTTGAGCAGGGCCATGGGGGCGGTGTCGACCCAGTCGACGACGAGTCCGGCGTCCTCCATGAGCTCCTTCCAGGCGGCCGCCGTCATGGGGCGGGCGTTGACGTGGATGGAGCGGGCCAGGTCGCGGCGCAGCTGGGTGTAGTACTCCTCGTCGATGTCGTCGGGGGTGACGCCGAGCTCGTGGATGGCGTAGCGCCCGCCGGGACGCAGGACGCGGGCGGCCTCGGCGACGATGGCGGCCTTCCCCTTGTCCCCTTGCATGGTGAGCATGGCCTCACCGACGACGACGTCGGCGCTGGCCTCGTCCAGGCCGGTGTCGGCGGCCTCGCCCTGGCGGACGGCGCCCAGGTCCCCGACGACGGCGGCCACACGCCGGGCGGCGTCGGGGTCGCGGTCGATGGCCGTGTAAGAGGCGGGGTGATCCTTGATGATCTCGGCGGCGGTGCGCCCCAGACCCGGGGCGAGCTCGACGACGTCGGCTCCCGCCAGGCCGGCGTGGCTGAGCATGGCGGCGGAGAGGGCGGCGCCGCCAGGACGCAGGACGCGCTTGCCGGCGCGGGCCAGGACCCAGTGGCCGGGCGCGGAGGCGACGGGACGGTCGGCATGGGGCAGAGGCAGGTCGGTCGAGGCGGCAGAGGCAGCAGGCTTCTTGCTCATAAGGCCAGCCTAACCACAGTGGTTGCGGTTCGGACAGAGTTCGCCGTCGATAACTCTGCAACGCGAGCAGGACAGGCAAATCGGCGGCGGACGCTCGTGCGTGCTGCCGACCCCACCATCGATGGAGGGCTCGTTATCGCAGTAGATCATGAGTGGACGTACGGACCGAGTTGGGCGCCACCCTACGAGACCAGAGGGCTGAAAGCGCTCCGAGACGACCCAATGGGGGCGGAGACCATTCTCGAAATCTCCGCCGTCTTCACCGATTCATGGGAGCTGCCCACGTGGTTTCAGTGGAAGTACGGGGACGTCTCGCTACGTCGGCGGCTCTATGACGCGAGGAGGACTCCCGCGGAGCTCACGAGCCTCTTCGCCGACTACGCCAAGAGCCACGACTGGACGAAGAATCCCAGACCGTCCACACCCGAGTCATGGATCGGCCACCACGGCGGGGCGGAGCCGACTGACGGCATGCCCCTCACTGTCGCCCCAATATCGGGCAGCGCGAGACTGACCCGCTCAACGGCTCGATTGTTGTCGGACTTGGGTACGCCTGAGACAACGCCATCCCCTCCCCGTCAAGCGAGAGCCTCTCATCGTAGCGGCACACATGGCGACAAACCTCCACGGCAAGACCCCCTCAGTAACACTGACTAACCTCAGTGCGCCAACCCACACAACTACCCTAATGGATTCATAAAATCGCCATATGACTACGGCAGTCTCAGATCCCCACACCCCTGCATCAGAATCCACAGTTCCCTCCTCACGCCTGTCTCGCCGCAAGCTATTGATTCGCATTGGCTGCGGGACTCTTGCTGGCGGCCTGACCTCCGGAGGCGGACTCACCTGGGCCTTCGGCCCCGGAGGACCCCTCTCACATGAGGCGAGACAACTGGGTGCACTCAGAAACGACCCAATGGGACACGAGACCATTCTCGGAGTGAAAGCTGTCCACACAGAAGAGTCAGAGCTTCCAGGTTGGACGACCTGGAAGTACCCAGGAGTTCATCTCGAACGGTGGTTCCAAGATCCATCAAAACCTGCCGAGCAACTCAGGGACGAGTTCATAGACTACGCAAAGTCTCACGGATGGGAAGAAGAAACCCGCATCACCACCCCTACGGCGTGGATTGCCCAACACGCACACCGAAAACCTGACGACTACATGCAACTATTTGTTGGACTTTCAGAAGATACGACACCCAAGGATAGTGAAGTTCGTATCACAATTAACTACACCCTACCTGTCGACCCGGAGTCGAGTGCCTGCTTTTTCCCGCCACACTTCACAGTTGAGACAAAAAAATTATTCACAACAGGGAGCCAACACACTTCCCCCTCGGAGAGCTTTGAATTCGCGCAACCACATCCCACGCACCCTAGTTTCCCGCACTCCAGAACATCACCCACCATGACAATTAGCTCCACAGGCAATCATAACACCCATCCCAAAAAAATCGGCGGCTCCCACTGTAAGTGAAGTAACTGCACCCCTATTGAATCCCACCTAGTAAGTACTGACAAACATCAATACGCGAATCTACACGACTCTCACACCAAGCTTTATAGAATCGTGACATGACTACGGCAGCCCCACACCCCAGTACCAACCCCGCAGAGCACACCGAACCACCCCCACGCCCATCTCGACGAAAATTGCTGACAACAATCGGATGCAGCACACTTGCAGGAGGCCTTACTATCGGGGGTGGCCTTACCTGGGCATATGGCCCAGGAGGCCCCCTGTCATATGAGGCGAGACGACTGAGGGCCCTCAAGAATGACCCGATGGGAAAAAAGAAAATCCTCGGCCACGAGGCTATTCATATCAACGACTCCCCACTTCCAAAATGGTTTGAATATAAGTATCCAGGACTTCGCCTGAGACGGTGGTTCAGAGATGAAAGCATTGACCCAAAAGAACTCATGAATCAGTTTATTGCTTACGCTGAACATCACGGATGGGAGAATGATCCGGGGCCAACTATCCCAGCCTCATGGGTTGGAAGACATGGAGGTACGCGACCCATTGATGACATGTTTCTCGCAGTATATCTTTCCTCCAACGACCCCACCCCCCCACCCAATGCAGGCAATAATAGCATCGTCGTACTTTTACGCTACGTCTAGTTACTTAAGTAGTCTCCAAAATATTGGAACCACTAAGTTGGCGAGGATTTAGATCACCATCCCAGGGGGCGCCCCCATCAAGGACACACAGAAGCATAGTGTCGAAGATCGAAAGGAAACCGAAGTGAATCGCCCTTCACAACATGACAAGCCAAACGTTGCACACTACATGAAACAGTTAACTTTCATCATTCTAGTCACATTACTACTATTCAACCAGGAACTTCCCTTACCTACCACTCTTCCAACCGCCTCTGCCGCGATCACAACCAACGTTCCACTCAGAGTAGCCCTACTCGGAGACTCTTATTCTGCCGGGAATGGAGCAGGACACTACTACGGCGATGACAAGAAGGCCTATAGAAGTTCTCGCAATTGGGCGCACAACTACGTGAACTGGCTTAACGACCAGGGAGCTCACGCAATATTAGATAATATTGCACATAGTGGCCACGTTTCGGACGACGTCCTAAGTGACCAAATGACAGAATTGGACTCTAACACAAATTTAGTGATGTTTACTATCGGCGGCAATGATGTCAATTTTTCCGATATTGTTTCGCAGTGTTTCATGATTGGAATGAGAGACCCTGCCACTTGCCGTCAGAAAATCGATGGCGCTAACTCTAAGCTACCACAAGTGAAGAAGCAAACTCTTGACATTCTTCAGGCAATCGATAATCGCTTAGACGACAACGCCCAGGTGGTCATCGTAGGCTACCCTCGACTATCATCCAAGGATAATTTTACCCTCAGGGACAGCCACGCATTATGGACAGATTCATACAATGCCGGCGCGGCAGTCAGAAAACTCGGTGACGACGCAAAGGTCATTCAATCAGACCTTGTTTCTGAATGGAATAGCTCACACCCAAGCCTGAAGGTAACCTACGTAGATGGCGTCATCAACTCATTCGATGGACATGAACCAGACCCATCATTCCCTGTCGTCAATCCTCACCGCTGGATTAATGAGTTCTTTGAGACAGAGGGGCAGGAAGACCAAAATGGAAACACGCACGCTAGGACAAGCGGGGACCCGAATGAATTCTACCACCCCAATCTCATCGGACACGAAGAGATAGCAAAACTCATAGAGACCAAAATCGGGGTCCCATCCATCAAGAGCCCCAAAAGCAATGGAGAGGATATCGATATCGCGTTCGTTGTAGACTCTACGGGCTCAATGGACAGTAATGTCGAGGCAGTTCGATCGAAGATTCATTCGATAGCGGAAGAAACAAGCAAGAAGGCGCTGTCTTATCGATTCGCACTCGTAGACTACAAAGACCACCCTCAGTACAACCCAAAGAACTACCTAGCCCGGACCGACGTCGATTTCACGTCCGACATATCTACATTGGATGCAGGGCTGAGTTCTCTAACCTACGAGGGAGGAAACCTCGGCAACACCAACGCGAGCGTCTACAGCGGCGTCATGCAGGCCGTTAATATGAAATGGCGCAACGGGGTTAAAAAAATCGTCGTCGTCATCGGCGACGCGCCTCCACGCGATCCCGAGCCTGGCACTGGTTACACCGCCGCCTCTGTCGCTAAGGCCGCCTACGAAGTAGACCCGGTCAGCGTCTACGGTATTGACACCGGACAGCTCAACTCCGCCGACTTCCAGACCCTGGTGAGTTCCAGTACCGGTACGACCGCCAACGCCTCCTCGCCCGATCAGGTCAGCGACCTCGTCAACAAGGCCATCAGCAGCGAGCTCAACAAGCCCTTCGCCTGGATCCAGGGCCCCTATGTCGCCAAGGTCGGAGATCCTGTCGATATCGATGCCGCAGCCTCCCACGCGGTCTCAGGCTCTCTGACCTCCTACGAGTGGGACTTCAACGGTGACGGCGTCTACGACGAAACCGGAACCTCCCCACGCATCACCCATACCTTCACCGAGGAGTTCAGCGGAGTCATCGGGCTGCGCGTCACTCAATCCGACGGACAGACCGCCGTCGCCACCACCCAGGTCGATATCACCGACGACGGCGACAACACACCACGCGATCAGGACAACTGCCCCGACGTCAGTAACTGGGGTCAAACCGACTACGACAACGACGGAGTCGGAGACGAGTGCGACCCCGATCCCGGCTTCCCCACCCAGGACAAGCCTGGTGTCTGCGTCGTCGGCGAGAACTGCCCACCCGACAGCGGGACTCCCAGCACCCAGCCAACTCCTGCGCCCAGTGGAGGCTCGACACCCACTCCTGCCGTCGCACCAGCACCCACCCAGGCGCCCACGGCCGCTCCGACAACTACTGCTTCAAAGCGCCCCCTCCCCAACACAGGGATCAACGCGAGCAGGTTGACGGCCCTGGCGATCCTCGGGCTGCTCGCCGGTGCAGCAGTTCTCCACTACCGCCGCAAGGTCACCTCATAACCGGTGATACCCGGGCATGACCCGGCTCGCCGATCACAGCGTTGGGGCCGTTCCTCTCCGGAGCGGCCCCAACGCTTGTCACGCTACGGTATTCACATGGACCAGCTCATCACTCCCGCCATCCGATGCAACGGCACCGTTGACGAAGCGGCCCAGTTCTACGCCGACGTCTTCCGCGAGGGCTCCGTCGTCGAGGAGGTGCCCGGCTACGCGGCCACGGTCTGCATCCACGGGTTCCGTCTCTCGCTCATCAACGGCGGCGACCAGGACGCCCCGAACCCATCGATCGGCTGCATCCTGAACTTCGACCCGCTCCTGTTCGGCGGCGAGGAGCAGGCCCGGACCTACCTCGATGAGCTCTACGAGCGCCTCTCCGCCGGCGGAGTTCTCATGGAACTGGGCGAGTACCCCTTCTCGCCGCGCTACGCGTGGGTCCGCGACCGCTTCGGCATGACCTGGCAGCTCATGCTCACCGACCCGGCCGGCGAGCCGCGTCCCTTCATCCTGCCCGCCTTCATGTTCGGCGGGACCAATCACGCCAACGCCGAGGAGGCCACCGAGGCCTGGATCGCCCTGTTCGACGACGCCCGCCGCGGAGCCCTGCGCCGCCACGAGGAGGGCGGGCCGATGGAGGCGGGGACCATCATGTTCACCGACTTCACGCTGCGCGGCACCTGGATGGCGGCCATGGACTCGGGGGCCTTCCATGACTTCACCTTCACGCCCGGGGTCTCCATGATCGTCTCCTGCCGGGATCAGGAGGAGATCGACCGCTACTGGGCGGGGCTGTCGGCCGTGCCCGAGGCCGAGCGCTGCGGCTGGTGCGTCGACCGCTGGGGCGTGTCGTGGCAGGTCGTCCCCCACAACATCGCCGAGCTCATGGCCGACGCCGCCACGCGCGAGAAGCTCCTGCACACGGGCAAGATCAACCTGGCCGGCCTGTAGGCGAGGAGACGCGCTGGACGGCCCAACGCCCTGATCGACGACGTACTTCTGCGTCGGGGACGTACTTCTCCCCCAAACCACCGCGGGCGGACCTCAGTGGTTTGGGGGAGAACGCAGTCCTCGTCGGGAAAGTACGTCCCCGACCCGCACCGCCCGGCCCCAGACAACCGGCCACAGACAATCAGCCCTGGGCAACCGGCGTGGCCCGTGAGCCTCAGGCCCTCGTGATTCAGACCCTGGTGACGCGGTCGAGGCTGGGCACGCCGGCGCGGGTGGCCGGGTACTGGCCGTCGTCGTGCTTGCGGCGGTGCATGGCCACGTAGTGGCGCTCGGTGGAGCCGTCGTAAACCTGTCGGGGCCGTCCAATGCGCTTGGCGGGATCGGCGATCATCTCGCGGTACTGGGCGATCCAGCCCGGCAGGCGCCCCAGGGCGAACAGGGGTGTGAACATTTTCGTGGGAAAGCCCATCGCCTGGTAGATGAGGCCGGTGTAGAAGTCGACGTTCGGGTAGAGGCTACGCGAGACGAAGTACTCGTCGCGCAGCGCCGTCTCCTCCAGCTCCATGGCGATCTCGAGCTTGCGGTCGCCGTCGTCGGAGCCCAGGCGGGTCAGGACGTCGTGGGCGGTCTCCTTGACGATGGCGGCCCGCGGGTCGTAGTTCTTGTAGACCCGGTGGCCGAAGCCCATGAGCCGCACTCCGTCCTCCTTGTCCTTGACCTTGCGGACGAACTCGGCCGTACTCATCCCCGAGCTCTGGATGGTGTCCAGCATCCGCAGGACCGCCTCGTTCGCGCCGCCGTGCAGCGGTCCGGACAGCGCGCCCACGCCCGCGGCCACGGAGGCGTACATGTTGGCGTCGGCCGATCCCACGAGGCGCACCGTGGAGGTCGAGCAGTTCTGCTCGTGGTCGGCGTGCAGGATGAGCAGCATGTCCAGGGCCCGCACCACGGCCGGGTCGATCTCGTAGGACTGGTAGGGCATGCCGAAGGTCAGGCGGATGAAGTCCTCGACGTAGGAGCGCTGCGGGTCGGGGTAGAGCAGCGGCAGTCCGATGGCGCGCCGGGCGATGTAGCTAATCATCGTGGGCATCTTGGCCAGCAGCAGCACGGTGGCGAGCTCGCGCTCGTAGGGGTCGTGCGGGTCGAGGGTGTCCTCGTAGTAGGTGGCCAGGCCCGCGATCCCCGCCTGGAGGATCGCCATCGGGTGACCCGAGGAGGGGAAGGAGGTGAAGAAGCCACGGAAGTCCTCATGCAGGAGCCGGTGGCGCGAGATGCGCCGCTCCATGCGTGCGAAGGACTCGCGGTCGGGCAGCTCGCCGTTGATGAGGAGGTAGGCGACCTCCAGGAAGGTCGAGGACTTGGCCAGCTCCTCGATCGGGTAGCCGCGGTAGCGCAGGATCCCGGCCGCGCCGTCGATGTAAGTGATCTGCGAGGTGCACGACGCCGTGTTGGTGAAGCCCGGGTCGAGCGTCACCACGCCGGTGGAGCCCAGCAGCTTGGACACGCCCAGGCCGTCGGCGCCGTCGGTCGCCGGGGTGCGCGGCAGCTCGAGGTTGGTGCCGTCAACGGCCAGCAGGCCAGGACCGCCGACGGCGCTGGGCCGGCTCTGCTCGGGCTGCTCGGCCGCGGGGGTGGTGGGAGTGCTCGTCATCATGCCTCCTGGGGCTCGGGGCCGCACGCATCGCGACGGCGAGACCTGGGCCCACGGGGTTCCGGCGGGCCCAGCGACCACTGTACGGGGTGCGCCGTCACGGCGTCGTTTCATCGGCTGATCTCGAGCCACCGGATCAGCCGACCTCCTCAGCCCGCCGAGGGCAGCAGTCGAACACCCACCCGGGCTTGATAAACTTATCAAGCGAGTCGCTCGTTGATAAACTTATCATCATGAGGACTCCTCTTGACTCGCCGTTCAGCCCAGGATCAGACACGGTGCCCCTGGTATGGGCGGGGCGCATTGAGCACCTCAGCGACTGGCGCGACGCTCTTCGCCCGCGCCGCGCCGCCGGCATCCACGAGCGCGGCCGCACAATCCTGGGGGAAGCCGGCTCCGGAAAATCCGCGTTGGTGCGTCGGATCGCGAGTGAGGCCTTGGATGCGGGCGACTGGGTCACGCCACAGCTGCGTATCCCGTCAGGGAGCGACCCCATCAAGCGAGTCGCCTCGGCTCTACTGACCCTCGCCGACACGGCGGGTCTGCCAGCAGCAAGGGAGCAGCGCATCGGCGACCTGCTGCGCCGCGTTGAGTCCGTGGCCGCTTCCGGCATCTCCCTGTCCGTGCGAGCCCAGGACGGTCCCGAGCCGTATTCCGCCCTGACCGATCTGCTCATTGAGATCGGCCGTGCGGCCACCAAGCGCCATGCCGTGGTGATGATCCACATCGACGAAGTCCAGAACATCACTGATGAGCACGCGCGCTCCCAGCTGCTCATCGCCCTGGGTGACGCGCTCACTCACGAGGAGCCCACACCCCTTCCCGGCGGCCTGAGCGTTGGCTCGGCGCTTCCTATCGCCGTCTACCTGACCGGGCTGCCCGAGTTCGCGGACATGGCCGGAGCCCGATCCGGTGCCACCTTCGCGCGTCGTTTCCAGACCACCACGCTGGAGACCATCGACGACGACGACCTTCTGACCGCACTCCACCCCTTCATCAGCCAGGGATGGCCCATCACCACGGCCGACGGCGGCATAGATCAGATTTTCATGGAACCCGACGCCCAACGCGCTATCGTCGAGCTCTCCTGCGGAGAGCCATTCCTTTTCCAGCTCGCCGGGCAGTGCGCCTGGCACGCCAGCACTGACAGCATCATCACCGCCGAGCACGTCCGTACCGGATGGAGCAGGCAGGCGGTCCACGAGGCGGAGTCGCATGTGCAGCGCATCCTCGACCGGCTCCCACCACGCGAGAGGGAGTTCGTCGAGGCAATGGCCGAGCTCGCACCCAAGGAGCGTTCTCTGACGAACATCGCCAACCGGCTCGGCCACAAGAGGGCCACGGACGCGGGCCCCACCGCGCAGCGGCTCGACCTGACCCGCAGGATTATCCGGCGCGGTAGGCCCTACCGATTCCAGCACCGCGCCGTCGGGGCCTATCTCACTTCCGAGTGGCCCGAGGTCGACTGACCGGGACCGGCCGGCCTCAGCCGGCGAAGAGGGCGGCGGCCTCGGGAGAGCGCAGGCGCGCGGCGGCGGCGGCCACTCGCTCGTCAGTGTCGGTCAGGCTCATGCGCACCCGCCCGGCCCCGGCCTCGCCGTAGAAGTCGCCGGGGGCCACGACGATTCCGAGCTCGGCGAAGGCCCCCACGAGCTCGTAGGCGCTCATCGTCGCGGGCCCCCGGAGCCACAGGTACAGGCCGGCCACGGAGGCCGGGTCGTTGACGAGCCCGGCGGCGGCGGTCGCCTCGACGAGCACCTCGCGGCGCTCCCGGTAGACCTCCTTCTGCACCTCCATGTGCGCCTCGTCGCCGAGGGCGGCCACGAGGGCCGCCTGCACCGGAGTCGGCATGAGCATGCCGGTGTGCTTGCGCACCTCGGTGACGGCACCCACGAGCCGCGCGTCACCGGCGAGGAAGGCCGCCCGGTAGCCGGCCAGGTTGGACTGCTTGGACAGGGAGTACAGGGCGAGCAGGCCGCTTCGGCCCTCGGCTCCCCCGACCCGGGGGTCCAGGAGGCTCGGAATCGGCTGGGTGTCCCACGGAGCCTCCCAGCCGAGCTCGGCGTAGCACTCGTCGGAGATGACGACGGCGCCCCGCGCCCGGGCCCAGGCGACGATCCGGGCCATCTGCTCGACGCTCAGGACGTGCCCGTCGGGGTTGCCGGGGCTGTTGAGCCAGACGACGGCCACGGGCGCGTCCTCGGCGATACCCCAGGTGGCGGGGTCGGCGTCGGTGTCCACGGGCACGGGGGTGGCCCCCACAAGGCGGGCGCCGACGTCGTAGGTGGGGTAGGCGGCACGCGGGTGCAGGACGAGGTCGCCGGGGTGCACCCCCAGGTGCAGCGGCAGGAGGGCAACGGACTCCTTGGAGCCGATGGTGGGGATGACCTCGTCATCGCCCAGGCCGGCTACGCCCCGACGTCGCTCCATCCACTCGGTGATGGCGGCACGCACCACGGGGGCGCCGACCGCCGTCGGGTAGCCGGGGGCGTTGGCGGCCGAGAACAGGGCGTTGCGGGCGATCTCGGGGGTGGGGTCGACGGGCGTGCCCACCGCGAGGTCAACGACGCCGTCCGGGTGCTGGGCGGCCCGCTCCCGGTAGGGGGTCAGCGAGTCCCAGGGGAAGTCGGGCAGGGCGAGTCGGCGGGGCAGGTGGAGGCTGGGGAGGGTCTCAGGTGTCGCGCTGGTGGTCACGGGCCCTGATTCTTCCTCACGGGCCGGGGGCGTCTCCACCCCCGGCCCGTCAGCTCAGTAGCCGTTGGCCTCTTTCCACTCCTCGTTCTGCGGGGGCAGGGCGGCGATCATGGGGTCGTCGTAGTCCAGCGCGCCGGTCCTCTGGGCGCCGCCGGGCGAGCCGAGTCCCTTGAGCTCGAAGAAGTCGATGTTGGCGCGGGTGTAGTCCTCCCACTCCTCGGGAACATCGTCCTCGTAGAAGATCGCCTCGGTGGGGCAGACGGGCTCGCAGGCGCCGCAGTCGACGCACTCGTCGGCGTTGATGTAGAGGCTGCGTTCACCTTCGTAGATGCAGTCGACGGGACACTCGTCGACGCAGGCACGGTCCTTGACGTCGACGCAGGGCTGGGCAATGACGTACGTCATAGCAGCAGTGTCCTTTCTTCTCAGGGGAATCCTCCCGCGCGGGTGAGCGGGGTCGGGCCAAGTATGGTCCCCCAGTGCCCGTCGGCCCAAGAGGTGAGAGAGTGGCCGTCAGCACGCCGAAAACTCAGGGTTGCCATACCGCTATTACGTCACTGCCGGAGCGCGAATGTCACAGGTAACACCGACGTCGGAGCGCCGAGGAAGGCCGTCAGTGTCCATGGCGCTCACATCAACCCCGCACCGGCACCGCATGCAGACAGGGCCGCAGGCTGCCTGCATGCCCTCCCCGGCTCTCAGGAGCAGACGATGTCGTTGTCGGCGGCGTACTGGGTGGTAGGACATCGTCGGGCAGGATCTTGCCGTTGCACTCTGCCGTACCAACATGCAACCCAGCCAGTTCCTCCGCAGCACTCAGTCGCATTCAGTAGTTCAATGCCACCTCGACATAGACGAGGAGAAGGATGAGCACACTCAGCCCTCCCCACACCGCTACACCGATGAGCCACCCTTTAAGGAACTCTCGGTTGTAGGAGTTCGTCACTACCCCGAGGTTCCGCGCCATACTGTTCCCCATCATCATGGGGATCAAGCCGAACAAACCGAAGAAGAAGCTGATCCAGAAGGTTGTTCGCGTTGACGGCAGCATCGCTGCCGCACGAGCGGAGACATCCAGATCACCCGAGGGCACGTCCATCAATGGTGTCGTATCACCACCAACACCTTGAGCAGCCGCTGATTCGGACAGTGACGAACCAATAGGGACCGCCATATACATGCGCCCATCTGCACCGAGTATCTCCCGTCCCTGAGCATAAACACTTGGGACGGCCGCAGGCATCCCCACTGGAACGACGGCGGGGGCATGACCTACCGGAACGTCACCGGGGCTCCAGGTACCGGAGAACCACTGGCGAACAGGCCGGGACCACACCATCGCCATTGAGCTGAGGACAATCAGATCGCCAATATAAATCTGATGCTCAACCACAGACTCCGCCGTGAACACCAACGCCTGAAGCACAGTCAGAGTAACGAAGGCGGCATAGTAGCGCCTTCGGTTCGACACGACAACAACCCCAACCCCAAGAACAAGCTCCGCGAACCTAATAACGTATGTGAAAAGAGGCTCCTCCAACGTCCCCTGAAAAACACTTTCCAGCCCCCAACCAGGAAGTCCCATCACCCCATAAGTGGCACGAAAAAAGAAGAGCACAGAGACGATTATCAGTATGATCGATACACCTCGAGAAAATGCTACTCCAAGCAACTTAAGGCGAACCCCTGTCGGATCTCCTAGAGTCGACAGAATTAAAGCGGCAACAACCGGAAACAGAGCCACAGCCACCACAAAAGACGCCTGAATAGGGTCATCCAGAAACGATACACTATATGCTGCAGCAGGCACCAAGGAAGCCACTATCCCCGCCTGATCCCGCCTTCTCACATACATGACCACTGCGACAATATTCACCCACACAGGAGCAAACAAAAGTCTTTCAGGCAAATACCACAGAAGTAAATCCCAACCCACGGAAAAGATGTGCGAAAAACCACGAGTCGGAATGATCGTCACGCTGACGAACAACGAGACTATCAGAAGCGCAACAACTGCAATGTCCAGGCCAGAGAACCTGTTCGAATCGGGTGCACTCGTCAGCGCCGCCCCGGCGCGTCGTTCCTTACGTGGGGGCGCCGGCGGCACATTGTCGGGCTGCGAGGGCAAGGAGGAGTCACTCATGGAGTGAGTATCACCCCCAGGTCGCCCGATCGACTAGTCAGTAAGCAGCAATGGGGGTAGCAGCATCGTCCAACACCGGACAAGACGCCTCGCACTCTCCTCGGGATGCCACCCCAGGCGCTGCACCCCGGCAGAGGGCTGCAGGCTGCCGGGGCGCCCCGGTCAGGAGCAGACGATGTCGTTGTCGGCGGCGTACTGGGTGGTGAGCACGTCGTCGGGCAGCGCCTTGCCGTCGTGCTTGCGGGTGCGGGTGACGGTGATGTCGAAGCCGGGGTTGCCGCCCGAGTAGGGCTCGCAGCCGGGGCCGGACTTGCGCTCAGTGGACACCGGGCGGAAGTTGAACCGGTCCGAGGAGGTGATCGACACGTCGTAGTACTTCGTGGACCACATCCGCACGTGGATCTGCTCCCCGTCCAGCCAGGCCTGAACCAGCACCGCGTGGGACGTGGAGTTGGTGAACTTCACGTCGAGCTTGCCGGTCCACAAGGTGGCCTCGCGCCCGGCCGGGTAGCGGTCGAAGTAGTACTGGTGGGCGTGGTGCTCGGTGTCGTCCATGCCGGCCTCGAAGCCGGCGTTGAAGACGGTGGTGGCCACCTGGCTCAGCCCGCCGCCCAGGGAGTCGACGTGCTGCCCGTTGGAGATGACTCCGGCGTCGGCGAAGCCGTGCTCGTAGTCGACCTCGCCGAGGGTCTTCTCCAGGGAGAAGACCTCGCCGGGCTTGACGACGGTGCCGTTGACGAGCTCGGCTCCGCGGGTGAGGTTCTGGGTGCGCGGGGCGTCCCCGGCGTTGTACGGGGTGGCGAACTCGCCGATCGCCTCGCTGATGCCCCACTCGTTCTGCGGTGTCTTCACCGTCGGCTCGGACACGACCATCGGCAGGTTCACGGTCCGGCCGGCGACGTCGGTGGCGGAGGTGCCGGCCTTGAGCAGGCTCTCGGACAGGGCGGCGGTGTCGATGGTCTTCCCCTGAGCGGCGGGGACGTACTGGGGACGAGCCCCGGGGGCGCCGGTGGCGGAGCCGTCGATCTTCCAGGTCGCGTTCTGGGCGGGGGTCTCGACCTGGCCGACCCTGGCGACGATGGCGTCGCGCAGCGCGGTCGGGTCAAAGGTAGCGCTCAAGGTGCCGCCCTCGGAGGAGATCTTCAGCATCTCAGCGGTGTCCTGCGGTGAGAAGGCCGCGGCCGCGCCAGGGTTCTTGCTCTGCGCGCCGGCGCCGGCCGTGTTCACGGTCAGTCCGCTGGACAGCAGCGGCGTGAGGGTGCCGTTAACGAACGTGGAGGCCTCCTCGTCGGTGATGGCGGGGGTCGCGGTGCCCTCGGCCATGGCCAGGGTCTTCTTCCCCAGGGGCCAGGTGCCGCCGATCTGTTTGAGAGAGGCCTCGACGTCGAGTCCGATGCCGTTGCTCGCGGGCGTGGTGACCGGCTTGGTGCCATCGAGGGTCACGGTCGCCGAGACCGCGCCGTTGGCCATCTCGTCGACCCGGTCCTCCAGGGCGCCGCGCAGCGCGGTGGAATCGACCCGGATGACGGCGTCAGTGTGCTGGCCGCCGAGGCGCTGAGCCAGGGTGAGGGGGTTGAGGGTGAATCCGGTGAGCTTCTTGACCGAGGCGTCGGTGTCGACCGAGATTCCCGACTTGGCGGGCACGAGCTCGGAGCTTCCCTGCCCGACGGTGAGGGTGACGGGCTGGGCGAGCTGGTCGCCGACTCCCTTGCCGATGCGCTCGTGGGCCTTCTTGGGGCTCAGGCCGGAGACATCGACGCCGGAGACGGTGGTGCCAGAGGCGATGTGCTGGGTGGTCCACCAGGCGATGCCGCCCCAGGCCAGCAGCAGGGCCGCAGCCCCGGCGGCGCAGGCAGCGGGGACGAGGCGCCGACGGCGCGAGGAGCCCGACCCGACTGCTGCGCTGTTGGTCTTCTTCGCAACGTTCTGGACCTTGGCGGGCTTGTGCGCCTTCGCGGCCGCGGCCAGGGTCCCGGGGATGGCGGCGGGAGCGGCGTTGTCCCCCACCCGATCGGCATCGCCCTCTGCGGGTTCAGCGGCTCGGGCGGCGTCGACGGCGGGCATGGACTGCTCGGACGCCGAGGGCGACGCCCCGGACAGGCTCTTCGGCACAATCGACGGCGGCATGTCGCCGGAATCGGGGCTCCATGCGGTGCCCCGCCGGGTCTCGGCAGACGCATCGGCGCCGGCCGACTCATAGGGCGAGAGGACCTCAGCAGGGGTGGCCGCCTCGTCGACGACGCGCATCGATGCCGGCGTCGCCAACGGTTCGGCGGCTTCAGTGGCGGGAGCCTTCTCCTCAGGCTCCTCGGAGTGCTCGACGGACTCAGCCGGCTCGACCGATTCGGCAGTCTCCACCGGCTCGGCCTGGGACTCGCCGTCGAGGTTGAGGGTCGGGGTGCCATCGGCGTCCCCGCCCTCAGCGGAGTCGCCCTCGGCAGCCCCATCCTCAGGCCGCTCGACGGCCGGAACCTCCTCGGCCTGCTCGACGGACTCGGCCGGCTCGGCCACCTCCGCGGGCTTCACGGCCTCGACAGCCTCAGCGGCCTCCTGAGGCTCGTGGGCCTCGGCGCCGGGCTCCTCGTCCGGATCGTCCCGGGACTCCTCATCGAGGTTGAGGGTCGGGGTGTCATCGGCGTCCCCGCCCTCAGCGGAGTCATCCTCGGCCGTCCGACCCTCAGGCCGTTCGGCGCCCGGAGTCTCCTCAGGCTCCTCGACCGCCGCAGCATTCTCGGCCTGCTCAGCGGACTGGGCCGGCACAACAGCCTCAACGGACTCGACGGCGTCGGCTGCGGCCTCGGGGGCGGCAGGCTTCTCCCCGCGGTTGACGGACTGGCTCATGGGCGGCGGTTCCTCTCAGGCCTCGGCACGACGACGGCGGGCGTTCTCGCGGAAACGCTCCTGGGAGTTGAGGATGACCTTGCGGATGCGCACGGCCTCCGGGGTGACCTCGACGCACTCGTCGTCGGCGGCGAACTCGAGGGCCTCCTCCAGGGTGAGGCGGCGCGGCGGCACAAGGGCCTCGAAGGTGTCCGCGGTCGAGGAGCGCATGTTGGTCTGCTGCTTCTCACGGACCACGTTGACGTCCATGTCCTCGCCGCGGGGGTTCTCCCCCACAACCTGACCCTCGTAGGTCTCCTGGGTGGGCTCGACGAAGAAGCTGCCGCGGTCCTGCAGGCGGATGAGCGCGTAAGCGGTCACGGCCCCGGCGCGGTCGGAGACGAGGGAGCCTGTGGTGCGCGAGACGATCTTGCCGGCCCAGGGGGCGTAGCCCTCAGCGATGGAGGAGGCGATGCCGGTGCCACGGGTCTCGGTGAGGAACTGCGTGCGGAAGCCAATGAGGCCGCGGGCCGGCACGAGGAACTCCATGCGGATCCAGCCGGTGCCGTGGTTGGTCATGGTCTCCATCTGGCCCTTGCGGGCGGCCATGAGCTGGGTGACGGCGCCCAGGTACTCCTCAGGGACGTCGATGGTCATGCGCTCGATGGGCTCGTGGCGCTTGCCGTCGATGGTGCGGGTGACCACTTGGGGCTTGCCGACGGTCAGCTCGAATCCCTCACGGCGCATCTGCTCCACGAGGATCGCCAGCGCCAGCTCGCCGCGCCCCTGGACCTCCCAGGCGTCGGGCCGGGTGGTGGGCAGGACCCGCAGGGACACGTTGCCGATGAGCTCGCGGTCCAGGCGGTCCTTGACCTGGCGGGCGGTGACCTTCGCGCCCTTGGTGCGCCCGGCCATCGGGGAGGTGTTGATGCCGATGGTCATGGCGATGGCCGGGTCGTCCACGGTGATGAGCGGCAGGGGGCGGGGGTCCTCGGGGTCGACGAGGGACTCGCCGATGGTGATGTCCTCGATCCCGGCGACGGCGACGATGTCGCCGGCGTGCGCCTCTTCGGCGGGCTTGCGATCCAGCCCCTCGGTAACGAGGAGCTCGGAGACGCGGGCGGAGGACAGGGAGCCGTCGTGGCGGGCCCAGGCCACCGTCTGCCCCTTGCGCAGGGTGCCGTTGTGGATGCGCAGCAGCGCCAGGCGGCCCAGGAAGGGTGACGCGTCCAGGTTGGTGACGTGGGCCTGCAGAGGGGCGCCCTCCTCGTAGGAGGGGCCGGGGATCCGTTCGATGATGGTGCGGAAGAGCGGCTCGAGGTTCTCGTTGGCCGGCAGCTCGCCGTCGGCCGGGGCCTCGGTGTCGGCGCGGCGGGCCTTGGCGGAGGCGTAGATGACGGGCACATCCAGGACGGCGTCGAGGTCGATGTCGGGGTGCTCGTCAGCCAGGTCGCTGGCCAGGGACAGCAGCAGGTCAGTGGACTCGGAGACGACCTCGTCGAGCCGGGAGTCGGGGCGGTCCACCTTGTTGACCACGAGGATGACCGGCAGGTTCGCGGCCAGGGCCTTGCGCAGCACGAAGCGGGTCTGGGGCAGGGGCCCCTCGGAGGCGTCGACGAGGAGGACGACACCGTCGACCATGGACAGCCCGCGCTCGACCTCACCGCCGAAGTCGGCGTGGCCGGGGGTGTCGATGACGTTGATGACGATGCCCTCGGGGCAGCCGGCATCCGCAGCGGAGGGGCCCGAGTAGTGGACCGCCGTGTTCTTGGCGAGGATCGTGATGCCCTTCTCGCGCTCCAGCTCGCCGGAGTCCATGACGCGCTCACCGGTGGTCTCCTCGGTGGCCCGGGCCCCGAAGGCCCCCGCCTCCCAAAGCATGGCGTCGACAAGAGTGGTCTTGCCGTGGTCGACGTGGGCGACAATGGCGACGTTGCGCAGATCCTGGCGCACGGTCATAGGGGGCACTTCTTCCGGTGGGAGGACGCCGCGGGCCAGGCACCGCTCAGGCACCGACCACAGGGCACGAAACAGAGAAAGACTAGAGGACGCCGGTCGCGACCTGCCATGGCCGGGCCAACACCCGCCATGTGCCGCCCCTCACCTCGACCATTCAGGAGCCGACGGCATCAACCGCCGGGTGGGACTGCGAGCACGAGCCACCGGTCATTCCACAGCCGGCTCGACTTGCTCCACCTCCGGGGAGACAGCGCACGCCCACAGACACCCGAGCAGCACCAATACGCATACCCCGGCGGTCGTCAGCACACCCGCGCCCTGGCCCAGCCACACCGCAAGGGCGGGAACAGCCACATAGCCCAGCGGCGCGACGCCATCCCCGGCGAGGTAGTCCAAGGCGAACACAGAGGGCAGTGCGTCACGCTCAACTCGAGACTGAAGAAACGTCTCCCAAGCCACACTCGTCGCCGCAATCACGGCACTTGACACGAAGAGAGACACCGCGACCAGCCACAGAGGCGCACCGAGCACCACACTGACCGGAACCGGAACGAAGCTGAGAAGCGCAACCAGGCACAGCACTGGGCGCGACAAGCGGGATGGCAGACGAACCAAGGACCCCACGATCCCACCGACGGCAAACAAGGACTCACTGACTCCGATGAACCATAACGCCCGATAATCATCGCGCAGCATCACCGGGTATATCGTCATGTAACTCCCCCACACAGTAAAGTGCCACACCCCGGAGCCGACCAGCACAACGAGAACACCTCGGGAACGTGCAGCGGCCCGCAGGCCCCGCTTCAGCGCGGTCACGCGATCCGCACCACCCGTTCTGCGCCCCTTCGGCAGGCGGCTCTGCGACAGCAGGCACACGAGCATCAGCAGGGATACCAGCCACCAAGCATCTGAAACACCTCGCCATGACTGCACCAGCGCAATAACTCCAGGGCCGGCGACCGCGCACAGGCCAGCGACGACAGCCCTGGCAGAATTCATCCGATCCAGCAGGTCCGGCCGCACCAGGTCTGCGACATAGGACCCCATCGTTGGATACATGATCGATGCGACAAACTCCAAGGCGAACGACACAGTGACGTACACGCCGAGACCAACCGAGCCAGCACGACTCAGTATCGCGATCCCACCACAGATGACGATCCATGCGGCCGCCGCACCACCGAACATGGTCTTGGGGCTGACGTGGACCAGCATCTGCGGAGCCAACAAAGCGCCCAAGATGCCCGGCAGCGCACCCACGCCGAGAACCAGCCCGACGCCGGAGGCACTGTAACCCTCCGACGCGACAGCTATCGCCAGCAATACGGGAACCGCCGAATTCGCCAGGACATACAGGCCTCGCGACACAAGAAACTCAACGACGTATTCCTCCGCCATCAGCTTCATTCAGCTACCCTTCCCGCCGTACTCCCAGTACGTGTTCGTCCGTCTCACGGCTGTTCACCGAGTACACCAAGGCGCCGATAGGGCGGGTCATAGGAGCACAGTCGCGGCCGCGAGCGCGACGGCGAGCAGTCCGGCGGCGGCGACGACCGGGCGGTTGAGGCTGCTGGTCACGCCGGCGACCTCGCCGGGCGCCGTCTCGTCCGCGGCCCGAGCGGGAAGGCTGCGCACCTGCTCGGCGTAGGCCTCGATGAGGGACCCGGCGTCACCGGTGTCGAGGTTGGTGCGGTGAGTCCCCTCCCCCACCAGGTACTCCGGGCGCACCGCCGGGGTCGGCTCGGCGGCCCGCAGGCCGTCGCGCCGCTCCTGCTGCTCGCGCAGTTCCTGGCGGCGCCGGAAGGACTCGGCCATGCCGCCGCGGCGGGGAGCGGCCGAGGCCCGCACCTCGACGTCGTCGCGGGTGACGACCGACAGCCCCCAACGGGTGCGGCACATCTCGACCTCGCCCCAGTCCAGCACGTGGGTGCGCCAGGCGTTGCGGATGGTGAGGGCCCGCGGGGCCAGGGTGATCTGCGGGGCCCACCACAGCAGCCAGGTGAGGAAGGTGAGCGCCCCCGCCCAGGCCAGGGTGCGCAGCCCGTGGGCGGCGCCGTCGGCCAGGCCGATCGTCAGGGACATCCCCGCCGAGGCCAGGCCGATGAGGGCGGTGCCGAGGCGGGCCGGCAGGGACCGGATGACGACGGTCGGCATGGCAGGGGGCACGGTGATGGACACAGCGGTGGGCACGTCTTCTTGCACGGGCGCATCATGCCGCACCGGCTCTCGTCCGTCGTCATCCGGTCCGGTTGAGGGCACCGGCTCAGCTCTTGACGTAGCCGATGCTCTCGGGCCGGAAGGAGGCCAGCCCCTGAGCGCCGAAGTTGCGCAGCGTCTTGGGCACGGCGGTCAGCTGCATGCGCTGGTAGATCGGGATGTTGAAGACGTTCTCCCACAGAATCTTGTCGAGCTCGTTGGCGAGCTTGTTGCGCTCGGCGCCGTCGGGGGTCGAGCCGATCTTGGCGACGTACTGGTCGACCTCGGGAACGGACATTCCGGTGTAGTTCGACTGGCTGGTCGAGGCGTAGTACTGGCCCACGTTGGCCAGGGGGTACTGGGTGTTCTCGGTGGTGAAGGCCGTCAGCGCGTAGTTCTTCTTGTTGAGGTACTCCGGGAAGTATTTGTCGATCTCGACGGTGGAGACACTGAGCTTGATGCCGACCTCGCCCAGCTGCTTCTGGAGGAGGTTGGCCTCGTTGGTGGCCACCGGGGCGTTGGAGGGGATGGTCATCACCAGCTCGAGCTTCGTGCCGTCCTTGGCACGCACGCCGTCGGAGCCGGCCGCCCAGCCGGCGCCGTCGAGCAGCTTCTTGGCGGCCTCGACGTCGTGTCCCCAGCTGGTGGAGTTGTCCTGGTAGCCCTCCTGGACGGGCAGGAAGAAGCGGTTGCCCATGAGGGTCTTCTTGGCGTCCACCGGCAGACCGGCCAGGTCGGAGGTGGCGATGGCCTCACGGTTGGTGGCCCGGACGATGGCCTGGCGCACGGCCTTGTCCGCCAGGGGCCCGGAGGAGGCGTTGAACATGATGTGACGCCACTGCAGGCCGGTGTTCTGGCGGACCTCGGCGTCGTCGCGGCCGCTGGCCTGCTGGTAGACGTCGGCGGAGAAGATGTAGTCCAGGACGTCGATCTCCTTGTTGGCGAAGGCCTGTCCCAGGGCGGAGTCGTCCAGGACGTGCAGGGTGACGGTCTCGAGCTTGGGGGTGGCGCCCCACCACTTGTCGTTGCGCTCCAGGGTGATGATCTGCTTGGACTCGTCGTAGCTCTTGATCTTGAAGGGGCCGGCGAAGTAGTCGTTGTTGAACTTGGTGGCGCCGGCCATCGACTCGTTGAAGGTCGTGGCGTCGGCCACGAGCTCCTTGGGGTAGAGGGTGGCTAGCGCAGCGGACCAGTCGGGGTAGACCGAGTTGAAGGTGATCTTGGCGGTCTGCTTGTCCACGATCTCGACCTTCTCGACCTTATCGATTCCCTCGGTGGAGGCCCAGGAGTAGCTGGGGTCATTGACATGGTCGAAAGAGGCCTTGATGTCCTCGGAGTCCCACTTGCGTCCGTTGCCCCAGGTGGCTTTCTCGTTGACGGCCACGGTGACCACGGTCTTGCCGCCGACCTCCTCGGCCTCGAGCTTGGTGAGGAAGTCGGGGTTCGGTGTCGCCTTGCCGTCCTCGGCCCAGTCGAGGGTGTAGGGCATGACGAACTTCATGACCAGGCGTGTGTCGACGAGGTTGCCATCCACGGTCATGGCGTTCCAGTTTGTGGGCGCCGTGGCGATGCCGAAGCGCAGCGTGCCCCCGTCCTGGAGCTCGTCGGGGGCGGCACTCGGCACGCCGGCAGTGGACCCCGAGGAGCCGGAGCCGTTCTTGGCACAGGCGGCCAGGGCGGTCAGGACGGCCGCGGAGGCCGTCGTGGCGAGGAACATGCGACGGTTGAGCTTCATGGGAATCTCCGTTCACTAAGGGCGCCGTCGTCGGCGCGCGGTGGTGGGCAGGATCGGTGGACTGAATCGGTTGATAGTGCGATGGGTGGACTCGGGGCGAGGGACGTCAGAAGACCGCGGTGCGCTCGGGGTAGTAGCAGGCGACGTCGTGGTCCTCGCCCTGGGAGCGGAACTCCGGCATGGCTCCCAGGCAGGCCGAGCGCTCGTCGTCGGTGAGTCCTGAGGCGAACTTCGGGCAGCGGGTGCGGAAGCGGCAACCCGAGGGCGGGTTGGCGGGGCTGGGCATGTCGCCCTCCAGGACGATGCGGCTGCGACCGCGCTCCTTGGCCGGGTCCGGGATGGGGATCGCCGAGAGCAGGGCCTGGGTGTAGGGGTGGGCCGGGGCCTCGAAGATGGTGTCGACGTCGCCGATCTCCACGATCCGCCCCAGGTACATGACGGCGACGCGGTCGGCGATGTGGCGCACCACTGACAGGTCGTGGGCCACGAAGAGGTAGCTGAGCCCCATGGTGGCGCGCAGCTCGTCGAGCAGGTTGATGACACCGGCCTGAATGGACACGTCCAGGGCGGAGACAGGCTCGTCGAGGACCAGGAGGCTGGGTTCGAGGGCCAGGGCCCGGGCGATGCCGATGCGCTGACGCTGCCCGCCGGAGAAGTTGCGCGGGTAGCGGTTGGCGTGGCTGGGCTCGAGCCCGACAAGCCCCATGAGCTCCTCGATGCGCGGCCCGATGTCCGCCTTCTTCCAGCCGTTGGCCCGCAGCGGCTCGGCGATGATGTCGAAGATCGGCAGGCGCGGGTCCAGGGAGGCCATGGGGTCCTGGAAGACGATCTGCAGGTCGCGGCGCACCTGGCGGCGCTGGGCCCGCCCCAGGTCGGCCGTGTCCTTGCCCAGGACCACGATCGTGCCCTCCTGGGGCCCCTGGAGGGAGAGGACCTCCATGAGGGTGGTGGTCTTGCCGCATCCGGACTCGCCGACCAGGGCCAGGGTCTCGCCCCGGCGGACGTCGAAGGAGACGCCGTCGACGGCGTGGACGGTGCCCACGCGTCTTTTGAAGACGGCGCCCTTCATGAGGGGGAACTCCTTGACGAGGTCGGTGACGCGCAGGACCTCGGGGCGCTCGGCGTGCGGCAGGCTCATGGTCTCGGGAGTCTTGAGAGCCGGCACGGGGTAGATGTGGGAGTAGTCGAGCTGGTCCCGCTCAATCTCGTCGCGGCGGTGGCAGGCCGAGTACTGGGCGCCGGAACCGGCCTCCTGGCCGTCGGTCCCGTCGCGCTCCACGAGGGTGAGCTCCGGCTCCTCCTGGGCGCACTCGGCCTGGGCCATGGGGCAGCGGGGGATGAAGGGGCACCCTCGGGGCAGCTCCAGCAGGGAGGGCGGGTTGCCCTCCAGGGTGGCCAGGGCCGAGTCCTTGCGCGCGTCCAGACGGGGCAAGGAGCCGAGCAGGCCGATCGTGTAGGGCATGCGCGAGCGGTAGAAGATGTCGTCGACGTCGCCGGTCTCCACGATGCGCCCGGCGTACATGACGGCCACCCGGTCGGCCATGCCGGCCACGACTCCCAGGTCGTGGGTAATCATGATGACGCCGGCACCGGTCTCCTTCTGGGCGGTGCGCAGCACGTCAAGGATCTGGGCCTGGATGGTGACGTCGAGGGCCGTGGTGGGCTCGTCGGCGATGATGAGATCGGGGTCGTTGGCGATCGCGATGGCGATGACGGCCCGCTGGCGCATGCCGCCGGAGAACTCGTGGGGGTAGGCCTTGGCGCGCACCTGCGGGTTGGGGATGCCCACCAGGTCGAGCAGCTCGACGGCGCGCTTGTGGGCGTCCGCCTCGCTCATGCCGGGCTGGTGGATCCGCAGGGCCTCGACGATCTGGGCGCCCACCGTGTACACGGGGGTCAGGGCGCTGAGCGGGTCCTGGAAGACCATGGCGACCTGGGAGCCGCGGATGCGGGACATGTAGCCGTCGGGCCGCCCCAGCAGCTCGGTGCCGTGGAGGCGCACCGAGCCGGTGACCTCGGCGGACTCGTCGAGCAGTCCCATGACCGCCGTCGAGGTGACGGACTTGCCCGAGCCGGACTCACCGACCAGGGCCAGCACCTCACCGCGGGCGACGGACAGGTTGACTCCGCGCACGGCGTTGACGCGCCCGTCCTCGGAGGGGAAGGAGACCTGCAGGTCGGAGACCTCCAGCAGCGGAGCCGTGCTGGTGGGGTCCGGCAGCGCGTCGTCGCCTCTGCGGGCATCGACGGCGGGCACGGCCGCGGCACTCTTCGTGGCCTCGGCGGAAGTGCGGGTGCTGCTCGTGGGGCTCATGCCTTGCCTCCTGACTTGGACGAGGGATCGATGGCATCGCGCAGACCGTCACCCATGACGTTGACGCACAGGAGCATGAGGACGAGCACGGCGGCCGGGGCCAGGAAGATCCAGGGGTAGGTGGTCGCGGAGCGCTGCCCCTCGGCAATGAGGGTGCCCAAGGAGGTGTTGGGCGACTGGACCCCGAAACCGAAGTAGGACAACGTCGTCTCGCTGATGACGGCGTAGGCCACGTTGATGGTGGCGTCCACGATGAGCAGGGAGGCGATATTGGGCAGGATGTGCCGGGCGATGATGACGGGACTGGGCACGTTCATGAAGCGGGCGGCATTGACGTACTCCAGGTTCTTCACGCTCAGCGTCAGGGAGCGCACCACGCGGGCCGTGAGCATCCACCCGAAGCCGGCCAGCAGGATGATGAACAGCGCGATGGAGCCCTTGGCGGCTCCGGCCCGCTGGGAGAGGATCGCGATGATGAGGAAGGAGGGCACCACCAGGAGCAGGTCAGTGGCCCACAGGGCGATCTTCTCCCACCAGCCGCCGAAGTAGGCGGCCGAGGAACCGATGACGGCGGCGATGCCCGTCTGGAGCAGGGCGACGAAGACGCCGATCATCATGGACTTGCGGGTGCCCTCCACGACCATCGCATAGACGTCGCGGCCGCCCTGGGTGGTGCCGAACCAGTGGTCGGCACTGGGGGCCTGCAGGAAGGCGGAGGAGTCGACGTCGGTGAAGGTCCAGTGGGTCGCGGCGTCACCGAGGAGCGCGAAGAGCACCATGAGCAGGAAGCCGATCGCGCCGACGACGGCCCCCTTGTTGCGCCAGAAGCGCCGGGTGATGATCTGCCTGCGGGTCAGACGCCGGGAGTCCCTGGGGGTCTCCTTGGTGATGTCGCCCAGGTCCTCGGGGCTCAGCGGGGCCTCCCCGCCCTGCTCGACGGCGGCATAGCCGCCCACCGTCATCTGCTTGCCGATGGAGGCCATCCCGTTGGGTTCAGCATTGCGCGCCATGGGTCAGCTCACCCTCACTCTCGGGTCGACGATCGCCACGAAGACATCGGACAGGAGCGCGCCGGTGAGGGTGCACAGCCCGGAGAAGGCGACCACGGCCGTCACTCCGTTGATGTCCATGCCGGAGATCGCGCTGATGGAGTACTCGCCCATGCCGTGCCAGCCGTAGACCCGCTCGGTGATGGCGGCACCGGTGAACAGGGTGGCCAGGGCGAAGGCGAAGTAGGTGGCCATGGGGATGAGCGCGGTGCGCAGCGCGTGGCGGGTCAGCGCCTTGCGCTTGATGAGGCCCTTGGCGCGGGCGGTGCGCACGTAGTCGGCGCCCAGGGTGTCGAGCATGAGGTTGCGCTGGAAGCGGGAGTAGGAGGCGATACCGCCCAGCGACATCGACAGGGTGGGAAGCAGCAGGTGCTGGAGGCGACCGAGGGCGCCCTCCCCCTCACCGGTGAACTCGAAGATCTGGAAGCCGGAGCTGCGGTTGATCTGGACGGCCAGGACCTGCAGGAGGATCGCGATGACCATGGCTGGGGTGGAGATGATAATCATGGAGATCAGGGAGGTCACGCGGTCGGAGAAGCGGTACTGGCGCGTGGCGGTCCAGGCCCCCAGGGCCACTCCCCCGACCATGCCGATAGCGGCACCCAGGAAGACCAGCCGCACCGAGACGAAGATCTTGGTGCCGATGAGGGTATTGATGAGCTCACCCTTGGGGGTGCGCCCCCAGTCCCAGTGGAAGAGCACGTTGCGCAGCCAGGTGACGTAGCGGTCCCACACGGGCAGGTCGTGACTGATGTTGTACTTCACGAGGTTGGCGTGAATGGCGTCCCAGTTGAGGGAAGGGTCCTGACGGTTCCACAGGGCCGACGGATCCAGGGAGGCCGAGGCCAGTAGATAGGCCAACGATGTGGCGATGAACAGCAGGACCGCGTAGTTCGCGATCCGGCGCGCCAGGTACGGGAGCATGCGTTCTCCTCCTTCGGACAACCCACCGGTACGTGGAACACCGGCCCGTGGCACGAGCACCTGACAGCCGTGAAGGTGACACCGTGTACGAACAAATGAACGGGGTCACAATACCTGTTGAGTGAAACTCAATGGATACATTTCCAGCATTCAGGAAATGCCCGCCTGGTCGATATCGGAGGGGAAATGAAACGCGGCGGTGGATAGAAGTCCACCGCCGCGTCGTCAGATGTCCATCCTCAGCTCTCGGACCCGGAGGGTGCCTCATCGCCGTAGAGGTCGATGCCGGCTCCGGGGACGGCCCGGATGAGCTCGCGGGTGTAGTCCTGGCGCGGGTTGGCGAAGAGCTCATCGGCCGCCCCGGACTCCACGGTGCGCCCGTGCTCCATGACGACGACGTCGTCGGCGATCTGGCGCACGACGGCCAGGTCGTGGGTGATGAACAGGTAGGTCAGCTCCAGCTCGGCCTGCAGGTCGGACAGCAGGCGCAGGATCTGGGCCTGGACCAGCACGTCCAGGGCGGAGACCGCCTCGTCAAGGACGACGATCTGCGGCTTGAGGGCCAGGGCGCGGGCGATGGCGACGCGCTGGCGCTGCCCCCCGGAGAGCTCGTGGGGGTAGCGGCGCATGACCGAGCGCGGCAGGGAGACCATGTCGAGCAGCTCGGCGACGCGCGCCTCGCGCTCCTTGGCCGTGCCGATCCCGTGGACCCTCAGCGGCTCCTCGACGACGCGGAAGATCGAGTACATCGGGTCCAGGGAGCCGTAGGGGTTCTGGAAGACCGGCTGCATGATGCGCCGCAGGGCGAAGAGCTCCTTGGGCCCCAGGGTGGACAGGTCCACCCCGTCGTGAAACACCTTGCCGGAGGTGGGGTCGATGAGGTTCAGGATGATGTTGGCGACCGTGGACTTGCCCGAGCCGGACTCACCGACGAGCGCCGTCGTCGTGCCCTTGCGGATACCGAAGCTGACGTCGTCGACGGCGGTGAGGGTCTTGTCCTTGCCCTTGGCGCCGCGCACCTCGAAGACCTTGGTGAGGTGCTCCACGCGCAGGATCTCCTCGGTGGCGCTCGATCCCAGGCTGGCGCCCAGGAGCTCGTCGTCGGTGACCTGGATGCCGCGGGCGTGGGCGGACTCGATGCGCCGGGAGGCCAGGGAGGGGGCGGCCTTGACCAGACGCTGGGTGTAGGGATGGCGGGGGTCTTGGAGCACCTCGAGGCTGGGACCGGACTCGACGACCCGGCCGCGGTGCATAACAACGATGTGCTCGGCCCTCTCAGCGGCCAGCCCCAGGTCGTGGGTGATGAAGAGCATCGCGGTGCCCAGCTCGCGCACGAGGGTCTGGAGGTGGTCGAGGATACGTCGCTGGACGGTGACGTCCAGGGCGCTGGTGGGCTCATCGGCGATGAGCAGGTCGGGGCGGGCGGCCAGGCCGATGGCGATGAGGGCGCGCTGGCGCATGCCGCCGGAGAACTCGTGGGGGTACTGCTTGGCCCGCCGGGAGGCCTCGGGCAGGCCGGCCTGCTCCAGCAGGAGGGCCACCTGCTCGTCGACGTCGATGCGCCCGCCGGCCGAGGGGGCCGCCTTCTGGGCGCGGTCGGCACGCCCAGCGCGCCCCGCGTGCCCAGTGTGCTCGGCATGTTCGACCATGAGGTGGGCGAGGCGGTCGTCGGCGACGCCGGCCAGGCCGTTGGCCCGCAGCGCCTCCTTGACCTGGAAGCCGATGGACCACACCGGGTTGAGGTTGGACATGGGGTCCTGGGGCACCAGTCCGATGGAGGAGCCGCGCAGGGCGGTGAGCTCCTGGGTGCCCAGATGAGTGATGTCGCGGCCCTGGAAGCGGATCGTGCCGCCGGTGACCCGACCGGTTCCGGGCAGCAGCCCGATGACGGCGTGGGCCAGGGTGGACTTGCCCGAGCCCGATTCCCCCACGATGGCCACGGACTGGCCGGGGTAGAGGGTCAGGTTCGCCTTGCGCACGGCCGGGACGAGCCCGGTCGAGGAGCGGAAGGCGACCTCCAGGTCGCTGATCTCCAGGAGGGGGTCGCTCTCGGCCTTCCAGGAGGCCGCGGGGGCGAAGGTCTTGTCGGAGGCGCCTGAGGCGGTGGCGGTGGATGCGTTGGAGGGTGTCACTTGCGGGCCTTCGGGTCCAGGGCGTCGCGGACGACGTCGCCGAGCATGATGAAGCCGAGCACGGTCAGGGCCAGTGCGCCGGCGGGGAAGAGCAGGACGCTGGGGTGGCTGTTGAGGGCGTCCTTGGCGGCCGCGATGTCTGCGCCCCAGGAGACGACCGAGGAGGGCAGGCCGATGCCCAGGAAGCTCAAGGTGGCCTCAGAGACGATGAAGACGCCGAGCTCGACGGTGGCGGTCACGATGATGGGGGCGGCGGCGTTGGGCATGACGTGGCGCAGCAGCATGGCCATGCGTCCTGAGCCCAGTGCCCGCGAGGCGGTCACGTAGTCCTCGTTCTTGACGCTCATGACCGAGCCTCGCGTGATGCGGGCGATCTGGGGCCAGCCGAACAGGGCCAGGACCAGGATGACGGTGAGGATCGAGCGGTCGTTGCGGAACATCTGCATGACGACGATGGCCGCCAGGACGAAGGGCACGGCGAAGAAGATGTCAGTGACGCGCGAGAGCAGCGCGTCGAAGAACCCGCCGAAGAACCCGGCCAGGGCCCCGACGGCCGAGCCGACGAGGACCACGACGAGGGTGGTGAAGATGCCCACGCTCACCGAGGCCCGAGCCCCGTGGACCGTGCGGGCGAAGATGTCGCAGCCCTGGATGTCGAATCCGAAGGGGTGGCCCCAGGAGGGCCCCTGATAGGAGTTGACCAGCGTGCAGTAGCCGGGGTCGCGCGGGGCGATGAGCCCGGGGACCAGGGAGAAGGCCACGGCCACGGCGATGAGCACCGAGGCCACCCAGAAGATGGGCCGACGGCGCAGCTGCCTCCAGGCGTCGACCCAGACGGAGGCCGGGGCGGACTCGTCGGCGACGGCGTCGACGGCACCCAGGCCGATCTCGTCGTCGGCGATGACGAAGCGCTCCTGGCCCGGGCGGGTAGTGGGGGACGTGGTGTTCTCAGGCATAGCGGATCCTCGGGTCCAGGGCGGCGTAGAGCAGGTCCACCAGGAGGTTGGAGACGATGAAGACGAGCACGAGCACGGTCGTGAAGGACACGACCATGGGGCCGTCACCGCGGATGATGGCGGAGTAGAGGGTGCCGCCCACGCCCTTGATGTTGAAGATGCCCTCGGTGACGATGGCGCCTCCCATGAGGGCCCCCAGGTCCGCACCCAGGAAGGTGACGACCGGGACCAGGGAGTTGCGCAGGACGTGGACGATCATGACGCGGACCCCGCTCAGGCCCTTGGCCCGGGCGGTGCGCACGTGGTCGGCGGTGAGGTTCTCGGCCACCTCGGTGCGGGTCAGACGCAGCACGTAGGCGAAGGAGACGGCGCCCAGCACGACCGCGGGCATGAGGAGCTCGGTGAAACCGGGGCTCTCACCGGCGGTCACGGGCAGCCAGCCCAGCCGCACCCCGACGATGAACTGCAGGACGAAGCCGATGACGAAGGTGGGCACGGCGATGACCACCAGGGAGAGCACCAGGACGGTGGCGTCGAACCAGCCGCCCTTCCTCACCCCGGCGATGAGGCCGAAGCCGATACCTGCGATGGCCTCGAAGGCCAGGGCCATGAGGGAGAGCTTGATGGTGATCGGGTAGGCCCGCACCAGCACGTCGAGGACGGACTCGGTCCCCCGCAGCGACTGGCCCAGATCCAGGGTGAACAGTCCCTTGAGGTAGAGCAGGTACTGGACGATGAAGGGCTTGTCGAGGTGGTAGCTGGCCTTGATCTGGTCGATCACCTCGGGGCTGAGCGAGCGCTGGCCCCCGAGCGCGGCGATCGGGTCGCCCGGCAGGGCGAAGACCATGGCGTAGATGAGCAGCGTGGCACCGAAGAACACCGGGACCATCTGCAGCAGCCTGCGTGCGACGTAGCGAAGCATGTCTCCTTCTTCCTCCCTCAGAACTTGGAGATGGCCTCGGCCCGCGCCCACAGGCGTCTGGCCTCGTCCGGGTCGTAGGTGAGGACCTCGTTGCCCGGGACATCTGCCGTCCAGCCCGCAACGGTGGGGGCGGTGAAGTCCTTGGCGGGCGTGCGGGTGCCGTAGTAGAGCTTGTCGCAGATGAGCTTGCGGTCGATGGCCCGGCAGATGGCGGCGCGGCGGGCGCGTCCCTCCTCGTCCATCTTCCAGTGCTCATGGGTGACGTCGATGGCGAGTCCCTGGAAGTATGCGGCCGGCTTGTTGATGGCACGCTCGCCCAGCTGCTTCTGGAAGATCGGCAGGAAGGAGTCGGGGACTCCGTCGGCGATGTCGATGGCATCGGCGAGCAGGTCGTTGTAGACCGAGTCGTAGCTCGTGTACAGCTTGAAGGTGACGCCCTTGTTCGCCACGGTGCGCCCGCCGGCGTAGGCGGGGTTGGGCTCCAGGACCATCCGGCTGTCGTGGTCCCAGGAGACGAGCCGGTAGGGGCCGTTGCCCACGGGCTTGTTGCCGTAGGCCTTGATGTCCTTGAAGGCGGATTCCGGCATCGGGTAGTAGGCGTAGTGGCCCAGGCTGATCTTGAAGTCCGACGCCGGGGCGTTCAGCTCGACTGTGAAGGTGAGGTCATTGACCTTGGTCAACCCGGTCAGCTCGGAGTCCTCGTCGTAGGAGAAGCCCTTGATCCGCTCGAAGAAGGAGGAGCCGAGCTGGGCATTGGACAGCAGAGCGCCGAACTTCCATGCCTTGATGAAGGAGTCGGCGGTCACCGGGCTGCCGTCGGAGAAGGTCCAGCCCGGTTTGAGAGTGATCGTGAAGTGCTGGTTGTCCGTGGTCTCAATGGAAGAGGCCACCTCGTTGATGACGTTACCGTCCTTGTCGTAGCGGATCAGACCGGCATAGATCAGGTCGAGGACCCGCCCACCACCGAACTCGTTGGTGTTGGTGGGCAGCAGCGAGTTCTGGGGCTCGGTGTTGTTGGCCAGGATGACGCCGCCGTTGGCGCTGGAGCGGGCCTCCTCGTAGACCGGGATGGCCCTCCAGTCGAAGTCGACGTTGGACGCGTTGCGGGAGTAGCCGCCGAAGCCGTTCTGGTACCACAGCGGGATGCCGGGCAGGTCGGTGAAGAGCTGGGACTGGGCCTGGCGGAAATAGCCGTAGGCGGTCTGGGGGTCGGTGGCGGCCGCGGCCTGAGTCAGGAGGTCGTCGAAGGTCTTCGAGGAGTACTGGGCGTCGTTGGCGCTGGCGCCGGTCTGGAAGGTGGCGTTGAGGAAGTTCTCCAGCGAGGGGTAGTCGGCCGACCATCCGGAGCGGAAGGCGCCCAGGAGGGTGTGCTTGGTAATGGCCGAGCGCATCTCGGAGAACTGGGCCACCGGCAGGGGCTCCATGGTGATGCCCAGGACGTTGGACACCGAGTGGCACACGGCCTCGGCCCAGGTCTTGTGGGGGCCGTCGGAGTTGTAGGCCAGGGTCAGCTTGCCGCTGCCGCTGCCCAGCCCGCCTCCTTCCGAACCCGATCCGCGCGAGCATCCTGAGACCAGGAGCAGGCCGAAGGCGGCCGCGCCGAGCCCGAAGCCACGGCGCGACACAGTCAGGGCGTTGTTCATGCGACCTCCATGGGGCATGGAACCGACGGGGATTCGTCACTGGGACAGAGGGTTGCCGGCGCACTGAGGGGCTCAGGCGCCGCCCACAGGCGGGGATAGTACGTCCACCGAGGAAACAGGACCGTCACGTAGCACGGGAGTCAAACCGTGAGAACCCGGTGGTCTCAGGCGTTCCAGGCCTGGGCGAGCAGCTCGTAGGAGCGGCGCCGCAGGGCCGGGTCGTGGGCGTAGGTGACCACGAGGATCTCGTCGAGGTCCCACCGGGCGGCCTGCTCACGCAGGCGGGTGGCGACGTCGTCGGCCGTGCCCACGAAGGACAGGGACATGGCCGCCTCGACGGCCCCCTCCCGGCCGGGCGCGTAGGCGCGCCAGGCCTGGGGGTCCTGGCTGGGCGGGTCCAGCGGCCCGGGCCGGTTGCCGACGATGCGGGCGACGGCGGCCATGGCGGTGCTGAACAGCAGGCGGGCCTCCTCCTGGCTGGGGGCCACCATGACGTTGACGGCGGCTGCGACCCGGGGAACATCCGGCGCGCCCTGAGGGCCGGGAGCGTCTTCGGTACGGGACTCCAGGACGGAGCGGTAGGTGGCGATCGCCGCCTCGGCCTGGACCGGGGCGAAGTGCGAGGCCACGGCGAAGGGAAGTCCGAGCCGGCCGGCCACGCGGGCGCCGTTGACCGAGGAGCCGAGCACCCACACGGTCGGGTGGGTGCCCTCCCCGGGGATGGCCCGCACGCGGGGGCCGCCGGGCTCAGGGGCGTGGAGGGCATCGTCGGGATTGCCGGGGGCGCCCAGGAGGAGGGAGCCGGGGACCCGTTCCGGCACGGGCTCGTCACCGAGGTAGGCGAGGATCTCCAGGATCTCCTCGGCGAAACGACCCGGTTCGGAGGCCCGCCGGCGCAGTGCAGCGGCCGTGCGCCGGTCGGTGCCCGGGGCCCGCCCCAGTCCCAGATCGACCCGGCCGGGGTAGAGGGTGGCCAGGGTTCCGATCTGCTCGGCGACGACGAGCGGGGCGTGGTTGGGCAGCATGATCCCGCCGGAGGCGACACCCAGGCGCTCGGTGGCGGCCAGGACCTGCCCCATGAGGACGATGGTCGCCGAGGACAGGTAGGTGGTGGAGCCGTGGTGCTCGGCCAACCAGTAGCGCTCATAGCCGGCGGCGTCGGCGGCTCGAGCCAGGGCGATCATGTCGGTAAGAGCGTCGGTGCGGCTGCATCCGGCGCTGACGGGGACCATGTCCATGACGGACAGGACGGGTACGGCCCGCCTTTCGGGCTGACTCATACGGGCACTCTAACCCCCTCCGACCACCCCGAAGCGGGCCCTCAGGCCCGTGTGCCCCGCCGAGCGCGGAGCCCGGCGGGGCACACGGAGGGTCCGACCCGCGTCGTCAGGCCGTCAGCGAAGGCGGCTGCGCGCGGGGAGCAGGCCGGTGGCGACCACGGACTTCAGGATGTCTCCCGCGATGAAGGGCACCAGGCCCAGGCTCAGGGCAGTGCTCCAGCTGGCGCCGGTGGCGACCTTCAGCCAGATGAGGCCCGGGACGTAGACCGAGGCCGAGGCCAGCAGCATGAGGGCGACACCGGTGGCGACCCGAGATGCCATGGAGCCGGAGTGGCGCGACCACACGGTGGCGGCGCGTCCGGCGATGAGGGCGATGAGGACGTATCCGACGACGTAACCGAAGGTCACGATGGCGCCGCCCTTCCAGCCGTGCAGGACCGGGGCCCCAACAGCGGCCAGGGCACCGAGGAGCAGCGCGGACAGGGCGCCACGGCGCGAGCCGAGCACGGCACCGACACCCAGGGCCGCGAAGGTACCCATGGTGATCGGAACGGGAGTGAAGGGCAGGGGGATCGTGATCTGACCGATGAGGATCAGGGAGAGCGTTCCGGCCAGGACCAGGCCGGCCTCGCGAACGCGGGCGAGCGCGGGACTGTGGGCGAGGCTGCCGGCGGCTGACGTGGAGGAGAGTTTGGTGACCATGACTCCACCCTACGGGGATCGCAGAGTTGACGAACGACCGGTTCCCACCGAAGAGCCACCGCGCAACTTGTAGGTTTCCTACAACAATTACCCGGGTATCCGCCTGAGAATCCGTGATTACCCGTCGGTTCTCACAGTTCAGGCAGGTGTCCGTCGATCCAGGTGAGGATGTCGCCGGTGACTTGATCCCGATTGGTCTCGTTGAGCAGCTCGTGGCGCCCGCCCGGATAGAGGATGACGCAGACCTCCCGCACGCCGGCGCGGCGGTAGAGGGTGGCGGAGCGCTGGACGCCCCGCCCCATGGCGCCGACCGGGTCCCGGTCACCGGAGGCCAGGAGCATAGGCAGCTGCGCGGGCACGGCCGTGGCGTGGGCGGCCGTATTGACGGCCCTTCCTCCGGCAACGAGGTCGCGGAAGAAGCTGGCGGTGCACACGAATCCGCACCAGGGGTCGGCGACGTAGCGGTCGACCTCATGAACGTCCCGGCTGATCCAGTCGGCCTCGGTGCGGTTGGGGGCGAAGTGGCGCTGGTAGGGGCCGAAGGCGAGCGCGTTGAGCAGCCGAGAGGGGTGGCGCGGGCCGCGCAGCCGGGACTCCCCGGCACAGACCGCGGCGGCGGGACGGGTCAGCGCACCAGTTCCTGAGCCGGTCCCCAGCAGGATGAGGCCGGCCAGCTCACCGCCGCGGCGCGCGGCCAGGTCGCGAGCCAGGAAGGAGCCCCAGGAGTGGCCCATGAGGAAGACCGGAACATCGGGCCAGGCCCGCCGGGCCGCGTCCAGCACGGTGCCCATGTCGGCCACGACCCTCTCCCAGCCGCCCTTCTCGGCGACGAAGCCGAAGCCGCCCGGGGCGGCGGTGGCCCCGTGGCCGCGGTGGTCGCCGGCCAGGACCGCATAGCCCTCCTCCACCGCCGAGGCGGCGAAGCGGGCGTAGCGCGAGGCGTGCTCGGCCATGCCGTGGGCGATGACGATGATGCCCCGGGGGCGGGCGGCGCCGGGTACCTGCGCGCGCATCGCGGCCGAGGTGGGCGCTGGGGCGTCGGTCTCGGGGGCGTCGGCCACCAGGAGGGAGCCGTCGATGAGCCACTCGGGGAGCCAGATGTGCACGACCAGACGCGTTCCGTCGTCGGCTGTGAGCCGAGTAAGGCTGGTCTGCATCGGGTCCTCCTCAAGCAGCGTCGTCAATCGACGTCAACGGGGCGTCGGTCGGGCTCAGGTCGGCATCGGTCATCATTGATCGTGTCGACGACTGGCGGTCGGCGGCGACGTCGGGTCCGCGGACTGGGGCCGAGATCTCCCGTCACCCCAGGGTGGATCCTAGTTGTCCGACGTCGAGCCGGCAGCGTTACCGTCGAGGTGATTCTCAGATGCCCCAGGACGGGCACGCTGCAAAGCTGCCGTAGACGGCCACTGATGACTGACTGCACCGGAGCATCGCCTACATTCCTGATGGTTTCATGAGTCCCCGTCTTCCGTATCCCGACCGTTCTCCTCATATCCCCCACCCGTCCGGCTCCGCTCCGGCACCTGGTCTACGGTGGTCGCCATGGCAGCCCACTCCTTCACCCTCGTTCCCGCCGCCTACGTCTACCTCCTGCGTCCCGATCCGGGTGCCGTGGAACGGGACGCCGGGGCGGCGAGCAGCGCGCCCCAGGTGCTCCTCCAGCTGCGGCGGAACACCGGCTACATGGACGGGCACTGGGCCTGCGGCGCCTCGGGGCACGTCGAGGCCGCCGAGAGCGTCCTGGAGACGGCTCTGCGCGAGACCGATGAGGAGCTGGGCATTAGCGTCGAGGCGAGGGACCTCAACGCGCTGACGGCGATGCACCGCACCAATGACCTGGGCGGCGCGGCCCTGGAGCAGCGCATCGACCTGTTCTTCACGGTGCGGACCTGGACGGGCACGCCGGCCGTGCGTGAGCCGGCCAAGAACGCAGGTCTGCGCTGGTTCTCACTGACCGACCTGCCCGAGGCGGTCCCGCCGCACGAGCGCCACGTCCTGGAGCTGCTGGCCGCCTCCCTCGACGGCGGCAAGCCGGTGCCCCCGATCATCACCTTCGGATTCGATGAGGGCCAAGACATCGACCGCTATGGCGTCGCCCTGCCGCACTGAGCTCAGCTCGCCAGGAAGGCCTCAATGGCGGGAAGCTCGCGGCGGGCCTGGGCCAGCCCGGCCTCGAAGGCGGTGACGATGCGGTCGTAGCGCAGCTCGCCGTTGGCGATGGGCATGCGCTCGGGCCGGAAGAGGTATGCGCGCCCCTGGCTGCGCAGGCGCTCCAGCTCCTCGACGGTGCGGTTGTAGTTCTCGGGGCGGTCGATGACGGCCTGGACCAGGGCCGGGTAGCGGGGGTAGAGCCGCTGGAGAATCTCGATCTCGTGGCGTCGCATGGGCGGCTTGCGGTAGCCCTCGGGGCGGGTCATGACCACGAGGAGCTTGTCGTAGCCGTCGGCGCGGGCGGCGTCGATGGCGAAGCCGCCGGTGGGTCCGACGGCGCCGTCCACGTAGGGGGCGCCGTCGACCTCGACCATGGGCATGAGCACCGGCATCGACGACGACGCCCGGGCCCGCACCAGCAGGTCACCCATGGTGGGCATGTCCTCCAGGCCCCAGTAGACCTCCTCGCCGGTGTCGCAGCGGAAGGCGCCCAGGCGCACCGTGGTGGGTGAGGCGGCGAAGGTCTCCCAGTCGAAGGGGATGGACTCGTCGGGGGCGGAGGTGTGCAGGTAGATGTGCTCGGAGTTGAAGTAGCCCTTGCCGGTCACGAAGCTGCCCCAGCCGCCGGCCTGGGGATCGGTGGTCAGTCCCAGGTAGGCCTCACGGGTGCGCCAGGTGTCCCGGGAGACGAAGTTGCAGGTGTTGGTGCAGCCCGCTGAGATGCCCCCGACCCAGGGGAAGGACAGCCCCGCCTCCAGCATGACGCGCACGAGGCCGGCCGTGTAGGCCCCGCGCATGCCGCCGCTCTCGAAGACGAGGGCGACGTCGTCGGGGCCGTGGGTGATGGGGGCGGGCCGGTGGTGAGGGTCGGAGACGGGGACGGGCCGTTGGACACAGTCGGTGACGGGGACGGGACGCGAGATCACGCCCGGGAGCCTATGGGTTCCATGGCGCCATCGCACGGGTGATTCCCGCCCCATGTCGGCCGAGCGGTCGGGAGAGTAGCGTGAGGCCATGAGCTCCTCCAGCACGCTGCGCATTCTTGAGCCGATGACCATGCGCGGGCTGACCGCCCGCAACCGCCTGTGGCTACCGCCGATGTGCATGTACTCGGTTGAGGCGCAGGACGGCATCGTCACCGACTGGCACGTGGTCCACTACGCCAGCCGCGCGGTGGGCGGTTTCGGCACGGTCATCGTGGAGGCCACGGCGGTCACCCCGGAGGGGCGCCTGTCCCCCAACGACCTGGGGCTGTGGTCGGATGAGCAGGTCGCCGGCCAGCGCCGCCTGGTGGAGGCGATCCACGCCGGCGGGGCCCTGGCGGGTATCCAGATCGGGCACGGCGGGCGCAAGTCGGGGACCCCTCCGTGGCGCCCCAAGGTGGAGGGCGCGCGCACCGGCACCCTGGAGGGCTGGGAGCTGCTGGCCCCCAGCGCGATCCCCTTCCCCCAGCACGCGGTTCCCAGCGAGTTGGACGAGGCCGGGATCGGTCGAATCGTGGAGGCCTTCGCGGAGGCCGCGCGGCGCGCCGTCGAGGCCGGCTACGACGTCGTCGAGATCCACGGCGCCCACGGCTACCTCATCCACGAGTTCCGCTCCGCCCTGTCCAACCAGCGCACCGACTCCTACGGCGGAAGCGTAGAGAACCGGCAGCGCTTCCCGCTCGAGGTGGTGCGGGCCGTGCGCGAGGCCATCGGGCCGGAGACGGTGCTAGACATCCGCCTGTCGGCCTCGGACTGGGCCGAGGGCGGCGTCACCGGCGAGGAGACCGCCGCCTTCAGCCGCGAGCTGGTGGAGGCCGGTGTCGACGTCCTGCACATCTCCAGCGGCGGGAACGTCCCGGCCGAGGTCCCGGTGGGGCCCGGCTACCAGCTGCCGCTGGCCGAGCAGGTCAAGCGGGCCGTGGCCGGCAGCGACGTCCCGGTGGTGGGCGTGGGTCTCATCGAGGAGGCGGCCCAGGCCGAGCAGGCGCTCATCTCCGGACAGGCCGACGCGATCGCCGTGGGCCGGGCAGCCCTGCGCGACCCCTACCTGCCGCTGCGCTGGGCGGCCGACCTGGGGGTGCGCTCCTGGGAGGAGGCCCCCTGGCCCATCCAGTACTGGCGCGGCACCTGGAGCTGAGCGGGGCTCCATCTGTCCCGTCCGCTCTGGTCACCCCTGGGCCGCCGGCACTATCCGACGGCGTCGAGGTAGAGCCAGCGGCCGGCGCGGCGGGTGAAGCGGGAGCGCTCGCGCAGGGCGTCGTCCACCACTGCCCCGCGCCCGTCGCCGCTGCGGTAGGTGGCGGTGAACTCCACGAGGCCGGTCTCGTCGTCCGGCCCACCGTCGACGGTCTCGTGAATGACCAGTCCCGTCCACCGGGTCCCGGGGTGGCAGTAGGGCCCCTCGGGGCGGGTGCGCGGGTGCCAGGTGCGGAAGAGGTAGTCCTCGTCGCCGACGACGAAGGCCGTGTAGCGCGAGCGCATGAGGGCCTGGGCGGTGGGTGCCGGGGCGCCGTCGTGGAGCGGCTCGCAGCACTGGGCGTAGGTCGCGCCGCTGCCGCAGGGGCAGGGGGCGGCGCCGTGCACGCCGGCGGCGCGGATCGGCGAGTCCGGCCGGTCCCTGCGGCCGGCTCGCTGCCCCGCCACGCTCAGGCCCCCTGCCAGTAGGCGTGCAGGGCCTGGGCGAGCCAGGGACCGTCCTTGACGCCACCCATCTCGCGGGCCGAGTGCATGCTCAGCAGGGGCACGCCGACGTCGACCGTGGTGATGCCGAGGCGGGTGGCGGTGATGGGGCCGATGGTGGAGCCGCAGGGCACGGCGTTGTTGGAGACGAAGTCCTGGCTGGGCACGCCCGCCGCCGTGCAGGCCCGTGCCCAGATCGCGGCGCCCGCGGCGTCGGTGGCGTAGCGCTGCTGGGCGTTGATCTTGAGCAGGGGCCCGTGGTTGATGAGCGGCTGGACGGCCGGGTCGTGCAGGTGGGCGTAGGCGGGGTGGACGGAGTGCCCGGCGTCGGCGCTCAGGCAGGTCGAGCGGGCCAGGAGGGCCTCGAGGCGGTCACCGCTGACGCCCAGGACCCGGGCCAGGCGCCGCAGGAGCGTCTCGAGGAAAGGGCCGCCCGCCCCGGAGCGGGTGTCCGAGCCGACCTCCTCGTGGTCGAAGGCGACCAGGATGACAGGCTCGGCGGGCTCGGTCCCGGCGGCCGCGAGCGCCTCGAGGGCGACCAGTCCGGCGTGGACGGAGGAGAGGTTGTCCAGGCGCGAGGAGGCCAGGAACTCTCCGCGCCGGCCGAAGCGGGCGGGCGCCTGGGTGGGATAGGTCAGGACGTCGTGGCCGGCGAGCTCGGCCGGGTCGATGCCGGCGATCTCGCACAGGTGGGTCTCGACGGCGTCGGCGGCGGCGTCGGGTGCGGCCAGTGACCACAGGGGCAGCAGGTGGGTCTGTCGGTCCAGGTGGAGGGTGTCGTTGACGCTGCGGTCCAGGTGCGGGGCGATCTGGGACACGCGGGCGATGGGGCCGGTGCGCACGAGGTGGACGGCGCCGTCGCGGGTGGTCAGGCGTCCGGCCAGGCCCAGCTCGCGGTCGAGGAAGGAGGCGAGCAGGGGGCCGCCGTAGACCTCGGCGTTGATGAGCTGCCAGCCGGAGCGGACGAGGGCGGCGGCGGGCTTGAGCTTGAGGGCCGGGGAGTCGGTGTGGGCGCCGACGATGCGCAGGCCCGCCCCCGGGTTGAGCGTCTCGGGCAGAGCCCAGGCGGCGATGGCGCCGTCGCGGATGACGTAGCCGCGCCGCGGCAGGTCCTCCTGCCAGGTGATGGTCTCGTCGGCACGGGTGAAGCCGGCCTCCTCCAGGCGGCGGGCGACCTCGGCGGCGGCGTGGTAGGAGCTGGGAGAGGCCGTGACGAAGTCGATGAGGGAGTCGGTGTAGGCGTCGTCGTCGCGCAGGATCTCGGCGGCGTCACGGGTGGGGGTGCTGGTGGGGGCGCTGGCGGCATCAGTCATGGCCCCAGTCTTCCACCGGTGCGCCCCACGCCCCGACCGACCTCCCAAGAAATCCCACCGCGAGGTAGGGCAGAATCGGGGCGTGAGCATCTCTCAGCCGGTCATCCCGCCCGCCTCGTCCACACCCGTGCGCGCCGTCCTGCTCGATGCCGACGGCGTCCTTCAGCTCATCGGCACCCCGTGGGGCGAGGCGCTGACCCGCGGCGGCGGACCCGCCTTCACCCAGGCCATGATCGATGGTGAGACCGACGCCCTGGCAGGTCGGGAGACCCTCACCGAGCTGCTGGAGCGGGTGGTGGAGAGCCTGGGGCTGGAGCTGCGCGCATCGGACCTGTTGGAGATGTGGCACCGGGCCACACCCGACCCCGTGGCCTGGCAGCTGGTGAGGGACCTGCGCGAGGCGGGCTACACCACGGTCCTGGCCACCAATCAGCAGTGGGAGCGTCGGGCCTGGATGCGCGAGCAGCTGGGCTATGACGGCCTGTGCGACATCGACGGCTACTCCTGCACGCTGGGGGTGGCCAAGCCGGATGCCGCCTACTTCCACCGGCTGCTGGAGCTGGCGGGGGTGGAGGCGGACCAGGCCCTGTTCGTCGATGACAGCGCCACCAACATCGCCGCGGCCCGCGAGGTGGGCTTGCGCACTATCCACCACCCGGCCGACGCCGGCGGCGAGCTGTTGCGCCGCGAGGTCGCCCAGGCCCTGACGCCGGCCGCCTCTGCGCCGCAAGGATGAGCCGGCGGGCCGCTGTTCCTCCTTTCGGAACTTGCCCATCCGGCGCGGTCGGGGAAGACTCCCCCTGACAGGAGCGTTCACAGGGAAGGACACCTCATGGCAGGAACCACGACGGACGACCGGGCCCCCGGGACCACAACCGCTGAAGGAGCTGCGTCCACCGTCGAGTCCTCCGCCTCCACGACCCGCCGCGCCCCGGAAGTCTTCCTGCGCCTCATCACGGCGATCCACTCCGTCCTGCCGGGCTTCGTGCGCCGTCGGCTGCCGGTGACCTTCATCGGCTACGCGATCATCAACGGCTCCGCCTTCTTCCTGGACATCACCTGCCTGTGGGTGTTCTACAACCACCTTCACTGGTTCTACCCGGTGGCGGTCACGGTCGGCTACGCCATCGCGGCCGTCTACTCCTTCCTGCTCAACCGGTGGCTGAACTTCCAGGCCCACGGGCACGTCGTCCAGCAGGGGGCGGGCTACATGGCCGGGGTCGTCAGCCAGTACGTCATCTTCATCCTGGGGCTGTCCTCGCTGCTGCACTGGTTCGGGGTCAACGCCGAGCTGGCGCGCGTCATCTCAGCCTGCTGCGAGGGCATCTACCTCTACGTGTTCATCCGGCTGTGGGTGTTCCGCGGGGTGCCGGAGCCCGAGGAGCAGTCCCAGTAGGTACCCGATCGGGGACGTCCTTCTTCGACGAGGACTGCGTTGTCCTCCAGATGACTGGGGTCCGACCTCAGTCGTCTGGAGGACAAGTACGTTCTGGGCGGGAAACGCAGTTCCCGATTCGGGGCGCCACGGCTCCTGAGACGCTCGCCCGGGCGGGAGTCCGGGGACTGGCCGCCCTGGCGGCGATGACGGGCTGATGGAGGATGTCTGGCGGGTCGCCGGTGCCCCTGCGCGAAGGGACACCCAGGTACCGCGCCGTCACCAGAAGGCGCGAGTCGTCTCGGTGGGGCCGTCGAGCTCGGTGAAGCCGGCGTCGGTGACGCTGACGGGCCGGGTGGTGGTCTCCCACTGCTCCCGACTGGGCACGACGACGCGCACCCGGTAGCCGTCCTCGGCCCAGGCCCGCCTCATGGCAGGGGGCATGGCGCTGCTCTCCCAGGCCAGCTGGGCGGCGTGGCCGCACTGGGCGGCCAGCTTGCCCGAGGTCATCTCGTGCAGGGGGGTCACCTCGATCGTCACGAGGGCCCCGGTGGAGGCCGACGCCGCCGTGAGCGCGATCTGCTCGGCCGCGGCCGGATCCTGGGCGGCGCGCGCAGTGATCTCGGCGGGCGGTGGGGGCAGCTCGTCACCGGGTGGGAAGTGGGTGCCCTCCACCTGGGTCTTGGCCAGGGCCCCGGGCAGGGGGCGCACCGGCCCGGGCACGAAGGCGCGGGCGGCCGCCTGCCCCCAGCCGGCCGGGCCGTCCTGGGTGACGGTGACGCCGTCGATGTCCTTGACCTCCTCCCAGCGCTTGCCGCGGGCCCGACGCACGAGCTTGCGGATGCGCCCGTCGCGCCAGTAGTCGACGGCCGGGTTCCACGGCCCGCCGGGGGCGGCGGCGGGTGAGGCCAGGAGGGAGACGACGGCGCGGGCGGCCGCCTCGGCGACGTCGATCCTCCGGGGCGGGTGGACCTTGTCGTAGCGCACGGCGATCTGCATGCCCCAGGGCACGGTGTGGTCCAGGTTCCCGGACAGGGAGGGCAGAGGCTGCGAGGACAGGAACGGCGAAGACGGCGAGGCGGAGTGCGGCACGGGCAGGAGCCTACGGGGTCGCGATCGACGGCGTCAGGTCCCGCCGGCTCCCCACCTCCTGCAGGACTGCTGGAGCGACAGCGCCGTTTGAGGGAAGCGACCAACCACACCTTTTCCCACCAGACGGCCGATACGCCGGAGGCGAAGATCCTACTGGGGCAGGAGATGAATCCAGCGGCGAGTCGTTTAGGTTGCCGTCATGCCACCACATGTTCCATCCACCGTCCCCGGTCCCCTCGGCTCGCCGCCGCCGGCCGTGCCACCCTCCCACCCCCGGATGTTCAACGGCGCGACCGTTCACGGCATCAAGGGCATCCGCAAGCTGCGTCACCCCGCCGAGATCCCGCTCCTGGTCGCGACCAGCATGGCGACTGCACTGGCCTACCTGGCGTGGATCGCCCTGGTGATCTGGCTGGTCGCTGTGCCTGAACCGACCGGTTTGGGGGCTCAGGTTCGCGACTTCTTCCTCAGTGAAGAGAACAGCGGCATGCAGTTCCTCCTGCTGGTGCCCATCATCCCGATCATCCTGTGGGTGGCGCGCGCGATGCTGTACGCCAAGCTCCGCGCAACCGCGGTCCAGATGAGTCCCACCCAGTTCCCGGAGGGTTACCGGATGGTTGTCGAGGCGGCCCGGCAGTTCGGCCTGCGCCGGGTCCCCGATGCCTACGTGACCATGGGCAACGGTCAGATCAACGCCTTCGCGGCCGGCCACGGCTACCGGCGTTTCGTGGTCGTCCACTCCGACATGTTCGAGATCGGTGGCCGGGCCCGCGACCCTGAGGCGCTGCGCTTCGTGATCGGGCACGAGGTCGGGCACCTCGCCGCGGGTCACATCTCCATGCTGCGCCTGCTGTTCGTCACCCTCGGCCTCAACGTCCCGCTTCTGGGCAAAGCGCTGGTTCGGGCCCAGGAGTACACGGCGGACAACCACGGCTACACCTACGCGCCTGCGGGTGTGCCCGGGGTCGTGGGGGTGCTCTCCGGCGGCAAGTACCTGGGTGCCGAGGTCAACACCCACGCCCTGGCGGATCGCGCCACCCGGGAGAAGGGACTGTGGCTCCACATGACCGTCTGGCGGTCCACGCACCCGGTCATCACCTGGCGCGCCCACGCCCTGCGCGACCGCACCCGCCCGGGACGGATCATGATCCGTCCGCCGGAGTTCACGGCGTGGTTCCCGCCGCCGGCTCCCAGCGGCAGCGGGCCGTCCGGTTCGTGGCCGACGCCGGAGCAGATGCTCGCGGTGCTGGACTCCACCTCCTCGGCCGTGCCCAGCGAGGAGCAGTTCGGTCGCTACCCCGGTGTGGTCTATGAGGTCCCTCGCGATGAGCTGCGCTGGGCCTCCCCCGTTCCCGTGCCCGTTCCGGTGGGAACCGCGTCTGTCGGACAGGGCGCCCTCTCAGCACCCCCGAGCGCGGCCGGTTCCACCGGGCCGCAGCAACCCGGCCCCTACGGGTACGCCTCACCGACAAGCCCCGTGCAGGACCGACACGTGGACTACCCGGGGGCAACGCCCACTGAGGCAACGGCTCAGGAGGCCCCCCGCTCCGAGACCGACTCCTACTGAGCCCGGTCGAGCGGGGCGAGCCCGCCTAGCACTCGGTCAGCGCAGCGGCGCCGGTTGGTGAACGGATACGTTCGCCGACCGGCGCCGCACCCGTTCAGCTCGGGGCGACAGCTCCGGCCGCCGTCGTGAAGGAGTCCAGGGCCTCCCCCAGCTCCGCGAAGTTGTCGGCGACATGAGTGGCTTGGCAGCGGGCAGCGAGGTCGTCGAGCTCGGCCAGGCGACGGCCCACGGACTCGACCACGCCGGAGGCGGCACTGGAGAGCTCTGCGGCCGTGGCGGGCAGCTCCGGGTCGCTCGAGGCGGCCGAACCGGTCCACAGCATGAGGAGCTGGTTCGGGATCGTCATCATGCGGCTGGCCTCGCCGATGTAGGCGACCGCCTGGGCCGCGAGGGCGCGGTGGGCCTGAGCCTGACGCTCCATCTCGGCGATGCCCTCACGCAACGACTCGATGAGGTCGGGGATGGCCTGCGCCGAGTACTGCGGGTCTCCGACGCCGTCGATGAGCTCGACGGTGAACAGGGAGGTGATGGTGGTGTGCAGACGGGCCAGGGCGATGCGGAAGCGGGTGCGGGCGCCGTTGGTGTCGAGCTGGGCCAGGGTGTCGACGAGCCTCGCCACGAGGGGGCTGACCAGAACCTGCATCTGGGTCCACAGGTCCAGCAGGTCGGCCAAGGGCTTGACCCTGGGGTCGGAGCGGTCCAGGGCGGCGATGTGCTCGATACTCAGGCGAGGGTCCTCCAGGGTCCGGGTCAGTCCCTTCCCCGCGGCCTTGAGTGAGGCGGAGAGCTCGGCGAGCTGCTGCTGACCGGACATCCACGAGTCGAGCCCGGCGGCGATCCTGGTGACCGAGTCGAGCATGACGCGCAGGTCCCCGGCGGCGTCGGGGCGCACCGGGATACCGTCGGAGAGCTCCTCACGACGCGCCACCTCCGCCGGCAGGGCCGTGTTCTGGAACTCCTCGTAGGAGGACAGGCCCGCTCCGGCCAGCATCTCGGCGATGCGGCCCAGCCCCTCCTCGGCCGCCGCCCGACGGTTGGCCCCGCCATCGATGGCCTGGTCCTCGGTGGCGCGGGCGTCGCGGTAGATGGCGCAGGCGGTGTCGAACAGATCGGAGCACACCGGTCGGGTGCGTACCGAGAGGTAGCCGCCGTCGGACAGCGGGGTGACGGTGGCGAAGACGTCGTACTCGCTGCCGTCGGCGGCGAGGTTGCGCACGTAGGCGGCGAAGGGGCTGCCGGCCTTGAGGGTGTCCCACATGGCCTTGAAGGCACCACCGGGCATCTCCGGGTGGCGAATGATGTTGTGCGGGGCGCCGGAGAGCTCATCACGCCGGTAGCGCGAGAGCTCGATGAAGACGTTGTTCGAGTGGCGGATGACGCCACGTGCGTCAGTGGTGGAGAAGAAGAGCTGGTCGACACCCACCTCATGAACGGCTCCGGTGACCTGCGGCATAGGCAACTGCTCCTTGAAGAGATCGGGGACGAGATCGGGGGCCGGTGGCATCCGGCACTCCGAGCCGGACAACCACCACCTTCCACCCGTTGATTAACGGTTGGACGGCTGAACAATACACGGCACTTCCGGGACAACACCGAGGAGAATCAACACAAAAGGATTGCCTATACGTTTAAAATGCATCAAAAATTAACATCATTCTCCCTCTTTAGAAAAGGATTTCTCTAGCCTCAGGAAAACGAAACAAATTCCGCAACTAGATTCCCAGAATATTCTCAGGTACATTGAAGTGCTCCCTCAGGAGCAGTGGGTTACATAGTGACCGCCGCCGGACGGAACTGGTCGCGAGGGTTGGGGAGCCCAATGACCGATCGGATTTCGAGGCCGCCCGAGTTGATAGGGAGCTCGGCGTGAGCCGCTCTGGCGAAGGAGGGTTGAGTCTCCTCTGGAATATGGGATCCAGGGGCGATGCCACCCTCAACGACAGGGGCCTGTGGGGCTCGGAGCAGTCCGAGACCCACAGGCCACGTCGTTCTTCTGCATCATTGACATCAATGCATCATCATTGCATCGGCTTCTTCCCCACACTCCCCCTATCGAATAAAACAGGGAAGCAGACGGACACCGATTGCCATGACGACGAGCTCCACCAACGTCTGAGTCACCACCACAATCGGTGCCATCCCCATGGAATCGGGCAGCGCCAGAGCCAACGGCAGAACCACCAACGAGTTACGCGTGGTCCCGGAGAAGGCGAGAGCCAGGCGCTCCTGGCGCCCCTGGTGAGCCATGCGCCCGGCGATGTCTCCCACAGCCGGCATCACCAGTGCGAAAGTCACGAAGAGGGGAACAACCCGGGCAACGACGTCGGGCCGGGAGGCGACGTGGGGAACCTGGGAGGCGACGACGAGCAGCAGGGTCGCCATCATGAGCGGAACCATGAGCGCCGTCGCTGCTGAAGCGAGCCGGTCGGCGGACCGGACCCGGGGTGCGGCGCACCGTGTGAGGATCGATAGCCCCATGGGCAGTACGATCATGAGGACGAAGGCCTGCGCGAAAGGCCGCCAGCTGATACCACCACCCTGAGCCCCGGGTGAGCCGGCAGCGAGGGCCAGCCACAGCGGCAGGACGAGGGCCTGGAGGAGCATGAGCACCGGAGATGCCGCCAGGATGCGTGACCATGCGCCGCCGGCCAGTCGGGTGAAGACCATGACGTAGTCGACGCAGGGCGCCAGGAGCACCAGGAGGGTGCCGACCAGGAGCCCCGACTCATCGGCGACCAGTCGGGACAGAGGCAGGACCACCGCCGGCACCACGAGGAAGTTGACCGCCACAAGCGCCGCCATGAACCGGGCATCGGCGAAGGCGGCCCGCAGGCGATGGAAGGGGACACCGAGAAAGGTCGTGTACAGCAACGTGACCAGCACCGGGGAGACAGCCGCCTCCAGAAGGCTGCTGGCTGCGGGAGCCGCCAGCCCCAGGACGGCGCCGGCCACGAGCGCACCCAGGTACAGGACCACCTGGTGGTGCTCCATCCACGCGACCACCGGGGCCTGATCGCCTGCGCCCTCCATGACGGAACCGTATCGCGACCAGACGGGACGGTGACCGCTGCCGGAGGTCTACACCTCCAGGGAATAGCCCGTCACCGGCCCGGCGGTGTTGGGCTGCCAACCCAGCGCCGGGGCGACATGCTCTGCGAAGGCCTGCAGGATGTGGAGGTTGAAGTCGACGCCGAGCTGGCTGGGAATGGTGAGCATGAGGGTGTCGGCGGCATGGAGCGCCTCGTCCCGGGCGAGCTGCTCGATGAGGACGTCGGGCTCGGCGGCGTAGGTGCGCCCGAAGGTCGACTGCAGGCCGTCGATGACGCCGATCTGGTCGTGGGAGTCCTCGCCGCGCAACGCGAAGAACTTCCGGTCGACCTCGGAGACGATCGGGAAGATGGAGCGCGAGACGCTCACGCGCGGGGTCCAGTCGTGGCCGGCCTCCTTCCACGCCTCGCGGTAGCGGCGGATCTGCTCGGCCTGAAGGTGGGAGAAGCCCTCACCAGTGGCCTCGGTCAGGAGGGTCGAGCTCATGAGGTTCAGACCCTGGCGAGCGGTCCACTCGGCGGTCTCCCGAGAGCCGGCGCCCCACCACAGGCGGCGGTCCACGCCGGGGGCGTGCGGCTCGATGCGCAGGCGGGAGCCGGCGCCGGGTGCCATGCCACCGCTGGTGTCGAGGTCCGCCAGCGGGACGCCCCGGACGGCGTCGAGGAACTGGGCGGTGTGGGCGTGGGCGACGTCGGCCCCGCGCGGGTCAACGCCGCCGGTGTAGCCGAAGGTCTCCCAGCCGCGACGGGCCTGCTCCGGCGAGCCGCGGGAGATGCCGATGGCGATGCGCTGGTCGGTGAGCAGGTCGAGAGCGGCGACCTCCTCAGCCAGGTAGAGCGGGTTCTCATAGCGCATGTCTGAGTTATGGCGTTGGACGGAACACCTATTGCTTGCGGGCACGCGCAGCCCGCAGTCCGTTGGCGATGACGACGACTTCGGCGACCTCGTGCACGAGGACGACCGCTGCCAGGCCGAGCACGCCGGTGATCGCCAGCGGCAGCAGCACAGTGATGATCGCCAAGGACAGCACGATGTTCTGGTTGATGATCCTGCCGCCGCGGCGGGCGTGGCGCAGAGCCTGCGGGATGAGGCCGAGGTCGTGGCCGGTGAAGGCGACGTCGGCGGACTCGATCGCGGCGTCGGAGCCGGTCGCGCCCATCGCGATGCCCACGGTCGCCCCGGCCAGGGCGGGCGCGTCGTTGATGCCGTCGCCGATCATCGCGGTCGGCGACGTCTCCGAGAACCCGGCGACGATGCGAGCCTTGTCCTCGGGACGCAGCTCGGCGTGCACGTCGCCGATCCCGGCCAGCTTCGCCAGCGCAGCAGCGGTGCGGGAGTTGTCGCCGGTGAGCATGCTCACCTCGACGCCCTGGTCGCGCAGGGTCCGCACGACCTCGGGGACCTCGGGGCGCAGCTCGTCGCGGACGCCGATCGCCCCGGCCAGGAAGCCGTCGACGGTGACGAGCACGCAGGTCTGCCCCTCGGCCTCCAGGTCCTCGACCCGGGCCTTGAGCGGACCGGCGTCGATCCAGCGCGGACTGCCCACCGCCACCCTGCGGCCGTCGACCAGGCCACCGATGCCGTGCCCGGCCTCCTCGGCCACGTCCTGCGCGGCGGGGGTTCCCCGGCCCGCGGCGGCGATGGCGGCGGCGAGTGGGTGCGTCGAGTGCTGCTCCACGGCGGCAGCCCAAGCAAGCACCTGCGCATCGTCGAACCCATGGGCGGCGACGATGGCGGTTACCTCGGGCCGGTTGCGGGTCAGAGTGCCGGTCTTGTCCACGGCCAGGTGCCGGATGCCGCCGAGGCGCTCGAAGGCGGCCCCGCTCTTGATGACGACGCCGAACTTGGTCGCCGCGCCGATCGCGGAGACCACGGTGACGGGCACCGCGATCGCCAGCGCGCAGGGGCTGGCCGCGACGAGGACGACCAGGGCGCGGGTGATCCAGGTCTCCGGGTCGCCGAGCAGGGACCCGAGCACGCCGACGAGGACGGCGAGGACCATCACGCCGGGCACCAGCGGGCGGGCGATCCGGTCAGCGATCCGGGCTCGGTCGCCCTTCTCGGCCTGGGCCTGCTCTACCAGCTCCACGATCGTGGTCAGCGAGTTGTCGGTGCCCGCGGCGGTCGCCTCGACCTCCAGCACGCCGGCGCTGTTGATCGCGCCCGCCGACACCGCTTCTCCGGGCGCGACCTCGACCGGGATCGATTCACCGGTGATCGCCGAAGTGTCCAGGCTCGACCGGCCCGAGCGGACCAGCCCATCGGTCGCGACCCGCTCGCCAGGGCGGACCAGCAGCACGTCGCCGACGGCGATCTCCCTGGCCGGGACCGAGGCGGAGGTCCCGTCGCGCAGCACGGTCGCGGTCTCCGGCACGAGCTTCAGCAGCGCGCGCAGCCCGCCGCGGGCGCGGTCCATCGCCTTGTCCTCCAGGGCCTCGGCGATCGAGTAGAGGAACGCCAGCGCGGCCGCCTCCTCGACGTAGCCGAGGATCACCGCGCCCACGGCGCTGATCGTCATCAGCAGCGCGATCCCGAGCTTGCGCTTCACAACGAGATTCCGGATCGCACCGGGCACGAACGTGTACGCGCCCAGCAGCAGGCCCGCCCAGAACGCGACCAGCGCCGCGATGTGCAGCCCCGACCACTCCAGCGCCAGGCCGGTGCCGAACGCGACTCCGGAGAGGATCGGCACGACCAGGCCGGGATCACGCCACCACGGGCGCTCTGCCTCCTCTGCCTCGTCCGCGGGGCTGGTCGTCGGCTCGTCGCAGCCGCAGGCGGCGCTCACGAGGCGTCCCCCGAACTGCTCGCGGCGCAGCAGCCCGGCACCGAGCAGGCCGGGTCGATGCACGGCGCGCTCTCGTCCACGGCGAGGGTCACATCGACCAGTGCCGTCAGCGCCGCAGCCAGGTGCGGGTCGGCGATCTCGTAGCGAGTCTGGCGGCCCTCGGGCTCGGCGACCACGATCCCGCAGTCGCGCAGGCAGGTCAGGTGGTTGGACACGTTCGAGCGGGTCAGCCCCAGCTCGCGCGAGAGCACCGCGGGGTGGCTCGGGCTGTCGAGCAGGGACATCAGGATGCGGGAGCGCGTCGGGTCGGCCATGGCCCGGCCGAGCCGGTTCATGACGTCAAGACGCGAAGCAATGGTCAGCATGCACTGAACTATACAGCAGCCGCTGACCTAATGTCCAGTTGTCGCGGCTGCCGCACGCGCTGCGCGCGCTTGCCCTCGTGAGGCGTGATCACCTCTTGCGCCAGCGGGGCCACTTCGGCATCCCGCGGCCCTTCCAGGTCTCCACGAGACCCGCAACCCAGCGGACGGACGCGAAGAGCCCGTAGCCGGCCCCGGCGAGGCCAGCGCCGACCACGAGCCACCGGCCGATGCCGAGCCACACGCTCCCGTCCACGTCCAGCGCCCACTAAACACCCGTGATGAGCCCGGCGATGCCCATCCAGAGACCGGCGACGACCACGGCCACCGGCAGGAGAACGAGGCACATCGCGGCGGCGGCGGACCAGAGCTGTCGCGCCTCCAGCTTCGCCGTCGCGGCGATGATCCGCTCCGCCCGCGCGTTCGAGGCGTCGAGGCTCGCGGTCATCGTGGCCGAAGCCTCCCCGGCGACCTGCTCGACAGCCTTCTCGACCCGTTCCTCGGTGCGCTTCTCGATCCGCTGGACCGCGCCGCCGACCTGGCTCACGAGCTTCTGGTTCGCTGTGACCTGCGCCTTCAGACCCTCAATCGCCGAGGCCGTAGCCGCGCGATTCTTCTGCGCCTCCGCGACCAAGCTCCGCGACGCGGCGTTCAAGCTCTCGCCGTTGAGACTCTGCGCGAACTCGCCGAGCGTGCTCGCGATCTCGTTCTGCCTGCTCTCGATACTCGCGATCCTCGCGGACACGTCACTGGAGGGCGAGGAGGTCGACGCCGGGGCCGTGATCCGCTCCAGCCGCCTCGTCGTCTCCTCGTCCATGACCTTCACGAACCCCGCGAGCTTCTTCTGCTGTTCGGTCAGCGTGGCGATCCTCGTGTTCTGCGCCTCGACGGCGGCGAGGATCGAGGTCAACAGCTCCATCGTCTCCGGACTGCCGAGCTGCTGCTGCGACTGCTCGGGCTCGTTCTGCTGCTTCAGCCTGTCGAGCGCTGCGCTCATGTTCCTTCTCCTTCTGCTGCTGGTGGTAGTCGAAGAACGCCTGCGCGCCCTCCGGGGTGAAGTCCGCCGAGAGGGCGCTCGCGCGCTTGCGGCGCTCGGCGCGGCCGGACTCGCCGCGGCGATCCTCGATGTAGAGCGTCCAGGTCTCTTGCCCGGCGCGCTTGCCCTTCTTGCTGACGGGGCTGTGCAACCGCATCCGCGGCACCCGCTCCCCGTCATCGCCGAGCCGCTGGTTCTGCTCCTCGATCACCGAGACCAGACCGGCCTTGTCCACCGCCCGGGGATCGGCCAGCGCCGCGCTCATCCGGTCGCCCATCTCGCGGTCGAGCGATCCCTCGGCGAAGTCCTCGCGGCGCAGCTCCCAGTCCTTCGGTGCGTGCTCCAGCCGCTTCACGACCGAGAGCCCGTGTTCTCGCATCAGCTGGTCGTTCGCCGACTGGACGCCCCGCTGATTCCCGGCCTTGCGGTCGTGGAACGTGCGATAGTCCGAGAGCGCCTTCCCCGTCCGGTTGTTGTGGTTGATGACCAAGATGTGGTTGTGCGGCTTCTTGCCCCGCCCATCCACATGACTGACTACGAGGCAGTCGGAATCCGGGTGCATCTTCTTCGCGAGCTGATAACCGAGATCGTTCACCCGCTGCACGTCCTCCGGACTCTTCGGGTCGAACTCCTCGTCGCTGAACGACTGGCGGTAATGCACCGCCTCGACCTCGCGCGTCGTGTTCTGCGTGAGCGACCGAGCGCGCGCCGAGAACGCGCCGGGGCCTCCCGGCACATCGCACGTGATCGCGATGCCCCGCTCGTCCTCCTTGCCACGGATATAGCGCTCCGTGTCGGCGGCGCTGGCGCTCGCGCTGTAGTGCGTGGTGCTCATGAGGCCGCCCGATCCCCGAGCAGGGCGCGGACCTCGCGCAGCAACTCGATCAGCTCGGGCACCTCCGCCGACAGCGCCACTGACTCACCAGCCCGCGCCCGGCGGTCGAGGTCGTTGACGTTGATCGCCAGCGGGCGAATCTGCGCGGCCAGCTCGCGAGCATCCGCCGACGCCTGCACCCGCGCCTCGACCCCGAGCAGGTGCGCGGCCACGGCGGCGTCCAACTCCTCGCTCCGAGAGGCGTGGAGGGCATCCCGGACGACGGTCCGCACCCACGTGCTCGGAGCCAGCCCGAGCCGCTTCGCACGAGTGCGAAGCGCCGCGAGCGTCTCCTCTCCGAAGTCGGTATCGCGCTTCGCGCGGCCCCCACGACGACGCTTCGCGCCGCCGTGACTCTGACGCACAGCCTCCGCATCAGCCCGACCGGTGTTCACCTGGGAGTCGGTCTGCTGCTCCACCTGTACGCCAGAGTGGCAAGCAGTAGCCGTGTCGGACATTTCGCTGGCGCTCATGTCCTCCCCGGCTGCTTGCGAGGGGCCTCCGGCCCCCTCGACCCCCTGGAAGAGCGCATCGCGTTCGGTGCTCATGCGGCACCTCCGATCAGCGCCAGCGGCACGTCAGGGCTCCGCACCGCGAGCCCGCCCAGCAGCTCAGCAACCGCGCCCTCAGCGTCATGTTCCCCCGAGGTCTCCGGACCGTAGGTCAGTTCCCGCGACCCGACGTTCTGGTGATACGCGTTGCCGTACATGCCGGGCGTGTGTGCGGCGGTCGGGATGCTGCACTGGTGCCACTCGTAGGGCTCGATCTTCCCAATGTGCTGCACGAGGTAACGATTGATGTCGTCGGCACGATAGACCTTCACGACCGAGGCCAAGCGGCGGATGAACTGGTCCAACGCCTCGTCCACGTTGCCCTTCTGGCGGGCGTAGTAGAAGAACTCGACAGGCTCGATCGTCGCCGTGATGACGATAAGGCGCGGGGCCACCTCGCCCTTGTTCTTGTACCGAGCCTTCGCAGGCGAGGCGTTGTACGGATCAAGCAGCAGCAGCCAGTCGTTCGCATCCATCGCCGAGGCCCGCAGATCGTCCAGCAGCAGCACCTCCTCGCCTCGCCAGTCATCAAGCGGGTTCCCCGTCGCGGCCCGGTAGACCTGCCACCGCTCGCCGTGCGCGTTCGCCGCGTTGATCGCCTCGGTGATGAAGTCCGTGGCGAACCGGGTCTTGCCGATCCCGGCATCCCCATGGACGAACACCACGTGCGTCGAGAACTCACCGGCGCGGAGCTTCGCCGCCGCCCGGTATGCGCGGCGCTGGCCGTAGGCCGACAGCGCGTCGTCGATCTCCCGCTGATGCCGCGAGTAGATGTCGAACAGCTCGTCCGTGAGCATGATCTGATCCCGCGTGAACTCGCCCTGGAGCACGCGCTCGCGCATGTCCTCGAAGTTCTCGGCGACGACCTTCTTCTTCACGTGCGCGCGCCCCTTGAGCCAGGTCTCCCGACGCTGGGCGTCGATCCCGAGGTAGTCAGGCCCACGCACCGTAGCGACCTCCGAAGGCGCGTATTGGTGCTTGTCCGCGTACTTCACGTGCGTCAGATACGACAGCATGTTGTCGTAGGCGTACCGCCCGCGGCCCGGCTTCTCGACGTACTGGGGCTCGACGCCGATGCCGAACGCGAGCCGATCCAGCGGTGCGCTCTTCGCACGGCTGGCGAACTTGATGACCGCGTGCAGGTGATCGGGCTTCGGCTCGATCACCAGAGCCTTCTCCGTGTCGCTCCAGACCTCGCGCTCGTCCTTGTCATGCACGATGCCGTAGGCCTCGACGACCTCGCAGCCGGTGGCCTCGAGCCGCTGCACCACGTAGGCGAGGATCGCCTCGGCTCCCTGCTGGAGCAGCGCGGCCCCGTTCGGGTCCTCGGCAGCCCAGGTCCAGTACGACGGATCGAGGTACTGCGTGAGCCCGATGCTCGTCGGGTTGTTCTCCTGCTTAGCCACAGCGACCACCCCCGCCGCGGACAGCGCGGAGGGCCTCAGAGAGAGTGCGGCGCCTAAATGACCCCCTATTGACCCCCAAATGAGACCCAAAATGATCCCACGAGGCCACACGACGGAGCGCGGGCGTCGGCGACGGCGACGGCGATCTCGACGGACTCCTCCAGCACGGAGCGGAGCACGCCGAGGTCGTAGAGACGTGCCTCGGACTCGGCGAGGGAGGGGTCGCCCTGTCGCCAGCGGAAGCCGTTCACGTGGTCGAAGGCGGCGGAGTTGGCGCTCATCAGTGACCACCGCCCATCACGGCGGCGACCGCGGCGCGCTGTCGCGGGGTCAGGGGCGTGCGAGCCAGGCGTTCACCGGCCAGACGACCAGCAGCACGAGCGGCGGCGATGACGGGATCGAGGCCGTCTGCCTGCGGAGAAGGAGTGGAGCCCTGATCGAGGCCAGGGCGGTCGAGCGCGGATGCGCGGGGAACGTCGATAACGACAGACATCGGAAGTCCTCAGACATGAGTATCTTCCGGTTCCCCGCCACGGTAATTGGGCTGTTTAACCGGCTACTCATCCGGGAGCAGAACCCCGCGCTTCTAAGTCGCGGCCCCGGTGGGATCTTCTTGTCTGCAACCATTCTCCCACGAGTCGACTCACCATTGCAATGACGAGTCGACTCATGAGTCAGTCGCGACGCGGCTCTATCCGAATCAGGTCGGGGTCGAATTTCACGTGACCGGGCGTGATGGGCTCGATGGTCACCGTCACCAGCTCGTCCACGAGCATCCGGCGGCGGTCCACGTCCAACACCTTCCACTTCGCCTCGACCACCTCGCGGCGCTCCGCGGTGCCGACCGGCTCCTCGACGTCCGCGAGCAGCTTCGCCGCCGCCGACACCGAACGGTCGAGCAGCTCCGCGTCGATCTCGTCGATGCGGGCCTTCACGTCGTTGATCGCTGCCGTTATCTCCAGGACCGGCTGATGGATGTCGCGCAGCAGCGGGCTCAGCTCCTTCACCCGATCGACCAGGGCGTTCCGCTCCGTCAGCAGCTCCTCGCGATCCGGCCCATCGTCCTCCTGTGGCATCACGAGGTCGTGCACGACCACCGGGGCCCGATCGCCTGCGCCCTCCATGACGGAACCGTATCGCGACCGGACCGGACGGTGACCGCTGCCGGACGCCTACGCCTCCAGGGAATAGCCCGTCACCGGCCCGGCGGTGTTGGGCTGCCAACCCAGCGCCGGGGCGACATGCTCGGCGAAGGCCTGCAGGATGTGGAGGTTGAAGTCGACGCCGAGCTGGCTGGGAATGGTGAGCATGAGGGTGTCGGCGGCATGGAGCGCCTCGTCCCGGGCGAGCTGCTCAATGAGGACGTCGGGCTCGGCGGCGTAGGTGCGCCCGAAGGTCGACTGCAGGCCGTCGATGACGCCGATCTGGTCGTGGGAGTCCTCGCCGCGCAACGCGAAGAACTTCCGGTCGACCTCGGAGACGATCGGGAAGATGGAGCGCGAGACGCTCACGCGCGGGGTCCAGTCGTGGCCGGCCTCCTTCCACGCCTCGCGGTAGCGGCGGATCTGCTCGGCCTGAAGGTGGGAGAAGCCCTCACCAGTGGCCTCGGTCAGGAGGGTCGAGCTCATGAGGTTCAGACCCTGGCGAGCGGTCCACTCGGCGGTCTCCCGAGAGCCGGCGCCCCACCACAGGCGGCGGTCCACGCCGGGGGCGTACGGCTCGATGCGCAGGCGGGAGCCGGCGCCGGGTGCCATGCCACCGCTGGTGTCGAGGTCCGCCAGCGGGACGCCCCGGACGGCGTCGAGGAACTGGGCGGTGTGGGCGTGGGCGACGTCGGCCCCGCGCGGGTCAACGCCGCCGGTGTAGCCGAAGGTCTCCCAGCCGCGACGGGCCTGCTCCGGCGAGCCGCGGGAGATGCCAATGGCGATGCGCTGGTCGGTGAGCAGGTCGAGAGCGGCGACCTCCTCAGCCAGGTAGAGCGGGTTCTCATAGCGCATGTCGATGACGCCGGTGCCGACCTCGATGCGCCGGGTACGGGCGCCGGCCGCGGAGAGCAGCGGGATGGGGGCGGCGGCCTGGCGGGCGTAGTGGTGGACGCGCCAGTAGGCGCCGTTGACACCGATCTCGTCAGCGCCGACGGCGATCTCGACGGCTTCCTTGAGCGCCTGGCGGGCGTCGGGGTCGCCAGGGCCGCGACCGTGTCCATAGTGTCCGAAGCTGAGAAACCCGAATGCTTTCATACAATCTTCAACTACTCGCGCCGTCGGATCATTCCGTCCGACCGCGCGATTCGGGTCACCCCTCCCTCAGGCGTCACACGCCTTCAGCGCCGGCAGCGCGCCTGACAGCCCCCTCGAGCACACGGCATACCCAGCCAGCGGGGAACGGCCTCCTTGTAGTCGAGGTAGTCCTGCCCGAACCTCTCCTCCAAGGCCTTCTCCTCGGCCGGGATCTGGTGGCGGTCGATGAGCCAGACGAAGCCGGCCAGCGGGATCAGCGCGGACGGGCTCCTGCGCGCGATCGCGTGCGAGAGCAGCAGGCCCGTCAGGCCCAGGTACATGGGATTGCGCGTCAGCCGGTTGGGGCCGTCCACAACGAGGTGCTGAGCCCGCTCGACCCTCACCGGGTCGACCGTGGTGCGGTGGCGAAGAAAGTTGCCCGCGCTTCCGGCGAGCAGACACATCGAGCCCCCGACGACGGCAGTGGCTGCCGCCACCGACGCGGGCGTCACTGTCCGACCACGAGTCATGGCGCTCTGCGCCGCGCCCGCCATCGCCAGCAGCACTGCCGGGGGCGGTCGTCTGAAGATCTGCTTCATCACCGGACCATCCTCTCACCACTGCGCTCCGGCAGCGCACCCGGCTCGGCCTGCGCGAGCACTCAAGACCACCAGAGCACCTCGACCAGCATCCTCACAGTGATTTATCGATCAACTTCACGGTTGGTTTCGCCACCCGTCATCTCTCCCCCGGTGAACAATGGCCAGGCGGTTCCATCCGCTCCGACGGGCTCAGCCCGTCGGACGGCAGCACGCACAGCCCCCTTCCTCCGACACAAGGCGAGAACAGCGATGAAGCAGTCAGCCAGGACAACCATCCTCACCCTGTGGGGCGCACTCGTCACCGCCCTTGCCCTGTCCCTGTCCATCACCGCACCCGCCGTCGCCCTCGACCCGGGAGGCAGGGAGGAGGCCCTGCCCACTACGCCGCCACCCGACCCCAGCGTGCCGAGCATCGGAACCACCGTCCTGAGTGACGGCACCCCCGTCGGCATCGTCGTGGCCGGCGGCAACGGCGGCCTGCTGCACGTCGTGGACCTCAATACCCGCACGCTGAGGTCGCGCGAGCGGCTCGTCCCGGAGAACACCGACGTGCAGCCCTGGGAGTTCGCCACGTTGTCGAACCGGCACGTCATGCTCGCCAGCGGCGGCGGACAGCTCTTCGAGATCGATCCGGACGCCCCCGAGGGACAGAAAGCCACGAATCTGAGCGATCCGTCCCGGCCCGGCTACGAACAGGTCGCCGCCTACAGCGCGTTCCTCTGGGACGTCGTCGTTGACGAGCACGACCGGGTCTATGTGGCCACGCAGAGCAATCACGGCGGCCACATCCTGCGATACGACCCCTCCGCCAACCAGGGACGGGGCCAGTGGACCGACCTGCTGCCGGGAGGAGTTCAGGCAGGAGAGAGCGACGTGCGCAGCCTCGCTTACGACAACGGTTTCCTCTACGCCGGGACAGGTACGAAGAACCCCTCCATCGTCCGGATCAACACCTCCACCAACGCCGCCACCAGGCTGGCGGTGCCCAGTCGCGTCACCGCCGGCCTCTCCCACCTCGAACGGCTGCAGGTCAAGGCCGGCAACCTGTACGTCGGCACGAGCGTCCCGGGCGGCGTCCGGCCGACCTGCGGGGGAACCTGCGTCCTGGACCCGGTCACCGGGGCGCAGAAGATGAAGGACGGCAAGGCGCTTGAGGTGGGCACCTGGTCCAGCCAGGTCGTCACTCGCCCCGGCGAGGCCGAGAAGGTCTACTACACCGTCCAGAGCCACAACACACCGACGCTCCAGGAGTACGACCCACGGACCAACACCTCACGGACGCTGGCCCAAGGACTGGCCTCCACGGCCAGGCCGAGTCAGTCGAGCTGGGCGACGCACGAGCACTTCATCTCAGCGGGCAAGGACGACGCCAGCATCGCCATTGTCCACGCCTCCGACGGCAGCGCGACGGGCCTCCCCAAGGACGCGAACGGAGGCAACGCGATCCAGGGATCACCTCGCGACATCCAGTCCCTGACGGCAGTCCCCGGCGGAGACCTCTACGCCTCCTGGTACATGACCGCCCCGATGCTCCTTCGCGCCACCCCCAACGCGCAGGTGGACAAGACGCAGTACAGCCTGCCCCAGGCCCCGCTGGGTCAGGTCGAGGGCTTCGGCCACAGCAGCAAGTGGTTCGTCACGGGCATCTACCCCAGTGGTGAGCTGGTCAGGTACAAGATGGGGGCCTCCGGGCCGACGCTGGAGAATCACCAGTCGGTGAGGATCACGTCTGATGCCCGCCAGGCGCGGCCGTACGCCATCGTGCCGATCAATGACGACGAGTTCGCCGTCGGCACCTCTCCCAAGAGCAAGGCCGGCTCCGGGGCGCTGTCCATCTACGACGCCGCGCACAACACGATCGACACCTACCCGCTGGACACGATCAACTATGTGGATCCGTCGCTGCGGGGCTTGTTGAGCGACCGCCGGCCGCTGTCGATCGTCCACCACCAGGACAAGCTGTACGTGGGGACCAGTGCCAGCGGCAACGGCATGAACCCCGAGCAGACGGAAGCGAGCGCGCCCAGGCTCTTCGAGTTCGACCTGAAGACGCGGAAGGTGACCCGGGTGATGACGCCGTTCAAGGACCAGCGTTCCATCACGGCCCTGACCTTGGGCAGCGACGGCACCGTGTACGGGACTACCGGCATGCACGTCTTCGCCATGACCCCGGCCGACTTCACGATCGGACGCAGCCGGGCGCTGACCAGGCAGGGCTACGCCGACGCCAACCGCAGTCAGCTGATAGAGCGCGACGGCGTGCTCTACGGGATCATGGCGGGGCGCCTGCGGGCCCTGAGCACGTCCTTGCAGGATGAGGGCACCGTCATCGCCGACTTCGCCACCACACCTCAAGGAAAGGTCTACGTCAACTCCCTGACCCTCGGCGCCGACAGCAGTCTCTACTACGCGCGGGGAAGCAGGATCTACCGCTACCGGTTCCCGGCGGGCTGAGGCGGGCGCCCGGCCACCGGGCCGCCCATCACTCTGCGTCAGCCGCCGTCACCGGCTCCGTCGATTCCCGCTCCGCCTGCTGCGACGCCGAGTCCGGCTCCTGCGGCGACGTCGGCCCACTGAGCTCATCCTCGGCCGCGGCCTCAGCCTCGGCGACCTGCTCCATGGCGGTCTTCTGGGACAGGGGCACTTCGGGCAGGAAGAGGGCGACGACGGAGGTCGCCACGAACAGCGGGATCATCCAGCCGAAGATCGGCAGGAGGGCGTCGGCGTAGGAGCCGGCCACGGCGTCGTGCAGGACGGTGGGCAGCTGGTTGACCAGGGCGGGAGTGAGCGAGGAGGTGTCGGCGTCCTTGAACCGGGCCAGCTCCCCCAGGACGGTCGGGTCCGCGCTGCGGGCCAGCGCCCCGATCCGGTCCGTGAGGTTGGAGGTCAGGCCGGAGGAGAAGGCCGCACCGATGAGCGAGGCGCCCAGGGAGACGCCGACCTCGCGGAAGAAGTTGTTGCCGCTGGTGGCCGTGCCCAGGTGCTTGGCCGGCAGGGCGTTCTGCACCACGGTGACCAGGAGCTGGAAGAACAGCCCGATGCCCGCCCCCATGAGGAAGGTGGCCGCGGAGATCTGCCAGACGGGCGACGTCGTCGACAGGCGGGAGAGCCAGAAGGCGGCGCCGGCGGCGACCAGGGGTCCCGCCACCGGGTAGATCTTGTAGCGGTCGGTGCGCGAGACGAGCACGCCGGAGAGGATCGAGGAGATGAGCATCCCGATGGTGATGGGCACCAGGAGCAGGCCGGAGGTGGTGGCCGAGTAGCCGTAGACCATCTGGAGGTAGGTGGGCAGGTAGCTCAGCACACCGATCATGCCGCCCATCGCGAGCATGCCGACGAGCGTGGAGACGATGAAGGTGCGGCTGGTGAGGATCGTCCAGGGCAGGATGGGGTCGGTGGCGCGCGTCTCGACGAAGCCGAACAGCCCCCAGCACACCAGGCCGACCACGCCCAGGCCGATGATGACCGGGCTGGTCCACGCGTACTGGTTGCCGCCCCAGGTGGCCATGAGGACGATGGCGATGGCACCGGCGTTCATGAGTCCGAGCCCCCACCAGTCAATGGGGCTGGTCAGGCGACTGCTGGGCAGGCGCAGCACCAGGAAGATGGCGATGAAGGCCAGGACGCCCAGCGGCAGGTTGATCCAGAAGGTCCAGCGCCAGGAGACCGAGTCGGTGAGCCAGCCACCGATGATGGGTCCCAGGATGGAGGCGATGCCGAACATGGCTCCCATGGGGGCCATGTAGGTGCCGCGCACGCGCGGCGGGATGAGGTCGCCGGTGATCGCCTGGGAGGAGATCATGAGGCCGCCGCCACCCAGCCCCTGAATGAAGCGGTAGATGATGAGCTGAGTCATGGAGTCGGCGGTGCCGCACAGGGCTGAGCCGATCAGGAACAGGGCGATGGCCACCAGGAAGAGGTTCTTGCGTCCCACGAGGTCGCCGAGCTTGCCGTAGACCGGCATGGCCACAGTGATGGCCAGGGTGTAGGCGGTCAGGATCCAGGCCATGTGGGCGGCGCCGCCGAGGTCGCCCACGATGGTGGGCAGGGCCGTGCCGACGATCGTCTGGTCCATGGCGGACAGGAACATGACGATCAGGAGCGAGGCGTAGACCGCCCAGAAGCGGCGGTCGGGGTGGAACTCCGCCCCCGGTTCGTGGAGGGCGGTGCCGGCGGAGGCCGGCGTCGAAGTGCGTTGAGTCATAGGTGTGGCCTTGTCGGTTGAGGGCGAAGGATGGAAACAGTTGGTTCAGTCAGTTGCGAGGAGAACGGGATGGGGAGACGACCTCGGAGATCGCCTCGACCATGGTGCGCACGGCATCGACCAAGGGGACCTGGGGGCACCGCTCCGAGGCCTCGGGGGCTCCAGGATTCTCTGGGGGCGCTGCCGCATCACGGCGCTCCTCCCAGGGGTGGGAGCGGCCGCACCACAGGTCCAGGGAGCTGCGCTGGATGGCCATGGCCAGGGCGACGACGGCGCGGGTGCGCGGGTCGTCGGGCTCGGCTCCCAGACGGCGGCCGGCGGCCTCCGCCAAGGACTGGGCGACGATGCGCAGCCGCTCGTGGACGGCGCGCTCCACCTCGGGGTTGTCCCGCACGATCTCCGGGAAGGACAGGAGCCAGCCGCGCTCGGACTCGACGGACTCGGCGCCGGAGGCGAGCAGGGAACCGAGGTCCTCCAGGAGGCTTCCGGAGCCATTGACGAAGGCCTCGACAACCGCGGGCACCGGAGGCTCCAGGCCCATGACGAGAAGGTCGGCCTTGGAGGCGAAGTGGTTGAAGACAGTGCGCCGGGAGACTCCGGCGAGGGCGGCGACATCGTCGACCGTCATCGCGGCGTAGCCGCGCTCCCGGGTCAGGGTGAGCGCGGCGGCGCGGATGGCGGCGCGGGTGCGTTGCGCCTGGGTGGCACGCAGGTCGGTTCCGGTCACGCACTCATCTTGCACTCAGTGCATCATTGCACTCAATGCAAGTTCGCGCGAGGTTCCTCACGCAGGTCATGCACCGGACATCACGGCCCCACGCGCAGCGCGACCGGCCACGATGTGCTGGGCGGTGTCCAAATCGGATACAAAGGCTCGCCCCCAGTTCGGACGCGCAGAAAGAAACCGCGCGATTCCGCGGTTCAGTCAGCGACTATGTCGGGCCTCGGACTCCTTTGTATCCGATTTGGACACGGATGCTCTTGCGGCACCTGGGCAACCCTCAGGCTCTCTCGTAGACAGCGACCGCAATCAGTTTCCGATAGGGGCCACGCACGTAGAGGCTGCGGATAGTGCCCTGGGCACCCGTCCGCTCGCGCGGGGCCGCCGTCAGGAGTGGAGGCGCGCCTCGTAGGCGGCGATCTCGCCGACCTTGGGGCCGTAGCTGCTGGTGGGGTCGTGGCGCAGGTCGAGCCAGATGTCGATGAGCGCCCAGGCTGCGGGGGCCGCGATGACGTTCTGTCCCATGCACAGGATCTGGGCATCGTAGTTCTCCACCGAGCCGCGCACAGTGAGCAGGTCGTGCGCGGTCGCCGCGCGCACCCCCCGCACCTTGTTGGCCGCGATGGCCGTTCCCACGCCGGTGCCGCAGATGAGAAGCCCGCGGTCGGCCCGCCCCTCGGCGACTGCCCGGGCGACTTGGAAGGAGACCTCCGGGTAGGTGATCTCCGGTGTGGACAAGTCGAGGACGTCGCTCACGCGCCCGTCCTCAGCCAGTCGTTCCGCAAGAGCGTCCTTCAGGAGGGCTCCATTGCCCGGGGCACCGATGGCGATTCGCATGCGCCCAGTCTCTCAGGCCTCGCCGCCCCAGGCGAGCCCTAGACGCTGGGGGCCAGGAGGTTGTAGGCAGTCATGGCGCAGACGCCCAGGAGGAGGATGCAGAAGGCGGTCGTCAGGGTCGATGCCGAGGCGCGTTTCGTCAGCGGCCCACCGATGGAGCCCTCCCACCATCGATGCCGCCGCAGCTGCACCCCACCCACCTCACTTCGACAGAAACTTCAGAAACGACGCGGCTCCGGGTCGTTTCTGAAGTTTTGGTTGGTGAGTGAGAGTTCGGTCGTGACGCCCTCCCAGCGAGCGGTGCCATCATGGGAGCGTGAACGCAACGAGTGCACACACGCCGCCGGAGGCCTGAGGGGGTCTGCCTTGAGACGTGCACTGCTCGCCGCGGGCCTCCTCGGCGCCGGGATCGTCATCTACGGCGCGGCTCAGGCCCTCGCTCTCAGCCGAGCCCGCGCCGCAGCCCGCGCGCGACTGCTCGCCCATCCGGTGCGAAGGCTGGCCCTCAGTCACGGCGAGGTCGCCTACGTCGACTGTGGACCACAGCCCTCGGGAGGAGGCTCCGGCTTCGGCCCCGGCTCCGGTTGCGAGACGATTCTGTCGGTTCACGGGCTGTACGGCGGATACGACCAGGCGCTCGACAGCGTCGGAAGCCTGGTCGAGCACTGCCGGGTCCTCGCGCCGTCGCGCTTCGGCTACCCCGGCAGCGCCGTGCGGGGCGACGGCTCGCCGGCCGCCCAGGCCGCCGTCTTCGCCGAGATGCTCGACCGTTTGGGGATCGAACGAGTCTTCGTCCTGGGAGCCTCGGCCGGCGGCACCTCCGCCATCCGCTTCGCCCTGGACCACCCCGAGCGCGTCTCGGGGCTCATTCTCTTGAGCTCGGCCGCGCCCTGGCCGTCCCAGCCCGCGGCGCCGCCCGGGCGCATGGGGCCGCCGGCGATCATGAACCATGACTGGATCATGTGGCTGCTCTCGCCATTCTTCGGTCCCGTCCTGGGCATGGATCCCCGGACCATCCACGGCATGCTCCCCCTGTCCGAGCGCAGGACGGGGGCGGACATCGACGCCTCGATCACCAACCGGGACATGGCGGTGCACTTCGAGGACTATCCGATCGAGGAGCTCAAGCCACCCGTCCTGCTCCTGCACGCCCGGAACGACCGAATAGCGCCCTTCGCTCCCCCGGCGGGGCACGTGCAGTCCTCCATGCACCGCTACCCGGACCTGACGACGTCGATCTTCCCCACCGGCGGTCACCTCATCACCGGCCACGGCCGCCAGGTCGAGGAGGCGATCCTCCGCTTCATCGGCCAGCACGCCGGCTGACACCGATCGCCTCACCGGCCCCCCGCCTCACGTCGTCCCGCCTCACTTCGACAGAAACTTCAGAAACGACGCGGCTCCGGGTCGTTTCTGAAGTTTTGGTCGGTGAGTGAGAATTCGGTCGCGGCGTCCCTTCCAGCGAGCGGTGCCATCATGGGAGCGTGAACGCAACGACCGAGCACGCGCCGGTGGACGCCTGGGGGCCGGATTTCCTGGGCCCGGGCTTCGAGGCCCGCACCCTGGAGCTGCTGCCCGACGACGAGGACGACGGCGCCGTCGCCACCCTGGTGCGCCACCTGCCGGCCCTCGACCCCGGCGCCCTGCCGGGCACCCCCACCACCCCCACCTTCATCTACCTCTACCTGCACGGCTGGAACGACTACTTCTTCCAGACCCACCTGGCCCGCGAGATCTCCCGCCTGGGCGGCGCCTTCTACGCCCTGGACCTGCGCCGCTACGGCCGCTCCTGGCGCGAGGGCCAGATGCTGGGCTGGTGCACCTCGCTGGCCGAGTACGACGAGGACCTGGGGCGAGCCCTGTCGGCCATCCGCGCCGATCAGGGCTGGGAGACCGAGCTCGTCCTGTCGGGTCACTCCACGGGCGGGCTTATCGCCTCCCTGTGGGCCGACCGCCACCCGGGGGCCCTGCGCGCCCTGGTCCTGAATTCCGCCTGGCTCTCGCTCCAGGGCTCCGAACTCGTGCGCACCGTCGGCGACCCGGTTCTGCGCACCCTGGCGCTGCGCGACCCGCGCATGTCGATCCTCGACGGCTGGGTCGACCCGGCGCGCGTCTTCTCCATCACCGATGGCTGGCTCCCCGAGCGTGACGGCGAGCTGCCCGATCCCGCCTGGGCCGACGACCCCTACGTGACCGGTTGGGACATCAACCCGGCCTGGTCGATCAAGCCCTCCGCGCCCGTGCGCGTGGGCTGGCTCCAGGCCGTCATGGAGGGCCACAACCGCGTCGCCCAGGGCCTGGACATCCGCTGCCCGGTGCTGTCCATGGGCGCGGCCTCCACCCGCCTCGGGGTGACCTGGACTCCGGAGTCGCGCAGCGCGGACACGATCATCGACGCCGACGCCACCGCCCGCCGCGCCGTCATGCTCGGCAAGCTGGTGACCATCGCGCGCTTTCCCGGCGGCGTCCACGACCTCACCCTGTCCGAGCCGCCCGTGCGCGAGCAGGTCTTCTCCGCCATGCGCCGCTGGATGGCCGCCTACGTGCTGCGCTGATCCGGTCCGACGACGGCCGGCACCTCAGACCAGCCCGTTGCGGAAGGCCCACACGACGGCCTGGACCCGGTCGCGGGCGCCGATCTTGGGCAGGATCCGCGTCAGGTGCGACTTGACCGTGCTGGTCTCGACGACGAGCTCGGCGGCGATCTCCGCGTTCGACATGCCGCCGGCCAGGAGCTGGACGACCTCGCGCTCCCGCTCGGTGAGCACACCGAGCGCCTCTCGGTTCTCGACCCGGCCCTGGCGGCGGGCGAACTCGGCGATCACCCGCCGGGTGACGCTCTGGTCCACCAGGCCGTAGCCGGAGGCCAGGCGGCGCACGGCATCGACCAGCTCCTCGGGCTCGCAGTCCTTGAGGATGAAGCCGTCCGCCCCGGCCTCCAGGGCGCCGAAGACGTCGGCGTCCATGTCGAAGGTGGTGACGACCAGGACCGCCGGGACGCCGCCCTCCCGCTCGGCGACGATCTGGCGTGTGGCCGTCAGGCCGTCCCCCTCCGACATCCGCAGGTCCATGCACACGACGTCGGGCCGGGTCGCGCGCACCACGCGCACCGCCTCCCTGCCGCCGGAGGCCTCTCCCACCACCGTGATGTCATCGTTCTCCTCCAACAGGATGCGGAAGCCGGCGCGGATCACCGCCTGGTCATCCACCAGTACCACCCCGATCACGCGTCCTCCTCCTGAGCCCCCTGAGCCAACGGCAGGACCAACCGTACCCGCCAGCCTCCGCCCTCCACCGGGCCGGCGTGGAGTGAACCTCCGACGGCGTCCGCCCGTTCCCGCATGACCGTCAGGCCGGTGCCGCCACCACCGGGGTCGGTCGAGGGCCGGTGTGCGGGGCCGTTGAGAACGGTCAGCTCGAGGGCGGTCTCCAGACGTCTCACCTCCACCGTGATCGGGGCTCCCGGAGCGTGCTGCAGGGCGTTGCTGATCGCCTGCTGCGCCACCCGGAAGACGGCGGTGTCGGCCCGCTGCGACAGGACCGGTATGCGAGCGGCGGTATCTCTGGAGGGCGCACCGCTGGAGGTGCTGCGGGTGGTCGCATCACCCGGCTCGTCACCCAGAAGGCCATCGTCGAACAGGTCAATGTCGACGCCGAGCACCCGGGTGGAGGCGACCAGCTCGGGCAGGTCGCGCAGTCCGGGTGTGGACTCCTCGACCTCCTCGTCACTGCGCAGTAGGCCCACCACGGAGCGGAGCCCGGAAAGGGTCTCCTTGGCCTGTCGGCGCAGCTGCTGAGCCGCGTCCCTGGCCGTCTGCGGGTCGCGGTCGATCAGTCGCTCGAGCGCGGCCGCCTGCACGACGATCCCGGCCAGGTGGTGGGCGGCGACGTCGTGCAGCTCTCCGGCCAGGCGGCGGCGCTCCTGGATGAGGGCCACCTCCAGCTGCCGGCCGTGCTCGCGCCTGAGGAGCTCCTGACGGGAGTGCTCGTACCTGCGACTGCTGGCCAGCGCCGCCCCGCCCAGCATCGGTAGCAGGCAGGCCGCCAGGTTCACCAGCACTCTTGTCATGGCCAGCTCCCACTGATTGGGCGGGTCTCGCCAGTTGTCGACCGCCGAGTAAGCCAGGGACAGCGCGGTCAGGAGAGGCACCGTTCGGCGCAGAGGAAACCGCATCCCCATACTGAAGGACACGACGAGCTGGCCGTAGCCGCTGGCGACGTAGCCCGCGGGAAGCAGCAATGATGTCGCCACCTCCGCCGACCACACCAGCGCCTGACAGACCAGGGGGCGACTGCGCCACAGCACGAGGGCCAGCCCCTCGACCGCGAGCGGAATCGCCGTCGCGGCGAACCACGGTCGAGGGCCGACCGGCACCGAGGTGCTCGCAAGGAACGCCACGGCCGGCTGAACCACGGCGAAGGTGAGAGCCAGCAGCACGTCGTTGCGCCGGATCGGGACCGAGCTGGTGGGATCGGACAGGCTCATAGCTGCATTGTCGCCGACGGGCACAGGCCTCGACGTTCCCCGGTCACAGTCCGAGCCTGGGTACCAGGGCGTTGCCGGCCCAGGCCCACCAGGCCAGTGCCACCAGTGTCGCCAGGAGAACGGTCGACATGGTGATCCTCCGCCAGCCCGTCCGGCGCCTCAGGGACATCACGAGGTCAGCTGCTGCCGGGATGACGGCCACCACGCCCAGAGCCTGAAGGACCTGGGCGCCCCGTACCACCGGGACGACCCAGGCAAGGGAGCCATAGCCCACGATAGAAGACTGAACGGCTGCGAAGACGACGAGTATCACGATCCAGGTGAACTGAGAGGCCAGCGCCACGGCGCCCCCGCCCCGAGCCACCCGGGTCAGCCACGACACCGGGGCGCCGACCTCCCGGCCCCGCGCGAGGGCCCGACGTCGTCGCAGTGCCCCGATCGGCCAGGCCACCGTCAACACCAGCAGCAGGACCAGGCAGATGCCGAACACAGGAGCGAGCATCTGCTGAACCGGTGTCATAGGGATCAGGGTCAGCGCGGGCCCCTGGCTGAGGCTGACGACCTTGCCGTCCTCAACCTGGGCGGCGAAGGCGCTGCGCCCGTCGACCTGCCGCCAGACCCAGGGCTCGACCTCGACATACTGAGTCTTACCGTCCTTGAGTCCCCCGTCGCCCGTCTGCTCGATCGTTGCCGGGAAGAGAGTCGGCACCCAGGCCGCCGCGAAGGAGGCCCACGGGACTCTGCTGGGCACGTAGGAGCCGGCCACCTGGCGGGCGCGCTCGGCGGAGTCCTTGCTGCCGGATGCCTTAACCGTCTCGCCGGGGAAGTAGCGGTCGGCGAAGCCCTGAGCCAGGTCCTCGCGCAGGTTGTTCGAGGAGTCGCTGTCGTTACCATCGCCGTTGTAGGCGATGAAGATGCCGGTGTTCTCCTCGGGGTAGAGCTCGAACTGGGAGTGCCACCCCACAATGTCGCCGCCGTGCCCCACGACTCGCCGGCCGTGACGGGAGAGGTCGAAGTAGCCCAGGCCCATCTCCCCGGCCTTGGCCCGGTTGCCGAGCCGCTCCTCCCCCAGCCCGGGCGACCACATCTGCTCCCAGGTCTCCTCACGCAACAGCTTGGGCGAGCGACTCAGCTGAGCGTTCATGAAGGCCGCGAAGTCCGGAGCCGAGACAGTCAGCGAGCCGGCCGGGAAGTCACCCATGAGCTCGAAGGGGACCTCCTCACCCGTGGAGGTGTAGCCCGGGCCCAGGGAGCCGGCCATATCCTTGGGCAGGGGCTGCTCATAGGTGGAGGAGGTCATGCCCGCCGGCTCCAGGACGTGCTCACGCACATAGGTCTCAAAAGGCTGACCACTCACCCGCTGCACGATGTAGCCGGCCAGGGCCATGCCGTAGTTGGAGTACCCCGGGGTGCTCCCCGGCTCGAAGACCTGCACCGGCGGATTGGTCTTGACGTAGGCCTCCAGGTCCGTCTCGTCCTGAGCCATCCGGATGCTCTCCTCGAAGCCCGCCGAGTGAGTCAGGAGGTTGCGCAGGGTCAGGGGCTCATCGAAGCGCCGCTCGATCTCGAAGTCCAGGTAGGCACTGATATCGGCATCGAGGTCCACCTTGCCCTGCTCCACTAGCTGCATGGCCGCGATGGAGGTCGGAATCTTGGAGATCGAGGCCACCCGGAACAAGGACGTCTGCGGGTCCACGGCCACCGGCTGCCCGCCCGAAGCACCCGTATTGGACCACCCATAACCACGGGTGGTCACCACCTGACCGTCCTTGACCACCGACACCACAGCACCCGGAATATCCTCGTTCTTCAAGGCATCGGGCAACTTCCCGTCCAACCAGGCATTGACGTCCTTGGCCGTCAGCTGATGCTCACCGGACGGAGGCTCACGCGGCGGCAAACTGGCCGACGACGACGTCGAGCCGCAGGCGGTCAGCAGGGACAACGAGGCCAACAAGGCCACCACAACCAGAGCCGCACCCCTGCGCGTCACGTTGCGCGTCACGTTGCGCGTCGCGTTCATGGTCATCTCCCCGGCCCGCGTGGTCGGGAAAGCCGCGAGCCGCCTCCAGCCTCGCGGCATCGGGCGACCCTCCTCTACGGGCGCAGGATGTCAGGGGGTTTACGACCTACGACCTAAGGGACTCGATCGCACGGACGAGCCGACCGGACAGTCAGACTCGGGGGCAGGGGGCTTCAGAGGCCGCGGTCGGCCAGGTCGTCGCGCAGGTCCCCCAGGTGGGCGCCGTGCACCCCCACGCGCCACACGCGCCAGCCATCGGCATCGGTGACGGCCTGGGCGGCGTTGGCGGCCGACGTCGGGTCGGTGAAGGAGCGCCCGTCGGACAGGGTGATGACCCCCTCCACCGACAGGATCGCCTCGTGGTAGATGCCTCGGCGCAGCCGCTGCCAGACGATCTGGGTCGGTTTGCCCAGCGAGGCCGCCACGGCCGCCAGCTCCGCAGTCTCCTGGACCAGGAGAGACTTGGAGGGGTCCCCGCCCAGCGCCTCGGCCACCGGGTCGAGCCCGTCGGCCGAGCCGCGCAGCGGCTCCCAGGACACGAGCGGCACCGCGCCGGTGGGCGCCTCTGTGCGGGACTCGTTGGGGGCGACCGTGGACCAGGCCTGCGCGGCGGGCGCAGCCGAGGAAGCCTCAGGCTGAGAGTGCGCCGCCCGCGAGCGCCGTCCCATGCGGGTGCGCGAGCCGTCCGGGCTCGGGGCTTCGCCGGCCGAGGCCGCTGAACCACTCCCCCCGGACAGGCTGCTCCCGCCGAGGATGTCCACGCCTCCGGCCAGGGCGGCGACGGCCCGCTGCCCGGCGCTGGAGTCATCGGTGGAGTCGGAGCGGCCCCCATGGCCGGCGTCGTCGGCGACGGGCTCCTCGCCCAGGTCGACGACGGCGGGAACGGTCACGGTGTCACCGCTGAGGATGTCGGCCAGGTCCTGACCGACGCTGCCGGCGGCGCCAGCGTTGTCAGCGCTACCAGCGGCGTCGTGGTCACCGGTCTTGTGGTCGGAGTCGCCGGGGTGGTGGTCGGAGTCCTCGGAGCCATCCGCGGGCTCGGAGGCGGCGAGGGCCGGAGCGGCGGCATCAGAGCTCTCCGGTCCCGGCTCGGGCCGGCTCTGCGGGGCCTGCGGCTCAGCCTCGGCACGGTGCTCAGCCCCGTGCTCGGCACCGCGGTCGGCATCGGTCGCGGGTCCATCATCGGCAGCGTCGTCACTAGTGCCGTCGTCGACGGGGCCGTCGGCGACGTCGGCAGTCCCCTCATCCGGTTCGGGCGCGGCCCGCCCGGCGGACTGGGCGGCGCCGGCCTCCTCGGGGTTCTCGGGCGAGGGCTCGTCGGCGCCCTGGGCGGAGAGGGCGTGTACCTGGGGCTGCTCGGCGGTGACGGCCACCGGCTCGAACAGCTCGGAGAGCGCATCGGCGGCACCTGTCGCGGCGAAGGCTCCCGCCGGGATGGCGGCACTGGCCTCATCAACGCCCCCGGCCTCGGGAGCGGTCACCGGTTCGGAGGGCATGACGATCTCGATGGGGCCGGTGACCGGACTCATGTGCTCGGCCTGCTCAGCGGCGTCCATGCCCCGTGAGCCGTTCGAGCCGGAGGAGGCGGAACCGGCCAGGGCCGGGCGGGGCGCACGGGCCACGAGCAGCGGCCCCCCGGCGGCCACGTCCATTCCGGAGATCTTCTCCACCACGACGACGATGCGGGACTCGTCCACGATGCGCACGTCCACCTCGTGGATTTCCAGCCCGGAGGAGGCCAGCACTCCCAGCCCTCCGACGACGTCGGGCTCCAGGGAGGCGCTCAGGATTGTCAGCCTCGGCCCGGCCTCGACCTGGGCGGGCATGGCCTCGCGGAACTCGTTCCAGTCCTGGCTGAAGGCCCCCAGCCCGCCGGCGTACCTGCTGGCGATCTCACGGCGGCCCGCGGTGGCGGCCTGGGTCAGGCGCGACATGGCGGCCAGCAGCCCTGTGGAGTCGACTCTCTCCAGGACCTCGACGACGACGACCTGCCCGGTGGCGTCCAGGGCGGTCAGGCTCGCCCCGGTCTCGAGCTCCTCCCATGACAGGGGGAAGAGCGGGCGGCGCAGGACATCGACGATCTGACGCTGGATGGCGACCAGACTGTGAGACAGGGTGATGGCATCAGCGGAGCGACCCAGGCGCACGGGCAGGAGGTGGTTGCCGTCGAGCTCGTACATGGCCATGGATGGGGCCGCCTTTCCTCGTCGTCCTGCTCCGCGATGGCCCCCAGCACAGGTGGGCACGCGCGTGGACGGCTCACAGTCGAGTCCCCACGAACACAGTGCCCAGCCATCCTGTCACGACCGCCAGCACACGGCAGACTATCTCATGACGGCAACGAGGGGCGGGCCGTCACCCCACCACATCAGCCCACTCACAGGGAGAAAACCGCGAGAACACGGCCAGATCGAGGTTATCTCCTAGGGTTATCCCCGATTCTTGGAGAGACCGGTCTCATGGTCGCATCCACCTGGAGGTGGATGAGGATGCCCGGGAAGTGGATAAGAATGTCGGCTGGTCGACTCCCGGCGGGGAGCCCCGACCGTCCCCTATCGCATCACCAGCCTCCCATCACCTACCGCTGAGGAGCGTTCATGCCGTCGGCCTCGTCCACCACATCTCCCCCGGACGCATCCGAGCTCGCGCCCTCGCCGGTGCCCTCCTCCACCCCATCGCCCGCACCATCGCCGTCGTCGGCGCCGCCGGCCCCTGCGTCTGAGCCCTCGCACCTGAGCGCCTACGCGCACCGAGCCTCACGGGCCGCGCGCGCCTGGCTGGCCCCCGCACCGGCCGCAACCACCTGCGCCGCGCTGACCCTCGTCATCAGCATCCTCCTGCTGCCCTGGGGGCCCCGGGGGCAGATCATCCTGTCCGCCTACATCCACCAGCCCCAGAGGGTGTGGACCCTGCTGACCGCCTGGGCGGTCCCCGGCCACCTGCTGCCGGTGACCGGAAGCCTCATGCTGCTGTCCATCGGCGTGCTGCTGGAGCGGCTCCTGGGCACGCGACGGTGGCTGGCCACCGCCGTCGTCTCCTGCGCCGGGGGCATCGTCCTGGCCCAGGCGCTCTACCCCCTCATCGGGCGCGTGTGGGACGCCTGGTCCCCCTACCTCATCCACGCCCCGATCCAGGGCATCAGCCTGCCCATCGCCGGCCTGGTGGCGGCCTCCACCAGCGTCATGCGCCCGTCCTGGCGACGGCGCACGCGCCTGGCGGCCTTCGCCGTCCTCATCGTCTCGGCCGCCGTGACCGGAACCGTGGGCGCCCTGGCCCGCCTGGGAGCCGGCGTCATCGGCCTCATCATGGGCGTCGTCCTGGAGCGCGGGCAGCAGTCGGCCCCCTCCCAGGAGCTGCCCCGGCGCGTGGAGCGCGAGCTCGTGGCCTTCCTGGTGGCCTGCTGGGCCGTGAGCTGCGCCCTGGCGGTGGTGAGTAACGCCGCCGGCCCCCTGGCTGACGCCCGCTACGGGCTGACCCCCGCCATCCTGCCCAAGGACGCCGTCATCTACCCCGTCGAGCAGCTCCTGATGTGCATGCCGGCGCTCCTGCAGCTGGTCCTGGCCGACGGCCTGCGCCGGGGGCGTCGTTCAGCGGCCTACGGCACCATCGCCCTGCAGATCTTCCTGGGGGTGTGCGCGGCCCTGTTCGCCCTGGTGGAGAAGATCGGCGAGCAGCTACCCGAGTCCGGTTCCACCACGACCCAGCTCCTGCACAGCTGGCTGCGCTCGGGGCACCTGCTGGTGCCGCTGCTGCTCAACATCGTGGTCATCAGCCTGGTGGTGTGGACCAGGAGGCGCTTCACCCTGGGCTCGCGCCCCGGCGTCATTCGCCGCGCCGTCGTCGCCTGGGTCCTGACCCTCCTGGGCGGGGCGGTCCTGACCGTTGCCGGGGGCCTGCTCATGTCTCATGACTTCTCCCCCTACGCGACCTGGCCCGCCCTGCTGGAGACCTACGTGTCCTACCTGCTGCCCATCAGCACCGGCGGCATCATGAGCCTGATCGTCGAGCCCCTGACCCCCCTGGCCTACCTGCTCACCGCGTGGGTTCCGGTCCTGGTGTGGCTCCTGACGATCCTGTGGGTGTGGCTGGCCCAGTCCGCTCCCGCCCGCACCCGGATCTCCGACCGCGAGGAGCTCGTCGACCTGGTGCGCAGCCGCGGCGCCGGGACCCTGGGGTGGATGCTCACCTGGCAGGGCAACGAGGCCTGGGTCAACGAGGCGGGCACGGCCGGCTTCTCCTACCGGCCCAGCCGCGACGTCGCCCTGACGGTCGGGGACCCCGCCGCCGACGACGCCGACGTGGCCCAGGCGGTGCGCGACTTCGCCGACTTCGCCACCGACGCCGGACTCATCCCCGCCCTGTACTCGGTGCACGCCCCGGCCATGGAGGCCGCCCGCGCCATGGGCTGGACGATCATGCAGGTGGCTGAGGAGTCCGTCCTGGACCTGCCGGACCTGGCCTTCCGCGGCAAGGCCTACCAGGACGTGCGCACCGCCCTCAACCACGCCAACAAGGAGGGCGTCGAGGCGGTATGGACCACCTTCCGCGACTGCCCGGCCGGCCGGCGCGACCAGATCCGGGCCATCTCCCAGGCCTGGGCCAGTGACAAGCCGCTGCCGGAGATGGGCTTCACCCTGGGCGGCCTGGCCGAGCTCGACGACGCCGAGACACGCCTGCTGCTGGCCGTGGACGCCGAGGGCACCGTCCAGGGCGTCACCTCCTGGCTGCCGGTCTACCGCGACGGGCGCGTCATCGGCCTGACCCTGGACTTCATGCGACGCCGCGAGGGCGGCTTCCGCCCCGTCATGGAGTACCTCATCGGGCGCGCCGCCCAGGACGCCCAGGCCGAGGGGCTGGAGATCCTGTCCCTGTCCGGGGCGCCGCTGTCGCGCTCCGCACCGGCCGACGGCGATGCCTCCTCACGCTTCGACCCGCTCCTGAACCTGTTGGCCTCCGTGCTGGAGCCGGCCTACGGATTCGGCTCCCTGCACGCCTACAAGCGCAAGTTCAAGCCGCGCTCCGTGCCCATGTACCTGGCGGTTCCCGACCTGGTGGACCTGCCCACGGTGGGGATCGCCATCGCCCGGGCCTACCTGCCCGGTCTCAAGCCCTCCCAGACGGCGCGCTTCGCCCATGTGCTGATGAACCGTGACTGAGATCAGCGGTGCTGGCGCGCCCACCGCCGACGCCACCACTGCCGGCAGCATGGTCGGCAGCACTACCGGCAGCACGGCCGACGTGCAGGCGTCGGGCGGCGTCGTGGGCGCCCTCAAGGCCGTCCACCTCCTCCAGCCCTGGCTGGGGGCGGTCTGCGTGGTCGTGGCCGCGGTGGTCATCGCCTGGCTGTGGTGGCGGCGCACCCGCTACCTGCCTTGGCCTCGCCAGCTCGTCGTACCTGCTGCTGCCGCAGCGAGCGCAGTGACCTTCTGGCTGGTCGTGGACGTCATCTGGCATCCCGTCGCCGACGGCGTCGGCTGGTTCGTGTGGACCTGGGTGGGTGTCGTCGGCCTCGTCATCGCCCAGCTGGTCACCGGCAACCGCACCGAAGGACGTCACCGGGCGGTGCGTTCACGCAACCGCCGCCTGGTGCGCGCCACGGAGTCGGCCTCCAGCCTCGTGGCCGTGGTGGCCTCCTCCCTGCTGGCCATCAACACCTTCTTCGCCTCCTACCCCACCCTGGCATCGGTCCTGGGCTACGGGGTGGCGACCACGCCACTCAACCGCCTGCAGGGCGCCGCGGCCCGATCTCCGGCACCCGTGCGTGGCCGCGGGATGCTGGAGGAGACCTGGAGGCCGCCGTCGGACATGCCCGCCCGCGGCCAGGCGGTCACTGCCGACATCCCGGCCGGTGACCAGTCCGGAACGAAGGGCTTCACGCCGCGAGGGGCCTTCATCTACCTGCCGCCGGCCTACCTGGGCTCACAGCGCCCGGCCCTGCCGGTCCTCGTCCTGCTCACCGGGCAGCCGGGAAGCCCGTCGGACTGGTTCGAGCTGGGAAACCTGAAGGACACGATGGACGCCTACGCGGCCAACCACCACGGCTTGGCCCCGGTAGTCGTCGTCGCCGACCTCCTGGGCAGCCCGTACACCAATCCCCTGTGCTCCGACACCGAGGCGGGCGGCAAGGTGGCCACCTACCTGGAGAAGGACGTACCAGCCTGGATCAGGGCGAACCTGCAGGTCGACGATGACCCCGCCCACTGGGCGGTGGCCGGCCTGTCCAACGGGGGCACCTGCGCGATGCAGGTCGTCACCCGCTCACCGGGCGTCTACCGCACCTTCCTGGCCATCAGCGCCGAGGAGCACCCCACGCTGGGCGGCGTGGAGCGCACCATCTCCCAGGGCTTCGGAGGAGACCGTGCCGCCTACGAGGCCAACGACCCGCTCTCCCTGATGTCCACCGCCCCACCCGGCCGCTACGACGGCATCGCCGGCATCCTGTCGGTCGGCCGCCAGGACACGAGCTACCGCGGGGCCGTGCCCGTCCTGGCCGAGGCCGCCACGAGGGCCGGGATGACGGTGAGCACCCGCCAGTACGACGGCGCCCACACCTGGGCCGTGTGGGGGCCGGCGCTGGCCGACCAGCTCGACTGGCTGGGCGGGCGACTCGGTATCGCCTCGCCGTCGCCGGCCTCCTGATCCCAGCCCGACCCCCACGACGCTGTTGGTCCGCGGGCCGCCCTACCCGGCTACCCGGCTACCCGGTTACCCGGTTACTCAGCCTTGTCCGCGACGGCCACGCGCCCGGCCTCCAGGCGGGCCACCGGCACCCGGAAGGGCGAGCAGGAGACGTAGTTCAGGCCCACCCGGTGGAAGAAGCCGATGGACTCGGGGTCCCCGCCGTGCTCGCCGCACACGCCCATCTTCATCGTCGGCTTGGTGGAGCGGCCGCCCTCGACGCCCAGGCGCACCATGCCGCCCACGCCGTCGGTGTCGATGGTCTCGAAGGGGGAGACCCCGAAGATGCCGTCGTCGGTGTAGTGGCCCACGAAGGAGCCCTCGACGTCGTCGCGTGAGAAGCCCCAGGTGGTCTGGGTCAGGTCGTTGGTGCCGAAGGAGAAGAAGTCGGCCTCCTCGGCGACGTGGGCGGCGGTGACGGCAGCGCGCGGCAGCTCGATCATGCAGCCCACCGGGAAGTCGAGGGCGTAGCCGGAGGCCTGGGAGACCTCCTGCAGCACGTGCTCCACGCGCTCGCGCGCCAGCTGGAGCTCACGCACCGACCCGATGAGCGGGATCATGATCTCGGGGTGCGGGTCGCCGCCGGCCTTGAGGCGCTCGACGGCGGCCTCGGCGATGGCGCGCACCTGGAGCTCGATGAGGCCCGGCATGGTCAGCAGCAGGCGGACCCCGCGCAGGCCGAGCATCGGGTTGGCCTCGTGGCTCTTGCGCACCACGGCCAGGAGCTCCTCATCGGCCGGGTCCAGCTCGCCACGCTCGCGGTCCACGGCCACCTTGACGCTCAGCTCGGTCAGGTCCGGCAGGAACTCGTGCAGCGGCGGGTCGATGAGGCGCACCGTCATGGGCTTGCCGTTCATCGTCTCGAACATCTGGATGAAGTCACCCTTCTGCAGCGGCAGGAGGGCGGCCAGGGCGGCCTCGCGCTCGACCTCGGAGGAGGCCAGGATGAGGTTCTGGACGAACTGCTTGCGCTCGCCCAGGAACATGTGCTCGGTGCGGCACAGGCCCACGCCCTGGGCGCCGCGGTGGATGGCGTGGCGGGCGTCGTCGGGGGTGTCGGCGTTGGCGCGCACCTCGAGGCGGCGGACCACATCGGCGTGGCGCATGAGGCGGTCCACGGCGGTGACGAGCTCGCGGGTGTCCTCGTCTCCGGCCGCCTTGAGCGCCTCGTCCAGGCCACGACGCAGGTAGGTCATGACCGGGGAGTCGACGACTCCGACCTCACCGAGGAAGACCTCGCCGGTGGTGCCGTCGATGGCGATGATGTCCTCACTGGTGAGGACTTCCTCGCGCCCCGCGATGCGCAGGGTCTTGCCGGCGGAGTCGACCTCGAGGGCCTCGGCGCCGCACACGCAGGTCTTGCCCATGCCGCGGGCGACGACGGCGGCGTGGCTGGTCTTGCCGCCGCGGGCCGTGAGAACGCCGGCGGCCGCGACCATGCCGGGCAGGTCGTCGGGGTTGGTCTCGCGGCGCACGAGGATGACGGAGTCGCCCTTCTCGGCACGGGAGACGGCCTCGTCGTTGTCGAAGGCGATGTAGCCCACGGCGGCGCCCGGGGAGGCGGCCATGGCGCGGGTGAGCAGGTCGCGGCTGGAGTCGTCGTCGAACTGGGGGAACATCAGCTGGGTGAGCTGCTCGCCGGAGACGCGCGTGAGGGCCTCGTCCATGGTGATGAGCTTTTCGTCCACGAGCTGGGTGGCCACGCGGAATGCGGCCGCGGCGGTGCGCTTGCCCACGCGGGTCTGAAGCATCCACAGCTTGCCGCGCTCGATGGTGAACTCGATGTCGCACAGGTCGCGGTAGTGGGTCTCCAGGCGGCGCATGATGGAGCGCAGCTCGTCGTAGGAGGCCTTGTCCAGGCGCTCGAGGTCGGCCAGGGACAGGGTGTTGCGGATGCCGGCGACGACGTCCTCGCCCTGGGCGTTGACCAGGTAGTCGCCGTAGACGCCGGTGCGCCCGGTGGAGGGGTCGCGGGTGAAGCACACGCCGGTGCCCGAGGTCTCCCCCATGTTGCCGAACACCATGGTGCACACGTTGACCGCGGTGCCCAGGTCGTGCGGGATCTTCTCGCGGCGGCGGTAGATGTGGGCGCGCTCGGTGTTCCAGGAGCGGAAGACGGCCTCGGTGGCCATGTCCAGCTGGGAGCGGGGGTCCTGCGGGAAGTCGATGCCCGCGTGCTCCTTGACGATGGCCTTGTACTCCTCGACCAGCTCCTGGAGGGCGTCCACGGGGAGCTCGTAGTCCATGGAGACGCCCCGCGCGTCCTTCTTGGCGTCCAGGGCGTCGGAGAAGTGGTCGCCGTCGATGTCCAGGACGGTCTTGCCGAACATCTGGATGAGGCGGCGGTAGGAGTCCCAGGCGAAGCGCTCATCGGAGCTGGCGGCGGCCAGGCCCTTGACGGAGACGTCATTGAGGCCGATGTTGAGGACGGTCTCCATCATGCCGGGCATGGAGAACTTGGCGCCGCTTCGCACCGAGACGAGCAGGGGGTCCTCGGCGGCGCCGAGCTCGCGCCCCAGCTCCTCCTCGACTCCACGCAGAGCGGTGGTGACCTGGACCGAGAGCTCCTCGGGGACCTCGCCGCTGGCCAGGTAGGCGCGACAGGCGTCGGTGGTGATGGTGAAGCCGGGGGGAACGGGGAGATCCAGCCGGGTCATCTCCGCCAGATTCGCTCCCTTGCCACCCAGGAGATCCTTCTGGTCCTTGTCACCCTCGCTGAAGCGGTACACGTACTTGGGCATCCTTGCCTCTTTCGGTTCTTGTGGAACTAGGGACTCCGTGCACGCGCAGGCGCACGCGAAGCACTCTATGTGACTTCAGTCCCATGCTGCAGGTGACTCATCCAGCCGCGAACAGGGCTGCGCCGGCCGGCCCGAGGGCTTAAGGGCGCAGCGCCAACAGGCCGGTGTGTCCCGGCAGGGTGATGCGGGTGGACAGGGGCTCGCCGTCGGGCGCCCCGGTGGGGCCGGGCAGGACCAGGCCGGCGGGCAGCTCCAGCGTCGCCATGCGCCCAGCCCGGCCCCACGTATCACAGGAGTTACGACAACTGCTCAAAACGGGTTCTTCGTGCCGTGGGGATGGGGTTGTGCGGGGCTTTCCTCGTCGGGGTCTCGGGGTACGTGGTCGTACGCGATCCCACCCGGTCGTACGTAAAACCGCGTGGTCGTACCCCCAGCGCACGCGGTCGTACGTAAAACCGCGCGGTCGTACCTTAGAGCCCCTCTAAGGTACGACCGCGCGCCGCCGGGTACGACCACGCGACGCCGAGTACGACCGCGCAGGACCCCGAGACGCCGAACCACCGGCACCCGCTCACCCCGACCACGCCCTCACACACGAAGAACCTCAAAACATAGCGGCGGATGCCCGCCACACTTCCGCGTGGCGGGCATCCGCCGCCGGTCCGATCGCGCAGGATCCGACGCGTGCGTCCGACGTCTATCCGGCGACTAGGGAACGACGACGAGGACGTCGCACTTCGACTTGCGGAGCACCTGGACGGAGACGGCTCCGAAGATACGGCCGAACAGCGAATCGACGCCTTTGGATCCGACGATGACGAGGTCCGCCTCGGTCTCCAAGGTGACGAGGGTGACGGCATTGACCGCCGTGCCCTCGACGACGACGCCCTGGGCGAGGGCGACGCCGCGCTCAACGGCGGTATCACGCGCCTTCTCGACGACGGCGTAGGCCTGGTCCTCGGTGAGCCCGCCCCGCACATCGGCGACGGGGGCGGACTCGTTGATGCGAGCCTTGTCCCGCGCCGAGACGGGGTCGAAGCCGGCGACGAGGAGAAGAGCGGCGTCGCACAGGCGAGCCATCTCGCAGGCGCGATCGATGACGTGGGTGTTCGCCTCGACATCGCCGACTCCGGCGACAATGGTGGTATAGGTCACGGATGACATCCTTTCGTGGGGCACCCGGTCAGGCCACGGCAGTCTCAGTGGCGGACACGGCGGCGGCGCGCACCCGCGGGTCCGCGTCCTTGACGGTGTCGATCCACTCGATGAGCAGACCGGCGATGACGAGGAAGACTGCGACGAAGAGCATGGCGTTGACCGGGTGATCGCCGAGCAGGTGCTTGTAAATGGGACCGAAGGTGAGGGTCTGGATGAACTGGGGGATGACGATCATCATATTGATAACGCCCATGTAGACGCCTCGGCGCTCCTTGCGGATCATCTCAATGGCCATGATGTAGGGTACGCCCGTAATAGAAGCCCAGGCCACACCAATGCCGATCATGGGCAGGTAGAGGACCGCGGTGTGGCCGGGGCTGCCGATGCGGGTGAGCAGGACCAGGCAGACGGCGGCGAGGCACAGCGCCGCGGTGTGGACGTGCTTGGGGCCGATGCGGTCGGACAGTCGCGCCAGGAAGAGGGCGACGACCGTGCAGGAGACGTAGTAGGCGACCATGAGCCCGGTGGCGAAGCCGGAGGCGTCGTTGAAGGCCTCGGTCTTGGCGTACCCCGGGTCGGACAGGTTCACGCCGAAGTAGGTGACGGCGCACATGAGGCCCAGGTACTGCCAGAAGACGTTCATGGCGTACCACTGGAAGAGGTAGACCAGGGCCATCTTCTTCAGGCCGCGGGGCATCTCGACGATGGCGACGCCGATGTCCTTGACGAAGCCGAAGGGGCCCTCCTCCCGCTTCTTGCGCTCGAGCTCGACCAAGCCCTCCGGCGTGGGCGGCAGCTCCTTGGTGGAGAGCACCGAGATGAGCACCGAGCCGATGGAGCACACCGAGCCCACCATGAAGGCGCCGAAGACCCAGTAGGGGATGCCGGCGGCGGTGGCGCCCGCCAGGGTCTTCTCCAGAACGACGAGGGTCCCGGCGGCCAGGGCCGAGCCGGCGCCGATGAACAGGGACTGGGCGAGGAAGCCCTTGGCGAGCTGCTTGGAGGGCAGGCGGTCGCCGATGAAGGCCCGGTAGGGCTCCATGGCCGTGTTGTTCGAGGCGTCCAGCAGCCACAGGCACAGCACCGCCATCCACAAGGCGGTGACGAAGGGCATGAGGAACAGGAACACGGAGCAGCCGACGGCCCCGATCAGGAAGAAGGGCTTACGGCGTCCCCACTTCTCGCTCCAGGTCCGGTCCGAGAGCGCCCCGATGAGCGGTTGGACGAGCAGGCCGGTGACGGGTCCGGCCAGATTGAGGATGGGGATCTCGTCAGCGGAAGCCCCGAGGAACTGGTAGATGGGCGACATGGCGTTCTGCTGCATGCCGAAGGAGTACTGGATGCCGAAGAATCCGACGTTCATCAACAGGATCTGAGCAGTGCTCATCATGGGCTTGTGCGCGATGTCCGCCGCGCTATTCTGGGAAGTCTGTGCCATAGGTCATCCTTGTCCTGGGTCCTGTGGAACTCTGTCGACGCCGCCCAAGACGGACGCCGCGCTTCCTGCCCGAGAGAACGCTGTACGGGACGGCGGGGATCTCAGGAAGTCAAGCAGGTCAATGATCCACCCAACATGACTAACGTTTGACAGGTCTTTAGCCCCATTATCGGATCTCGCACGAGCCGGACCGGGTCATGACTCATGCACGCAGGGCAATCATCCCACAATGCGCGCTGAGGGGCACCTCCAGAGCCAGCGCCTCACCGTCCGGGTCCCCGGTGGGCCCCGGTGACCTGAGGCCCGCCGGGAGACGCACGGTGCCGCCTCCCTCCTCGCCGAGCGCGACAGCGGCCACTCCGCCCTCGAACTCGCGCACCCAGGCGCCCGAGGTCCTCCGGGGCCGTCCCAGCGGGCGCCCCAGGTCGGCGTCGAGGGCGGGGAACCAGGCAGTGCGGGAGTAGTCGTCGTGACCGGTGGCCGTGTAGGCGCCCTCCCCTCCCCCGAAGACCCAGAAGGCCGCCAGCCCGTAGAGGCCGGGGGACGTGCGGGCACCGGACATGGAGCCGCCGCCCCCGCCGTCGGGCGTGCGCACGATGGACAGGCCCGGCCCTCGCAGCTCGTGAATCTGGGCCAGGGCCGTGGCCTCATCGAAGAGGTGATGGTCCCCCCAGCCCAGCCAGCACTCGTCGAAGCCACCACCCCAGGCCGAGTGGCGCTCCCAGCGGCCGGGTTCCCGGCGGGCCTCGGCCACGTTGGGGATGAGGATCTTGCCGACGCCGTTGAGGCCGGCACCGGCCTGGTCCACGAAGATGTTCAGCTCGGCGCGCAGGGCGGCGGTGTCGGCGATTCCGTCCAGGGGGAGGTCCAGGCCGTAGTAGTCGTCGAAGACGTCGTTGTCCGCCATGACGCCGTCGAAGGCGGTCTCAGCGGTGGCCTGGCAGACCTCCTCCACCCAGCGGGCGCGGTAGTCGGGGTCCCACACACGGGCCTGGAAGTGGCCGGGGTAGGTGTTCCACTCGACCAGGTCGCCGTTGTCACGCCTGGCGAGCCAACCGCGGCGGAGGGCCTCGCGGTAGGACAGCCCGGAGGCGCGCATGGAGTCCGGCTCGAAGTCTCGCGTGGAGGACAGGCACCGGTAGGCCAGGACCGTCATGTCCGGTCGCGCCTCCTTGAGGCGGGCTGCTGCCTCGGTCTCCCAGGGCTGGAGGATCGCGGCCCGGTAGTGGGCGATCGCGAAGTCCAGCTCCCCGGGCTCGAGCGGGTTTCCGTAACGGATCCAGGCGCCGACGCCGCCGGTGCTGCTCCTCATGCTCCTCCTCGGTCGGCGCGGGTACCGGTCTGCTCGCCGGCACCGCCCTGACGGTAGATCTTGTTGTAGGAGGCGTTGACCTTGACCAGGTCGTAGGCCGCCTCCACGCGGCCGCGGGCGTTGAGGCTCAGGCGCTCGTAGAGATCGACGTCGCTGATGACCTCCTGGACCTTGTCCGCCATGACGGCGGGGTCACCGGGCTCGATGATGATGCCGCAGGGGTCCCAGGTCTCCCCCTCGTCGGTGACGATCAAGTCCTCGACGACGGAGCGCACGGCGCCGACGTCGGTGCTCACCGTGGGGATGCCGGCCCCCATGGTCTCCAGGGAGACGACCGGCAGGCCCTCGTTGTAGCTGGGCAGGACGAACAGGTCGAACTCAGGCAGGAGCTCACGGACCTTGACGGTCCCGCGGATGGTGATGACGCTCTCCAGGCCCTGCTCGACGATGCGGGTGAGGCACTGCTCGAAGTAGGAGGGCATGTGCTCGGTGGGCCCACACACGTCCAGGTGGATGTTCAGGCCCCGGTCCACCATGAGGCGCACCGAGTCGATCATGTCCAGCAGCCCCTTGATGGGTACGACGCGGGCGATGTACACCAGCTTCCACAGGTGCTTGTCCGCGCCCTCCTTCTTGATCTCCTCGATGGCGGCCAGGCGGGCGGCGTAGGAGGCGTCGAACTCCGAGGTGACGATGCCGTTGGGGATGACGATGGCTCGCCCGGAGTCACCGCCGAGCTCATTGGCCTCGGTGATGGCCCGCGGGTAGAGGTAGGTGGAGGCGTAGGCGTAGGGGTAGCACAGGCGCCCCATCTCCAGCCACCAGGCCATCCACATGCGTTCGCGGCCGGTGACGTCGAAGGTGCGGTAGTCGGTGAGCCTGACGTTGAGGTCCAGCCGGCGTTCCAGGAGGGTGTTGACGGTGTCGCGCACGTAGAGGTTGTGCTCGGTCAGCAGCACCTTGGTGCCGTGCTCGCGGGCGGCGTTGACGCCCAGCAGCATGGCGTAGCCGGTGGTGTGGGCGTGGTAGACCTGGGCGCGCGGGACCGGTTCGGCCAGGACCGCGTAGGCCAGGGAGAAGAAGTCGCGCAGGCACCAGAAGATGTCGGTCATCGACATCCCCAGGTCCGGCATCATGTCGTGATAGGCCTCCATGAACTCGCGCGTGCCCAGGATCGCCCAGACCGGGTAGCGGCGCGAGGCGCTCAGGCCCTCGCTGATGAGGTCCCACAGCGGCTCGGTCTGGCCGTCCTGGGCCAGGGCGAGCAGGGCCCCCAGGATGCGCCGGGACAGCTCGCGGCGCTGGCGGCGGTTCATGCGCAGGTCGCGCGGGCGGGCGCGCAGGAAGTCCTCCTGGTGCTCCTCCATGGACAGGTAGAGGACCTTCACCCAGGCGACGTTGTCCGGCATGCCGTAGAGGTCCTTGAGCGGCGAGTGGGAGTCCCAGGTGATGTGGATGATCCCGAAGGTGAGGTCCGGGTTGCCGGTGATGATGTCGTGGACCACCGCGGAGACCCCGCCCTTGAGGTAAGGGTAGGTGGACTCCATGACGATGGCGACGTCGACGTCCACGTAGACGCCGTCCTCGGGGACGCCGTCGGGCAGGACCTGCTCATCGGGCTCGGGCTCCGGCTCCTCGGGGGGCGGGAGCAGCTCGGCCGCGCTGGCGGGGGCCTCCTCGTCCTCGGCCTCCTCCTGGGCGGCCTGCTGCTGGGACAGGGGGATGGCGGCGGCGTGGGAGGCGGCCGAGGCCACGGACTCCCAGGCGATGGCGGTGGGTGCGGGGGTCTGCTGGGGCTCGGGCTGGTCGGGCTGTGGGAGGACGGACTCCTGCGGGGCCGGCTCGGCGGGGGCTGAGGGCTTCGGCCGATCCGCCTCCTGCCGGGCCGGCTCGGCGGGGACCGAGGAATCGCCGTGCACCGGGGGCATGGAGGGCTCAGAGGGCGCTCCGGCTGCAGCGGCGTCGGAGGCCCAGGTGGAGGGGGCAGCAGGGACGGCAGGGGCTTCGGCGTCAACGAATGGCTCCGACGCGGTGGAGCGGGGGGCGGCCGGCTCCACGGGTGAGGAGGCCGAGGCACCCGAGGCAGCCGGCGCGGCCGAGCTCACCGCGCCGAAGATCGGGGAGTCGAGGACGTCGGAGCTCTGCGGGGAGCTCGGCTCCGGGCTCTTGGGGCGGGGCTGGACCACTCCGTAGCCGGCCGGCGCCGGGGTCTGGACGACGCCGTAGATCGGCGCGGCCGGGATCTCAGGAGTGGAGGCCGAGGCCGAGGCCGGCTCGGCAACCGGTTCGGTGGCGGGCGGGTCAGTGGATGGGACGGCGGGCGAGCCTGCGGAGGGGGTGGCGGCCGAGGGCCCGCTCAGGGCACCGCCGGTGGTGACGACGACGCCGTATCCGTCGGGGCCGACCTTGATCCTGGGGCCGGCCTCCTCGCCCCGGTCGCCGATGCCAGGGGCGTCGTCGGGACTGGGCATCGGGGCGTAGCCGCCGGCGGGAGCCGAGTAGCGCAGCGGAAGACTCTCCAGGCGGGCGCGGAAGGAGGATGACGAGCTCACCAGGACATGGCCTTTCCCCAGAAGAACGAGTACTCGGGTGCGGCCCACCGCTTGCGGTAGAGCAGCAGCCCCAACGCGCACAGCAGCAGGTCGACGCCGGCCAGCGGCAGGTAGGCGGCGGCGTCGGCCACCTTGAGCAGCAGGGCCGCGGCGATCGCCACGTGGATGCCGGACAGGAGCAGAGCGGTGGTCGAGTCGCCGATGTGGTCGATCTCGTAGCTCAGGAGCGTCAGCACCGTGAACAGGGTCGAGGCGAGGCACACCTCGAGGACCAGCGGGACCTGCTCGGTGGACATGAGCGCCATGGAGCACACGACGACGATGACGCCGGCGACCCCCACGATGCAGGCGCGAATGAGGCTGGCGTCCAGCAGCCGACGCAGCGTGCGTCCGCGCTCGCGCAGACTGGCCATGCCCTCACGCTTGAGAACCGTCTGGAACAGGGCGATCTCGGTGTTGACCCGGGGTGCGGTGACCGCGAAGTAGTAGCAGTAGGCGACGACGGCGGGCTGGAGGCACAGGTAGACCAGCGCCACGTCGAAGTCACGACCGGCGCCCAGGAAGAGGAAGAACTTGTCCGACCACAGCACTCCTCCCAGGATCGCACCGCGCAGCATGTCCTGCACGAGGATGCCGGTGGCGACCCCGCGGGGCCGCAGGATCCTTCCCAGGCTGCGCCCCATGGACAGGAGCTGGCTGAGGGCCCCGACCAGCGGGGGCAGGTACCACCAGGTCGGCTCGGCGACGAGTGCGACGGCGTAGCAGAGCCAGCCCACCGACCACAGGCGGCGGCGTCCGGCGACGTCGGCGACGATGAGCGACTGGACGAAGACGACGTGCAGGAGGAGCAGGGCGGTGTGGACACCCAGGACGTGCAGGTTCCAGCCGGTCACGGCGGCCACGACGAGGATCTCCAGCGCCGTGGGCAGGAGCGCCCACAGGAACAGCGCCGGCCAGATGGAGCAGTAGCGCTCCAGGACCGCCCGCGGGCCACGGCCGATGGAGTCGCCCAGGAGCCGGTAGACGGGGGTGCCGATGATCTGGCTGAGCCAGGGCACGGCCACTGACACGCTCAGGACGATGACCGGCAGGCCGGTGCCGCTCACCGTACTGGCGGCCATCTTCTGGGAGACGACGGGGAAGCTCAGGCCCAGCAGGATCGCCGGGGACATGCCCAGGAGCATTGCCGCACCCCAGTGCCAGCGGGCCCCCGGGGCAATGCCGCCGCGCTTGAGCGCGCGGGTGGGCGGAGCCGTGACCAGCCCCAGGCCGATGAGGACCGTGAGGACCAGAACGCCGACGGTGACCTGCTTCGGCCAGCCGACCCAGGGCAGCACCGCCGCCACCACGCCGAGGACGCTCAAGGTCGCAGCAGCGTTAGCGGTCCGCAGGCGCGGAAAACGGTGCTGGTGGAAATGTCGCGGTTCGTATCTGAGTTGGGTCATGGGAGTAGCGGCACCAAGAATGCGTGAGCACGCACGGGCGATCCGAGCCGGACATTCCGGCGCCGCGACCGAGGGGTGTCGCGGCAGTCTGAATGAGGGCGGACAGGTACGGACAGTGAGGACGAGTAGGGGCGATAGCGGTTGAGACGGCCCCGCGCGGGGCGGGGTGACGACACCGATCGGCCATGTCCGAGGGACGACTTTCGACGGATCGTCACTCCACTGTATCGGGCAGAGGACAGACATGAGACGGTCAAGCCAAACTCTCAGAATATTCTCTTACTGCATTCAGGCGTCACTCACTTTTCATGTGCTTGCTCCGCAGTTCAGGCGACTACGAGGCCCGTGCATATTCGCAGCCGCACGCTTCACCCCGCACACTCCTGCGTCCACAATCATGGTCTCCACCTGGAAAAATGAGCATGGGGGCAAGGCGGCCCCACCACCTACTCCACGGTTCGCGCCAACGCGTCTTGCAGCCTGAGGGCCCCGACGCGCGGCGACGACGATGGGCCGCAACCCCAGCGGGGTTGCGGCCCATCGTATGGAACTGATAAGGGAACTGGACCGGGCAGAACCCGGCGAGGTCAGCGCCCGGGCTCGGCAGCCGGCGAGGCGCCGCCGCCGCGACTGATGGGCGGAGTGGAGATGCGCAGCGGGCCGGAGGCCCCGCCCCCGCCGCCGGCCGCGGCATCCTCGGCCTCACGCAGTGCGGCGACCTCGGCCTCGCCCTGCTCCCAGGGCTCACCGCGGAAGATGAACTCACCCAGGATGGACTCGCCCTCGGCGTCGACGATGACCTTCTGACCCCGCTCGAGCTCGCCGAAGAGGATCTTCTCGCTCAGGGCGTCCTCGATGTCGCGCTGGATGGCGCGGCGCAGCGGACGGGCGCCGAGCACCGGGTCGAAGCCGCGCTCGGCCAGGAGGTCCTTGGCGGCCTCGGTCAGCTCGATGGTCATCTGCTGCTCGGCCAGGCGCTTGTCGAGGCGCACGATCATGAGGTCGACGATCTGGCGCACCTCCTCCTTGGTCAGCTGTGGGAAGACGATGAGGTCATCAACACGGTTGAGGAACTCGGGCCGGAACTGCTGCTTGAGCTCGCGGTTGACGTGAGCCTTCATCTCCTCGTAGTCCATGGCGCCGGACTCGGTGGACTGGAAGCCGGTGGCCACCGACTTTCCGATGTCCTTGGAGCCGAGGTTGGTGGTCATGATGATGACGGTGTTCTTGAAGTCGACCACGCGGCCCTGGGCGTCGGAGAGGTGCCCGTCCTCCAGGATCTGCAGCAGGGAGTTGAAGATGTCCGGGTGGGCCTTCTCGACCTCGTCGAACAGGACCACGGAGAAGGGCCGGCGGCGCACCTTCTCGGTGAGCTGGCCGCCCTCGTCGTAGCCGACGTAGCCGGGAGGGGCGCCGAAGAGCCGCGAGACCGTGTGCTTCTCGGCGAACTCGGACATGTCGAGCTGGATGAGGGCGTCCTCGTCGTCGAACAGGAACTCCGCCAGGGCCTTGGCCAGCTCGGTCTTTCCGACGCCGGTGGGGCCGGCGAAGATGAAGGAGCCGCCGGGGCGCTTGGGGTCCTTCAGGCCGGCGCGGGTGCGGCGGATCGACTTCGACAGGGCCTCGATGGCCTTGTTCTGGCCGATGATGCGCTTGTGGAGCTCGGCCTCCATGTTGAGGAGCTTGGCGGACTCGGCCTCGGTCAGCTTGACCACCGGGATGCCGGTGGACATGGCCAGGACCTCGGCGATGAGCGCCTCGTCGACCTCGGCGACCTGGTCGAGGTCCCCGGACTTCCAGGCCTTCTCCTTGGCGGCGCGCTCGTCGGCCAGGCGGCGCTCGTCGTCGCGCAGGGAGGCGGCGCGCTCGAAGTCCTGGTCGTCGATGGCCGACTCCTTCTCCCGCTTGACCTGGGCGATCTGCTCGTCGATCTCGCGCAGCTCGGGCGGAGCCGTCATGCGGCGGATGCGCAGGCGGGCGCCGGCCTCATCGACCAGGTCGATGGCCTTGTCCGGCAGGAAGCGGTCGTTGATGTAGCGGTCGGCGAGCTTGGCGGCGGCCTCAATGGCCTCGTCGGTGATGACGATGCGGTGGAAGGCCTCGTAGCGGTCACGCAGGCCGGTGAGGATCCCGATGGTCTCCTCGATGCTGGGCTGGTCCACGGTCACCGGCTGGAAGCGGCGCTCCAGGGCGGCGTCCTTCTCGATCTTGCGGTACTCGTCCAAGGTGGTGGCCCCGATGGTCTGGAGCTCGCCGCGGGCCAGCATGGGCTTGAGGATGGAGGCGGCGTCGACGGCGCCCTCGGCGGCGCCGGCACCGACGAGGGTGTGGATCTCGTCGATGAACAGGACGATGTCGCCGCGGGTGCGCACCTCCTTGAGGACCTTCTTGAGGCGCTCCTCGAAGTCACCGCGGTAGCGCGAGCCGGCCACGAGTGAGCCCATGTCCAGGGAGTAGAGCTGCTTGTCGCGCAGGGTCTCGGGGACGTCGCCGTGGACGATGGCCTGGCTCAGGCCCTCGACGACGGCGGTCTTGCCCACGCCCGGCTCCCCGATGAGGACGGGGTTGTTCTTGGTGCGCCGGGAGAGGACCTGCATGACCCTCTCCATCTCCTTCTTGCGGCCGATGACCGGGTCCAGCTTGCCCTCGCGGGCGGCGGCGGTGAGGTTGCGGCCGAACTGGTCCAGGATGGCGCTGCCCGAGGGCGTGCCCTCCTTGGAGGGGCCGCCGGCGTTGACGGTCTCCTTGCCCTCGTAGCCCGAGAGCATCTGCATGACGGTCTGGCGCACGCTGGACAGGTCCCCGCCGAGGTTGGTCAGGACCTGGGCGGCCACGCCCTCGCCCTCGCGCAGCAGGCCGAGGAGCAGGTGCTCGGTGCCGATGTAGTTGTGGCCGAGCTGGAGGGCCTCGCGCATGGAGAGCTCGAAGACCTTCTTGCCGCGCGGCGTGAAGGGGATGTGGCCGGTGGGGGCGGACTGCCCCTCGCCGATGATCTCAATGACCTGGCTGCGCACGGCATCCAGGGAGATGTCCATGGACTCCAGGGCCTTGGCGGCCACTCCCTCGCCCTCGTGGATGAGGCCGAGAAGGAGGTGCTCGGTGCCGATGTAGTTGTGGTTCAGGGCCCGCGCCTCGTCCTGCGCGAGCACGACGACGCGGCGGGCGCGGTCGGTAAAGCGTTCAAACATCAGTAATTCCTCCTCGGCACGCGCTCAGTGCGGGACCTCTCGTCCGGTGGTGGCGAGGGATGTCGCAGCGCCGCGGAGAGATGGCGCTGAGAGCACGTGCTGACAAGGCTAACCAGGCCGACGCCCGGGCCATGCCCCTGTTCGCGGTAGGCGTGAGTAAGCCTTGAGCCGGGTCGGCTCAAGATGTGCGGCGCAGGGTCGGCCCGCCTCCCGGCGCCCCGCCTCCCGGCGCCCCGCCCCACCGGCCGCGGTCGTAGGTTACGTCTCGCGGTCGCACCCTTAACCCTCGACCGCGCGGCATAAGGTACGACCGCGGCGGCAGGGACAGCGTCGGCGCGCCTGCCGGACGGGAGAGCTGCTGCTTCAGCCTGCCAGAGGGGCTGACCCGGTCAGTGCGGTGGCTGCCGGCGTCACCTGGATGCACTGCACGAGGATGGGGCGCTACTGGAGGAGGGTTGGGGGTACTTCGGGTAGGTGGGGCCTTCGTGCAGTAGACACAACCCTTGGCCAGTGGATCCCGACCCTCGTGGAGCAGGCTTACTCGAGGCGAGACTCAAAGCGGAACCTGCGTCCAACCATGACCACCGGGACCCTGCGTAGACGGCGGGCAAGGGAGCGGTGCAGGAGGACCTGTGAGAAAGGTGCCGGGCTCTGCGGCAAGACCCACGGACTCTCGCTCCTGCGCGGCCCGGTGTCCACAGCGCCGACACTACCGAGCCTGCCGTCGAAGCACCCAGAGGGAATCGTTGAAATCCTGCGGTCTTTCTTCGGCGTGCAGCACCGATGCGGGGTTGATGTCAGCACCATGGACACCCATACCCCATCAGGACGGGCCCCCGGGGACCCACCCAGGGACCGCTGATTCCGGAGGAGCTCGAGCGCATGCGCGCCGATCGAGAGACCCGCCAGGCCTCGTCGTGATGAAGCGCCGCGCGGTCGTAGGTTAGGTCTCGCGGTCGCACCCTTAACCCTCGACCGCGCGGCATAAGGTACGACCGCGGCGGCAGGGACGGCGTCGGCACGTCCACGGGCACCTTGAGGCGGGGCCATTCTAGCGGCAGGGTAAGAACTGCCCGCAATTCTGCCGCACGATCCGGGGCGGCCCGCCACAATAGAGATCATGCCTCCCGTGACTTCTCCCGCCGACGCCGACTATCCCGCGGGAACAGGCAAGGGACGCATCAGCGTCTTCTCACTGACAGAGCCGTCCACCTCCCCCACCACGACTCCCACCGATCAGTGGCTCGTGGGAGCCGGGCAGGACTCACTGCTCCTGTCACCGCAGCCAGTGCACCACAAGATGTGCAGCAGCTTCTGCGGCCCCTTCAACCTGCCCCGCATCAGCACCGGCGGCCAGAAACTCGGCACCATCACACGTGCAGACAAGGTCTACCGCGGCGGCTGGGTCGAGAGGTACAAGGAGCCCGCCCCAGACGGCGAGGACGGCGAGGCGTCTGCGCAGGCAGCACGAGAGGTGGTCGATGTCGACACCGGTGCCGCCACCGACCTCAACGGCGAGCACGCCCAGGAGACAGGGCCGCCCACTGGTCCAGGGCTTCTCGTGATGAGGAGAACCGATCCCGACAAGCAGAGCTCGCCGTCGGTGCCGGTCTCCTGGCTCAGCGCCGACGACGACGGCCACCCCCACACCGAGAACCTCGAGCAGTTCACCAGCAAGTAGCGGCACGGAAGACAGCACGATGACCGATCAGCCCACAGGCGAGGACGCGGAGCCTCTCGCGGCTCCCACTCCCCTCACCTCAGAGAATCCCTACTCCTCGCTATCAGCCCTTGCCCGCCGTCGGCGCCCTCGCACGGCCCAGGAGCGCCGACGTGTCTGGTCGCGGCGGTTCGAGGGCCTCTTCTGGGCGTTGAAGGTCGGCGCCCTGCTCACCGTCCTCGTAGCGGCCGGCCTCTACCTGGCGTGGCGCACTGATCTGACGATGCGCTGGGTGCTCCTCTACCTCGGTCTCGCGCCGCTGGTCACGGCGCTCGTCCTGTGGGGGATCGGCATTCTCGCCTGGGAGGAGCCGGCCGAGTACTGGGTCGACTGGCGGCATCGGGCGAGGGCATGCTGGCGCATCATCAAGCGGCTCCTGCCCGTTGCCGGGGTGGCCGCCTGCGGCCTGCTCAGTGCCGGAGAGGCGCTGCGCCTGTGGCACGGCATCTTCATGACGCTGGATGCCAGCGCCGGCGAGCTGCTCGCCTTCGCGATGGCGGCCCTGGGGCTGGGTGCCTTCTTCGCCTTCGACCTCCTTCTGCGCGTCACCCGCTCCTTCTTCCCCGAGGTCGCACAGGCCTCCTCGCTCCGTTCACGGCTGCGTGACAGGTCGGCTCGTCTCTCACGCCTTCTACCCGCCCACCTCCGGGGCACCGGCTCCTGGAGCTCACGCATCGTTCTGGTGGCGATCCTCCTGGCCCCGTCCCTCGTGCTCAGCGCAAGCGCCTACCTCGCCCACAACTGGGACCGGTCCTGCCCGACCCCTGTGGCCGCGCCCGCCACCTTGCCCGCCTACCCGACCTCCTTCCCGTCTCAGGCAACCTGGACCCACGACATCCCCGCCGCGCTGGACGTGAACGCAGGGGCCGCTGGACCCCTCGTCCTCACCGACGACAGCCTCATCAGCCTGGATCCCTCCACCGGGAAGATCCGCTGGGACTACCACCGCCAAGGCAAGAAGTTCGCCCAGTACGGGGGACGTGTCAACGGCGTCCTTGGTGAGCGTCCCTGCCTCATCACCAGCCCGGACAGGCGCCACGTCGCCCTGACGCTCGGGGAGAGGGAGTTCCAGGGCAAGAGCTCCGACGACGATTACGGTCTGGAATCGGCCCTCACCATCGTCCTGGACACCGTGACCGGATGGGTCACCAACGAGCACCTCCACGACGGCAAGGCCGTCCAGCTCACCGACTCCGTGCTCCTGGCCGGCAGCACCATCTACTCGCTGGCTGACGACTCCGTCCTGTGGCGGCTGAGCGACGTCGACCTCGATCTCTCCGAGGAGGACCACCAGTACACAGGTACAGCGGGCCACGCCAGCCTCATTCTCGAGGAGAAAGCCCCCGGTAGCCTCAACGGGATCGGCCGTTTCACGCTCGTCCCGGATACCAACCCCCGCGGAGTCGTCAGGGACGTTCCGGCCGCCTTCGCCAACCTGGAGCCGCTCATCGTCGAGGGCTGGACAGTCACCTACCCCGACGCCACGAAGGACGAGTCCACTGGGTCCGAGTGGGACTACTCGAAGGCCCACCGCGCCCAGGCCGTCTCCCTTGACGCCCTGGCGAAGGTGCCCGGCGCCGACACCCCCACCTACGACCTGGGCCAGACCCTCGGCATCGCCCCAATGGCGTCCCACCTCTCCGGGAGGCTGGCCGTCCTGCCGGAGACCGCACCCGACCCAGTCGAACCGAACGAGAGTCGCTTTCCCGATACCTGGAAGGACCAGTCCACCGTCGCCACCACCTTCAACCCCAGGACTCGTGCTGTGCTGGCAGCCCCCCAGGACCCGGGGCTCGTCACCGCCGTCGGCGTCACCCGCGCCGACGACGGACAGGGACACATCAGCCTTCAGTCGGGAGACAAGTCGAAAGCCACCTCCATCCCCCTGGAGAAAGGCACAGTCTCCTTCGTTCCAGGAGCAGCCGGTCCCAACGCCGGCCTTGACGACTTCCTCGTCAATGAACCAGGAGGTAACGGCGGTATTAGCGCACTCAGCGCGCCGGGCGTCACGGTCGTCCTTCTACGCCCCACCTATGAGAGCCAGCCCACCGGCACACGCCTTCGTCTCTACGGACTGGCATGGTTGTGACAGCTTGGTTCGGCCCCGTTGTGACGGCCTGATCTGGCCCCGCGTGCGACTTGCCGGGGTGTTGACGGTCTGAACTGGCCCCACCCCTTCACGCTGGTCCCCATCACTGGGAACCAGTCGCGAGGGCAAGGGAGCCAAGATGGGATCACGAGTGCAGCTGTAGGCCGACATCCGCCACGACGCGCGAGTCGATGGCCTGTCCATCCGCGAGCTCGCCCGCAAACACGGAGTCCACCGCCGCACCGTCCGCCAGGCACTCGCCGCAGCCGAACCCCCACCCCGCAAGAAACCGGTCCGCACAGCACCGCGCCTGGACCCGTACAAGCCGGCGATCGACGAGATGCTCACCTATGACCTGACCGCGCCGCGCAAGCAGCGCCATACCGCGACCAGGATCCTGGCCCGGCTGCGCGACGAGCACGGCGCCACCGACCTGTCCTACTCCACGGTGCGGGACTACGTCCGGGTCAGGCGCGCGCAGATCGATCTGGAGGCCGGGCGCCGGGTGGAGGCGATGGTGCCGCAGGACCACGCCCCCGGCGCGGAGGCCGAGGTCGACTTCGGCGAGGTCTACGTCATCCTGGACGGTGTCAAGACCAAGTGCCACATGTTCGTCTACCGCCTGTCCCACTCCGGCAAGGCCATCCACCGCGTCTACCCGACCGGCGGACAGGAGGCCTTCCTCGAAGGACACATCGAGGCCTTCCACGCCCTGGGCGGCATCCCCACCCGCCACATCCGCTACGACAACCTCACCTCCGCCGTCATCCAGGTCATCCACGGCGGCGACCGGCTACGCGACGAGAACGAACGCTGAGTGCTGTTCCGCTCCCACTACGGCTTCGACGCGTTCTACTGCCAGCCCGGCATCGACGGCGCCCACGAGAAAGGCGGCGTCGAGGGCGAGGTCGGATGGTTCCGCCGCAACCACCTCACCCCCATGCCCGAAGTCGCGACCCTGGACGAACTCAACGACAAGATCCGCGCCTGGGAGCACGACGACAACACCCGCCGCATCACCGGCCACGCCAACACGATCGGGCAGGACCACCACGCCGAGCTGCCCCACCTGGCACCGTTGCCGGCCGACGACTTCGACCCCGGCCTGATCCTCCACCCCCGCGTCGACCGCTCCGCCCTGATCACCGTCCGCATGGTCAAGTACTCCGTCCCCGCGCACCTCATCGGCCAACGCGTCCGCGTGTCCCTGCGGGCCTCGTGCGTGGTCGTGTTCGAGGGCCGCACCGTCCTCGCCACCCACCCTCGCCTCGGCACCCGTGGCGTGACCCGGGTCGAGCTGGACCACTACCTCGAAGTGCTGCGGCACAAGCCCGGCGCGTTCCCCGGCTCCACCGCCCTCGCGCAGGCCCGCGCCGCCGGAGCATTCACCGCGGCCCACGACGCGTTCTGGGCCGCGGCCCGCAAGACCAGCGGCGACGTGGCCGGGACCCAAGCGTTGATCGACGTGCTCCTGCTCCACCGATCCCTCCCGTCCGACGCGGTGATCGCCGGCATCACCTCGGCCCTGTCGGTGGGCGCGATCAGCCCCGACGTCGTCGCCGTCGAAGCCCGCCGCCATGCCACCACCCACACACCCGCCCCAGCCAGCCAGACCAGGGGCGGGACGGTCGTGAACCTGCCACCCCGACGCCCCACCAACCCGCACCAGGTCATCGCGCACCTGCCCGAAGACACCCGGCCCCTGCCCACCGTCACCGCCTACGACGAACTCCTGTGCCGACGCCAACCCGATCCCGCCCCGGCCCCCGCCGAGACTCACCACCACACCCCGACAGGAACCCCATGACCACCACCAGCACCAGCCGTCCCGAGAGCCTTCGCCGTCGTCAGGGCCTCACCGAGCAAGCCGCGCAGGCCGCGATCGACCAAGCCTGCCGCCGGCTTCGGCTGCCCACGATCCGCACCGTCGTCGACGACGCCGTGACGGCCGCCACCAAGGAACAACTCACCTACCAGGGCTTCCTCGCCGAACTCCTCCTGGCCGAGGTCGACGACCGCGACCGCCGCTCCACCCTGCGTCGCATCAAGAGCGCCGGCTTCCCCCGCGAGAAATGGCTCGCCGACTTCGACTTCACCGCGAACCCCAACATCAACCCGGCCACCATCAACGAGCTCGCCACCGGCGACTGGATCCGCCGCGGCGACCCGCTGTGCCTGATCGGGGGCTCCGGCACCGGCAAGTCCCACCTGCTCATCGCGCTCGGCACCGCCGCCGCCGAGCAGGGCTACCGCGTCCGATACACCCTCGCCACCCGGCTCGTGAACGAGCTCGTCGAAGCCGCCGACGAGAAACAACTCACCAAGACCATCAACCGCTACGGCCGCGTCGACCTCCTCGTGATTGACGAGCTCGGCTACCTGGAACTCGACCGGCGAGGCGCCGAATTGCTGTTCCAGGTCCTCACCGAACGAGAGGAGAAGAACGCCATCGCGATCGCCTCCAACCAGTCCTTCTCCGCCTGGACCGACACCTTCACCGACCCCCGCCTGTGCGCAGCAATCGTCGACCGCCTCACCTACAACGCCACCATCATCGAAACCGGCACAAACTCCTACCGCCTCGCCCACACCCGAGCCCGGGCATCTGTGATGGGGTGAACAACGACCGGCTGGGCTCTTGGGGTCAGCGGTGACGGCGCAACCGCAGCGAGTTGGTGATCACGCTGACCGAGCTGAGGGCCATGGCGGCGGCCGCGATGACGGGCGACAGCAGCCAGCCAAAGGCCGGGTAGAGGGCGCCGGCGGCCAGCGGGATACCGAACACGTTGTACACGAACGCGAAGACCAGGTTCTGGCGGATGTTGCGCATCGTGTCGACCGACAGGTCGCGGGCCTTGACCAGGGCGGCCAGGTCACCGCCGAGCAGGGTCACGTCGGCGCTCTCGATGGCCACGTCGGTGCCGGTGCCCATGGCCACACCCACGTCGGCCACGGCGAGGGCGGGGGCGTCGTTGACGCCGTCGCCGGCCATAACGACCGTGTGGCCCTGGGCCTGCAGGGCCTGCACGTGGCCGTGCTTCTGGTCGGGCAGGACGTCGGCGACGACCTGGTCGATGCGCAGCTCGTTGGCGATGGCCCGGGCGGTGGTGGCATTGTCGCCGGTGAGCATGACGACCTTCATCCCGCGCCGACGCAGGTCCTCGATCGCGCCGGCGGTGGTCGCCTTGAGCGGGTCGGCGATGGCCAGCACACTGGCGGGCCTGCCGTCGACGGCCACGACGATCGCGGTCGCGCCACGGCGACGGTAGGCCTCCACCACGGCGTCCAGGGCATGGGTGTCGACGTGCTGGCTGCCCAGGAAGGCGGGGCTGCCGACGAGCACGTGCTGACCGTCGACGGTGGCGCTGACACCGCCACCCGGGTGGGCGGCGAAATCGCTGGCCGCCGGCACCGTGCGTCCCGTCTGGCGGGCAGCATCGACCACCGCCCTGGCGAGGGGGTGTTCGGAGCCGGCCTCCACAGCCGCGGCGAGCAGCAGTGTCCGGGCATCCTCGTGGCCGTCGACGCCCTGCTGGTCGACCAGGCTGGGGCGGCCCTGGGTGAGGGTACCGGTCTTGTCGACGACGACGGTGTCGACCTTCTGCAGTCGTTCGAGGGCCTCGGCGTTCTTGACCAGCACGCCCTCGCTGGCGCCGCGCCCGACCCCGACCATGATCGACATTGGCGTGGCCAGACCCAGCGCACACGGGCAGGCGATGATCAGCACGCTGACGGCGGCCACGATCGCGAACGGCAGCCGCGGCTGCGGCCCGATCGCCAGCCACAACCCGAAGGTGGCCAGGGCGACGGCGATCACGACCGGCACGAACACCGCCGAGATCTTGTCGACCAGTCCCTGGATCGGAGCACGGGACCGCTGCGCCTGGGAGACCAGGTCGACGATCCGGGCCAGGGTCGAGTCGGCGCCCAGGCCAGTGGCTTCCACCACCAGGCTGCCGCCCTGGATGATCGTGCCGCCGATGACCCGGTCACCGGGGCTCTTGTCGACCGGAACCGGCTCGCCGGTGATCATCGACTCGTCCACATACGCGTGACCATCGACCACGGTGCCGTCGGCCGGCACCTTCTCGCCCGGCCGCACCCGGCACCGATCGCCCAGCTGCAGCTCGGCGGCCGGCACGTCGGTCTCGGTGCCGTCGGCCCCGATGCGGTGCGCGGTGGCCGGTGACAGGTCGAGCAGGGTGCGGATCGCACCGGAGGTCTGGTCGCGGGCCCGCAGCTCGAGGACCTGGCCGAGCAGCACCAGGGTGATGATGACTGCCGCGGCCTCGAAGTAGGTGCCGACCCGGCCGTCCATCGCCCGCATCCCGGACGGGAACAACCCCGGCGCCAGCACCGCGACCACGCTGTACAGCCACGCGGCACCGACACCCAACGACACCAGGGTGAACATGTTCAGGTGACGGCTGACCACCGACTTCGCGCCGCGCACGAAGAACGGCCACCCAGCCCACCACACCACCGGCGTCGACAGGGCCAGCTCGAGCCACGGCGCGACGCTGCCGGGCAGCGCACGCCCCAGCACCATGGGAACCATCACCATCGCCACCAGCGGCACGCTCAGCACCGCCGCCACCCAGAACCGGCGACGCATGTCGACGAGCTCCTGGTTCGGGCCGTCGTCGAGCCCGGCCGAGACCCGCTCCAGCGCCATGCCACAGATCGGGCAGTCACCGGGGCCGTCGCTGCGGACCTCGGGGTGCATCGGGCAGGTCCAGTCCCCTGCAGCAACCGCACCGGCCACCACCGCCGGCTCGCCGGTGGGGTGCTGGTGGTCGTGGTGCTGTGCGGCCGCCGCGTCCCCACCGTCGGCGGGTTGCAGGAACATCCCGCACTTGGGGCAGCGTCCCGGGTGGTCGCTGGTCACCTCGGGGTGCATCGGGCAGAGCCACGTGCCCTTGTCGTGGGTGTCGTGCTGCTGGGCATGTCCGTTCTGGCGGCCGTGTCCGTGCTGATGGGTGGCGGGTGCAGCGTCGGCATCGACGAGGAACATGCCGCACTCGGGGCAGCGGCCGGGCTGGTCGCTGGTCACCTCGGGGTGCATCGGGCACGTGTAGCGGGTGGTGTGGTCGTGGGTGGCGGTGGCTGCCGGGTGGTTCATGGGTTGCTCCTCGAGACGGTGCTGCCGGTGGATGGCGGGCGGTGGTCAGTGCTGGGATCCGTGGTCCATCATGCGCATCATCAGCCACATCATGAGCATGCAGCTGATGGCGGGCACGAGGGCGGCCAGGACACCGCCGGCGGCGAGGCTGGCACGTCCGGCCCACAGGTAGCCGGCGACCACGAGCAGCATCGGTGCGCACATCAGCAGGTGCATCCAGTGGTGGGACTTGCCGTGCTGGTGGGAGTTGCCGTGCTGGTGGGTGGTGCTGGTGGGGTCCTGGTCGGTCATTGGGCCGGTCAGGGGCTGGCGGGGGGCCTCGCCGAAGGAGCTGGGGGCCTGGTCGGGGCTCGTGTACATGGCGTGTCCTTGTCTGCTCGGGGAAGGGGTTTTTCTTCCACTTCCACGGTGACGGGGCGAGGTCAATGAGCTCGCGAGGTTTGGTGAAGGTCTGGTCAAGCTCTGCAGACGGCGATGGTGAGGCTGCCGCAAGGGGGCAGCCGCGCCATCAGGGCAGGCGTGGGTGGCCGACATCGGCCGGGAGATGTCAGTAGCGCAGGGTCGTCATCATGCCGAGTTCGGCGTGGTAGATGTTGTGGCAGTGCAGCATCCAGGTGCCGGGGTTGTCGGCCTGCAGGTCGGCCTCGACGGTCTCCATGGGGCGGATCAGGACGGTGTCCTTGCGCAGCCCGTCGCTGCCGGGCAGGGCCCAAGTGTGGCCGTGGATGTGCATGGGGTGGGCCATCATCGTCATGTTCGTCATCCGCAGCCGCACGCGCTGGCCGCGGCTGAGCGCCAGTGGGGTGTCCTCGCCGAAGCGTTTGCCGTTGAGGCCCCACGCGTAGGGCTTCATCTGGCCGTTGAGTGCCAAGTCGAGGGTGGTGTCGGGCTTGCGGTCGGGCAGTCGGGCGCTGTCGGCGGGCTTGAGCTGGGTGGTCAGCAGGGCCTTGCCGTCGAGTTCTGCGATGCGGGTGTCCGGGGCCGGGACGTTGCCGGAGCCGGTGCGCACGATGGCGCGGGCCGGGGTGCCCTTCTTGCCCTCGGGCGCGGCCTGCAGCACGAACACGCCGTCGCCGAGGGTGATGGTCGCATCCAGTCGTTCTCCCATCGCGAGGTAGACGGCGCTGGCCTGGGTGGGGGTCACAGGGAACCCGTCGGTGTGGGTGACGGTGAGTCGATGGCCCTGCAGGGCGAGCTTGAAGATGGTGTCGGAGGAGGCGTTGACGACGCGCAGTCGTACCTTCTGCCCGGGCTTGGCGGTCAGGGTGCGGGGCGCGGCGGGGACGCGGCCGTTGACGAGGTAGTGGGGGTAGGTGACGTCCCCGGCGTCACCCAAGGGTGACATGCCGTGGTCCATGCCGCCCATGTCGTGGTTCATGCCGCTGGACACGGTGCCGTTCTGGGCCTTGAACGCGGCGAGGATGTCATCGGGTGAGGTGCCCACGCCATCGGCCCAGTCGTCGAGGGTGATGATCCACTCGTGGTCGTAGCGGCCGGGTTCAGCGGGGTCGTCGATGACCAGCGGCCGGTACAGGCCGCGGTCGATCTGCACCCCGGTGTGGGGGTGGAAGAAGTAGGTGCCGGGGTCGGGGGCGACGAACTGGTAGGTGAAGCTGCTGCCGGCCTCGATGGGTTGCTGGGTGACGCCGGGCACGCCGTCGCTTGGCTGCCGCAGCGCGATGCCGTGCCAGTGGACGGAGGTGCTGGTGGGAAGCTTGTTCTCGACGCGGACCTGCAGCAGGTCTCCGGCGCGGGCCCGCAGGACGGGGGCGTCGAGGGTCTCGTCGTAGGCCCAAGTCCTGGCCGTGACGCCGCCCAGATCGAGGGTGACCGGCCGGGGCGTGAGGACGTGGTTGACGGTCTTCGTGCCGGGGGCTGCGACCAGCGGGGTCTGGCTGGGGATCGTCAATGGGGAGTTCGGCGCGGCGGGTGCTGCGGCCGGGGTGCTCTTGGCGCCGCAGGCGCTCAAGGCCCCTGCCGAGGCCAGGCCGAGACCGGTGAACAGCACGTGGCGGCGGGAAAGTGTGTTCATGTCCTTGAGCCTGTCGGGCCCGGATGAAGCCCCCGGCAGGGGTTGGTCAAGATCTGGTCAAGAAGTCACGGTGGGCAGGGTCAGCGCGAAGGTTGCGCCGTGGCCGGGGCCGTCGCTGTGGGCCGTCAGGTCACCGCCGTGGGCGCGGGCAATGGCCCTGGAGATCGCCAGGCCGACACCGGTTCCACCGTCGACGTCGCGAGTGCGGGTGTCCTCGACGCGGTAGAAGCGTTCGAAGACGTGGGTAAGGGCCTCGGTGGGGATGCCGACGCCGTTGTCGGTGACGCGGACCACGGCCCGGTCGTGCTCGTGTCTCATCGCGACCTCGACCCGGTTGCCGCCCACCGTGTGTTGCAGGGCGTTGCGCAGCAGGTTGTCCAGGACTTGCCCGATGCGAGCGGCATCCACGTCGACGCGCAGGCCGGGAACGGTCTGGGCGTGCAGCGTCACCCCGGCGGCGTCGTAGGCGTGCCGGGCTGCGGCGACGCTGGCCGTCACGATCTGGTCGAGGTCCTGGTGGCTCAGCGACAGTGGGATGCGGCCTTCCTCGGCGCGGGAGACCTCAGAGATGTCGGCGGCCAGGGCGGCCAGCCGCTGGTTCTGCCGAAGCAGGATCTCGACGTTTGCGGGGGTGAAGTCGACCACACCGTCCTGCAGTCCTTCGAGGGTGACCTGGGTGGCGGCCAGCGGGGTGCGCAGCTCATGGCCCAGGTCGGTGAGCATGCGTCGTCGGGTCTGCTCCGTGGAGGCGATTTGGCTGGCCATGTGGTTAAAGGCGTCAGCGACCTGGGCCAGCTCGGGGCTGGCCGAGGTCATCATGACGGGTTGGTCGTAGTGTCCGGCGGCGACATGTTGGGCGCCGTCCACGAGGGCTTCGACCCCGCGCGACAGGTTCCGGTTGAGGACGGTGGCGACCCCGAGGGCGGCGAGCATCGCGGTGCCCAGACCCACGGCCAGTGACACCAGGCCCGCGTCGTGGAAGGCCTGCTGAGCGTGCTCGACGACATCGGGCTGGGCGTGGCCGGCTTCGAGCATGTGCATCCGGAACCATGCCGGGCCGACCAGCAGTGCCGTCAGCACCATGGTGGCGGCCATCGCCGCCACCACGGCCATCTGGGTCCACAGCAGTCGGCGTCCCCAACTGCCGCGCGGATTGCGCGGCATCACTGCCCTTGGCCCATCCGGTAGCCGACGCCGCGCACCGTCTGCACGAACCGGGGCTGGGAGGGGTCGTCACCGAGCTTCTTGCGCAGGTGCGCGATGTGCACGTCGACCAGGTGGTCGTCGCCGACCCAGTCCTCGCCCCACACGGCGTCGGTGAGCTGGCGGCGGTTCAGCACCCAGCCGGGGTGTTCCGCCAGGGCCTGCAACAGGTCGAACTCGGTACGGGTCAGCTCCACCGGTGACGCGTCGAGCTCCACCCGACGCGACGACGGGTCCAGGGTGAGGGCGCCGATGCGGTGCACCACCGCGGCCGTGGCGCCCGTACTTCCGGCGCGGGGGCGTCTCAGCAGCACCTGGATGCGAGCCACCAGCTCACGCGGGCTGAACGGTTTGGTCATGTAGTCGTCCGCGCCGACCGACAACCCGATCAGCTTGTCGACCTCGTCGGCGCGGGCCGTGAGCATCAACACGTAGCAGTCGCTGAAGGTGCGCAGCTGGCGGCACACCTCCACCCCGTCCATGCCCGGCAGGCCCAGGTCCAGCACCACCACGTCGGGGGCCGTGGCCCGGACAAGGTCAAGCGCGGCCAGCCCGTCCCCGCAGGTCTGGGCCGACATGCCGGCCCGCTCGAGGTAGTTCTTCACCGTGCCCGACAGCACCCGCTCGTCGTCGACGACCAGGACACTCGGTACAACCGCAACAGAAGCGCTGTTCATGACACCACCTCACCACGGACCCGGCCGGGGATCAATTCGACGGGGCGGAGCTGGGCATCATCGTCGAGTGGTCCATGTCCGTCATGCCACCCATGTCGTGGTTCATGCCGGACATGCCGCCCATGTCGTGCTGCACCGAGGCCGGCGCCTTCGGCGAATAGCCCATGACGGCAGGGTCGAGCATGCCGAAGATCATCGCGACGTGGGCCACCACCAGGAACACCGCCACCATCGCCACGTGCAGGCGCAGGCGCCCGGTCTCGTCGCGGCCCAAGAGCTCGGCCTCCAGCAGGCTGATCACCAGCATCGGCACGCCACCGGCCAGGTACGACAGGACAGCGATCACGTCCGCGGGGCCACGCCAGCCACCATTGACCGTCAGCGGAACCACGGCAGTGATAAGCAGGTGCAGGCCGATGAACACCCACACCGGCCCGGCCAGCAACCCGGCCCAGTGGCCCACCTTCGTCACCCATCCCGGCGCCGGACGCTCACCCCGACGAGCCAACAGCATCACCAACTCGGTGATCGCGAGCGTCTCGGCCAGCACGACCGGAAGCGCCATGAACAACAGCAGGTTCCACGGCTGACGCACGGCCAACAGCCCCATGTAGTGGGTCATCGGCATGCCCTCCATCCCCGACCCGGAGGTCAGGTCAGGGGCGGCCAGGGCCAGGGCGGCAGCTGCGATGGTGCCGACACCCAGGGCAACCAGCGGCACGGTACGGGAAGAGTTCTCGTTCGAGGTCATAGCCACAAGCCTCGAAGCCCCACACCAAGGTCGGGGCAAGGGAATGTGAAGATTCGGTCAAGCCGGTCTCCGGGTAGACATGGGGCCAGAACAGACCATCACCATGGGGCCAATCGAAGTTGACAGAGCCACTGGTAGGAGCATCGTCATGAGCCAGCAAGCCGCCCGGTACCCCCATCGCACGTCCGCGGCGCCTGGGCACCGTCGACGTCGATCCCCCCGGCTGCTCCTTGCCGCAGCACTGCTGTCCCTCCCGTTGAGCGCCTGCGCCGGTCAGCTGACCTCAGCCCCGGACCAGGCCACACAGGAGGTCACCGTCAAGGCCACTGCGCTCAGCGCCGAGCAGGTCACGAGCATAGAGGCCGACGCCACCACGGGCCCGGACATCGAGTTCCCAACGCTTCCCGCTCACAACAGCACCATCACGGTGCTCATCAACTGGGAGAAGAAATATCGCACGCCCGTGGGAACCACCCTCGTCAGCCGGAACCGATCAGACGGCGCCCTGAAGTGGGCGGTGACGATCACGCCGCCGGGTGCCTCGCTCAATGCGCTGGAGGTTACAGAGGCCCCGCAGCAGAACGTCTCATACCTGCTGCGGTCCCGTACCAGCGGAGAGATCGTCGTCAGCCCCGACGGGCGCCGCATCTCCCTCATCCTTACCCCGCATCACGGGCAGCTCGAGGAGAGGCTCGCCGAGCAGGAGTCCTACGTCGTCGTCCTGGACGCCACCAGCGGCGCCGTGGTGCGCACGGAGGAGCTCAACGGAGTGATCCTGGGGCAGGGTCTGACGAACGGCTCTCTGGCCGTGGAGACCGCCAACGACTACTTCCCCGGAGGTACGGGGGAAGGCCAGGTCCATGTCTTCGGGCTGGACGACCCGTCCTCCCCACCCACGTCTTTCGCCACCGATCAGTGGCTCGCGGGGGCCGGAGCCGACTCGCTGCTGCTGTCACCGCAGCCGCCTTACCCGACAAGCGACTCCGGCGCATCGACGGTCACCCAGGTGGATACCTCCGGGAAGGTCCGCGCAACCATCAAGGGTGTTGAGGCCGTGCACCCAGGCGGCTGGGTGACGCAGGTCAGTGACCCGGCAGCCGTCAATGCTTCAGCCAACCACGCGGCGACGGGCAAGAAGGAGAAACCGGCCTCTCTCAACGCCGCCCTGCAGGGCCTGACGCGTAAGGTCGTCAATGTCTCCACGGGAAGCAGCGTGGACGTCACCGGAACGATCATCCAAGACCGGGGAGTCCCCACCGGACCCGGGCTGGTGGTCAGCCGGACGAGCACTGACGCGAGCGGGGAGACGACCTCCACCCCGGTCTTCTGGCTCAGCGCCGACGACGACGGCCACCCCCACACCGAGAACCTCGAGCAGTTCACCAGCAAGTAGCGGCACGGAAGACAGCACGATGACCGATCAGCACAGTGACCAGTCCCAGGACAACGAGTCCCCTGCACCCACCGGCTCGGCCGAGTCCGCGGAGTCTGCGGAGTCCGTAGAGGCCGCAGAGACCGCAGAGGCCGCTGACTCCGTTGGCGCCTCAGACGGCTCGGTGCCCGATCCTCCGCGACGCATCCTCACGATGCTGCGGGCTCTGCGGGCCCTGCGCCTCGGCTGGCTCCTAGCGGTCGGGGCGATGGTCGTGCTGTTCCTCGTCTACCAGAGCGGGATGGGGGATCCCGGTGACGCGATGAAGTCGGTCGGAGGCTTCGTTGGCGGCCTGGCCGTGCTCATATGGATCGCCGGCTACTTCAAGTGGAGAGAGACCGCGCGTTCTGCCTTGAAGAGCTATCCCACTTCACCGCGAGCGCTCATCAGGAAGACCGTCCTCTTCCAACCGCTGTGCTTGCTGGTGTTCTCGGGCGGCTTCACCATCGTCCTTCTGCGCCTGTGGCACGCCCAGCTGCGCAGTACCTCGGTCAGTATCGACCAGCTGCTGAAGCTGGCGGTGGGGGCGCTGGGTCTGGGCCTGCTGGCGGCGACCGATCTCCTGGTTCGTGCCGCCCGGGCCACCTACTTCCCGCCGCCGCAGAAGCGGCACCTGAGGGCGCGGCTGGGAGGCCTGCGGAGGATTCGGCTGCCCCGGCCCTCGTGGCGCTCCGTCCTCGGCGCGGTCATTCTCATCGTCATTCCGCCGCTCGCCCTCGGGACAGCGGCCACGGTCCCGCACCTGATCGCGAGCCGGGTCACGCCGTCAACCGCTGCGAGCATCGACACCTCTGCGCTTCCGGCACTGCCCCGGTCCTTCGCCTCGACGGCGGCCTGGTCGCAGGACATCCACGGCATGATGGACGTGGTGGCCGGTGCTGCCGGGCCAGTCGTCCTGAGCAGCGACGGCGTCGTCGGCCTCAATCCCGCCGACGGCTCGACCCGGTGGACCTATCCGCGCAAGCACGCGCGCTTCATCCGCAGCCACCCGAGCCCGGACCGCCGTCACCTCGCGGTGACCCTCGATGCCACCGACGGCGAGCAGCCGGAGGGCATGAGCGTCGACCCCCTGGTGGTGGTCCTCGATACGGTGACCGGGCGCGTCACCTACGAGGGCTTCATGCAGGAAGGCGTCCTCCAGCTCACCGACTCCGTCCTGCTCAACGGCGCCACCGGCTACTCGCTCACCGACGGCTCCCGACTGTGGTCCATCGACGAGGAGGAGGTCTCCACCGGACCTGGCATCCGGCCCTACTGGGGCACGGCGGGTCATTCCACCTTCCTCCTCGGGGGCGTACCGCGCAGTCCCGAGGGAGAACCAGACTGGCGCGGACCGTATGCGACCTACACACTCATGTCGGACACCTCCCCCGCCACGCGCCGTGAGAGCGCCCCACTGGTCACCAACGGTTGGGGCAAGCCGGACATCAACAACGGGTGGGTGGCCGCCTTCACGCAGACTCCCACGCCGATCGATTTCCAGACCTCCCCCACGGGCTGGGCGGCGCAGGCCGTCAACCTTGACGCCATGGCCGGCGTCGCCGGTGCCGACACCACCACCTACGACCTGGGCCTGACCTCCGGAACCAACAGCGCAGCCTCGCGCGCCACGGGTACGCTGACGACGCTGCCTCGACGGGCAAAGGGCGACTCGGTACGCGATGCGCCGCAGTCCCCCAAGTACTTCGAGGGCAACACAGCCGTCGCCGCGATCTTCGACCCGCAGACCCGGACCGTCTCCCACTCGGCGCAGGAGGCGGGGATCCTGTCCTACGCCGGTCTCGCCCGCGCCGAGTCCGGTGGTGGCGGCGTCCTGAGCGTCAGCAGTGGGGAGCGCACCCCGACGACGGTGGACGTGCCCGCAGGCTCCACCTACTACCCGCCCGGGACTCGGCACGTGTGGACCATCGAGGATCCGTCGCCGTCGTCGAATCCGCTGCTCACCACCCTGAGCACGCCGGGCACGACCCTCGTCATCATGGCCACCGGCCCGGACAAGGGCTCCCACTCCTTCCGCACCTTCGGCATCTCAGGAGCCTCGTCATGACCAGCACACGCCCTCACCTCCGTCGCCGGCGCATCATCGGCTCAGCCCTGGCTGCGGCAGTCCTGTTCGCGGGGGCCATGAGCGCCTGCAGCCCGAGCCCCTCGCAGCTGCCGCAGGTGGAGTCCACCGCCCTGAGCGCCTCGCAGGTCAAGGAGCGCGTCTCGGAGACTCCCACCAGCACCGACTACTACTCCACACCCATCGGCGAGGACTTCCTCCACGTCTCCGCCCCAGAGCTGACGGAGAAGGAGAAGGCGCAACGCGGCAGACAGGACCGGTCGGGGGCGAACGGCTCCATCGTCGCCAGGTACCGCGGCGCAGACGGCTCGGTGCTGTGGGCGCGTGAGATCAAGCCGGCCGTCGTCAACTGGCTCGACGACGACGGCAGCTCTGCCCAGGACGTTGCCCACGACCTCCTCGCCTGGCGGCCGGCCGGCTACGCCGTCGTCAGCCCCGATGGCGACTATGTCTCGCTCGTCCTGCGTCCACCGCAGATGAGGCCCGTGCTTCATGACTCGGATGAGGACCGCAACCCGCTCGACGTCGCCGCTCAGCGCACCCACGTCCTCGTCCTCGACGCCGCCACCGGGAAGACGGTCCGCACCGTGGAGGTCTCGGGGCTCGTCCTGGGACAGGTGCTGACCAACGACGCCCTGGCCGTGGAGACCGCCCGGACCTACTACCCGGCCGGGGACGGGAAGGGGACGGTCACCGTCTACTCCCTGACCGACACGTCCGCCGCTCCAGCATCCTTCGCCACCGACCAGTGGCTCACCGGGATCGACGACGGCGCCCTGCTCCTGTCCCCTCAGTCGCCGGCCACCGGACGGCACGACGACATGTCGGTGACGCTCACCCGCGTCGATACCCGGGGGCGAAAGCTCGGCATCATTGAGGGCGTCACCGCACCCGACCTGAAGCATTGGGAGCGCCCGAAGCAACGCTAGTAGCCCGGCCCTCCGGAGTACTCCTTCCCTTGTCCGTTCAACCGGGCGAATACCGCGCAAACACCTGACATCGTCACGGATGGGTCACCACAATAGGCTCATGCCTCCCACGTCCGACGCCGCCGAGAACAGCACCGATCAGCCTGACACCGATCCCGGCACCCAGCCAGGCGCTGCCGACTCCAAAGACGAGCCCTCGACGGAGCCGGACACGGGTGAAACCGAGGGCAAGAGCGTGAGCGATCCCTTCCCGCCGCACGGCACCCTGACACTGCGTGCCCTGCGCTGGGGCGGACTCCTCGGCGCCGTCGTGCTCGCAGCAACCGCACTGATGCTGCGCCGAGAACTCAAGGATCCCAGCAGCCTCATCCCGAGCAAAGTCTCAGTGCTGACAAGTTGCATGATCGTTGGAGGGGTGCTGGTCTGGCCGTGCCTCACCTTACGGGGGAGGAAGGGCCCCATCCTGACGACGGTCATGATCACGGTCATGGCGGCCTTGGGCGCGACGATGTCAGCATCTCTGATAACGGCGTGGTGGAACACCTATCAAGAGACCGGGTTCTCCGTTCTGTTCCTCCTGGCCCTGGCAGGAGCGGCGCTCTCAACCACGCTCTTCCTCAACGTCGTCCCACTGCTGCACTACCTGCGCATGCGCTCCATCGCGGTCGGTAACAGCGATCCCGATGACCCGAGCCGCTGGGCTCCTCTCCAGCGCAAGACCGGAGAGAAAACCGACAAGGGATTCCCCCACTACGAGCGTATTCGGGTACCTCGCCGTACCCGCGCCTACCTCACGGTCCTGGTCATTGCCCCTGCGCTGACGCTCGGTTCCGCCATCACGGGAACGTGGGCGCTCATCAACCCGATCCACCATGTCATCGCCAAGGCCCCCGCCGATTCCTCACTGGCGCCGCCTACGTCACTGGCGCCGAAGGCCTCCTGGACCAAGGAGATCTCCTCCACCGAGCTGACCACCGCTGCGGGCGCCGGCGGCCCCATCCTCCTCACCGACGACGGCATCATGGCGCTCAACCACAAGGACGGCAGCGTCCTGTGGAGCTACAGCCGTAAGCAGGCCATATTCGCCACCTCCAGTTCCACCCCCGACGAACGTCGGCTCATCACCAGCCCTGCCGGCAAGTACGTGGCCACCCGAATCCTGCTACCCACATTCGTCGTGTCTCCTCAGGGAGGCCAAGCCACCATCACCCTGGTGTTCGACGCCCAGACCGGCAGGATCGTCTTCGAGCGTCAGGGTACCGGTGGCCCGCTTCAGCTCACCGACTCCGCAGTCCTCGATGACGACACCGCCTTCTCACTGACCGACGGGGCCAAGATGTGGACTCTCCCGGGGAGCTCCGGCGCGTCCTACTCCGGCCCGGCCGGACATGCCTCCTTCATCCTGAAGTGTTCCAAGGAGCATTCCGATGAGAAAGCAACTACCAGTGTGCACAGGCCGACAGTAACCACCACGGTCTTTCCTCAGAACGACCCCACCACCGAGGTCAAGGTTCCAAACATCCTGTCAGAGCTGCCGTCTGAACCGAATGCGTTCGACAACTCTTTCAGTTCTTTCATCAACGGATGGGCTGCACGCTACACCGGCGAGACCGATACGTCAGGGCACCCTGTGGCTGAGGTGATCAGTCTGGACGCACTGGCCAAGGTCGACGGTGCCGACACCACGTCCTTTCCCTTAGGGGCGACCTCGGGGACCAATACGGAGGCATCGTATCTCTCGGGCAGCATCGTCACCTATCCCGTCATCAGTCGGGATGCGAATCTCCCCTACCCCCCAAAGGACTCACGAGCAGCGACAGTCTTCGACCCAGTCACCCGTACGGTCACTCCCGTGTCCCAGGATCGGAGCCTCGCTGGAGCACGCACTGGGATCGTTGAGGTGACGGCCGACGACGGCTCCGCCTCCGCGGCACTCGTCATTCGGCCCGGTGACGGCTCACCCGGCACCACCATCCCCATCACACCCGGTTCCACATATCAGTCATCCCAGAAACTGACCGACACCAAGAACGCTCCAGCCCAGCCGCTCAGCCCCCGGGACGTCAGTTCCGCGAGTCGTGTCAAAGCGGTCAGGACTCCCGGTGCCGTCGTCGCCATTCTCAACGCAACCGATACGTTGTACACCAGCTGTGGTGTCGATTCAGATCACCAAGACCAGATCTGCCGCAGCACATATCGGATCTTCGGCGTCACTGGAGGACAGAAATGAGAGCCGCACATCCCCTGAGTCCCCGCATGTCCTCCATGCTCCGGCGACTGACAGCACTCGCCGCAACCGCGACGCTCGCGCTCACCATGGGTTCATGCAGCATTGGGAAGAGTAACGACGATCCAGTCATCTCATCCCTCACCGCACAGGAAGCAGATGCGTCCAAAACGCAGGATTCAAGCAGCCATATTGACAACGGACCATCGTCAACCGTCAGTGGCACCGTCACCATGAGCACATCATACGTAGCCGGAGGGATTGGCTCCACTACCAAAGAACTGACGACCATCGTAGTGAGCCGGGAACGTTCCACTGATAAGTTCCAGTGGGCGGTTTCGATCAAACCTGCAGTCGCCGACCAAGAGAGAACCAAGTACGCAGACAACGCCCAAAGTGCGATGAATAACGCCATGAGCCGTTCGTCGTCGGGGAGCGCCGTCGTCAGTCCTGACGGTCGGTACCTGTCGCTGATTCTCCTTCCCGCCGAGCAGCAGACGGGAGCAACAGCAGCCGATCTGCGCACGCATATCGTCGTCCTGGAGGCAAAGACCGGTAAGACGGTCAGAGACGCCACAGTCTCCGGGGTCGTCCTGGGGCAGGCGCTCACCAACAGCGCCCTCGCCGTCGAGACCGCCCAGAACTACTTCCCGGCCGGCTCCGGGAAGGGAACCCTCACCACGTTCTCCCTGACAGACGCGAGCGCTCAGCCCTCCTCCTTCCCCACCGATAAGTGGCTGGTGGGTGCCACCCGGGAGAACCTCGTGCTCGCACCCGACCTTCTCCCGGACGACTGCATTGGCGGCTGCTCGATGATGACCGTCTCCCTCGTCAACACCGACGGAACCACGGCCGGGAGCATCTCCGGAGTGACTGCCGTCCACCCCGGCGGATGGATCCACCGGTTCGCGAACCCCAAAGCAGCCAGCGATTTTCAGCAACGCTCGAAGGCAGCATCAGAGGACGAACAGAAGTCACTCAGTCCCTCCCGGGAGGCAGGTGAGCAACAACTCGTCAATCCCAGCATCAAGAAGACAATCGACATCACCGGAAAGAGAACCTACGAACGTGACGTGCCGACCGGCCCCGGAATGCTCGTCGAGCAGGAGGTCCCCAACGGGAACGGCTCAACGGACCTCAAGCCCGTCTTCTGGCTCAGCTCATCCGACGACGGCCACCCCCACACCGAGAACCTCGAGCAGTTCTCCGTCCACTGACATCACCACGATCCACACACCATCATGGAATCCACATCATCTCCGCCCACCTCGCCCTCACCTTCTGAGGCCGAGGAGACCGCCAGCACTGACACCGAGGCATCTCCGGCGCCCCTGGATCACGACGATGCCGCGCTCAGCGATCACCCACGCCTGCCGGCATGCATGCGCGCCCTGCTCACCGGCAGCATCATCGCCCTGATCGCGGCAGTCGCGCTGTTCTTCGTGTGGAACAGCGGCATCAAAGGCGTGGGTCGGGTAGCGATCGCCCAGTCATGGAAACGATGCGCACTGCTGCTGGTGCTGTGGCTCGTGGGCGCCTCCGTATGGCCCACGCCCTACTACCGTGCTGCCGGGAGGAGCAGGCTCCTGACCGGTGTCATCACAGCCCTCAAGCTCCTGCCCGTGGCCGGGGTTGCAGCATGCACCGTCTACGCCTGCCTTCCGGTCCTGCATCTGTGGAGGGAGACGTCCTCCACCTTCGGTGTCCGTCTCGGCGAGCTCCTGGCTTTCGCGATGGGCATCGCCGCGTTCGGGCTGATCGTGATGTCGCACATCGGACTCTGGGCGGCCCGTTCAGTCACCCTCCCCGCTGAGGAGCCGCACAGCGACGAGTTGTCCCCCGACGAGCTGGATCTCTGGTTCAGCCGCCCTCGGGGTGCCGGGTTACGGCAGAGGTGGCTCCGCGCCCTTCAAAGCCACCCCTTCCGCCGCTTCAGCACGGCTGCCATCGCAGTCCTGCCCGCAATCGGCCTTGTGGCCGGCTTCGGCGTCCCCTACTTCACGTTGAGAAGCACGCACGCCAATACCCCCACGATCACGCAGACCACGGCACCCGCTGTCGATTCCGCCCAGCTCCCCGCCTACCCCACATCCTTCGGAGCACGGAAGGCGTGGGTGAAGGATGTTGACGGCTTCCTCGACATCGCCGGCGGGGCCGCGGGCCCCATTCTCCTCACCAAAGACACGATCACCGGAATCAACCCCGCTGACGGCTCGGCGCGATGGCAGTATCGCCGTGCCGGCGCCGAGTTCCGCATCTGGCGACTCGAGACGGATCCCGTCGCGTCGGGTAAGCAGGGTCTTATCACCAGCCCGAACGGGCGATACGTGGCAGTGATCGCCACAGGTCCCACCACTTACACATCCATGAACTCAGAATGGCCAGAACTCGATGGCAAGTCTCCGGTCACGACCTTAGTGTTCGACGCCGTCACCGGGAAGATCGTTGTGGAGCACCCCCGCAAGGCCGGAGACTACGACGACACATTTCAGCTCAGCGATTCAGCTCTTCTTGACGGCACCGTCGCCTACTCCCTGAGCGACGGCTCACGGATGTGGGATCTCAAAGACCTCAAGCTGGATTATACTTTTTTACCCCCAGTAGCCAACGAGTATGCTGGCACAGCGGGCCACTCCAGTTTCATTCTCGGGTATGACGGCGGCCGTGACTCTCTGGGAGTCATCTCTCAGGCCGACCCCTCACACCCCAGGAGAGTCAAAGGAACTCTTCACGAGCAGGAACGGGGAGATGTTGTCACCGCCCGGGGGTGGATCGGCGTCTACGACGACCGAGCCCCGCAGGGCCATCTAGACGAGGAGGCGAAAGCTCGCCGCGCGCACGCGGTCAGTCTGGACGCCCTCAGTGAGGCACCTGAGGCAGACGCCCGCACTTTCGACCTGGGAACAACACTGGGGATCAACGTCCCAGCATCGCTCTCCACCAGCACGATCTCCGTCTTCCCGGCGACGACGCCGGACGGACAACCCACCAAGCTCAGTAACCTTGACGACTCTTCGATATGGAAGGGTTCGAGCAGTGTCGGCACGGTCTTCAATCCAGCCACCATGACGGTTGCGCCACTCAATCAGTCTCCACACTATGTTACGGCAGTAGGGATCACGGCAATGAGCCTCGAAAGCGGCAAACCCGCAACACAGAAACCCCAAGACGGCCACTATATCACAACCACAGGAGACGGCCGCATCACCATCAAAACGGGAGACGGGAATATCACCGCAGTCTCCGACGTCGAACCAGGTTCCATCTACTATTCTCCACGATCGAGCGAGTACAACTCCGCCATGGATAACATCGCCTCCTCCTGGAACTCCTCACGACACATCTCGGTACTGAGCACCCCAGGAGCCACTATCGCCATTCTCAACAATTCACCAGAATATCTTCGATCGTCACGAGCGTTTCGGCTCTACGGCATTCCAGGATGAGCACACATGCCCGCACAAGCATCTCATGTCATAAGCGACCTGGAGAGACGAGGTCCCGGAGTACGCCTCCTGACGCTGCCACTGGTGCTTTCACTCATGGTGACCGCCTGCCATTCCAACTCACGTGCATCTTCTTCGAGCACGGCGCCACCCATGTCACCAACGTCTCTCACAGTAGAACAGATGGAGGACTGCCAACACAAGGCAAGCGATTGGATGAGCAACCCTGAATCTCAGGATCCTTCCTATCTTCCCGCGCAGGGAGCGGACATCTGCGTGATCCAGTCATTCAACGCTGAGAACCAGGAATCAACACTCATCGCACGGTACGAGGCCTCTAACAAGGAGCCCAAGTGGGCGATGTCCCTGACGCCGAGAATTGCGGCCTACGGACGTGACGAGAACGACGCGGATGTTCAGTCGGCGCAGGAGCTGGCCGGAGACGTCCTCAGATCCCGCGCCGCAGGGTATGCAACCGTGAGCCCGAATGGGAAGTACCTCTCTCTGGTGCTGCGTCCACCGGAAGTTGCCGACGACAGCCCCCGCCCCGCTCGGCAGACACCTGCCGTCCCCGCCGAGCAGCGGACGACCGTTGTCGTTCTTGACGCAGTTTCCGGGAAGCCGGTTCGCACGGTGGAGGTCTCCGGGCTGGTCCTGGGGCAGGCCCTCACCAGCGACTCGCTCGCCGTCGAGACCGCTGACGCCTACTATCCCGCCGGCGCGGGCAAGGGCCGCATCAGCATCTTCTCGCTGACGGAACCGTCCGCACCTCCGACGTCCTTCACCACCGGCCTGTGGCTCGCAGGCTCCGGAAAGAGCTCGCTTCTGCTGTCCTCACAGCCTGCCCACTCCCACGACACCGCGACGACCTCCACGGTGACGCAGGTCGATCTTCACGGCAAGCACCTGGCCACCTTCACCAATTCCAGCGAGATCCTTCTCGGCGGGTGGGTCAGGCGGTGCACCTATCTTCCTGATGAGGACCGAATCCGCTGGGAGGTCGTCGACACCAACTCGGGAACGGTCTACAACGAGGACACCGATAGCGCCGTGGCGCGACGAGTCCCCACTGGTCCGGGGCTCCTCATCAGCCAGGTTGTCATCAACGACAAGGGATACCGGGAGGCAGGTACTCCACGCTTTTGGCTCAGCGCCGCCGACGACGGTCACCACCACACCGAGAACCTCGAGCAGTTCAAGAACAACTGAGGCGCGGGCCAGGACGCCTCAACCGGTGGCACTGGGATCGCCCAGAGCAGCACCCGAAGCCCATCCACCGGAGTGTTCCGCCTGGCCCGTTCAAACGAGTGATGGCCTCGCAAACGCCTGACATAGTCACGGATGGGTCACCACAATAGGTTCATGCCTCTCACGCCTGACGCCGACGAGCACGGCACCGATCAGCACAGCACCGATCCCGGCAGCCAGGGGATCGGAACCCAGCCAGGCACCACCGCCTCCAGCGACGAGGCCTCGACCGAGCCGGACACGGGTGAGGCCGAAGGCAGCGCCAACTGTGATGCCGTTGAGGCCGCCCAGGCCGCGACCGACAACGGCGAAAGCGAGGCCGACGGCGAGCCCTTCCCACCACGCGGTGTCCTTACCCTGCGCGCCCTGCGCTGGGGCGGAGTTTTGGCAATATTTGCCTCCACGGCCGCCATCTACCTGCTGTGGCCTGAGGGAGCTCGGCTCGCCTGGGATCCTCGCACCCCCGTAGGCAGCGTCGGAACCACATTTTACTTAATTATTCTCGCAGTTGTCGCCATATTCGGATGGCTCCTGAGCCCACGACAGTCACGCCACCCTGGCCGGTGGCTTGGCATATCTGCAGCGCTCACCCTCATCGGCGGGTTGATGGCAACAGCCATCACGGCTAGCAAGTGGTGGTACGACTATCGGGTCACCGGTTTTTTTCAACCCACCCTGAGCATCATTCCCTGCATTCCCGCATCTATCGCCATCGCCCTTCTAGCAAATTCCAGCCTCCACTACATACAAAACTACGTTCCTCGGAATCCGAGCATCAAGTGCGACCTCACCTACTGGGGGCGCCTCCATCAACCGGCAACCAGCAGTCAAGCCAGCGAGGAGAAGAAGAATAGAAAAACTGCACCACTCAGCATCAGCACTAAACAACGCGGCACCTACCTCTGTATTGCCATCCTGCCGACGTTGCTCTTCGCCGGCTTCGTAACAGTCCCCACCTTGCATCGACCAGAATCACACACGACAGCCAACCCTGGCAGCATAGAAACTCCCTCTATGCCAACATCACTCAACAGCGACGCCGCCTGGAGTGCAGAGTTCGTCAACATCATGGACATTGTCGGAGGAGCTGGAGGGCCCATTGTTCTGAGCGCAGACGGAATCACCTCCCTCAATCCTTCCGACGGCACGACCCGTTGGTCATACCGACACCCGGGAGCCCATTACTTAGCCGACAACATACGGGACAAGAAAGGAAGACTGGTTGTCAGCCCAGACCGGAAGTATGTCGCCGCAAGAATGGAGACAAGCGCCATTCTGGACTACCCCGATGATGGCATCTTATCCAGAACATTAGTACTCGATGCCCTCACTGGCGACATCATCCTGGAGGCAACCAACTCCGGTGGCACACTTCAAATGACAGACTCCACCCTCCTTGACGGGAATACGGCCTACTCACTACACAGCAAATCAAAACTATGGACGCTCTCATCTCATGACGGAGACGACTCAAAGACGACACCCACATACTGGGGCTCAGCCGGACATCATACTTTTATCCTCAGCGTCTCTTACGATGAGTACTCCGGGGACCACTACGTCCCTCACGCAACTTTGACAGTTGCCCGCGACACAGATCCGAGCGTCACGTCCGAAGTTACTGAAGTCGTAGTTGACCCCGTCTACAGCAGACATTATATTCCTATAATCGACGGATGGATAGCCAGGTACAACGCCGAGTCCATGAATTCAAATGGCGAGGCATCCGCCGAGGCAATCTCCTTGGATTCAGCCGCACATGAATCAGCGCCCCACACAGCCATTCCCCTCGGAGTGACCTCAGGACTAAACTCCTACGCGTCAATAGCCTCGGGATGCATCGTCACCTACCCACCCTCCGATGTCACTTCATCTGATGATTTCGAAGCGTCGATCAACAAAGAAGGAGCGGCCAGAGTTTCCTCCATCTTTGACCCCTCCACACAGGCAGTATCAGATCCTGCTCACCACTCCGGGATTGCCGGAGCACGAATCGGGTTCACATCAAAGGTCCACGAGGGTACACATATGGCTGCGATCACCATCCAGCCCGGAGATGGGAGCCCAGAGACTACTATCCCACTTGCCCCGAACACCACCTACTTACCCCCATCCTCCTACGTAGACGGCCTTAAATACAATCCTCATGAAATGTTCACCGAAGAGCATCCACCCTCCGACAGGATTGTCGTGAACACCCCGGGGGCCACTGTTGTTGCACTCAATGTCACTGACAGAACTGACGACGCTTCCTACCTTGATCCCAAACCAACTCAAGGAAGTACGTTCCGAGTCTTTGGGGTGACAGGAAAGTAAGCATGGAAAGACATACCAGCACGACACCCTCCATTCTCCTGAATCGCCGTCGGCTCATTCAAATCATTGCCACAGCATCACTGGTCGCGGTCTCATTAACTCCTTACCCGTCCGATACTCAGTACGCGCCTGAAGCTCCTCGAGTCACGGTAACCGACCTTGACTTGGACCAACCTCGACGCGATGACCTCGAAAGTCAACACAACTACAGATTCAGCGAGTTCGAGCTGCGAACGGCCTTCGGGGGAATCAACACCTCCTTCTACCAGTACAACAACGGCAGCATAGGCGACGCCTCCGCATTGTCTGTCATCAGTTACGACCCGAAGACTAAGAATCCTCAATGGGCGAAGTCACTGAGGGCGTTCCAGCACTCAACACCTTCACGTACATACAGCACAGTTTACTTGACGGAACCAGAGAACCAGATGGATTCTCGTACTTCTGGAACACTGGTTTCCAGCCCTGACGGACGGCATGTATCAGTACTTCTTCACGTCACCGCGTTCTATGAAAGTAATGCGAACTACCCTGACATCACTGTATTCAGTCGAAGCACTCACGTCGTCGTTCTTGACGCCAGAACGGGTGACGTGGTTCGCCAGGAGAAGTTGCCCGACCTGGTCCTCGGGCAGGCGTTAACGAACAACGCTCTCGCCGTTGAAACAGCTCAGGATTTCTTTCCCGGCGGCTCCGGCCGAGGTAAACTTCATGTTTTCTCACTGGAGAAGAAATCTGATCCAGCCGCCGAGATCCCCGTCGATCAGTGGCTGGTCGGCGCCAGCAGGACAACACTACTGCTGTCTTCAGAAACAGCAGTCCAAAGGCGCGTCTCAGAATTTCCAAACACCACCACAGTCACACAGCTAGACATCCATGGACATGTAGTGAATACAATCCCCAACGTCACGGAGATTGTGTTCGGAGGGTGGATACGAACACTGCCCACCTCTTCGAATGAATCAAAACCTGATGCCGAGACTAGCGAGAAATCCAGTCTTCTGCACGTCGACACTGGCGCAAAAGTGGACGCTTCCGGAAAGTTAGCCTGGATCTCGGACACACCGACAGGCACTGGAGTATTCGTCCAGAACGAGGTACCTACTGATGACGGCAAGACCAAGTACGTCCCTGTCTTCTGGCTCAGCTCGACCGATGACGGCCACCCGCACACCGAGAACCTCGAGCAGTTCACGGATGACTGAAGCTCTGGCCGGCGGGGCAGGCTTCTGTCACCGCTTCCCCAAGGCTCACAGGCCTCCGCGGCGGCTGCGAGCCACCTCGGCTCTCGCTCGCTCGTCGGGCCGCGCTTATCCGAAGTGCTGCTCGACTGCGGCGATGTTCCCGTAGGAGGCCTGCGCCCCCACAGAGGTCGTCGCGAAGGCGGAGACGGCCGAGGCCACACCTGCCGCCTCCTTGAGTCCCGCCCTTGCGGCGAGCGCCGCCAACAGCGTGCCCAGGAAGGAGTCACCGGCACCGGTAGTGTCCATGACATCCGCCGGGAAGGGATCGACCGGGGTGATCTCCTCTCCCTCGATCACCATCGACCCACGGCCCCCCAGAGTCACCACCGCGGAGGGGATCCCCATGGCAGCCAACCGCCTCGCGCAATCGCCCCAGTCCGTGACGTTGTCGGCCCGGCCGCACTCCGGCTCTGCCGCAGCGTCGCTCGTACCCGGCTTCAGCATGTCGGCGAGCTCATGCTCATTGACGACCAGGACATCAATGGCCTCCAGGAGCCCAGCGGACAGCACCGGGTGGAACGGCGAGTTGTTGAAGACCACGCGGGTACCGGCGTCGTGGGCGATACGGGCCGCAGCCTCCACCGCGCCAGGGCTCACCTCCATGCACAAGCCCAGCACGCGAGCCTCGCCGATGACGTCGCGGTGCCGCTGCGCCGTCGAGACATCCACTGTCCCGTTTGCACCGGGAGACACCACGATGGTGTTGTCCCCCGCGGAGTCCACGGTGATGATGGCGGTGCCGGTGGCCACATCCTCACGCTGAACCGCGGAGGTGTCCACGCCGGCGCGCTGGAGGGACTCGATGAGCAGGTCGCCGTAACCGTCTGCACCGACTGCCCCGATCATCCTCACACGAGCTCCGAGAAGACCGGCCTGAACCGCCTGGTTCGCGGACTTGCCTCCCGGCAGGATCACCAGGTCCTCCCCACTGATCGTCTCACCGGGCTTGGGGAAGCGCTCCGTTCGGACCGTCAGGTCAGCATTGAGGGACCCGAAGACGGCGACCTCGCCGGATACGTCACCCAGAACAACTCGCACACCAGCTCCCATCTCCGGTTCCTCTCTGTGATGCAGCACGGACACACGTCCCATCACACCACACCTCACCGTGAAGCAGCACTCCTGCCGGTCCTGACCATCGGGCGGCGCAGGCTCGTGCGGCGGGCCGCCGCCTGGCAGGCCTCCACCAGGACGTCGATGGCCAGCGGGCGTGGCTGCTCGGCGCGGGTGACCACCTCGACGCGCCGCTGCTCGCGGGCCAGGGGCCGAACCTGAACCCCCTCGTGCCGATAGGCGTTCAGCGCCATCCCGGGCAGCAGGGCCGCCCCCACCCCGGCGGCGACGAGCGCCTGCACGGCCACGTAGTCGTCGGAGGCGTAGGCGGTCTCGGGCGTGAAGCCGTTGGCCCGCCCCACGGCGAGAAGCTCCTCACGGCAGCGAGCGCAGCCGGTCACCCACCGGCACTGGGCGCCGTCGGCGATGCGCGTGATGCCGCCGGGGTGGGTGACGAGGTAGAGGACGTCGTCGAGCAGGTGCTCGGCCTGAAGGCCCTCGCCGGCGTCGTCGTCGACGTAGGAGAAGGACAGGGCCGCGTCCACCCGCCCGCGCCGCAGCGCGTCGAGGGCCTCGGGCGGCTCGGCGTCGACGAGCTCGACCTCCAGGCCCGGGTACTGCCGGCCGACGACGTCGAGCACCCCCGGCACCAGGGAGGCCACTGCGGAGGGGAAGGCGGCCAGGCGTACGCGCCCCGCCTCGGCGCGGGCCATGGAGACGACCTCGCGCTCGGTGCGCTCCAGCAGGTCGAGGACTTCCTGACCGCGGGCCGCCAGTGCCCTCCCCTCCTCGGTGAGCCGTACCCCTCTGCCCGCCCGCGTCAGCAGGACTGCGCCGGTCGCCCGTGACAGGGCGGCGAGCTGGTGGGAGACGGTGGACTGGCTGAACCCCAGGGACTCGGCGGCTGCCGAGACGGTGCCGAGGCGGGAGAGCTCCACGAGGGCCCGCAGCTGCTGCACATCGATCACGCCACCAAGTATGTCTTGTATCGATGGGTATTCGTCAAAAGATTCATTGGACCGATACTCCGGCCGCCCGCATCATGAAGCCATGACCGTCACCGACACCCTGCCCCAGGCTCCCGCCGCTATCCAGACCGGTCTCGACTTCGACGCCGTCCTGCGCACTTACGAGGCCGTCTCGCGGGTCCTGCCCGAGACTCCCGCCTGGTCCTACCCGCTGCTCAACGCCGAGGCCGGGGTGGATGTCACGGTCAAGCACGAGAACGTCCAGCCCACCGGCGCCTTCAAGGTCCGCGGCGGGGTGGCGCTCATGGCGGCGCTCAGCCCCGAGGAGCGGCGCCGCGGTGTCGTGACTGCCTCCACCGGCAACCACGCCCAGTCCCTGGCCTGGGCGGGCGCCCGCAGCGAGGTCCCCGTGACCGTCGTCGTCCCGGTGGGCGCGCCGGCCCGCAAGGTGGCCGCGGTGCGCGCGCTGGGGGCCCGGGTCGTCGTGGAGGGGGAGACGATGTGCGAGTCGCTGGCCCACGCCGAGGCCCTGTCACTGGCCGAAGGGATGCGCATGGTCTCCCCCGGGGACGAGCCGGCCATCGTGCTCGGGCACGCCACCGTCTACCTCGAGCTCTTCCGTCGCCACCCGGGCCTGGAGGCCGTCTACGCGCCGGTCGGTTCGGGCTCCGGGGCCGCCGGCGCCTGCCTCGTGCGCGACGTCCTGGCCCCCGGGTGCCGGGTCATCGGCGTCCAGTCCAGCGCCGCGCCGGCCGCGCACCGCGCCTGGACCTCCGGGGAGCCGGCCACCGTCCACAGCCGCACACGCGTGGCGGGACTGGCCGTCGGGGCGAGCTTCGCCCTCACCCAGTCGGTACTGGGCCGCAGCCTCAACGACTTCATCCTGGTCGACGACGACGCGATCCAGGGCGCCGTCGGTCTCCTGGCGACCCACGCCCACACCCTGGCCGAGGGCGCCGGGGCTGCGAGCCTGGCCGGGCTCATGACCGACCCCACCCGCCAGGGCCACTGCGCGATCGTCTGCACCGGCGGCAACGCCGACGACCACGAGCTCGCCGGCATCTCCACCGGTTCCGTCGTCGGCACCGACGCGACCCTCAACTGCTGAAGCCGGCCGATCCATACCTGACGGCCGGTTGGGGACCACTCCCCGTTGAGCCGATGCGGAGAATCGGGCGACACTCGGTTGAGGGCCGGGGAGCGCAGTCGGGGGCGCATACCCGGCCCTCTCCTCTGCCCCGGCGGCCCGCGCCGCCACAAGCGCCCTTGCGTCACCCCACCACGGGCCCTCCCGCGGCCACGAGTGTCCACAGAAATGACATTAGCCCGCACAAGCCACCCGCCCACCACCTAGAACCACGGAATCACACGGTTTTCAAGCCAGCACCAACGTCGTCGGGCATCCAATGTCATTTCTGTGGACGTCAAGCAGGAGACGCGGCTCGTCAACGCCGGAAGTTATCCACAGGAACCAGCCACTTCCTAGCGCCTCAGCTCCGGCAGTCCAAGAATCGTCTCATGGACGACAATGTGCTGACCCGCATCGGCGACGCGCTTGGCGCCGTTGCACAGGCTGATCTACATCTGAACCGTACCGGGCGCCGCCGCCTCCAGGCCCTGGTAGACGCGGGAGAACTCAAACGGTACCCGCACGGAATCGTAGCGCTGCCCGGCACCGACCGACGCATCCTCATCGCCCGCCTTCACCGAGGTCTTATCACCTGCGAGCATGCAGCCGCCTACTACGGCCTTCCGCTCCCCTCTCCACCGCGCAGTGTCCATGTTCTGACTCCGCAAGGACGTCGATTACCTCCGTTATGGGGTGAGCACAGACACGAGACTCGTGGGCGTTCCGTCCTTCGGCTGGAAGACTTCCCGGTTGTCTCCCTCGCCCGCTGCATCGCCGATCTCCTGTGCTGCGCAGAAGAGTGGACGGCTCTGGTCGCCGCCGACGCCGCCCTGCATCGGGGCAGAACGACTCGCCAGCAGGTATCCGCATATCTGCGCGGTCCTCGCCGTGTTCTTGGCCGGAATCGCCTGAAGCGCACCAGCGATCGCGCTCGCAGTCCACTGGAGACCCTGGCCAGAGTTCAGTTGCAGGACGCTGGAATAGATGTTTCCGACGGCATGGTGATCTCAGACGTTGGAGAAGTGGACCTGGTGGTGGCCGGGTGGCTTGTCATCGAGCTGGACGGCTACGAGTTCCATTCCGACCGTTGGTCCTTCCACCACGACCGGGAACGCGATCGCGAACTGGTCCGGCAGGGTTATACGCCCATCCGCTTCACGTCCAACAATGTGCGTTCAGGGAAGATCGTCACCGATGTCCAACGGATTCTCTCCACCCACCCATAGGCGATGCATGGAATCGACATACCTCGCCCGGCCACGCCCGATGTCCACAGAAATGACATTGGATGCCCGACGAGGTTGGTGCTGGCTTGAAAACCGCGTGATTCCGTGGTTCTAGGTGGTGGGCGGGTGGCTTGTGCGGGCTAATGTCATTTCTGTGGACACCCGCCGCGGAGAGTCAGCGCCCAGCAGGGCCCGCGTGCACGGCGGGCTCGGCCACCGCGGGCCGGCTCCAGCGCAGGTAAGCGACCGTCGCGGACAGCACCAGGATCCCGCCCAACCAGAAGTGAGGCATCCACAGAACCAGGCGCCACCAACCGTATCGTGAGAGTGGCTCTCCGGACATGATCGTCGGGATCGCCGGCGCCGAGCCGACCAGCCCGTAGGCGATGAGCAGGGCTCCCGAGACCCAGCCAAAGGCCAGACGCATCCAGCGCGGCACCCTGATGACGTCCGGGCGCAGAAGGGCGAAGCCGAAGACGACGAACCCCAGCTTCACCAGCCCGGAGACGAGGACGACCACGATGAACCAGGTGGGCCGCTCTTGGGCGAGCCGCAGCCCCTCACCCTGGAGGACCGTGTCGACCAGCCACGGGGAACCCAGCGCCCAGGACACGCTGATACAGCCGAAGACGGCCCACCACAGCATCATGGCGATGACCACCACCCGTGAGCGTCCCGTCATCTCAGCGGCTCCTGAACATCGCATCGGCCACGGTACTGCATCGTCGTCGACCTCCTTTGACCTAGTTCCTGTTGGCTATGTCCGGGGCAGGCCGGTTCTCGCCGACATCGCGGTCGTACCTTGGGGCGCGCGCTCGAGAGGTAGAGGGTATGAACACGCGGTCGCCTCACCCCAGTTTCGCAACAGGCCCTATTCAGCCTCGATGAGGATCGTCACCGGGCCGTCGGCCTCCATGTCGATCTTCATGTCGGCGCCGAAGCGGCCGGTGGCCACCTCCAGGCCGCGCCCGCGCAGATCCTCGGCCACGGCCTCCACCAGAGGCTCGGCCACCTCACCGGGGGCCGCCTTGTTCCAGGTGGGGCGCCGGCCCTTGCGGGTGTCGGCGTACAGGGTGAACTGGGAGACGACGAGCACCGGCGCTCCGGCGTCGGTCACCGAGAGCTCGCCCTCCAGGAGCCGTAGGTCCGCGATCTTGCGGGCCACCGTGGCCACCTGCGCGGGGCCGTCGTCGTGCGTGGCGCCCACGAGGACCATGAGGCCAGGGCGGGTGATCTCGCCGACCACCTCGCCGTCGACCCGGACCGCCGCGCGGTTGACCCGCTGAATGACGGCGCGCATCAGCGACCAGCACTCCAGCCGCGCCCATCGCGCCCCGGCCGACGCTGCGAGGCCCGCCCCGGGATGCGGATCGAGGAGCGCACCCGCACCGGCGCCAGTGCCTGCAAGGCGGGGCGCACGTCCACCAGGTAGACGGCGCTGGCCACGACGCCCAGCAGGCCGAACATCGAGGCGGCCCCGAGCAGGCCAACCACCGCCGTGCCCACCGCGTTGACCACGTTCCAGAATCGCTTGGTGTTCTTGCCGGCCGCCGCGTAGTGCTCCGCGGGCCGCATCAGGGAGTCGATCAGCGCCCAGACCCCCATGACGAAGGAGATGAACTGGGCGGCGATCCAGCTCCACCTGACCGCCTCGGAGAGAAAGAATGACACAGCATAAAGGACACTCACGCGCCCCAGGCTACCGGTCGCCGGTCACCGATCCCAGAGAGGCGGCCACGCCCAGCGAGAACAGTGGTGGCCTCACACGGCGGCCGGCAGTCAGACGGTTGCCGGCCGCTGGCGCAGCCCCAACCATCCCGGCAGACATCGGGCTCGGGTCCCAGAGCAGCCGTCCCGGGAGCGCCCGGGATCCGGGGCACGACCGGACGGCTCAGAGCCGCAGGCCCTTGCGCAGCTCCGCGCCGGGACGCTCGGCGGGACTGGCCTGGGCGCGCCCCTCGGGGGAGACCAGCACCTCCTGGGCGGCGTCGACCCTCCCGACCGGGATGGTCTCGCCGGTGGCCTCGTCGACCTCGGTGATCTCCACGGTCAGCTGCTCGCCCGCGGGCACGGCGCGGCGCAGCAGGGCCAGGGCGATGGGGCCGAGCTCGTGGTGGCGCGCCACGGAGGTCACGGCGCCCACGGCCCGCTCCCCCATGCGCACGCTCGCCCCCGGCTGGGGCAGGTCGCCGACGAGGCCGTCGAGCTGGAGCACGGTGAGGCGGCGCGGAGGCCGGCCCAGGTTGAGGGTGCGCGCGATCGTCTCCTGGCCCGGGTAGCAGCCCTTCGTCAGGTGCACGGCCGTGCGCAGCCAGTCCAGCTCGTGCGGGATCGCGCGGGCGTCGGCCTCGCGGGCCCAGCGGGGTCGGCCGGCCTCAATGCGCAGCGCCTCCCAGGCCAGGGCGCCGGCCAGGCGCCGCCCCTCCCCGGCGGCGAGGAAGGTGCTCACCACAGCATTCACGCTCTGTGCGGGCACGAGGACAAAACCGCCCCGGTAGGTCTCACCGGGATGGGGCCGGTCCGCTCCGACGTCGTAGCTCGTGCCGCCTTCGACGACGCCCGGCCACGGGTCGCGCCACAGGCCGATGAGCGAGCCCTGAGGCCCGGCGTCACCGGCCTCGGCCGGTGAATCGGAGGCGTCCGGCGCGGTGTCGCGCGCCGCCTGGACCAGGGCCTCGAGGCCCTCCCCCAGGGCGCCCAACACCATGACGTCGGGGCGCTCAGTCACCTCGACGCGCAGCATGAAGCGCATGGAGTCCAAGAAGGTCGCCAGCGCCTCGCCGTTGCCGGCCTCCGTGACGAGCCAGAGCGTGCGACCGTCGTCGAGGGCCGCGAGCGCGTGGGTGATGTGGCCCTGGGCGTCGAGGAGCAGCGTCTCCGCGCCTCCGTCGCCGGGCTCCAGGCCGGTGAGCACCTGGCTGGACAGTGTGGTCAGCCAGCTCAGGCGGTCCGGCCCGGCGACAGTGACGACGTCGCGCGCCAGGGCGCAGACCGCGCGCCCCTCGGCCAGGGCGGCCTGCTCGCGGCCGGGGTCGCCGAGGTGGGCGGGGACGGCCTGGTCGGGGTCCTCCGGGGCGGATGCGACGGCGCCGGGGCGGTTCAGCAGCGGGGAGGGGCGCATCAGGCGGTCGGCTCGGCGTCGTCGGAGGCGGGAGCGGAGGAGGTGGAGGACTCGCCCTCCGGCTCAGCCGGGTCGAGGGCGGAGCCGGGCTGGGCGGCGGGGTCGTTCACGTCGTCAACGCGGCCGAGGCGGCCTGAGGCGTAAGTGGTCACCTCGCTCCGACCGAAGGCGGCCATGTCCTGGGTCCACATGAGGTCACCGCCCACGAGCCCGAACATGCGGGTCATCTCCTCCACGGGGACGGCAGTGCGGGCCCGGCCCACGGCTTGGGTGCCGACCTGGGCGCGCGGCCCCTGGATCCAGCCCTCCCAGACGGCGACGTGGCCGGCGGGGTCGGCCGAGACGAGCTCGAGCTGGGTGACGGGGATGAGCGGACCGCCGGAGCCCTTGGTGTCGGCGGCGTTGGTGGTGTCAGAGGTGTCAGTGCTGTCCTGGGCGGGCTCAGCGGTCTCGGCGCCGTCGGGCTGCTCCTGGCCGACGGGCCGCCAGTAAGTGGTCTCGGTGGACCAGATCTGGGCGGGGGCCAGGAGGGAGGCGCCCTGGAGGCCCGGCATCTCGAAATCGAGGTTCTTGGAGCGGGTGGCGTCGACCGTCCAGATGGTGGTGGTCTGGCGCAGGTAGGGGCCACCGTCGTGGTCGAAGGTCATCTCCTGGTAGACGGCCTGTTCAGGCACGGTCTCGCCATAGGTGAGGATGCCGTAGCCGCGCCAGGTGCCGGCCAGCCAGGCCAGCGGGTAGAGCTCGGGAGCCAGGTCGTCAGGAAGCGTGAATGCCATGCCCGCAGCCTACGTCGTCTCCCCGGCCCGCATCACGCGCGCCGCCCGCTCGGGCCGCGCGGATCCGCCGGCGCCCTGAGCCTCCGGCGTGCTCTGGAGCCGCAGATCCGGGCAGGATCGGCACTGTCGTGTCCAAATCGGACACAAAGGCGGTGAGGAGCACTGAGTGCGCCAGACGAAACCGCATGATTCTGCGGCTCCTTCGCGTGACCGCTGGGCCTCGGAGTCTCTTTGTATCCGATTTGGACATCCGGCCGCCGTGACGCGGCGTTCTCGGGACCTCGCGGGGCCGGTCGGCCGCCCTCAGCCGGCGATGAAGCCGCCCAGGAGGCGGGCGATGGCGTAGACCGGTACGCCGACCGACAGGATCGGCACGAGCGCCGAGGCCACCGCCGCCCGCCCACCGGGCACCCACCGGTGGGTCCACAGGACACGGTTGCCCGAAGCCATGAGGACCCCCGCCACGAAGCCGACGGCCACGCAGGCCACGGCGCTCTGCAGGGCCGCGGTCGCACTGATGTGGGACAGGCCGAAGAAGCCGGCCGAGGCCAGCACGTAGCCGGCGCCGCCGGCGAACAGGGCCGGCACCGTGACGGTGAGGGCCTCCAGCATCCGGGCGCGCACGTTGAGGACGGTCAGGACGGCGCCGACGAACAGCGCCAGGCAGGTGGGCACGACGATAGCCGGGTCGGCCAGTCCCGGTTCCAGGGCGCACCAGGCCGAGCCGGAGACCGCCACGAGGCAGCCGGCCACCGTTGAGGACAGGTCCTCGACCAGGTTGTGCCGGCCGTCGCGGCGCAGCATCTGGCCGACGAAGGCCAGCAGGATCGAGAAGGCCATGACCAGGCCGGCAACCCCCATGTCGTCGAGGAGGTAGACGCTGGCGGCGGCCGACAGTCCGCTGATCGTCATGACGATCGTGCCGCCCAGGTCGTGCCGGGCGCGCACGAGCGCGGGCCACCCCTGTGCGGCGGCCGGCACCAGGACAGCCACGAGGGCCAGCCTCACCCAGCCGGGCAGCACTGAGCCGACCGCCAGCAGCAGCGGGACCACGCCTGCGAAGGCGAGCCGGGTCCAGGCCGGGTCCACCAGGCCCGGCTCCTTGGGGCGGTTGGAGGCGCGACGGGTGGCGTAGCCCAAGTCCTCGGCGAGGTCGGCAGTGTCACCTGAGTCGGCTGAGCGGGCCGCCTCTGGAACGTCGGAGGAGGCGGCCGTCTCGCCGGAGGCATCCGAGCCGGCCGAGGCCGCGGCTGCCTCCGAACCGTCAGGCCCTGCCGAGGCGTGGGAGTCGCCCGGGCCGATGACGCTGGCCCAGTCCGACGCGCCACCGGCGGCCGTCGGAACGGCTGCGGCATGGGAGTCATGGCGCGAGCCGCGGGAGGCTCTGCGGGTGCGCGCGGCCGGTTGGGCTCGTCGGTGGTGGGTAGTCACAGCACGCATCGTCCCACACCCGGGCGGCCGCAGGGCCCACTGCGACCTCACTGCGGCCCCGCCCCACACTCCTCGCGGACGGTCACTATCCGGACAGTCGTTGCCCCAGGAGATTCCGCCTGCGACCAGGTGTGGTTGACTTGTCCCAACAGTATCGCCGCTGCTCAGCTCGACTGCGCCAGCGGTTCCTGGTCGCGAGCCACGGAAGGAGCAGCCTTGCGGATCATCATGTTCACTCGTGAGAGTGACGCCACTGACGTCCTGCCGGCGACCGCCTTCCTCGACTCCCCGGTGGAGTGCCTCCCCCCGATGCCCTCCTCCTACGCGGAGGTGGACAGCGCCGACGTCGTCATGATCGACGCCCGCGGGGACCTGACCCGCGCTCGCGCCCTGTGCCAGCTCTTCACCGGCCCCATGGACTGCCCGCCCATCATCCTCATTGTGGAGGAGGGAGGCGCCGCCGCGGTGCAGATCGACTGGGGCGCCGCCGACTTCGTCATGGCAGGCGCCAAGCCCGCCGAGCTGTCGGCCCGGCTGCGGCTGCTGCGCGCCCACGTCCCGGTCGTGGACGAGGCCGACGACGACCGCATCGACGTGGGTGACCTCGTTATTGACGTCACCGCCTACACGGCCCGACTGCGCGGCACGATCCTGGACCTGACCTACAAGGAGTTCGAGCTGCTGAAGTTCCTGGCCGCCAACCGGGGGCGGGTCCTGACCCGAGACGCGCTCCTGCACGAGGTGTGGGGCGAGGACTACATCGGCGGCTCGCGCACGGTGGACGTGCACATCCGTCGCCTGCGCGCCAAGCTGGGCACCGAGCACGACAACCTCATCGGCACGGTGCGCAACGTCGGCTACCGTCTGGACGCCCCCGAGGACGCCTGAGCGCGCCGGCCCCGGGGAGCCTGAGAAGGCCCGGGCCGGCCCAGCCAAGGGGCAAACGTCTGCCCGACCGCCGGGTGGATTCACTGGGTGGACACCGCCGCGGCCCGCAGCCCGGCCCTGTAGACTCGTGGGCGGCGTCGGGCCGTGACGGGCCCCGGGCTCCAACTCAAGCCGCCGCGAGCGGCATTCGCGCCGACTGGCGCTCTCCGGCCCGACGTCCTCCCTCTCTCCCCAGCGGCCTGTCGCCCGCTTCCCCCTCGTGTCGCACCGCCGCGTCACGCACGGCGACCAAAAGTGTCACTCCGGGCGACTTTTACCTGCGCGGCACCAGCTCCCCGATCGACGTGTCACCCACTGACCTGCACAAACGTGAATCAAGGTGCGCTCGGACCGGCCTCGGGCGGCCTGAAAAGTCGCCATTCGTGACACCTGGCCCCTCGATCCTCAGCCGAAGCGGCCCGAGATGTAGTCCTCGGTGGCCTGCTGGCTGGGAGCGGAGAAGATCTTGTCGGTGGAGTCGTACTCGACGAGGTGCCCCGGCTTGCCGGTGGCCTCCAGGTTGAAGAACCCGGTCATGTCGCTCACGCGCGAGGCCTGCTGCATGTTGTGGGTGACGATGACGATCGTGTAGTCCGTCTTGAGCTCGGAGATGAGGTCCTCGATGGCGAGCGTGGAGATGGGGTCCAGGGCGGAGCAGGGCTCGTCCATGAGCAGGACGGCGGGCTTGACCGCGATGGCGCGGGCGATGCACAGGCGCTGCTGCTGGCCGCCGGACAGTCCCAGGCCCGGCCGGTCCAGACGGTCCTTGACCTCGTCCCACAGGTTGGCCCCGCGCAGGGAGGCCTCCACCAGGTCGTCGGCATCGGACTTCTTGATGCGGCGGTTGTTGAGGCGCACGCCGGCCAGGACGTTCTCGGCGATGGACATGGTGGGGAAGGGGTTGGGCCGCTGGAAGACCATGCCGATGGCGCGGCGCACCTGGACGGCATCGACGCCGGGACCGTAGAGGTTGACGCCATCGACGATGACCTGGCCCTCGACGCGGGCGCCGGGGATGGTCTCGTGCATGCGGTTGAGGGTGCGCAGGAAGGTGGACTTCCCGCAGCCGGAGGGGCCGATGAGGGCGGTGACGGACTTGGGCTCGATGACGACGTTGACGTCCTTCACGGCCAGGAAGTCGCCGTAGTAGATGTTCTCGCCGATGACGTCGATGCGCTTGGACACGTCGGTTCCTTTACCTGAGGTGGACTGCTGAGGGCTCTGGGGGCGCTGGGGTCGCTGCAGGCGCGGTGGTCCCGGCGGCTCCGCCGGGCTAGCGCCGGCCGCCCTTGGGGCTGAAGTACTTGGAGATGAGGCGGGCCGCGAGGTTAAGCAGCATGACCAGGATGATGAGGGTCAGCGCCCCGGCCCAGGCCCGCTCCATGGCGGCGGCCTCCCCGCGGGAGTACTGGTCGTAGACGAGCACCGGCAGGGTGGACATGGAGCCGTCCAGCGGGTTGGTGTTGGTGCGGATCGTCAGGCCCACGGTGATGAGCAGCGGGGCGGTCTCGCCAATGACGCGGGCGATGGCGATCATGACGGAGGTGGTGATGCCGGCCACCGCGGTGCGCAGCACGACCTTGACGATGGTGAGCCACTTGGGAACGCCCAGCGCGTAGGAGGCCTCGCGCAGGTGGGAGGGGACGAGCTTGAGCATCTCCTCCACGCCGCGGATGACCACCGGCGTCATGAGGACGCTTAAGGCGACGGCCCCGATGATGCCGGCCTGGTAGCGGGGACCGGCCGCGATGAGGAAGATCGAATAGGCGAACAGCCCGGCCACGATCGAGGGGATGCCGGTCATGACGTCGACGAGGAAGGTGATGACCCGGGCGATCCAGCCGCCGTTGTACTCCACGAGGAAGACGGCGGTGAACAGCCCCAGGGGCACCGAGATGAGGGTAGCGATCCCGGTGATCTGGAGGGTACCGACAATGCCGTGGTAGAAGCCGCCGTTGGAGGCGTCGGCGCCACGCATGTTCGTGGTCAGGAAGTCGTAGCCAAAGCGGGCCGAGCCGCCCGACAGGACCATCCACACCAGGGAGACCAGCGGCACCATGACGACGGCGAAGGACAGGTAGATGAGGAGGGTCACCAGGGTGTTGCGGCCCCAGCGCTCGCCCTCGCGCACCCAGGACACGGCGGTGGCGCCCACCACCCACACGACGGCGGTCAGGGCGACGACGGCGGCGATGCTCCATCCGGCCAGCAGGCCGATCCCGCCGACGACGACGAAGGCGGCTCCCAGCGCCGCCCAGATGAACCAGTCGGGCAGGCGGTAGGAGGTCAGGGGCACGCCCTCGATGGTGGGAGGATCGGCCAGGGGGTCGACGGGGGCGGCCGGGGCCTCGGCGGCCGCGAGCGCGGCCTTGAGGGACTTGGGCGCGGGGGCGCCGGTCTCGCCTGCGGAACCAGCAGCGCCGACGGTACCGGCGGCCGGGGCGGGGCGGGAGGCCGTACCGTCGGGGAGCGGCGTCGGCGGGGGGGCTCGGGGGTGTTCGTGGGCGTCATGTCAGCTGGCTCCTGAGAACTCGGAGCGGCGCGCGATGATCCACCGCGCCAGGGAGTTGACCGCGAAGGTGATGATGAACAGGACCAGGCCGGTGGCAATGAGCACGTTGACGCTCAATCCGTAGGCCTCGCGGAACTGCGAGGCGATGTTGGCGGCGATGGTCTGATGCTGGCCGGCCTGGAGGACACGCAGGTTCAGCCCCATCCCGGGCGAGAGGATCATGAGGACGGCCATGGTCTCCCCCAGGGCGCGCCCGAGCCCCAGCATGGAGGCGGAGATGATGCCGGAGCGGCCGAAGGGCAGGACGGCCTGGCGGATCATCTCGTAGCGGGTGGCGCCCAGGGCCAGGGAGGCCTCCTCCTGGAGGGTGGGCGTCTGGAGGAAGATCTCGCGGATGGTGGCGGTGATGATCGGCAGGATCATGACGGCCAGGACCAGGGAGGCGGTGGTGATGTTCTTGGCCGGGGCCGTGTAGTCGGCGAACAGCGGGATGAAGCCGAGGTGCTCGCTCAGCCAGGTGTTGATGGGGTCGAGCAGGGGCACCAGCCACAGGAAGCCCCACAGGCCGAAGACCACGGAGGGGATCGCGGCCAGCAGGTCCACCATGTAGCCCAGGGCCTGGGCCAGGCGGCGCGGGGCGAAGTGGGAGATGAACAGGGCCACCCCGATGCTCAGCGGCACCGCGACGCCCAGGGCGATGGTCGAGGACAGCAGCGTGCCGAAGACGAGCGGGGCCACATAGCCCCACAGGCTGCGGTCGCGCATGAAGGAGACCGACTCCAGGGTCTCGCGCGAGGCCGTCAGGGCCGGCAGCGCCTCCCGGATGAGGAAGGCGGCCACGAGGGCGAGGACCACCATGATGAAGGTGCCGGCGCCGAAGGACAGGCCGGTGAAGATCCGGTTGCCGGCCTGCCCGGGGGCCTTGCCGGGCTGGATGATGGCGTCGTCGGCACTGCTGGAGGCGGTCGCGGTGCCCGCTGGGGGCGGCGACGACGGCGGTGCGGTGGTGCTGGCCACGGCTGACCCTCCTCGGGGTGTCTGGGGCGGCGGCTGGGCGGGTGGGTGCTGGCTGGTCATGTGGTTGCGTGCGGCGTCGGGCCTGGCGGCCTCAGGCGGCGATCTTGTCGATGGCGGCGTTGATCTTCTCGCGCATCTGGCGGGTGATGGGGGCGCAGCCGGTGGCCTTGGTGGAGACATCCTGCCCCCGGGTGGAGGCGGCGAAGCGCAGGTAGGCCTTGACGACGGCGGCGATCCGGGCGTCGTCGTAGCGCAGGCGGGCGGCGAGGTAGGAGACCAGGACGATGGGGTAGGCGCCCTCGGCATCGTGGCTGGGCTGGTAGAGCAGGCGGGTCTCGTCGGCCTCGGAGCCCAGGGTGGCGGCATCGAGGGCGGCGGCCGCGGCCTTGGCGGAGACGGGCACGTAGGCCCCGTTGGAGCCGACGGCGACGGTTCCCAGGGTGGCGGGGACCTTGGAGGCGTCGGCGTAGCCGATGGTGCCGGTGGCCGCGGAGACGGTCTGGATCATGCCGGCGGTGCCGTCGCCGGACTGGCCGCCGCGCAGCGGCCAGGTCTCCTCGGGCTCGTGGGGCCAGGCCTTGGGGGCGACGGTGGCCAGGTAGGTGGTCAGGGCCTTAGTGGTGCCGGAGTCGTCGGAGCGGCCCACGACGATGATCCGCAGGTCGGGCAGGGCGGCGCCGGGGTTGAGGGCGGCCAGGGCGGGGTCGTTCCAGCGGGTGATGGCCCCGGACAGGACCTTGGCGAGGACCTCGCCAGTCATGTTGACGTGGGACTCGCCGGTGAAGCCGGGCAGGTTGTAGGCCACGGCGATGGGCGAGATGTAGAGGGGCAGCTCGACGGCGCCGCCGATCCGGCTGATCTCGTCGGCGGTCATGGGGGTGTCGGTGCCGGCGAAGTCGACGGCACCCTCGACGAGCTTGGTGCGCCCGGCCCCGGAGCCGCCGCCGGCGTAGTCGACGGTGGCGCGCAGGTTGGCGCCCATGAAGGTGTTCATCCAGGCGTCCTGCGCGTCGGACTGGGAGGTGGCGCCCGCGCCGCGGATCTCCCCCACCAGGTCGCTGGAGGCGTTGGGGTCGGCGGCGCCGGCGTCGCGCCCGCAGGCGGTCAGCGCGGTCAGGGTGGCCACGCTCAGGGCGCCCAGGGCGCCGCGACGGGTCAGGAGCACAGGCTCTCCTCGCTCAGTCAGAGGGGGTCGGGGGTCCAGTCGGATACCGGGTGATTGTCAGGCAGCGGTCACGATAGGCGCCCCGGATGAAGGTTCCGGGTGACCGGGGTAAACGGTTGGTAAACGATCCCTATGAGGACCGTCATATTTCGATACGGTGGTGGGGACACGGCTGCTTCAGATGAAGGACATCGACATGACGCACGACCACTACCTCACGATCTCCTCACGCCCCGCGTTCCTCTCCGTGCTGGCGGCGCTCAACGCCTCGGTCATCAGCTTCTTCGTGCTGTGGAGCAATGCCGACACCGCGGCGGTCAACCGTGCCGAGGAGCACGGTTTCGACCCCAGCCAGCTGCTGCCCCACGCCACACCGTTCTGGTTCGCCGCGCACGCCTCACTGCTGAGCCTCCTGGCCCTCGACGTCCTCGCCTTCCTGGCATGGCGCAGGTCCCGCTCGCAGCCTGAGTAACCACGGCATCGGTCAGCGGCCCTCAGACAGGACGGGGCGCTGCTTCTCGATGGCGACGGCCCGGATCTTGCCTCGGGGGCGGCGGGCCATGTGGACCACGAGGATCTCGCCGGTCTTGAGCCAGGGGTCCCGGTCGGGCACGGAGCGCAGGAGCCGGCCGGGGGCGTACTGGGAGACGACCTCCATGATGGTGGGCAGGACGGGACGGTGGGTGCACAGCGCCGTCGGCTCCTCGCGCACGCGCAGGACCTTCTTGACCACGGAGCGCACGCCCTTGGGGCTCTCGGCATGGGCCATCTCGGTCAGCGCCCCGGCCGTCTCCAGGTCCAGGCCCGCGGCCGCGGCGTAGGGGGCGACCGTGTCCACACAGCGCTTCCAGGGGCTGGTGAGGACGCGCCCCACCCCGTAGGCGGCCAGGATCGGGACGAGGGCGCGGGCCCGGGTCTCGCCCTGGTCGTGGGTCAGGGGGCGGGTGGTCTCGTCGGTCTCCTTGTCCCGCTCCTTGGGGCGGTTCCACACGGAGCGCTTGACGGCGCGGCCGTGGCGCACGAGGACCAGGGTCCAGGTGTCGAGCTTGCCGTCCTCCCACAGGTCGACGAGCTCGCCGAGCAGGTCGCGGTCGTAGGAGTAGGTCAGGCGCTTGCGGGCCTGTCCCACGCGCAGCCACTCGACGGCGTCGATCTCCTTGGTCGAGGCGGGCTTGACGGCGCAGCGGGCGGCGACGGCGGCCGAGGCCTCGGGGGCGACGCGGGCGGCCCAGTAGTGGACCTCCTTGCGCGAGCCGTCGGCGAGCTTGTAGTGCACGCGGCTGAGGGGCTGGCCCAGGATGACCTGGACGCCGGTCTCCTCGGCAACCTCGCGCACGGCGCAGGTGCGCACCGACTCGCAGGGCTCGACCTTGCCCTTGGGGATGGACCAGTCGTCGTAGCGGGGACGGTGGACCAGGAGCACCTCGAGGTGCTTGCCGTTCTCACGCCACACGAGGGCGCCAGCGGCCTTCACGGTCTCGCGCGACCGGTTCTTCTTGCTGGACGGGCTCATGGCACGGCCGTCTCAGTGCCGGCCCTTGACGCGCGAGCGCGCCCGGGCCATGAGGCTGTCCTGGATGTCCTCGAGGCGGTTGCCCTCGGCGTCGAGGAGGCGACGCTCCCAGGAGCCGTCGGGCTGGAGGTGCCAGGAGGCGACGTCGTCGGAGGCGCAGTGGGTGACCAGCCACTCGAGGTCCTCGACCATGGCGGGGTCGGTGATGCGCACCAGGGCCTCGACGCGGCGGTCGAGGTTGCGGTGCATGAGGTCGGCCGAGCCGATGAACAGCTCGGTCTGGCCTCCGCCGGCGAAGGCGTAGATGCGCGAGTGCTCCAGGAAGCGCCCCAGGATCGAGCGCACGCGAATGTTCTCGCTGAGGCCCTCGACGCCGGCGCGCAGGCCGCAGATGCCGCGCACGACGATGTCGACGGGCACCCCGGCGCGCGAGGCGCGGTAGAGGGCGTCGATGACGGTCTCGTCGACGATGGAGTTGACCTTGATGCGGATCCAGGCGGGCAGGCCGGCCTTGTGGTTGGCGATCTCCTGCTCGATGTGCTCCACGAGCCCGTCGCGCAGGCCGCGGGGGGCCACGAGCAGTCGGCGGAAGCGGGCGCGCGGGGCGTAGCCGGAGAGCTGGTTGAACAGGGTGGTCAGGTCCTGGGCGACATCGCGGTCGCAGGTCAGCAGCCCCAGGTCCTCGTAGCCGCGGGCGGTCTTGGGGTGGTAGTTGCCGGTGCCGACGTGGCAGTAGCGGCGCAGGCCGTCGGACTCCTGGCGCACGACCAGCAGCAGCTTGCAGTGCGTCTTGAGGCCGACCATGCCGTAGACGACGTGGACGCCGGCGCGCTCGAGCTTGCGGGCCCAGGAGATGTTGGCCTCCTCGTCGAAGCGGGCCTTGATCTCGACGATGGCCACGACCTGCTTGCCGGCCTCGGCGGCCTCGATGAGGGCGTCCACGATCGGGGAATCGCCGGAGGTGCGGTAAAGGGTCTGCTTGATGGCCAGGACCTTGGGGTCGGCGGCGGCCTGGGCCACGAACTCCTGGACGGAGGTGGAGAAGGAGTCGTAGGGGTGGTGCAGCAGGACGTCGTGCTCACGCATGGCGGCGAAGACGTCCGGCGCGGAGGAGGACTCGTAGGCGGCCAGGCCCGCGGCCGTCACCGGCACGAAGCGCGGGTACTTCAGGTCGGGGATGTCCAGGTCGTGGAGCTGGTTGAGGCAGGTCAGGTCCAGGGGTGCGGGGAGCTCGAAGACGTCGTCGCCCTTAAGGCCCAGGGCGCGCACCAGGTAGCGGCGGGTGAAGGAGGAGATGGTGTCCTCCACCTCCAGGCGCACGCAGTCGCCGAAGCGGCGCCGCTCGAGCTCCTTCTCCATGGCCTTGAGGAGGTTCTCGGCGTCGTCCTCCTCGACCTCGAGGTCCTCGTTGCGGGTGACCCGGAAGAGGTGGTGCTCCAGGATGTCCATACCCGGGAAGAGGTGATCGAGGTGCTGGCCGATGACGATCTCAATGGGGATGACGGCGCAGCCGGCGGCCTTGTCCGCGGCGTCGAGCTCGCGGCCGGGGACCTGGATGAGGCGCGGCAGGGAGTCAGGCACCTTGATGCGGGCGAAGTGCTCCTTGCCGCTGCGCGGGTTACGCAGGATGACGGCGAGGTTGAGGGACAGGCCCGAGATGTAGGGGAAGGGGTGGGAAGGGTCGACCGCCAGCGGGGTGAGGACCGGGTAGATCTGGTGGCGGAAGTAGCGGGTCAGGCGCTCCTGCTGGTCGGAGTTGAGCTCGTCCCAGCCCAGGATCTTCACGTTGCGCTCGGCCAGGGCCGGGCGGATGTCCTCCTGGAAGAGGGCGGCCTGGCGGGCGGTGAGCTCCTTGGTGCGGCTGGTGACCTGGGCCAGGACCTGGTGGGCGTCCAGGCCGGAGGCGCGCACCGGGGTGATGCCGGCCTTGATGCGGCGCATGAGCCCGGCGACACGCACCATGTAGAACTCATCCAGGTTGGAGGAGAAGATCGACAGGAACCAGGCGCGCTCCAGCAGGGGCAGGGTGTGGTCCTCGGCCTGCTCCAGGACGCGCTCGTTGAAATCCAGCCAGGTCAGCTCCCGGTCGATGAAGCGGTTCTTGAAGGACTTCAGGGGCGGCAGGAGATCCTCGGGGTCCACCTGGGCGGTGTCGGCGGAGGCGGCTGAGGCCGCGGCGTCGGCAGCGCTGGCACCGGCCGCACCGGCCGTGCTCAGTGAGGAGGCTGCGGAGGGGGCGCTGCCGGAGCCGGCGGCGGGGCCCGCACTGAGGGCGCTGCCGGGAGCGGGCAGACCCGGGTCCCCCGGTGCCACGGCGGCCGACTCCGCCTGGGCCTCGGCGGCCGAAGGGGCCGAGTGCGAACTGGCGGAGGTGATGGAGGAGGGGGCGATGGCGGGGGTCGCCGTGCCGATGGGGCCGGGGGCGGGGGCCGCCTCGCCGTCGACGATGTCGTCGAAGTCCTCGTCCTCGTACTGGGGGCCGGAGTCGTCGGCGAAGTCGCGCGGGTCGGCGACCTCGATGACGTGCTCCTCCTCGACCGCCTCCTCGGCACCCTCGGGGTCGTCGGGGTTGGTGGGGTTGGTGGAGTCGGCCGGGTCGCCAGCGCGCTCGGTGACCTCCTGCCCCACGGGGGCCTCGTCACCGGTGGAGGAATCGCCGGGGGCGGCCGGGGTGGCGTCGGGCTCACCCTGGGTGTCGGCGCCGGCGACCATGGCGGAGGCGGCCGGCCCGTCGGTGCTCGCGGCCTCGGGCGAGACCGCCGACTCGGCGGCCTCAGTGGCTTCGACGGCTTCAACAGTCTCGGCAGCCTCGGTCGCCTCGGCGTCGTCGGGCACCTGCTCGGGCTCCTGGGGGCTGGGGTGACGCATCCACCCGCCCAGGAAGCGGGAGAGCGGGGTGGGGGCGGAGTGGGGGGCGTCGTTGGTCATGGCCACATGGTCCCACGTCCGGGCGGCCTTGTGGGGCGGGGTCCGCCCCAGTTCAGCGAATATGCGAGGCGCCGCAGCTCACGCCCGATCTTCGGGACTCGCGGCCGATAGGCGACCCCGCCACCTGAGACAGCGCCCCCGCTGCGCGCTCCCCCACGTCTCGTCCCACGAAGCGCGCATGATCTCGCCAATCGTGTCCAAATCGGAGACAAAGGAGCTTGCGCACTCTTCACGGCTTCAACAGATCCGCGGAATCATGCGGTTCTGATCTACCTTCACACACTCACTTCGGGCCTTTGTATCCGATTTGGACATCTCGCGCCCGGATCGCCCCTGCGCAAGGCCCTCTCAGTCGAGGAGGCCGGCGGCGGCGCGGCGGGCGGCGTCGGTGAGCTCGTCGGCGGTGGCCAGGAGGGCGGAGTCGCGGCGGGTGACGCGGTCGGCGAGCTCGTCGGTGTCGTCCTCGATCCACACGGGGTTGGAGCCGGCCGCCAGGGCGCGCAGGAATCCGGCGGTGGCGCTCAGCAGTGGGGCGATCTCGGTGACCGAGCCCTCAACGCTGCCAGCCAGCACGGCGTCGAGGTGCTCGCGCAGGTCGGTCGGGGAAGGCACGGGGCGCGCCTCGCCGAGGGCGGACTCGAGGCGGGCGTTCGTGGCGTCGTCGGCCTCGGTGAGGTCGATGACGGTGGCGTAGCGGCGGGCGACGAGCTCGGGGTCGCGGCGGATCCACTCGCGCACGAGGAAGAGGCGCCACAGGGTGCCGGGCAGGGTGGTGGCCGGGGAGTCGGCCCACAGCTCGGCGATATCGTCGATGCCGTTGGTGGCGACCGCGGCGACGATGCCGGAGCGGGTGATGGGGTCATCCTCGGTCTCGGTGCCGGGGAAGCCGCCGATGAGGGCCTGGGCGGCGCGGTGGGCGAGCTCGGAGGCGACGGCGGTGTCGGTGCTGCCCTCGATCTGTTCGGCGGCCTCGGGGTCGAGTCGGGCGGGGCGGTGGAACTGGCGGGCCATGGGGACTCCTCACGCGGTGCGGGCGCGCCGGCGACGACGCACGGCCCCATTGTCTCGCGGGAGCGTGGGCGCTCCCCCATGGGTTCACTTCCGGCCGACGGCGAGGCCGGTTCGACACGGCGGTCGGTTGTCCGGCTATGCTGGCCCCTGCCGATGGCGTCTGGACTCTGCTTCCGGCCGTCGGTGCGCCCCCTTAGCTCAGTTGGTCAGAGCTGCGGACTTTTAATCCGAAGGTCGTGGGTTCGAGCCCCACAGGGGGTACCCCGCCAGCCTCGGCCCCACCAGGGGTCGGGGCCTTACTCGTGCCCGGGGCGCCACAGCGGCACTAGCCTGTTGCCCTGCCGGCATATGGTTTCAGACTGCGTGATGGTTGCTGGGATCCAGTGAGTGCAGGTGGCACCGATCCACACGGGGCGGATGCCGCGACCAGCGAGGACGGCACAACTCACTCTGCCACAGTGACACACCCAGGCACGAGGACCGCACCTTGCAGATCGCGGACTGCTCCGGAGACTCACCATCCAGCCTCCGCGGCAGCTTGGTCATTTTCCGTTTTCGGCAGCTACGTCGAGCACGCGACCGACGTAGCTGCCGAACTTCTCGGTGATGCTGCCGTGGTCGTCGTCGGGCCATTCGCTCCAGATATGGCCGAAGCCCACCGAGCGGTAGTAGGCCAGGCTGTTGCGGGCGTGCCCGCTGCCGTCAAATCCGTCGAGGCTGTTGGCAGGCACGTCGCGCGTCCCGGTGACCCAGTTCAGCCAGAGCCGTTCCTTGGTGCCTGAGGAGAAGGCCATCTTCCCCTCGGGCGCGTCGCCGCCCCCGAAGAGCAGGAAGCCCCCGCCCGCCATGCGCTCGGCGTAGGCCGGGAAGAACCACTGGCTGATGAATTCCGAGCCGCCGGAGTAGCCCACGAGCCAGACCCGATCCGTGGTGGCGCCGCACTCGGCGACCACGTAGTCGAGCGCCTGCTCCAGGTAGTGGACCTTGCCGTCCTGATCCTCCAGCCACCAGGTTCCGTCGTCTCCGGGAGCGCGCACCGAGACAACGTCGTACCCGCGAGCGCTCGCCGCCTCGACAACTCCCCCGGCACCGGCCAGGCCACCGCGGGACCTCTCGTCCTGATCCTGGTTCCCCTGGCTGTGAAAGGACTGCCCGTCGCCGTCGAGGTAGACGACCAGTCCGACCGGCGCTCCCGTGGTCGCGTAGAAGATGCAGTCGGAGGTCTCGTCCTCATCGTCGGTGTAGGAGAACGCGGCAGGAACCGACAGGTCTCCCGACGTCGGCCGCAGGCTTGGCGCAGCGCCGGCCCCGCGCGAGCGCAGGTACGGCGGCGGAGTCGAGTGCGTTGCCGCTCGCTGCGGACCCCGAGAAGCGCAGCCGGCCAGGATGATGCCCGCCATCGCGCCAGTCAGGGCTCGCCGCGAGAGGTGCGCCACCACGCTCTCCACCCACCTTCCCGATCGCCGTCAGCCACTCGACGGTAGCACCGGCATCCCGGTTCCGCTCGGCCGGAGCTGAGGCTGAACCGCCGTACCACCGGCGCCACTCACCGACACAGACATGGGGCGCGCAACTCGTGACGCGACATCGTCAATGCCCAAGACCTCACGCCGAATACCGCCTCGCATAATGTCTCAGGCGGGAGCGCCCTGACTGCCCTGACCTCCTTTGGCCCCGCGACCGCGGCCTCCACGTCCACGGGAGCCGCCGCTGCGGCCACCCCGGCCGGAGGGCTGCCCGGCACCCTGCTCGCCGCTTCCGCCACGTCGCTTCGCACTGCGCCCGCCTTGCCCCGCATTCCCGCCGCGCGCTCCCCCGCTGCGGCCACCCCGGCCGCCCTGACCACCCTTGGCCCCGCGACCGGACCGGCCGCGCCCCGCTTCTCCGTGGCCGTGCCCCGGACGCCCGGTGGAGGCCCGACCGCTGGGGCTGCCGCCCTTGATGGCCACACCCTCGGGCATGTCCTCCAGCGCGACGGCCTCGGCGACCTGCCCCACGAGGGCGGACACGGCGTCGTCGTCGGGACGGATGCGCTCGATGTCCGCGCGGATCCGCGCCTTCTTGAGCAGGACCTGCACATCGTGCTTCTGCTCAGGCAGGACCAGGGTGATGACGCTGCCGGCGGCCCCGGCGCGCGCGGTGCGGCCTGAGCGGTGCAGGTAGGCCTTGTGCTCGGCGGGCGGGTCGACGTGGACCACGAGCTCGACGCCGGAGACGTCGATGCCCCGGGCGGCGATGTCGGTGGCGACCATGACGTGCACCTGTCCGGTGGAGAAGGCCCGCATGGCGCGCTCGCGCGCGTTCTGGCTCATGTTGCCCTGCAGCTCGACGGCCGGAATCCCGGCCTGGACGAGCTTGCGGGCCAGGCGCCGGGCGAGGTGCTTGGTGCGGGTGAACAGGATGCGCTGCCCCTCCCCCGAGGCCAGGCGCCGCACGATGCCGTCCTTGGCGGTCTTGTCCGCGACCATCCACACACGGTGAGTCATGGCGTCCACGGGCGAGGTCGAGGGGTCCACGGAGTGCTGCAGCGGGTCGTGGAGGAACTCCTTGACCAGGGTGTCCACGCCGTTGTCCAGGGTCGCGGAGAACAGCAGGCGCTGGCCGCGCTGCGGGGTGGCGCGCAGGATGCGGCGGACATTGGGCAGGAAGCCGAGGTCGGCCATGTGGTCGGCCTCGTCCAGGACGGTGATCTCGACCTCGTCGAGGCTGACGAGTCCCTGCCCCATGAGGTCCAGGAGCCGGCCGGGGCAGGCGACGACGACGTCGACCCCCGCCTTGAGGGCCTTCTCCTGGGGCTTGGCGGAGACCCCGCCGAAGATGGTGGTGACGTCCATGTCGACGACCCGGGCCAGGGGCTCGATGACCTCGGCGATCTGGAGGGCGAGCTCACGGGTGGGGGCCAGGACCAGGCCGATGGGGTGGCCGGGGCGGGCCTTGTCCTGCTGCGCCAGACGCTGGACCAGCGGCAGGCTGAAGGCCAGGGTCTTGCCCGAACCGGTGCGGCCGCGGCCGAGCACGTCACGCCCGGCGAGGGTGTCGGGCAGGGTGGCGGCCTGGATGGGGAAGGGCGTGGTAAAGCCGCGGGCGTCGAGGTCGGCGGCGAGGTCTGAGTCCACGCCGAGGTCGGCGAAGGTGGCCTCACCCGCGGCCGGGGTCTTCCCGGAGGCGAAGCGGTGTGAGGCGGAGGTGCGGTGTGCGGCCACGAGGATCCTGTCGTTTGGGACCGCGGGCACGCCGGCGCGTGTCGCTGGCAGCGTGCGCGTCGGTGCGTGAGGTGCCGGCGTACGCGGCTCAACGGCGCGGGGCGTCAGGTGAGTCGACGCGCGCCGGGGCCGGGGCACCAGCCAGGCCGGGCGGCGCCCGGACCAGGGAGCCATCCTGCCTGAGATCCCGCAATGTGTCACTACGGGCGACTATTCACTGTGCAGGCATTCGATGCGGCGACCCGCGAAACCCTATGACCAGCGGTTATACGGCACGCCCGAGAAACAGCGGCCGCAGAACAGGCGGAAAAGTCGCCATCCGTGACACTTAAGGCCCCAGGACAGCCCCCGACGGCCACGTCATTCAGTCACGTGATGAGGCGGCTACCGGCCCAGGCGGCGCTCCCGACTGGCGAAGTCGCGCAGCGCCCGCAGGAAGTCCACGCGCCGGAAGGCCGGCCAGTTGACCTCGCAGAAGTAGTACTCGGAGTGCACCGACTGCCACAGCAGGAACCCGGAGAGCCGCTGCTCGCCCGAGGTGCGGATGACCAGGTCGGGGTCGGGCTGACCCTTGGTGTAGAGGTGCTCAGTGATGTCCTCCTCACTGAGGGAGGCGGCCACCTCCTCCAGGCTCGCCCCGGCGGCGGCCCGCTCGCGCAGCAGCTCACGCACAGCATCGGCGATCTCCTGCCGCCCCCCGTAGCCGACGGCGATGTTGACCTGCATGCGCCGGTCCTCGGCCTCAGCGGTCTCGACAGCCTCGTCCGCCGACCCACCTACCCCAGAGGCCTCTGCGCTCGACGGCCGGGAGCGGACGACGGCGGCGCGCAGGCGCTCGGCCAGCGGCTCGGGCAGGAGGTCGACGGCGCCCACGAGGCGCAGGCTCCAGCGGCCGGTCTCGGCGAGCTCGTCGACGGCGTGGGCGATGATGTCCAGCAAGGGCGAGAGCTCGGCCGGGTCGCGGGAGAGATTGTCGGTGCTCAGCAGCCACAGGGTGACGACTTGGACCCCCATCTGCTCGGCCCACCCGAGGAACTCCTCGATCTTGTCCGCGCCGCGCTTGTGGCCCTGCGCGGCCCCGAAGCCCATGGACTTGGCCCAGCGCCGGTTGCCGTCGAGGATGACACCCACGTGGTGGGGCACCGTGGCCGGGTCGATGCGCGCAGCCAGCCGGCGCTCGTAGATGTCGTAGAGGAGGTTGTCGCCTGCCATGCCGTATTCCTCGGGGCTCCTCGGTGGGGTTGCTGGGGGACGGGGCCCGACGGCTCGGGGCCACCTCCAACGCTATCGCGCAAGGCCCCTCCTGCGCTGGACGAGCCGGTTAACAGCCGGGTCAAATCCGGCCATCAGGTTCACCCAGGGTTGCCGGGGCACAACGGAGGCGTGCCAGGCGGCCGGACCGCACCGGCTCTGACGACGGCGGCCGCGGAACCTGCCGACGCAGGCCACCATGCCTGCCGTGTCACATCGCCGTCCGGATCGCTACCACCGCAACCTACGGTCACGTAACCTACGGAGTCGTAAGGTTCAGCATCAACCCGTTCCCACTCCACACCACCCAGAAGGACGCTCACGCCCATGTCACCGACATCGCCCTCGACGTCGCAGGCCCCGCGCCGCTCCACGTCCATGAGCGCCAAGGGCGTCATCGCCTCCGTCAAGCCCAGGCTGCGCGGTTGGATCCACGCCGGTACCGCACCGCTGGCCCTGGCGGCCTGCATCGTGCTGACGGTGCTGGCGCCGGGAGCGGGCCTGAAGTGGGCCTGCGCCGTCTACCTGACGTGCTCACTGCTGCTGTTCGCCAACTCCGGCGTCTACCACATCGGCACCGGGCACTGGCCGGCGAAGGTCGCGGCCACCCTGCGGCGGATCGACCACGCGAACATCTATCTGCTCATCGCCGGCACCTACACGCCCCTTTCGGCGGCGCTGCTGCCGACGCGCACGACCACCCTGGTCCTGGGGATCGTGTGGGCGGGAGCGGCGATCGGCACGGCCACGAACCTGCTGTGGATGCACGCCCCGCGCTGGTTCACCACCGCCCTCTACATCATTCTGGGCTGGGTGGCGATCTGGTTCCTGCCACAGTTCTGGCGGGCGGGCGGCCCAGCGATCGTGTGGCTACTGGTGGCCGGCGGCGTCACCTACACGCTGGGCGCCGTGGTCTACGCCCGCAAGACTCCCGACCCCTCGCCGCGCTGGTTCGGCTTCCACGAGATCTTCCACGTGTGCACCGTGGCCGCGTGGGCCTGCCAGTGCGTGGCCTGCTTCCTGGCGGTTCTGCGCTAGCGGGGACGGCCGACTGAGCGAGGCGGCCACGGAGGCTGCTGGGCCCGGTGGGCGGCCCGCCACGCCGTCGAGCCGACTACTTTGTCCACCCCTCTCCCCCAACCCCTGCGACGACGTCGATCAGGCGGGCCGGCACGGATTCGCCCACCCCGCCGCCCAACCCCAGCCCCGGAGTATTCCAGTATCTTTCGCCAACCGCACAGCATTCCCTCAGGCTGCGGCGTAGACTCGCGCTTCAAACCCGGTCGGCCCCGCGAGGAGCCGCCGGGTGTCGTCGTCGCAAGGTGACCCGTCGGCTGCCGAGCGACCATCACCAGTCATTCAAGGAGGACCCATGTCCGAGCAGTCACAGGGCACCTGGCTCACCCAGGAGGCCTACGACCGGCTGGCCGCCGAGCTTGAGCACCGCAAGACGACCGAGCGCAAGGAGATCGCCCAGCGCGTGGAGGCGGCCCGCCAGGAGGGTGACCTGCGGGAGAACGCCGGCTACCACGCCGCCCGCGAGGAGGCGGGGCTCAACGAGGCGCGCATCATCCAGCTCGAGGAGACCCTGGAGAACGCCCAGATCGGCGAGGCGGCCGACGACGGCTCGGTCTCGGCCGGCACCATCGTCACCGCGAAGGTGGCCGGCAAGGAGCAGGTCTTCGCCCTGGGCGGCCAGGAGATCACCGAGGACGTGCCCGACGGCGTCAAGGTCTTCTCCCCCGACGCCCCGCTGGGGCAGGCCCTCATGGGGCACCGCGCGGGCGACACCGTCTCCTATGAGGCCCCCAACGGCCGGAAGATCCAGGCCGAGATCGTCAAGGTCGAGCGGGTCTGACCCCCTTTTCCGCTCCTCTTTCCACCGAGCCGGGCATTCTTCGCGCAGCCCCACCGAATTTCCGTTGGGCGCCGCGAGAAATGCCCGGCCCAGATCCTACGATACCCAAGAAAACAATCAACCCCTGAGACGTCGAGATGACGCAAGGAGAGTTCTGTGGGTTATGCAATGTATTTCTACAGATTCAGCGACGGACGCAGCATCGGGGGCGACAAGCGGGGGTTGTCGGACTTTCTTGAGCGCCGAGGACTAAGCCTTCAGCGCAGCACACACTCCAGCGACACCACACACCTGACGAACGCAGACGGTTCGGTACTGTTATTCGACGACGGCTACCCACGAGATCTCATCCTCTCCGACCCCTCCATTCACGACTCGGAGCTGAGCGCTTTCATTGCACACGCCCATCTCAGCGATGACGAGTGCGAACTGCTCTACGACTTGTGCGTCTCAACGAACTTCCTCCTCGTTCACGTGGACGTCCCCCTACTATTCGTCATCCCGGGCGGGAATCACCGGATCGACCAACTGCCGCAAGAGGTGAGGGATGATGCAGACCGAGGTGAGATTGAGATTGTTGTGGCCAACAGTTGGCAGGAAATGCAAGCCGCATTAAAGTACGAGTATACGCGTATCCCGTAGATACGAGGAATCCAACCACGGACGGGACGTATCCACCCATGGGCTTCTCTCTTTATCTGTACAAGATCGACGGAGACCGACTCGTCGATCCGGATCGCGACGGCGTGCAGGAGTTCTTGCAACGGCGTCGAATGCACATGAAGGTCTTCCCGCCCTCCAGCGCAGACCGGTCATCATCCGCAACGCTGCTCAACGAGGACGGCTCCGACATCAATGTCGATGGGCTCCAGGACTTCCACTTCTCCAATGTGCTCGAGGAGGATGAGGCGATGACGGCCGGGACCGGGCATGCCCACCTCACCTCCGGTGAGTGCGACTTCATCTTTGATCTGTGCATCTCGGCGGGCTTCATGATCGTCAACCCTCAAGGATGCCCCAGTTTCGTCGTCCCGCGTGGGAACCACACGGCCGAGAATCTGCGAGTCATCACGCAAGACATGAGCGCGGAGGATCAGGAGCAGGACATCATCGGCGTCAACAGCGGCGAGGAGCTTCAGGCGCTGCTCACCGGTGGGTTCCAGAGCTTCCTCAACTGGCGCGAGAGGGCCTTCACCCAGCTCGAGCTGAACAGCTCCGGGTCGGAGCCCTCACCGAGAGCCTGACCGACACCCGCACCTGTCCCTCCGCCCCGACCGTTCCTCGCGGTCAGTGAAGCGCGGGCGGGAATAGGGGTCGGCCGCAGTACGGTGTCCTCATGTTCAACGCCCTTCGTCACTCGCTCAGCGGATCGGCGCCGGCCGGCCGCGAGACGCCGGTCCTGCCCACCCCCGGAGACCACCCGGTGCTGGAGACGCCCCTGGACGGGCCGTGGCCCGAGGGCAGTCGGGTCATCTACCTGGCGGCCGGCTGCTTCTGGGGGGTGGAGCGGATCCTGTGGCGCCAGGACGGCGTCGTCTCGACGTCGGTGGGCTACATGGGCGGCCAAACACCCAATCCCACGTACCAGGAGGTGTGCACCGGGACGACCGGTCACGCTGAGACGGTGCGCGTCGTCTACGACCCGGCCGTGTGCGGCGAGGGCGGGGAGACCCTACTGCGGACTTTCTGGGAGAACCACGACTCCACGCACCTGAACCGCCACGGCAACGACGTCGGCACCCAGTACCGCTCGGCGGTGTGGACGACGACGCCAGCCCAGCGCGAGGCGGCTGTGCAGATCCGCGACGCCTTCCAGGGCGAGCTGACCCGCCTGGGCCTGGGAACCTGCGTCACCACCATTGAGGACGCCGCGGACGCGCCGGCTCAGTTCGGCGGCCCCTACTACCTGGCTGAGGACTATCACCAGGCCTACCTGCACAAGAACCCCGGCGGCTACTGCAACCACGGCCCCAACGGGGTGACCTGCCCGGTCGGCCTCACGGACCTTCCCGCCCAGACCGACGTCCTGGCCCCCGACGACGCCCCGGCCTGAGGACACCACCCCAGCCATTGACGGGTCAATCACCAGCGTTCTCACACGTTGTCTTGAGATGCTGTCCCCCGGCCGCCGGCCAGCACTCCCAGCTGCGAGCGCCCGCGACTTCCTGACCTGTTTCCCTGCGCACCACAGGAGGCTCAACCCCTATGAGCAGCCAGCAGACTCGCACCCCGTTGGACCGGTCTCCAGCGGGGGAGGCATCGCAGCCCCACTGGTCCGAGGACACAGACTTCCAGTGGCGCGCCGCGACCGAGCTGCTCATCGCCATGGGGGTCCCGCGCTCCACCGCCCGCCTCACCGGCGACCTGCGCACCTCCGTCGCGCACTTGGAGGAGGTCGACGCGCACCTGCCCCGCGACGGCAAGCCCCTGCCGGAAACGGACCGCCTCACCCGCAACAACGCCGTCGACGCCGTCGCCCGCGCCATCCTGCCGCTGGCGCACGCCGCTCTGGAGCGGATCCGGGCCGAGGAACTGCGCACCGAGGTCGTCGGCGTCGACTACGACGCCCTGTGCGACGCCGTCGAGCAGCTCGAGGCCACCTACCGCGCCGGCTGGTGGCGCGCGGCTGAGAGAGAGGGCGCCGACTTCTTCCTGCGCGAGGTCGAGGCCCTCAACCGTCTCAACGTTCCGGCGGTGCGTGCCAACTGGCGTGACGCCGGCAAGATCGCGGGCATCCTGCGCAAGATGCCAGTCTCCACGCTGCGGCGCGTGGCTCGCACGAGCAATCCCATGGCGCTGCGGCTCATGGTGCTGTTCAATCTCCAGGCCGGCTACCGCGACGGCAGCTTCGACAAGACCATCTCCATCCCCCGTCTCATCCACACCCGCACCAGCGAGTACCGCGCCGAGTACCGAGCCGGCTCAGCCGCTTAGCGCGAACCGCGCAGCCGCACAGCGCCCACCAGCCCCCGCCGACCCACTCACTTCGACCGAATCTTCAGAATCGACGCGGCTCCGGGTCGATTCTGAAGTTTTGGTCGAAGCGTGGGAGGATTTACCAGCGTCGGCCAGTGGGCCTGACCCCGGCAGCGGCCAGCCGCCGCAGCATCTGCGCTCCGGTATCGCCCCAGGCCTGCGCCCATGTCCAGCGGGCCATCGCCAGGCCCGAGGCTCGCAACGCGTCCTCCCGGAGCTTCTCACGCCACACGACATCCTCCGGGTCCTGCCCGAAGGATGCCGACCGGTACTTGACTCGACCGTCGAACTCCCCGGCCACCCCATGATCCGGCCAGTAGAAGTCCAGGATGTAGAGCTCCGACCCAACCCGCACACTCACCTGCAGCTCCGGCTGGGGAAGCCGGTGCTCCCACATGCGCACGCGGGACATCGACTCGCCCGGCGACTCGGAGCGGCCGTCGGCCAGACGCACGGCCTGCCGAGCACGAGGGCCGCCACCTGCCGTCTCGGGCAGACGGGCCAGTGCCTCCTCCAGGGCCTCCGCGGAGCACAGTCCGTCGTGCAGGGCCGCATCCATGGCGGCGACTCCCGCCATGAGGCCATTCCACCGAGCCAGGTCAATGAGCGCGTCCGGCAGTGCGACGGCGAGATGCCCGCCCACTCTGACGACCTCAGTGCCGGGGCGCCGCACGTGGCGCCTCAGCAAAGAGGTCCGAACCCGGCCGGGGTGCCCGCCCACGACCTCCACCCGGCGCAGAACCGTCCCGACCAGTGGCAGCCCGTAGGCGGCGACGGCGGAGGCGCCCGCCAGCACCAGCTCGTCACCGTACTTCCGGTGCGCCGCCTCGAGCAGCAGCTCGTAGCGCTCCATCCATGCAGCCTCCTGCCAGGCCGCGCGGGGCGCGTAGACGCCGGCGGCGACGCGCAGCCAGTCGCGGCTGAGGTCCGGGCGCGCGCACGCGGCGCCGTCGAGCCCCGTCTCGTTCCACATCAGCGGGCGCAGGGTCTCGCCGTCGGACAGGGGCGGGGAGGAGATCGCGGTGGTCATGCCCCCATGCTGCCCGCAACGCCCCAGCCCTCACTCAGCGCGCTTGCCGTCCTGTGGAAACGGGGTGCCGACGACGCAGTTGTGGACACCGGGATCGCCGATCACTTCGACCGAATCTTCAGAATCGACGCGGCTCCGGGTCGATTCTGAAGATTCGGTCGAAGTGTGCGGGCGGGAGGCCAGCGGTCAGGGGCGTATCGTCAGTCCTCGCTCCCCCGGCCAGCCAGCTCGAGCTTGCGGTAGCGGCTGACGGCCGCGGCGACGTCGACCATGCGGGGGCGCACGAGGAAGGCGGGCCGCTCGCGCTCGTCGGTGAGGGCGTCCAGGCCCTCCTCATCGAGCAGGGCCTCCAGGTCGTCCAGGCACTCGCGCAGCGGGGAGACCCCGTCGAAGCGCTGCTCCAGCAGGGCGCGCAACGCGTAGGCGATGGCCTCGGCCTGCCCCGGGTCGGTGACGCCGCCGACGTCGGAGATGTCGATGTCCTCCCGGTCCAGGATGAGGGTGGAGGTGCCGTGGGTGCGGGTGCGCACCGGCCCCCGGCGGGTGCGCGGCGGGGCGGGCTCGGGGACGCGCTGCCGGGGCGCGGCGAAGTCCTCCAGGCCGGTCAGGGGCCGGGGCTGGCCGGCGACGACCCGGCGGGCCTGCTCGGTGACGTCGCGCAGGTGGTAGGCGTCCATGAGCAGGACCCGGTCGGCCACGTCCAGGTAGTCCCCGGAGCCGCCCATGACCATGACCGTGGAGACGCCCCTCCTGCGGAACAGCGCGGTGATGCGGTCCACCAGGGGCGTGATGGGCTCGCGCTCGGCGGCCACGAGCTCACGCATGCGCGAGTCGCGGATGAGCAGGTTCGTGGCGGAGGTGTCCTCGTCCAGCAGCAGCGTCGTGGCGCCGGCCTCGACGGCCTCGATGATGGAGGCGGCCTGGGAGGTGGATCCCGAGGCGTTGCGGGTGGTGAAGGAGGCGGTGTCGCGCCCGGCCGGCAGGTGGGAGATGAAGGGGGTCAGGTCGACGCCGGTCACGGCGCGCCCGTCGGCGGCCCGCACCTTGACGGCGTCGGGGACCGTGGCGACGAGCTCGCGCCCGTCCCCGGGCACGTGCGGGTAGACACCGCGCTCGATGGCGCTCAACAGCGTGGACTTGCCGTGGTAGCCACCTCCGACGATGACGTTGACGCCCGCCTCGACGACAGTGCCGCGCACTGTCCCGGCGTGCGGGAGCTCCACCGTGGCGGCCATGGACTCGGGGGCCTGGAGGGGAACACCGCCGTCCAGGGGATCGTCGCTCACCCCGGAGCGGCGCGGCAGGACGGAGCCGTCGGCGAGGAAGGCCACCCAGCCGTTGCGGGCCACCGTCGCGGTCAGGGCCCGGTGGTCCTCAAGGGTGGCGACGTGGCGCACGAGCCGATCGCCCCGCTCGCCGGTGAGGTCCATGGCCTCCTCCAGCTCGCGCACGAGGTCGCGCCCCACGATCCGGGAGGCCTCGTGGCCCTGGATGGAGCGACCCTGGGCGGGCAGGGCCAGGCGGGCGCGGACCTCCAGCACCCAACCGGTCCCCTCCTTCTTCTCCTCGGGGCGCAGGATGATGCTGGAGCGCTGGAGGATCTCCTGGCCCGGGGAGGCGATGGACAGCGCCGTGCCGCGGAAGCCCGCGTGCAGCTCGCGGGTGAGGAAGTCGCCCACGGCCAGGCGGCGGTCTGCATCGGCCAGCAGGTCGGCCTCGTCGAGCAGTTCTAGGCCGTACAGGTCGGTGGGCACGTCCACGTGGATGCGCGTGGGCGGGGCGTAGGGGTCGGACTGGACGCGGTCAATGTGCAGGAACCAGCCGGCGGGCGCCCGGTAGCGTCCGACGATCGCCTTGTAGGCGGCGTAGGAGCGTCCGTCCAGGGCGTGGAGGTGGCCGACGAGATCTGCCAGGAGGCCGTCGCGGGGCTCGTCGTCGTAGACGCGGCGCGAACGGCTTCGCTCGCCATCCCGGTAGCCGCGGTCTCCTCCGCGATCACCGCCGGAGCCGCCCCGGTAACCCCGGTAGCCGCGGTCGCCATCCCGGTAACTGCGGCCCCCTCCGCCGCCGGAGCCTCCCCGATAACCGCGGTCGCCGTGTCCGCCCCTGTCGTCCCGGCGGGAACCGTCTCGCTCGCTGCGCTCAGTCATGGGGGAAACCCTACCCACCCGCCGAAGCGCGTCCCGGCATCCCCGGCACGAACGACGTCGCCGCCGGAGCACCCGCAGGTACCGCCGACGGCAACGTGATGGACTGGCGTCCTCCGGCTCAGCCGAACCGGCCGAGCTCGACGTCCTCAGCGCAGGGAGGCCAGGGCGTCGGAGTGGGCGACGACGTCGCGCACCATGGCCGGGACCTCGGCGTCGTGGAAAGCGGCTGGCGAGAAGGCGCCGTCGGCAAAGTCGGTGTTGAGCGACAGGAACACGTTGGAGGCCACGACGGTGGCGCCCATGCCCTGGAGGATCTGCTGGAGGTGGCTGACGGCGCGGATGCCGACGCTGTAGGAATAGCCGACCACGCCCACGCCCTTGTTGGCCACGGCGCCGGGCTGGAGGAAGTCGATGGCGTTCTTCAGGGCGCCGGGGATGGAGAAGTTGTACTCGGGGGTGACGAAGATCAGTGCGTCGAAGGACTTCAGGGCCTCATCGAAGGCGGCGCCGGCCGGGTCGCTGGGGACGGCCATGCGCGGGGGGATCTCCTCGGCGAACAGGGGCAGGTTGAAGGAGGCGATGTCGACGATCTCGGCCTCAACGCCCTCGATCTCGTTGGCCTGGTCAACCACCCACTGGGCGATGGCGCCACCCACGCGGTTGGGGCGGACGGAACCGACGACGACGGCAAGACGGGTCATGTTTCTCTCCTGATCGAGATGAGCCGGGGCGGGGTGTCAGCGTCAGGCGAAGACTCCGATGGCGTGCCCGGCCGCGACAATTGATTTACCAACAACCTTATGGGAGTTTCGACAGAACGAACTCCCCCTTATTGCATGATACCGGCCACAATGCCCCCTCCCCGCCCTTCCGGTGAGGGCGCATGGAGCCGCGAACTCGTCACGGACTATCGGGCCAGGAAGAAGCGGAAGGCGGGGTCGGCGGTCTCCTCGTTGTAGGAGTAGCCGAGGCGGTCCATGTGCTCGGTCAGCTCGACATCGTCGGACCCGGCCGCGAAGGCGCACAGGATGCGGCCGTAGTCGGCGCCGTCGGTGCGGTAGTGGAACAGGGTGATGTTCCAGCGGGTCCCCAGCACCTCAAGGAAGTGAGCCAGCGCTCCGGGCGACTCGGGGAAGAGGAAGGAGAAGAGGCGCTCGGGCACTCCCGGGGTGGCGCGCCCGCCGATCATGGAGCGCACATGGACCTTGGCGAGCTCGTCGTCGGTGAGGTCGATGACGTCATAGCCGGCCTCCTCCAGGTCCGCCACGATCTCGGCGCGCTCCTGGCGCCGGGCGATACGCACACCCACGAAGATGCGGGCGGGGTCGGTCTCGGCACGGGCCGCGGAGAGGCGGTAGTTGAACTCAGTGACCGAGCGGGCCCCCAGGACCGAGGCGAAGCGCAGGAAGGAGCCCTGCTCCTCGGGGATGGTGACCCCGAGGATGGCCTCGCGCTGCTCACCGATCTCGCTGCGCTCGGAGATGTAGCGCAGCTGGTGGAAGTTGAGGTTGGCGCCGGACAGGATGAAGGCGAGGCGCTCGCCGGACAGATGGTGCTCGGCGACGTAGCGCTTGAGCCCCGCCAGGGCCAGGGCGCCGGAGGGCTCGGAGATGGCGCGCACGTCGTCGAAGATATCGCGCACGGCGGCGGAGGTCTCATCGGAGGAGACGGTGACGACGTCGTCGAGCAGGGCCCGGCACATGCGGAAGGTCTCCTCTCCGATGCGGCGCACGGCCACCCCTTCGGCGAACAGACCCACGTGGTGCAGGGTGATGGGCTCCCCACCCAGCAGGGCGGCCTTGAGGCAGGCCGACTCCTCGTGCTCGACGCCGATGACCTTGATCCCGGGCATGAGCTGCTTGATGAGGACGGCGACGCCGGCCGCCAGCCCGCCGCCGCCCACGGGCACGAAGACGCGGTCGAGGTGGGCGTCCTGCTGGATGAGCTCCAGGCCGATGGTGCCTTGGCCGGCGATGACGCGGGGGTCGTCGAAGGGGGCGATGTAGGACAGGCCCTCGGCTTCGGCCAGGCGGGTGGCCTCGGCCTTGGCCGCGTCGAAGTTGTCCCCGTGGAGGCGGACCTCGCCACCCAGGGCGCGAACGGCGTCAACCTTGATCTGGGGGGTGACGGTGGGCATGACGATGATGGCGCTCATTCCCAGCAGTGCGGCGGAGCGGGCCACGCCCTGGGCGTGGTTGCCGGCCGAGGCGGTGACGACGCCGCGCTCGCGCTCGGCCGGGCTCAGGGAGCGCATGGCGTTGTAGGCGCCGCGGATCTTGAAGGAGTGGACGGTCTGGAGGTCCTCGCGCTTGACCTCAACGGTGTTGCCCAGGCGGGCCGACAGGGACGGCATCTCCTGCAGGGGCGTGTGCTCGGCCGCCTCGTAGACGGGGGCCTTGAGGATCTCCCGCAGGTAGCGGGCGCTGTCCCAGGCTGGAGTTCCGTTGCTGCTGACGCTGTCGAGCTCATTCACGAGTGACAGCGTAACGGGCAAGGCGCCGATCACGATGAAGGGCTCCGAATGTCCAAAACGGATACAAAGGAGCCTGCGGCTCGATCAGGTAGCTGATAGAACCTTGGAATCATGCGGTTCTTGTCTAACGCCTTGACCCCGTTTCGGGCCTTTGTATCCGTTTTGGACATTCTCAGGCCGATCGCCTCACGAACCGGATCGGCGAAGCCGTCAGGCCACCTTGCTCAGCACGCCGGCGCACCCGAGGTGCCAAGACCCCGCCGATGCACAACTGGACGCAGGACCGGAAGGAGGCTCTCGCCAGCACAGGCGGCCAACACCTCCCACGCCTGCCTATAGCTGGAAACACTCATACCTATGTGAGTCCGCAGAGCGAGCACGTCCTCAGTTCACCGGAGCCGGCGGGAATAATTCGGCTGGACCGCAAGGTTGGTACGCACACCCTACGGAAAGGAGCCGCCATGTCGCTCCAGCTCTTCGAGCTCGTCCCCACCACCCCGTCGCGCGAGGCCGCCGAGGCCCTCATCGCGCAGGTCTCCCAGGCCGTTGAGGCCGCCGGCGCCTCCGTCCTGGAGTCGCAGGTCACCGCCAGTCACGAGCGCATCTTCACCATCGTCGAGCTCGGCTCCGACGACGTCGCCGCCCTGACCGAGGCCGTCCGGTCCGCTGCGGCCGACGCCGAGGTCACCGGCCCCGACGAGGTCCGCCTCGTGGGCGCCGAGCTGGAGGACGTGCGCGCCCTGGCCCGCAAGGCCGACTACCTCGTGGAGTGGGACATCCCCGAGGAGATCTCCATGGAGACCTACCTGGCGCGCAAGAAGGCCAACTCCCCCAAGTACGCCCAGGTGCCGGAGGTGAGCTTCCTGCGCACCTATGTGCGCGAGGACACGGTCAAGTGCCTGTGCTTCTACGACGCCCCCGATGAGGAGGCCGTGGTGCGCGCCCGCGAGGCCGTCTCCACCCCGATCGACCGCCTCCACGCCCTGGAGGGCTGAGGTTCCGGTCCGCTGATGAGGCGGGCGCCAACCCATCGCGCGGTTGGCGCCCGCCTTGTTGTCTGTGCCCGACGGCGTAGCTCCTCGCGCCCGGCCTGGGCCCGGCCGGAGCCGGGCCGCTGCCACAAGACCTCAGCGGCCCCAGCGGTCTCCGCGGTCTCAGCGCCGCATGCTGCGGGAGGCGGCGACGGACGTGATCGACAGGACCACGAGGGCGGCGGCGGGCGTGGCCACAGCCCAGGGGGCCCGTTCGATGTAGGGCAGCGCGTCGGACAGGACCAGTCCCCACTCCGGTGCGGGGCTCTGGGCGCCCAGGCCGAGGAACCCCAGGGCGGCCAGGGCCAGGGCCTTGCCCGGCAGCCTCAGGGCCGCGTGGCGCGCCAGGGGGCCGACGACGGCGGGCAGGACCCGGGTCAGGGTGATCCGCACGCGCCCCTCCCCCAGGACCGAGGCGAGGAGGACGTCGGGGCGCTGCCGGTTCTCGGCGACGAGCCCGGCGGCGTGGGAGGCCAGGGGCGCCCAGCCGACAGCGGCCACGGCGATGGCGGCTCCGGTGGCGCTGGGCCCGGACACGCCGGCGACGATGAGGCCGGCCAGGATCGGCGGGGCGGCGTTGGCGACCTCGATGAACCCCGTGGCCGCCCGCGGTGCCAGTCCCACCAGCATGGCGATGATGAAGCACACCACAGTGACGATGACGGCGCCGCTCACGGTGGACACGGCCCCGTGAGCCACCCGCGCCAGCACGTCGCGCCCGAGCGAGTCGGCGCCCAGTGGGAGGGCGGCACTGGGCTGTGCGAGCTTGTCCGCGACGACGGCGTAGGGGTCACGCCGAATCCCGACGGCGACCATGAGGGCCAGCAGGGCGGCACCGCTGACGGCGATGACGCGGGCGGCTCGCCCCGGGTGCTCCACCGGGGGCGGTGCCGTGAGCCCGCCCGCCCCGGCGGCCCGCCCCATGAGGAGGCGCCGGGCCGCTCCGGCGATGACGCCGGCAGCTAGTGCCAGGGCGAGCAGCAGCAGGATCTGGGCCTGGAGGGCCGGCACGTCCTGGGCGGAGGCGGCGTCCAGGAGCTCGCGCCCCAGCCCGGGGATGGCGAAGATCTTCTCCACGGCGACCGCGCCGCCGGTCAGGGCGACGACGACGAGCGCCACCTGCCCGGTCAGTGGTGCCAGGGCCCGCCGCAGGACGGCTCCGGCCAGGGTTCGGCCGCGGATGCCGGCGGTGGACCAGGTGGCCACCCAGCGTTCGGAGAAGGTGGCGGTGACGGCGTCGGAGACGAGTCCGCCGAGGTAGCCGCCGGTGGGCAGGCCCAAGCTGAGGGCCGGCATGATGACCTTCTCGGGGCTGCCCCACCCGAAGGGCGGCAGGATCCTGAGGTAGACGGCCAGCACGAGCATGAGGATCGGGGCGAGGAGGTACTCGGGCAGGGAGATGAGGACCGCGGAGGCGCCGCCGCCGCGGGGTCGAGGGCTCCCTCGCAGCCCGTCGCGCAGGGCGGGCAGGACCAGGGCGGCGGCCACGATGACTCCGACGCCGAGCGCGGCGGCCATGAGGCTCAGGGAGACTCCGAAGGCGTCCACGGCATCCGGGCCGACGTCGGCTCCGGAGACCCAGGAGCGGCCCAGGTCGCCGCGGGCCACTCCGGCCAGCCAGTGCCCGATGACGTGGAGGGGGCCGCCGTCGATCCCGATGCTCTTGCGGATGGAGTCCAGGATTTCCGGTGTGGGCTCCCGGTCGGAGGAGGTGGCACGCAGGATCGTCAGGGCCGGGTCCTTGCCCGAGAGCCAGGGCAGCATGCCCACCAGGCCCACGAGGCAGGCCAGGGCGAGCAGGCGCGAGATGCCGGTGACGAGGTCGCCCGTGCGCAAGCGCCCGGCGAGCCGGGTGAGCACGCCGCTCACTTCTTCACGGTCGTGGCCGAGGTGATGAGGGCGCGCTCGCCCGGGTCGCGCTGGGCGCCGGTGACCCCGGCGGCCTCGCCCTGGATGACGCGCTCGTGGGCCAGCGGGATGGCGGCGCCGGAGGCGAGGATGGCCTGCTCGGCGGCCATGATGGACTTGTGGCGCTCGTCGCCGGGCTGCGTGGCGGCGGCCTTGGAGATGGCGGCGTCGACCTTCTCGTCGTGCAGGCCGCTCATGGAGTAGGAGCCGGAGGAGGAGAAGTCGGCGGTCATGTAGGCGACGGCGTCGCCGGAGTCCAGGACGGTGGAGCGCGACACAAGGACGGCGTGGAACTTGCCGGCCAGGGCCTCGGACTCGATCTGGTTGTACTCGCGCACGTCCTGGGTGACCTTGAAGCCGGCGGCCTCGAGCTGCTGGGCCAGGAGGGGGACCATCTCTCCGAGCTCGGGGCGGTCGGTGTAGGAGGCCAGGGTGATGGCGGTGCCGGCGGGAACGGCCCCCGCGGCGGTGGCGCCGGGGACCTTACCGGTGGCGGCCGCACCCGAGGCTCCGGGGTAGGTCTCCTTCTTCCAGGCGCGCAGCTCGGCGGCCCACGGCACGGCCGGCCCCAGGAGCCCGACAGGAGAGTCGGCGTGCCCCTCGAAGACGGTCTTGATGAGGGCGGCGGGGTCGACGGCGTTGCGGGCGGCGGCTCGCAGGGAGGGGTCGGCGAAGGGGCCGGAGCGAGTGTTGAGGTAGAGGGTGGAGGTGCGCGGGGTGGCCACCTCGTGGAGAAGGTTCTTGTCGATGTTGCCGACCTGGGCGACGGGGACGGCCTCGACGATGTCCGCGGTGTCGGTGCGCAGGGCGTTGGCGCGGGCGGCGCCGTCGGGAACGTAGGTGACGTCGATGCCGGGGGCGGTGGCCTTCGTGCCCCAGTACTTGTCGTTGCGTTCCAGGGTGGCGCCGGAGGAGCCGTTGGTCTGCTTGAGGATGAAGGCGCCGGTGCCGTGGCCGACGGGGTCGATGGCGCCGTCGGCGGAGCTGGGGTAGGCGGCCGGGGACAGGATGACGAGCTGGGGGCTGGACAGGCGCTGCGGCATGAGGGGGTCGGGGGCCGCGGTGGTCAGGAGGAGGTCCTTGCCGTCGGCCTTCGCGGTGAGCTTGACTCCGTCCAGGACGCGTGGCGGCTTGGCGGCGGTGGCGGCGAAGGTGAGGGCGGCGGCCGCGTTCTCGGCGCTCAGGGCGGTGCCGTCGTGGAAGGTGACGCCCTCGCGCAGGGTGAGGCGCCAGGTGGTCTCGCCCTCGCGCTTCCAGGAGGTGGCGAGCAGCTCCTGGGCGTCGCCGTCGGCGTTGAGCGTGGTGAGGCTCTCGGCGCAGGACCAGCGGACGAGCTTGGAGCCGTCGTTGGTGAGCGGGTTGAGCTTGCTCTCGGGGGCGTGGAACATGGCCAGGCGGATGCGGCCGTCGCCCGAGGAGCTGCGCGAGCAGGAGGCGATGGCGGCGGCGCCGGCTCCGACGCCGAGGGCGGCGAGGACCTGGCGGCGGGTGACGGCGGGGCTGGGCAAGGACATGGAAGCTCCTTCGGGCCTGTGTCGGGGTGTCAGCGGTCGGGGTGTCATCGGTCGGGAGGTCGTCAGTCGGTGGTGGTCGGCAGGCTGGGCACGGCGTCGCGTAGGGCGCGGGTGGCCGGGTGGGCGGGCTCGGTCAGGAGGCGGCGCATGGGGGCGTCCTCGACGATGGAGCCCTCGTCCATGACCAGGGCCCGCTGGCAGACGCGGGCGACGGCGGCCAGGTCGTGCGACACCACTAGCAGGGCCGGGGCGGGCACGGCGCCAGACACAGCCGGGGCGGGCACGGCGCCAGACACAGCCGGGGCGGGCACGGCGCCAGACACAGCCGGGGCGGGCTCCGGCTCGCCACTCGCGCCGGACTTGGCGGGGGGCTCCTGCTCATCGCTGGTGGCGGCGTCGGGGTCGGCCTCGATGGCGGCGAGCAGGTCGAGGGTCTGGCGGCGCAGGGCGGGGTCGAGCCCGGAGACCGGCTCGTCGAGCAGGAGGTAGCGCGGGGACAGGGCCAGGGCCCGGGCGATGGAGACCCGCTGCGCCTGGCCGCCGGAGATCTCGTGGGGCCGGTTCTCCCAGATCTCGCGGTGAATCTCGAGACTCTCCAGGATCTTCCGGGCTCGGCTGACGGCCTCCTCGCGGTCGCGCACCACGCCCAGGGTGCGCAGCGGGGTGCTCACCTGCGCCAGCACTGAGCGGCGCGGGTGGAGGGTGGCGGCGGCGTCCTGGGGCACGTACTGCACCGCCCGCCGGAAGGCCCGCAGCGCTCGGGCGCCGCCTCGGCGTACGGGGCGGCCGTCGAGCAGGATCTCGCCGGTGTCCTCCGGGCCCGGGGAGTCGAGCAGCAGCAGGGCGCGCAGCAGCGTCGTCTTGCCGCATCCTGAGCGTCCGATGAGGGCCACGTTCTCCCCCGGCTCCAGGCGCAGGTCCACGCCGCGCAGCACCTCTCGTCGCTCGCCGCCGGCCCCAGGGTGGGAGCGCCTCAGTCCACGGGTCTCAAGCCCGCTCATGCGGCGGCTCCTGCTGCGGCCAGGGCCCCGTCGATGGTCTCCTCGGCGCCGGCCTCGCACATGGCGGCCGTGACCGGGTGCTCGGGGCGGGTCAGGACGGAGCGGGTCTGCCCCGATTCGATGATGGCGCCGTCGTGGAGGACGGCGATGTTCTCGCAGATGGCGGCGGCGGGCAGGTCGTGGGTGATGAGGAGCAGGGCGGGGGCCTGGGGCAGGCTGGTCAGAGAGCTCAGGAGCCCGAGGATCTCGGCGCGGGCGACGACGTCGAGGGCGGTGGTGGGCTCGTCGGCGATGATGAGGGCTGGTTCGGCGGCCAGGGCCAGGGCCAGGCTGACGCGCTGGCGCTGGCCTCCGGAGAGGCGCCCGGGGACGCGGTCGGCGAAGGACTCGTCGAGCCCGACGGCGTAGAGGTAGTCGGTGGCGCGCTGGCGGGCCTCGTCCCGGCTGCGTCCGGCGGCTTGGGAGGCCAGCGCGATCTGGCGGCCGACCGCGATGAGCGGGTGCAGGGCTGTGGAGTGGTCCTGTGGGACCAGGGCGATGCGGCTGCCCCGGGGGCGGCGGGCGGCGGGCAGCCCCAGCAGGTTGACGCTGCCGTCCTCACCTCCCGCTGGGGAGCTCGTGCTCGGGTCGCTGCCTGCGTCAGCGTCATCGGGCTCAACGGTCAGGGAGCCGGCGACCCCCAGCGAGGCCGGGAGGGTGCCCGCGAGCGCGGCGCAGGTGAGGGACTTGCCCGCTCCGGAGGCGCCGACCAGGGCGGTCCGGCTTGCGGGCTCCAAGCGGAGGGCGACGCCGTTGACCAGCGTCGTGCTGCCGGATCGCACCACCAGCGATCTGAGAACGATTGTCACACGCAAACCCTAGGTGCAAGTGACAACGATTTTCAAATATGCAGTTGGTCAACCCTGGTCGTCCCTGACGGCCGCTGAGAGCTACTTGATGCCGAGGCGCTTGAGGTCGCGCACGGCGCCCAGGTCGGCGCTGGTGGCGAGCATCGCGTAGGCGCGCAGCGCCGCGGAGACCTTGCGGGGGCGGTCCACGTGCGGGGTCCAGGCGGCCTCGCCGCGGGCCTCCTCCTCGGCGCGGCGGCGCTCGATCTCCTCATCGCTCAGGCGCACGGAGATGGCGCGGCGCGGGATGTCGATGTCGATGATGTCGCCGCTGCGCACCAGGCCGATGAGTCCGCCGGCTGCGGCCTCCGGGGAGACGTGGCCGATGCTCAGCCCGGAGGTGCCCCCGGAGAAGCGCCCGTCGGTGAGCAAGGCGCACTCCTTGCCCAGGTGCATGGACTTGATGTAGGTGGTCGGATAGAGCATCTCCTGCATGCCGGGGCCGCCGCGCGGTCCCTCGTGGCTGATGATGACGACGTCGCCGGACGTCACCTGCTTGCCGAGGATCCCGGCGACGGCGTCCTCCTGGGACTCGAAGACGACGGCGGGCCCGGAGAAGGTCAGGATCGACTCGTCCACGCCGGCGGTCTTGACGATGCAGCCCTTCTCGGCGATGTTGCCGAAGAGGACGGCCAGGCCGCCGTCGGCGGAGTAGGCGTGCTCGATGTCGCGGATGCAGCCGGCGGCGCGGTCGGTGTCGAGGGACTCCCAGCGGGAGGCCTGGGAGAACATCTCGGTGGTGCGCACGCCGGCGGGGGCGGCGAGGTAGCCGGTGCGGATCTCCTCGCTGACCTGGGAGCCGGGGACGCCGTCGGGGCCGGGGCGGGCGATGTCGTAGGCGGCGAGCTCCTCACCCAGGGTGGTGCCCAGGACGTTGGAGGTGGTGGTCTCCAGCAGGCCGCCGCGGTCGAGCTCGCCGAGGATGCCGATGATGCCGCCGGCGCGGTGGACATCCTCGATGTGGTAGAGGTTCGTCGAGGGCGCGACCTTGGCCAGGTGGGGGACCTTGCGCGAGAGGCGGTCGATGTCGGCCATGGTGAAGTCGACCTCGGCCTCCTGGGCGGCGGCCAGCAGGTGCAGGACGGTGTTGGTGGAGCCGCCCATGGCGATGTCCAGGCTCATGGCGTTCTCGAAGGCGGCCTTGGTGGCGATGGAGCGCGGCAGGACGGAGGCGTCGTCGTGCTCGTAGTAGGCCCGGGTGATCTCGACGATCTGGTGGCCGACGCGCTTGAAGAGCTCGCCGCGGTCGGCGTGGGTGGCCAGCAGGGTGCCGTTCATGGGCAGGGCCAGGCCGAGGGCCTCGGTGAGGCAGTTCATGGAGTTGGCGGTGAACATGCCCGAGCAGGAGCCGCAGGTGGGGCAGGCCAGGCGCTCGATGGCGCTGATGGTCTCGTCGGTCACGGTGGGGTCGGCGGCGTCCATCATGGCGTCGATGAGGTCGAGCTTGCGGGTGGTGCCGTCGGCCGCGGTCATCTTGCCCGACTCCATGGGGCCACCAGAGATGAAGATGGCCGGGATGTTGAGGCGCATGGCCGCCATGAGCATGCCCGGGGTGATCTTGTCGCAGTTGGAGATGCACACGAGGGCGTCGGCGCAGTGGGCGCTGACCATGTACTCCACGGAGTCGGCGATGAGGTCGCGGCTGGGCAAGGAGTAGAGCATGCCGTCGTGGCCCATGGCGATGCCGTCGTCGACGGCGATCGTGTTGAACTCCTTGGCCAGGCCCCCGGCGGCCTCGATCTCGGTGGCCACGAGGCGTCCGACGTCGCGCAGGCCCACATGACCGGGGACGAACTGGGTGAAGGAGTTCGCGATGGCGATGATCGGCTTGCCGAAGTCGGAGTCCTTGACGCCGGTGGCACGCCACAGTGCACGGGCGCCCGCCATGTTGCGGCCGTGGGTGGAGGTGGCGCTGCGGTACTGCGGCATGAGCGATTCCTTCTCGGGCAGACGGACTGGAACGGCGTCGCAAGGAGCCGGCCTCAGGGGGTGGCCAGCGCTTCACGACGCCGTGTTGCCATAGCGTAGCCCTCGTTGGCTCCGGGCGCCGCTTCGCTCCCTGTCCCTGAGACGCGCTGAGACGCACTGAGACGCGCCAAGGCCACCCCCGGCACGGTCTCGGGCCGGCGTCCCGCACCCCCAGGGGGCCGCGCTCACCGCCACGATTTGCGGAACACCGGGCTTGCGTCACCGGCCGCGGTGACGGCGCTTGGCCCGCTGACGACGGCGCGCCCAGTCCTCGTCCGCCTTCTGGCGACGGCGCCTGCTCCGGTCACGGGAGGCACGGGTCGCGGTCTCCTCACGGGCAGCGGCCAGGGCAGCCTGTGCAGCGGTGGACGGACGCGCCCGGGCAGCCTCCTTGGCGGCCTGCCGGGCGGCGCGCTTGGGGTTGGGGCGTGGGGCAGATGACGAGCCCACCGGTCTGGACGCCGGTACCGGAGGACAAGCAGCGGCTCGGTCGATGAGGGCCCCGCCGTGAGTCAGGAGGAAGTCGTAGAGCTCGACGTCGCTGGGTTCGGCCCCGACGGCGTCATCCGGACTTCCTCCGGACCGTGCAGTTCGTGCTACCGGGTGTGGCGCGAGCGCGCCGCCCCCAGGCTAGCGCAGTGAACGCCGCCCCGGAGCACCGCATACAGACGCGCGTTCGCACGGCAGGGCTCCAGGACGCACTGTCAGGGTGCAGTGTCCTGGGCGCCTGCCGTGCGAACGCGCGGTCAGTGGCTCAGTGGGCCTGGCTCACATGACGCCGAGGATCTCCGTGACGAAGACGAGGGTGTCGCCGCCGCGGATGCCGGCCTGCGGGACGCCGCGGTCGCCGTAGCCGAGCTCGGAGGGGATGGACAGCAGCAGGCGCGAGCCGACGCGCTGGCCCACGAGGCCGTCGTCCCAGCCGCGGATGACCATGCCGACGCCGACCTGGAAGTTCAGCGGCTGGCCGCGGTCGTAGGAGTTGTCGAAGACGTCGCCGCCCCAGATCTGGCCCAGGTAGTTGGCCACAATCGTGTCGCCGGCCTCGACCACCTGGCCGTCGCCGGCGTCGAGCACCTGGACCTGGAGCCCCTCGGGGGCCTCGGTCCCGGGGAAGGTGAGCGTGGGCTTCGTGCCCTTGGCGCCCTCGACGGAGGGCATGTTGGTGTTAATCATGCGGCGAGCCTACGTGAGGCCCCCGGTTGGACGCCGCAGCGGGCCTCGGCCCAGCGCGAACCCGGCAAGCGGGGCGGCACCGCC